>NZ_QXIK01000010.1:0-121699 GCF_003666065.1 Haloarcula sp. Atlit-7R | reverse complement strand
GTGTCGGCTGTCTCGTCGACAGGTGGCTCGTCGAATCGGGCGGTCACGGCAATGAATCGTTCTGCTACTGTCATAATACCTCTCTACACACGCCGTAGAACTAGGAGTTCGTCATAGAAGCCGTCGCGATGACTGATCTCTCATTCCTGCTCGGACTTCCGGGGTTGGGGGTCTGCTAACCAACACTCGGTGGTAGAAGTGGTCCAGTGTTGGTTAGCCGGAAGGGTGGCGTAGGACAGTTCAACAGAACCCATAGAAGTCCCGTGCAAAAGTAGAGGGTGTAGTCCTCAAAGAATCAATGTAACCAAACATCCCGGATTTGTGTCATCGCATTATTAGCAAATCGTCTAATCTCAACAGCATTTCGCGTACTTAATTCAAAAAATACCCCGTCATCATTTACATAGCTGTTCTTGAGAAGTTCCCTAAACTCACCTTCTGTTTTAAGCTTAGAAGCTATCTCTTCGATATCTTTCTCATTAAGATGGTCTGATCCCACTCCGGGAATACTGGCAGTTGCCTCATTATATTGTGTCTTGTATAGTTTTACTAGAATAGTAGATTTGGGCTTTCTCGGACCGAAATTAAACCGATGCAATATCGGCTTTATTTTATATGAATTGTTGATTTCGACATCATCCAGTTGTTCAAGGGACTCTCTTATCCCGGTTCTCGCTTGTGCTGAATATGAAAAATAACTCAAAAGAGATGTAAACACAAGAAGAAATAGGCTCATCAGAGAGAGTAATATTTGTCCAACGATTAATCCGCTACCAGAGGACGCAGCGTTTCCAACCATCTATCATTTCTTTCAGTTCATTCAGCAAAATGCCAATGGACGAATTATCGTTCATTCATAACCAGAATCCGTCCTCTACTGTATACGCGCACTGTATTCAGCACGAGTAGAAAATATGGTGTGGAGTCTGACAGATAGAATGTATTCAAACCTCCGAATTCGGACGCCTCACGCCCAACAAGGGAATTCGTTCGACAGACGAGCGAGCGCCCTCAGCGCCCGTGGCATTTTGCTGCGAGCAGACAGTACGGACTGAAGAGTGTTGCCTGTGGAATTTGCAGCAGGGCGGAGCCGGCGTGACGGTAATCAAGTCCACGGCGCACGTAGCCGTCTGCACGCGTCCAATCGCTCGGGACCTGAAGCGCTACCGTTCGATGCCGACCACTATCAGGTCGATGTACCGGTCGAAACACCCGATACTGTAAGGGCAAGTGGCGAGCGTCTGAAAGAGTCCAGAGAGCGGACCTGGTCGTCGGGTTGCGCTGCAGTGACCTACCGTAGCTGCCAGTACAGCGACCACGATAGCTTCGCCGTCAAACACCGACGGGAGCGTCCCGTAACAGTGGTAAAGTGACTGTGTTCACTGCCCCACTACTATCTGGCTTGAGAGAACACGGAAGGAGCGCCTGTGCTGATACACTATTGCTAACACAAGAGTTTATTATCACAGGAATTATTATAAATGGCTGTATATTTAATAACACAGATGGTATCTATCACGCGGCGACGACTACTGCAGACGGCTGGCGCTAGTGCAGCCGCGACGACGGTAACCGGCTGTCTCGGCCAGGGTGCGGCCTCGCTTGATTCCGTGACTGTAGGGTACGTCCCGATCTACCCCAACATGCAACACTACGTAATGGAACGGGAGGGCTACTACGACGCTGTCCCGGCAGAGGTCACTGTCGAGCGTTTTAGCTCGGGCCCCAGTGTCGTCACAGCGTTTGCCAGTGGGGACGTCGATGTCGCGTTCTTTGGCGTCACTCCGGCGATGGTACTCGCCGACAGAGGCACGCACGCAGGTGTTCTCGCTGCGAATTCACGAAACGGGTTCAAGATTATGGGGACAAGCAAGCTCGTCGACCTGTACGAGCAAGAGGCCGACGCTGTTTTCGACCGCTTCGAGCGTGAGAACGGACGAAAAATCCGGTTCGGTGTCCCACCGGATGGGAGCGTTCCCGACATTGTGCTCCGGTACTGGATTCAAGAGGCTCTCGACGCCGGGGAAATTGACACCGTCATCGACAAGTCGAAGGTTCCACCGGCGAAAGCGGTCCAGACAATTCAGTCGGGCGATATCGATGCGACCGTCATTCAGGAGCCGTTCGCGACGATAATCGGCCGTGAAGACGGCTACGGCGAACTCGAATGGTCGGGGACTGTCTTGGAGAACCATCCAGTGACGGTTCTCTACGCGACTCAGCAGGTCATCGACGCGAGCGATATCGCACGGTCACTGGTCGAACAGCACACCGTAGCGACCGCGTTCACAGCGAGCGCACCGGACGTGGCCGCGGGCCACGCCGCGTCGGTCATCGGCTCGGGTGTAAGCGAGGAACTCGCTCAGGCGGCCTTCGAGTCACAGGCGTCCGATTTCATCTCGGACCCGCATGCTGTCACCGAGCAGACCGCGACGATGGGCGAGTTCGTTGCGAGCGTCGGAAACATCGACGAACCGGTTCCGAGTGAGGAACTGTTCGCCTTCGGCCCCTACGACGCCATCGAGTCATGAGCGCGCCCACCGACACCGGTCCCGAGACGCTGCTGGACGGAGGCGTCGGGAGAGAAGCACGGCGATATCTCCGTGGCCTCGGGGGCCTGGCGAGTTTCCTGCTTATCTGGTGGGTCGGAGCGCTGACGACGCAGCCGTCGTATCTGGTTCCGGGACCCGTCGACGCCGCACGCGCCTTCGTCCAGCTGTTCGCAACCTCGACACGAATCGTCGCCCCGCTCGTCGGACTGGAACTTGTCTTGCCGACGGGACTTGCACATCTCACACAGACCCTGTTTCATTACATCCCGGGCCTACTGCTGGGTGCCGCCTGTGGCAGTAGCCTCGGACTGGCGATGGGCTGGCACGACGTGCTGGACGATTGGCTTCGGCCACTCGTCCGGGTGCTGCGGCCGATTCCGCCGCTGGCGTGGGTCGTCTTCGCCATCGTCTGGTTCGGTATCCATCACACGGGAGCGGCCTTCATCGTCTTCGTCGGCGCGTTCTGGATTAACTTCTATGCCGCCTACGGCGGCGTCGAGGGCGTTTCGAGCGAACTCACCGACGCCGCATCGACGCTGGGAGTCAAACGGGACCTGTCGATGCTGAAGCTGGTCGCGCTCCCGAGTGCCGCCCCGCAGCTGCTGACGGGCTTCCGTACCAGCATCGGACGCTGCTGGATGATTGTCGTCGGAGCCGAACTGTTCGGTGCGCCCGGTGTCGGCTACGAGATCATCAACGCCGCGAACAACCTCGCGATGGAGACCAGCGTCGCGTACATGTTCCTCATCAGTCTCGCCTTCCTTACGATGGACGTTGGCTTCCGGCTATTCGAACGGAGGGCTCTCGCATGGCGCTGAGTGAACGGTCGTCGGACCCGGCCAAAGCGGGTCGGAAAATCGTCGTCGACGGTGTCAGTAAGGCCTACGACTCCGTACAGGCACTCTCGGGTGTCTCACTCTCCGTTCGGGAAGGCGAGTTCTGCTGTATCGTCGGTCCGTCGGGCTGTGGCAAGACGACGTTGTTGCGAACGATAGCAGGCCTCGAGGACACCGACAGCGGCTCGATTCTGGTCGACGACGACCGGGTCACGGAGCCGGGGCTTGACCGCGGGATGGTTTTTCAAGAGTACGCGCTATTCCCGTGGCTGACGGTCCGGGGGAATATCCGTTTTGGTCTCGACCGGCCCGCGTGTGACTGTCCCGATTGTGAAGGGCGGATACGGGAACTGGTCGACCTCGTCGGTCTGTCAGGGTTTGAGGATGCGTATCCCAAGGAGCTCTCGGGTGGGATGAAACAGCGCGTCGGCATCGCCCGTGCGCTCGCTGTCGATCCGGAGATACTGTTGCTGGACGAGCCTTTCGGCAGCGTAGATGCCAGAACACGCGACCGACTCCACGACGAACTGCTCGATATCTGGGCCGAAACCCGCCAGACGGTCGTCTTCGTCACTCACGATATCGACGAGGCCGTGAAACTAGCTGACAGGGTCGTTGTATTGGACGACGACCCCGGCACTGTCCAGTCGACAGTCACCGTCGACATAGACCGTCCCCGAGAGCGAACGTCCCACCGGTTCGTTGAGTACGTCGCACGCATCCGAACGGAACTCGGTCAGACACCTGGTGCTAGCCAAAGCAGTCGATAAGACAGCTCTTCCTGCCTCGAAAGATGGCCAATGTAGCAGGGCCGCCACACTATCGCTCTACGTCGCAGTGAACACGCCGTCCTATGAGATAGTGTCACAACGGCCCGTTCGCAGTAGATCGACTGAAGAGCACGGCCTGGCTGTCAGCGAGCGTTACCGGTTCGCCCGGGTCCTTGACTGCCAGCCCTGGGGAGGCGAGCGCGACATCCCACCCGTTTTCGTCGACATCGACGAGATGACTGGGAGTGACGGTTTCGGCAACGCCTTCCATGGTCCCCACGAACAGGAGTTCTTCGCCGGTCTCCGAATCGGTGCGGTAGCCGTAGTACAGTACTGTCCCGTCAGTCGGATAGACGTAGTCGAGTACATCTTCGCCCGTAAGGTCTGTCGTCACCCAGTCGTGCTCGTGGCGGAACCGTCTGACTTCGAGGTCGAACGCGGTTCGGTCGTCGTCCTGTGTGTCGGTCCAGTGTGAGAGCGTGGCGAAGTGAGCGATGTCCCGCATCCAGTCGAGACCCAGTTGTTCCAGGTCCTCGACGGAGAGGTCGTCGCCGACGGGTGTCCCGACCACAGAAAGTAGCGCTGCCATTTCCGCCTTGTCGTAGTCGGTCATGCTGACCGTGTCGCTGAGACACGTCAGGAACGCGCTCAGTTCCGCGCGGCTTTCGAATCCCCACTCCTTGAGACGGGTGAAAAACCGGTCGTCTTCGAAGTCGCGGTCCCGTATCTGCCATTCGGGGAAATTCTTCTCCTCGGCGAGGACTTTCAGGTTCCAGACGGCGTCCGTGTCGCGGACGAAGCCCCACGGGGCTCGCATGTTGGCGTGCGTGAAATCCATCGGACAGCCGGGCATGAAGCCGTGAAACAGGATCGTCGTGGCGGGATTGTTGTAGGCCCGTTCGAGTTGCTCCTGCCGGCTGTCGCCGAGATATCGGTTTATTTGTGGCTGGCTGAACGGCGGGTCCGGTTCGAGCTGTGTCCCGCGGCGGATCGTGTCGTGGTTCGCGACCCCGGAGATCCAGTTCTCGCCCATGTCCGCGACCTCGCGGACGCGCCACCACTTCGTCGCCCAGAACGTCTGCAATGCCGGCGTATTGTGGGCGAACGTGACCGGCCCCCACTGGTAGGCGTGGGGGTGTTCCTCGATGAGCGTCCGGTACGTCGACGCGAGTTCCCAGTCCGAGCGCGGCCACGGGCGGCCGTCCTCGTAGATCATCCACGGACGGTACTCGACACCGGCCACCTCCTGTGTCACCCGGTCCATCTCGGCGAGGTACTCGTCGTCGTGGTACTCCTCCTCGGCCTCGGGGTCCCAGTTTGTGAAGTCCTGTGCGCCGTCGACGCGGATCCCGTCCGCCCCGAAGTCCATCTTGCGCCGCTGGAGTTCGAGCAGGCCCGCACGGACGACCGGCTGGGTGTAATCAAGCTCCTGCCCGTACATCCCCGGTCCGGCGAACCACTCGTCGTTGAGCAGTGGGAGCGCGCCGTTGTCGGCGTGGCCCAGCGCGATGTCGAAGACGACCTTGACCGGGTCCGGCATCGTGTGCAAGGTCGCGATGAGGTCGACGAGTTCGTCCGGCCGACGGCTCTCTAAGATGGCCGGGTTGACCGTTCCGAACCCGGAGATGACGATATCGTACCCCCAGTTTATCATGTCGGGGCGCCTGACTGTCGCCGTGAGCTGCCCCTCGCTCTCGGCCTCGGGGAGCCAGTAGCCCAGTTCGTCTTCGTTCTGTGTGATGGGGGCGAGCGGCATTAGCTGGACGGCGTCGTACCCGGTGAAGTTGCGTTGGGCCGGCGTCAGCGCCTCGCCGTCGCGCTGTTTCTGACCGATTCGGTCGAAGACATCGGTGAGGCCAGCGAGCGTGCCCGACTCGGTTGCGGTCCCCGGGTGGACTTCGAGCATGCTCGTCGCAGGCTCGAATCGGGGCAATCCGTCGTCCTCGTGGGCGTGCGGGGCGGCACCGTCCTCTGCGAGCGCTTGGAAGTACGCACGGTCGTCTCGGCGCTCATCGAGGCGGTCCATGTCGTACAGCTCCGGCGGGCCGTAGGCACCGAAGGGCAGTGAGTCCGCAAACGGATCCGTGATGGTCTCCCGGCTGCCGTCCTGCTCGTAGCTGAGGCGGTAGAGCGTCCCGAGCTGGTCGCGAGTCCCCGGCCGTGGTCCGTCAACCGCCGCCCACGTAAACTCCCCTTCCCGGCGCGTCTCCACGAGCTGTCTGTCGAAGGCGACGGTCTGCTCAGCGGCGGCCAGGTCGACCGGCTCTGTCGCCGTCAACAGTTCGAGTTCCACAGATTCAGCCGGCACCGCACCGACGAGTTCCGGCGTCCAGAACCCGAACTCCGCGTGGCTGTCTCGCCAGTGTGCACCGAGCCGGGACGTGATTTGCGTCGCCGCGTCGAACCGACTCTCGTGCTCGTCGAGTCGGTCACGCTGCCAGGTACACAGCGCGTCGGTCGCATCGGGTCGGAAACTGGAACGCGCCATCAGACGTCATCCCATTGCCTGTCCGATTCGTTCATAGCACGTATGTCTCTCACACACAATATGAGCGTTTCCCTCACATCACTACCTGTGCCCCACCCGCACAGCCGAGAGCGTTGCCTCTGGTCAGCCCGTTCACGCAGGCGAAAATTACAGTATCGAGCCGACCACCAGCTGCTGGGACAGCAGTCACGTGCCGCGGTCGCCCACAAAAAAGCCGCCGCCCTGCCCTCAGTCGTCGGCCGGTTCCACGACGCTGTCGAGTCCGGTCATCTCCAGCCCGCCGCCGATGGTCCGGTTCGGATACGGCATATTGATGTCCTCGGCATCGAACCGCTGCTTGACTGACTTGACGTACTCGGCGCGGGTCTTGACGAAGTCGGACCGACTGGGGTTTTCGATCCAGATACGGGACTGGAGTCCGACAGAGGAATCACCGAGTTCAACGAGGCGAACGGAGGGCTCGGGGTCGTCCATAATCCCCGGGTGTGCCCTGGCCTCGTCGAGAATGATTTCAGTCGCTTCGTCGATGTCGTCGTCGTAGTCGATGCCGAACACGAACTTCAATCGGAGCTGGTCCTTTGCGACGGGGTTTTTGATGACGCCGTCGGTCAGGTTCGAGTTCGGCACGGTAAGCAGTTCGTTGTCGAAGGTCCGGACGCGAGTCACACGGAGGCTAATGTCCTCAACGACGCCTGAGTTACCGTCCCACTCGATCCAGTCACCGATGCGGAACGGCTTGTCGGTGTAGATGAACACGCCGGCAACGAAGTTCTTGATGACATCCTGCATCGCGAAGCCGATGGCCAGCGTCGCTGCCGCGGCGATGGTCGCCAGCGACTGCAGGAAGTTCCCGTACTCGGCCATCCCGAAGGCGACGGAGATGGCGACGAACACGATACCGATGCTGACGACCTTCTTCAGCGGCCGCCGAGCGTGCGTATCGAGGTCGCGGGACTTGAGCGAGCGGTCGACGATAGGCAGGACGATTGCCTTCCCCAGAACGTAGACGAGGGCGAAGACAACGACGAAGACCACTGCCGAAGCGATAGAGCCGGCCGCTGGCACACCGAGCCCGTTGAGTAGGTCGGCGAGTGGCTGGACCTGCATCATTTCTCAAACACAGCAGTGTGTCCCCGAACCTGAATCACGGTGGCGTTGACCAGCTCAGCAAGGTCGTCGGCGAGTTCCTCGGTCGTCGTGCCCCCGCGGGACGAGCGGAGGAACTTGACTTTCACCAGGTCGGTGTTCTCCAGCTGGTCGTCGAGTTCGTCCGCTACTGATTCGATGCCGTGTTTGCCGACGCGGAGTGTCGCGTCGAGGTCGTGTATCCGAGACTGTCGAGAAGAGTCACTCATGTACACGGTTTAGCGCGGACAGCCCCTTAAAACCAATAGTCGTAGAGAATCCTCAGTCGTACGGGTAGCGGGACTGTGACCCACAGTCGCAGGTGATGACGACGTGGCCGGACTGGGTTCGCGAGCGGGCGTTGTGGCCGTGCAAGAGATACGTGTCGCAGGCGTCACATGTCGACCGCTCGAACGACCGCGGCAGCCGCAGACGGTGACGCTCCGCGACGCGTCGCGCGCGCCGGACGTACGACCGAGCACGGTCTTCGTTGCCAGCCTGGACGGCCTCGCGAGCGAGCGACTGGAGGCGCTCGATCCGCTCGCGGGCGATGGTCGCCTCGTCCGTCATTGGCGGTACTGGGTCGGCGGCAAGAAAATGCCTTCCGAACGAGCTGGCAACTGCGATCTATTACAGCCCCTCACAGGGAAAGTCGATAGGATTTTCGGCCCCGGTGGAGTTGCCCGAGACGTGCGCGTCCTGAACTATCTCGAACTGGCCGACCGCCTCGACCGGTCGGGCATCGGAACTGCCGTGGACCACCAGCGGGCGGCGCTGTCCGAAACCGACATCGAGGTGGAGACGACGCCCTGGCAGGAGGGCCATCCGGCGTGGGCACTGGGTGGCAATATCGCCTTCAACGATCCGGTGTTCCGAGCGTTTGACATCGCTCACTGCAACATGATCGGACCGGGGTCCGTCGCTGTGGCACAACACGCGGCGCAGGCAGACATCCCGCTCGTCCTGCACGCCCACGTCACCCGCGAGGATTTCCGGGATAGCTTCCGCGGGTCGAACCTGGTCGCGCCGGCACTGGGTCGGTACCTCCGGTGGTTCTACTCGCAGGCCGACCTCGTGCTCTGTCCCTCCGAGTACACGAAGGACATCCTCGAGTCGTACCCGGTCGATGCGCCGATACGGCCGATGACAAACGGCGTCGACATCGACGCGCTGGCAGGCTACGAGGATCTGCGCGAGGACTACCGCGGGCGCTACGACCTCGACGGGATGGTCGTCTTCGCCGTCGGCAACGTCTTCGAGCGCAAGGGGCTGACGACGTTCTGTGAACTCGCACAGGCAACGGAGCACGATTTCGCGTGGTTCGGCCCATACGACGCCGGGCCACAGGCCTCGAAGACCGTCTCGCAGTGGGTGAACGACCCGCCAGAGAACGTCACGTTCACCGGCTGGGTCGAGGACATCCGCGGCGCGTTCGGGGCCGGCGACGTGTACCTGTTCCCGACGAAGGCAGAGAATCAGGGTATCGCCGTGCTGGAGGCGATGGCCTGCGGGAAGGCGGTCGTCCTTTCCGATATTCCGGTGTTCCGAGAGTACTACGAGGACGGCCACGACTGTCTCATCTGTTCTGACAAAACGGAGTTCCGCGAGGCACTGGAGCGTCTCGCCGAGAACCCGGACCTGCGGGACCGACTCGGAGAGAACGCTAAAGAGACGGCCAGAGAACACAGCTTAGACCGGGTCGGTCGTCGGCTGATCGAGACGTACGAAAAACTGGTCTGATCGCCGCCCCAGCGGATTGTTATGCTGAGCGGGGGTCCGTTGCGACAGCTACCGACGGTGAGCGACGCCAGACGACTGCGACCAGTGTTGCGCCGACAAACACCAGCGCACCGGCGACTGAGAACGCGAGCAGAAAGCCGTAGCCGCCAAGCCAGCCGCCGAGTATCGACCCGACGCCGCTCGCCAGCCCAGAGACGGCGGTGTAGATGCCGAGCGCCTCGCCGCGAATCGCCGCCGGCGCGAGTTGGGTGACGACGCTGGCCGCGGTGACGGCGATGACAGCCCAGGCGACGCCGATGAGGGCGAACACGACGCCGGTGACCGCTGTGCCGACGAGCGCCGCCGAGAAGAGCAGTCCCACGACGGCGACGGCCGGGTGAAGCGCCGCGCGGGCGAGCAGGCTGCCGACCTGAAGCCCGCTCGGGTCGTACCGCTCGGCGAGTTTGCCGGCGCGGTCGTACCACAGCGCCGACCCGACGCTGGAGACGAGATACAGCGCAAAGACCAGACCGGAGTTGTAGCCGAGCGTCCGCGAGAGATACAGCGGCAACGGTCCCCAGAACACGCCGAACCCGACGAAGAAGGCGACGACGCCTCCGAAGTAGACCGTCAGCGCCGGAGTGAACCGGGCCACGACGTCCCGTGGATGTATCGACCGCGTGAGCCAGTACAGCCGGCCCGGGCCGACCGGGAACGTCGCGCTCCTGACCGGGAGCCGGCGCGACCGGGCGATGGCCCGCGAGAGCCGGCTGGCTCGTGGGCTGGCGAGTTCGTCGGGGTCGGCCGGTAGCCACTTCGCCGCGAGCGCCATCGACAGAGAAACGGCGGCCGCACACAGCCACAGCAGCGACTGCTGGGCGGGAACCTCACCGAGCGGTCCCGAGAGCAGCGTCGTCCACACGAGGCCGATGACGAGGCCGCCGGCCCACCCCCAGCCCTGGTAGCGGTTCAGGACGGCGAACCGCGCGGGCCAGTCCCGCTCGACGGTTCCGACGGTGACGAGCAGGGTCAGCACCGGCGCGACCGCGCCCGCCGCGAACCACAGCAAGCCGTTGCCGACGATGACTAGCCACGGCCGCTCCGTCAGCGAGACGAGCACCAGGGCGATGACCGCCAGTCCCAGCGCGACCAGGACGAGCGAACGGCGCTTCCCCGTTTTGTCGGCGACGCGCCCGAAGACGAGCGCGCCGGGCGCGCCCGCCGCGGCGGCCACCCCGGCGAGGACGCCCAGCATGAACGTCTCGCCGCCGATGGCGACAAAATACAGCGGCACGAGCAGCGAACCCGCGCCCAGTGCCACCGATGCGAGCGCCCAAGCGTACAGCCAGCCGTCCCGGTCCATTACCCACACTCCACCACGGTCCCGGAAAAGCGCTCTGGCGCTTGGTGGCAGGTGACAATCACCTGATTAGTGGCTTGCCAATGGCAACGGTTTAAGCCCTGGTCCTGCTACGCCGCGGCGATGGCACTGCCGCACGTCGCGACGTTTACCGACACGTATCTCCCGACCGTCAATGGGGTGACCTACACGGTGCAGACGTGGCGGGACCGCTGGCGCGACCGCGGCGGTCGCATGGGCGTGGTCTATCCGAAAAGCGACCACGACCCCGCCGACAACGAGTACCCGGTCCGGAGCCTCCCGTTCCCGTTCTACGAGGGCTTTCGCCTCGGGATGCCACAGATACCGAACGGCGTCCGGGACGCCGAACTGGTCCACGCCCACACGCCGTTCAGCCTCGGGATGGCTGGCCAGCGACTCGCGGGGAAGCTTGACATCCCGTTCGTCGCGTCGTATCACACGCCCACGAGCGAGTACGCCGAGTACGTCTCCTTCAACGGCGCTGTCGAGTCAGCGGTCCGCTCCAGCGCCGAGAGCTACGAACGCTGGTTCCTTGGCCGTGCCGACACCGTTATCGCGCCAAGCGAGCGCGCAGCGACCCATCTCCGGGAGTCTATTGGCCTCGATACAACGGTGTCCGTCGTCCCGAACGGCGTCGACACGACCGTGTTCGAACCGGTCGACACGGCCGACTTCCGGGACCGCTACGACCTCCCCGACGGCCCCATCGTCGGCTACACCGGCCGCCACGGCTACGAGAAGTGTCTAGCTGACATCATCACCGCCTGCGAGGGGCTGGACGTGACTGTCGTGCTCGGCGGCGACGGCCCGGCCCGTGAAACCCTCGAAGCGACGGCCGAACACAGCGATGTCGACGTGCGGTTTCTCGGCTTTCTGGACCGGGCGGAGCTTCCCGAGCTGTACTCGACACTTGACGTGTTCGCGTTCCCCAGCCCCGTCGAAACGCAGGGGCTGGTCGCGCTGGAGGCCAACTGCTGTGGGACGCCCGTCGCGGGCGTCGACGCCGGCGCACTCAGCGACACCATCGAAGACGGTGAAACCGGCTACTCATACGACGAAGGCGACATCGACGGTTTCCGCCGGGCTATCGAGCGCGTCCTCGATGACCAGATACAGCTTCGAGAGCGCTGTCTTGCCCGGCGGGACGTAATCAGCGTCGAGCACGCCATCGACAAACTGGCCGACGTGTACGCTAGCGTGCTGTAACCGTCATCCGAACAGCGCCGGACTCCGCAGCTCAGGCCCGCGAGTGTGACCAACCGATACCGAACGCGAGCCCGTTGAGTGTCCCGAGCAGTATCCCGAGGTAGAAATCCCCCAGTGAGACGGCCAGTATCAGGCCAGCCCCGATTCCCAGTGCCAGCCCCTTCAGGACTGTCGGCCAGTGGAGCCAGCTGAGTCGCCCTTCGGCGTCGTCGCTCATACGCTCTTTCGGGCCGCCGGCGAGTAAACTGTACCCATTCGTCACCGGCGCTCGTGCTGGTCACGGGCGGACTGTCGCTCTGCCAGCGCAGCGATGCGGCGTTCGACGTCCGGATGCGACCCGGGCAGCAGCCGTTCGGAGACGCTCCGCCAGCGGTGGGCGAGCCGTTCGGCCCGTCCCTCCGGCGGGTCGGGCGTCCCGTCTGCAATCGCGTACGGCACCACACACAGTTCCCGCACACCGGTCTCAGCAGTTCGGATGTCCGTGGCCGGGCGCTGGTCCGCTGTCAGCGTCTCCAGAGCACTGGCGAGCGCCGCCGGGGAGCCACAGATGGCGACGCCGCCTGCGTCCGCCGCGTACTCCCGGACTCTGGACAACAGCCGGTAACAGGCCGTGCTGGCGAGATACAGCGCCGCGGTAAACGGTACTGCGGCGAGCGCGAACGCGACCAGCGGGAGGTGAAAATAGGCAGCGCCGACGGCGTTTCTGCTTATTTCTCCGTCGAGGAACCGGTGAGTGAACACCGACGTTTCGAGCGTGGTCCGAAGCCTCCGGGTGGCGCGTGCGCTCACAATCGGCAGGAACGCCGCCGCTGTCATCACGAACGAGTCGCCGTTTTTCAGATGCGCGAGTTCGTGAGCGAGGACGGCGTCCAGCTCGTCGTCGGCAAGCTGGTCGATGAGCGCCGTCGTCACGAACAGCGTCCGCTCGCCGGGTCGGCTCGCGGCGTAGCTGTTCGGCGTCGCCGAGTCGATGACGCGCACTTCGGGCGTTGCCATATCCACCGTCTGGGCCAGCCGTGCGACCCGCTTGCGGAGCTGTGTCGCAGTCCGCTTGCGTTTGATCGCGGTGAAGCGCTCTCTGGTGGTTTCTGGCTCGGGTGCCTCGGGCAGGTCCGGGCCGCCGGCGGCCTCCCGTAGCGTGACCCGGTAGCCAAAGCAGCACTGGAGGGCCAACACGAGCGGTGTCCCGGCGAGCACCACGGGTCCGAGCGGGACCAGATGAAACCCCCGGGTCCAGACTGACGCGCCGACCGGGAGGCCAAGCGCCGGGAGCAAGCCGTACGCGACGTGTGCCAGGACGTACGCCGTGACCACGGCGAGGGCGTCGAAGGCGACCAGCCCGAGCAGGAGGGCACCCAGCCGTAGCCGGCGTGTACTGTGGGTGGAGGGCACTCTCGTGTTTATTTCACCAGCCTGTTCAAAAAGCGTGACGGGGCGCAAACCCGTCGACCGCGACGCGGGCGAAAAATCACTCGTTCGCTCCGCTCACTCGTGTCCCTACGCCAGCGCGCTGCCGGCGCGGATTATCTCGCGTTCGCCGAAGGCCGGTCCGACCAGTTGCAGGCCCACGGGGAGCCCATCGTCGGTCTCGCCGGCCGGCACGGAGATAGCCGGGAGGTTCGCCAGGTTCACTGGGGTCGTGTTGGCGTCGGCCAGGTACATCGTGAGCGGGTCGTCAAGGCTTTCGCCGCGTTTCATCGGCGGGACGGGCATCGTTGGTGACGCCAACACGTCGGCGTCATCCAGCGCCTCGTCGAAGTCCTGTTTGACCCACGCCCGGGCGTCCTGTGCCTTCTTGTAGTACTTGTCGTGGTAGCCCGCCGAAAGGGCGTACGTTCCGAGGAGAACCCGGCGCTTGACCTCCTCGCCGAAGCCCTCCTCGCGGGCGTTGGCGAAGGAATCGTTCCAGTTGCCGTCGTAGCCGCCCGACTGTCCGTAGCGGACGCCGTCGAACCGCGCGAGGTTCGAGGACGCCTCGGACATGGCGATGACGTAGTAGGCCTCGACGGCGTGTTCGACCGAGGGCAGGTCAACCTCGTGGTAGCTCGCGCCCTGTGCTTCGAGGTCGTCCAACGCCGTCCAGAACGTCTCGACAACCTCTTGGTCAGCCCCGTCGAGCAGCTCTGTCGGAACACCGATAGAGAGTCCGTCGACGTCACCGTCGGCAGCCGCCGCGTAGGAACCGTCGGCCTCGGGTGCTTCCTGTGTCGTTGCATCGTGTTCGTCCGGGCCGGCGATAACGTCCAGCAGTTCTGCAGCGTCCTCGACGGTCGGCGCGATGGGGCCTATCTGTTCGAGGCTGTTCGCGTAGGCCACGAGGCCGTACCGGGAGACCAGTCCGTAGGTCGGTTTGATGCCGACGACGCCACAGAACGCGGCCGGACAGCGGATGGAACCGCCGGTGTCGCTCCCCAGCGCGAGGTCAGCATCGCCGGCCGCGACAACGGCGGCCGAGCCACCGGAGGAACCGCCGGGGACGCGGCCCTCGGCGACGGGGTTCTCGACGGGGCCGAACGCCGACGTTTCGGTGGTCGTTCCCATCCCGAACTCGTCCATGTTGGTCTTGCCGGGGATGGTCGCACCGGCGTCTTTCAGCCGCTGGACGACCGTCGCGTCGTAGGGCGGGACGTAGTCGGAAAGCATCGCCGAGCCACAGGTCGTCCGGACGCCTTCGGTTGAGATGTTGTCCTTGACTGCGACGGTCGTGTCCGCCAGCGGGCCGTCCTCGGCCCCCTCGATTGTCTCGTCGGTGACGTAGCCGTTGTACGCCGTCATCTACGACACCTTCGGTCCTTTGAACTGTCCTTCCTCGGTGTCGCTGGCGTTCTGGAGTGCGTCCTCCTGTGAGAGACTTTCACGTATCTCGTCGGGGCGCATCACGTTCGAGAGGTCTGCCTCCCGTTCTGTCTCGGGCACATCGTCGAGCGCTTCGAACGCGTCGAGGATGTCACCGAACTGCTCGGTGAACCGCTCGATCTCGTCGTCTGCGAGGTCGACACGGGCGAGGTCGGCGACGTGCCGGACCTCCTCGGGATCGACGGCGGGGTCGCTCATGTCGGGCCGGAGTGCTGGATACGCGGTAAGCGTTTCGAAACACCGGGCAGAAATATAAATAAGTTAACAATTATGGGAGGTAATACACACGATTTGCCAACTCTTGTTTTCCGTTCCGAAAATTGGACTTCTGAAACAGACAAAAGTTTTAAGTCGCCGTAGATACAACAATAGGATACAACACGTTTTTCGGGTACGATACCCGGTTGTCCCACCCCCAACAAATGACCGATACCAGCATCCGCCGATACTCGAACGAGCGCGAAACGGAGACAGAGCAGACGGAGGAAGAGGAGTCGGAATCACTCGTCTGTCCGGAGTGTAGCGGTGCGCTACTCTCCGACAGCGAGCGCGGTGAGACGGTGTGCGAAGACTGTGGGCTGGTGGTCGAGGAGGACGAGATCGACCCCGGTCCCGAATGGCGCGCGTTCGATTCGAAGGAGAAAGACGAGAAATCTCGCGTCGGTGCGCCGACGACGAATATGATGCACGACAAGGGCCTGTCGACCAACATCGGCTGGCAAGACAAGGACGCCTACGGCAACTCCCTGTCCTCACGCCAGCGTGAGAAGATGCAGCGCCTGCGCACATGGAACGAGCGGTTCCGGACACGGGACTCCAAAGAGCGCAACCTCAAACAGGCGCTTGGCGAAATCGACCGTATGGCCTCCGCGCTGGGCCTGCCCGAGAACGTCCGCGAGACCGCGAGCGTCATCTATCGGCGCGCCCTCGACGAGGACCTGCTCCCCGGCCGCTCCATCGAGGGCGTCTCGACAGCGTCGCTGTACGCCGCCGCGCGACAGGCCGGCACACCGCGGTCGCTCGACGAAATCGCCGGCGTCTCCCGCGTCGAGAAGGATGAAATCGCCCGCACCTACCGCTACGTCGTCCGCGAGCTGAGCCTCGAAATCCAGCCCGCCGACCCCGAAAGCTACGTCCCGCGGTTCGCGTCGGACCTCGACCTCTCCGAGGAGGTCGAACGGCGCGCCCGCCAGCTGCTCCAGAACGCCAAGCAAGAGGGCGTCCACTCCGGGAAGTCGCCGGTCGGCCTCGCCGCCGCCGCCGTCTACGCCGCCTCGCTGCTCACCAACGAGAAGGTGACCCAGAGCCAGGTCAGCGAAGTCGCCAACATCTCCGAGGTTACCATCCGCAACCGCTACCACGAACTGCTGGAAGCGGAAGACAACATCCACCCCTGACCGGTATCGTAACCTAAACCTCTGACTGTGCCGTTCCGTCGGTATGGAGACGACCCGCCATTTTGTCGCAACCGTCTACGTTGTCAGCGACGGCCGCGTCGCGTTGCACGAACACAGCAAGCTCGACATGTGGCTGCCAGCCGGCGGCCACATCGACCGCGACGAACTGCCCCACGAAGCCGCGCTCCGCGAAACGCGCGAGGAACTGGGTCTTGATGTCGACCTCATCGCACCCCAGCAGGATATCGAGAGCGAGACGGTCCAGTCGATACCTCAGCCACAGCACTTCCTGCTCGAAGACATCAACGTCACCGCCGAGGGCGAGGTGGGCCACCAGCACATCGACTTCATTTTCTACGGCCGGGCGGACAGCCGCGACATCACACCGGGGCCGGGCGAACAGCCGGCCGAGGACTGGGAGTGGTTCTCCGTGGCTGACTTACGTGACCGGAGCGGGGAACTCCCGGCAGATGTCGTCGAGGTCGGCCAGCGAGCAATCGAGTCGGTTCACGAGCCGTAGCCGCAGCTCACTCGATGAGCGCTTCAATGTACTTCGTGACGTGATTGTCCATCCGGCGCTTGTAGCCGGCCTGCCGGGCGAGGCGGTCGAGTTCGCGGGCCGCCAGGGAGCCGTACTGGGCGGCCTTCTTGTCCCGGTCCGCAATCTCGTCCGGGAGCGACTCCCGGGCGGCCGCCCGGAGCGCGACTTTCCGCGTCTCACCGTCGACCAGCAGGTCGCCGTCCAGTCGCAGAGCAGCCCCGACGACGCGGTCGTGCAACAGCGGCGTCACCGGTTCGACGCCCGCGGCCCGCAGCGCGAGCACGTCCCGCTCTAGCTGGTCGGGGAGCGTGGCGACGACCTCGCGCTGTGCGCCCCTGACCGTGTCAGCGTCGACCCGGGGGTCCTCGGGGGCCTTTGCAACCTTCGCGTAGCCGCCGAACAGTTCGTCGGCTCCCTGCCCGAGCGCCAGCCGGTCGAAGCCATCCGCCGCGACCTGTTCGGCGGCAAGGTACAGCGGGAGCGCTATCTGTACGTCCATGGCGTTGACCCGCCCCGTCGCGCGGGCGATTTCGGGCACGGCCCGCTCGATGGCGTCGTGGGTGAGTTCGGCGACGCGCACGTCGGTCCCCAGCAGGTCCGCGGCCGACCGCGCCGCCTCAACGTCGTGGCTGTCCGGGAACCCGGCGACGTACAGCGGCGCGTCGAGCCGCGCCGCGAGCAACGCCGAGTCCACGCCGCCGGAGAAGGCGATTGCCAGCCCGTCGGTGTCGACGGCGTCGACGCTGGTCTCGACGGCCGCTTGGACCGCCTCGACCGCCGTCTCTCGGTCCGGAAACGGGTCGGGCGACGGCAGCGTGAAGCGGCGTCTGGTCCCGTCGCCGTCGCGGACGTGGGCCGCGGGGAACGACCGCGGGTCTTCCAGCGCCGCCGGGTCGTGACCCCACTGGTCGTGGCCGAGTCGCCCCTCTTCGGCAACGTCTCGCTCCACGAACAGCGGGTAACGCCCGAGCACGTCCCGGACGAGCGTCCCGTCCACGTCGCCCGCGAACCCGCCGGTCCCCGGGAGCGGGTCGCCGCTGTCGAGCGCGTCGGCGACGGCGGCCGCGTCGGCTCCCTGCATCACTGTAGGAGCTCCGCGATGCCGTTCTTGACGCGTCGCTTCGCCCCGCCAGCCGCCTGCCGGAAACTGATGCGCCACGGCGTCCGTTTCCCCTCGACGGTCGTCTTACCCTCGCGGATCGCGTCCAGAATCGCCTCGACCGTTCGCTCGTCCGTGCCGACGTTAGTGACCGCCTGCCCGACCATCTCCGCGATGTGGGCGTCACTGCCAGCGGTCATCGGCAGCCCTTTTCGTCGCGCGAACCGCTCAGCCTGCCGGTTCGACCGCCCGGTCAGCAGCCGCGAGTTGTACACTTCGATGGCGTCGGCCGTCGCGAGTTCGGCCTTCGAGATGTGTTCTAAGACGCCGTGGCGGGACTCCTGAAACGGATGCGGGACGACCGCGAGCCCGCCCTGCTCGCGGATGCGGTCAAGCGTCTCGTCGAAGGGGAGGTGGGGCGGAATCGCCTCTTGTATCCCCAGCGCGAGGACGTGTCCGGCGGCACACGTGACCTCCATGCCGGGAATCCCGACGAGGCCGTACTCCGGGGCGAGTTCGGCCGCCCGGAGGCTGGCGTCGATTTCGTCGTGGTCAGTCACAGCCAGCGCGTCCAGTCCGACACCGCTGGCTTGCTCTAAGAGGAGCTCGACCGGGTCCCGGCCGTCGTACGACAGCGACGAATGCGCGTGTAGCTCAACCGACTGCACAGGTGTCGATAGCGGGGGGCAGGGCAAAAACGCCCCGGTCCGCCCCAGTGCTCACAGAGAACAAACCGGCCGCCGTGCCCATGGCGGCCGAATGCCCGAAGGAACGCCCATCTGTCCCACGAGACTGAGCGTGTGTTTCCCGACGACACGACCGTCAATCGACGGTCGCATGTGATAGTTACCGGCACGCAGGAATGAGTCGTCCCCCTTGGTTTGGCGGGGATTAAAGTAGGGCTGTCCGGGTCGGTGGCAGCGGTTACTGCGAAGCGTGGTGCTGAGAGCCAGAAACCCCGGCCACCGGGAGACCGCAGGTCGCCCGAGCAGCGGGCGTGTAGCGCTGCCGACACCCCTCCCGTTCCGGCGTAGCCGCTCGGTCAGCCGACGGGGCGGGACTGAACGCGGGGCTGGTCAGTAGTACTTGCAGTTTCTCGACTAAACACGAGCGGGTCAGTCTGCCGAACTCCCGCCAGCGACCGAGTTCCCGCCGGTGTCGAACGGCAGCGGCCCGTGAACCTCGGCGTCCTCCAGATAGCACTGCGGGTCCGGGGCGAACAGGTCGTCCTCGACGGTGAGCGCACGCAGGCGCGACGCGCCGCGGCAGACCCCAGCGTAGCGGCAGTCGGCACACTTCCCGCTGAGGTGGTCCTCGCGGTTCCGGAGCGCCCGAAGCAGCGGATTCGACTCGTCCTCCCAGATGTCGCCGAACGAGCGGTCGCGGACGTTCCCCAGCGAGTACCCCTGCCAGAACTGTGTGAGGTGGACGTTGCCCTGATAGTCCACGTCGGCAACGCGTTCGCCGGTCGGGTCTCCGCCGTTGACCCGCAGGTACTCGTACACTCGCTTGGCCTGCGCGTCGCTCATGTGCTCGCGGGCGTACTCGACGAGGTAGGCCGCGTCGGCGTAGTTCCCGACCAGTAGTGTCTCGATTTCCTCGCCGCGGTCGTGGTACTTCCGAGTCATGTCACAGACCCGCTTGACCGCCTGCCGGCGGTCCTCAGGTGTGAGGTCAGCGTCAACGATTTCAGTCCCGCGCCCGCCGTAGTCCAGATGGTAGAAACAGAAGCGGTCGACCCCCACGTCGGTCAGCAGGTCCACGACGCCCTCCAGGTCGGCGGCGTTGCGCTCGGTGATGGTGTACCGGAGGCCGGTCTTCAGGCCCGCGTCGAGGCAGTTCTCGATGCCCTGGACCGCGCCCTCGAACGCGCCGTCGACCCCGCGGAAGTCGTCGTTTCGCTCCGGGAGGCCGTCGACGGAGACGCCGGCGTATTTCAGCCCAGCATTCTTGAGCGACTCGGCGCGCTCCTCTGTGATGAGCGTCCCGTTGGTCGAGAGCACCGGGCGGACACCGACCTCGTTCGCGTAGGCGACCAGTTCTTCGAGGTCATTGCGGACGAGCGGTTCGCCGCCGGAAAACAGCACCACCGGCGCGCCGTAGTCGGCCAGGTCCTCCAGCAGCGCCTTCCCCTCGGCCGTCGAGAGCTCGCCGTCGGCGATGTCGGTGTCGGCGGCGGCGTAGCAGTGGTCGCAGTAGAGATTACACTGCTTCGTAACGTTCCAGACGACGACGGGGCGGCGCTGTTTCCGGTCGCGTATCTGGCGCTTGGTCGACTCGTCGGCCGCGTCGTACCGGAGGCCATCGCCCTCGGCATCGAGGTCACAGAGCAGTTTCGAGACCGAAATCATCGGTTCTCACCCCGGAGTGTCTCCGACTCCATCTCGTCGATGCTCATCGTGGCATCTTCCCCCGTCGCCCCCGACCCGAGGGCCGCGTCGTCGGTCTGGTAGCGGCGGGTCTCGTCGGCGGGACACAGCCACAGCGTGACGGCGGTCCGGCCAAACAGCGACGCGGCCTGCTCCCTGGCGATGTCGGCGGACGGTGCGCTGACGCTTCCGACGTGGGCCAGCGGGTCCGCCGTGTCCTCGCGGACGAACACCTCCCACTCGCGGCTCGTTGCGCCCCGCGGGGCGTCCACCTCGTGGTCGAACTCTTCCATACCCCCCTGTTAGTCTCCCCAAGAAAAACGGGACTGGCGTGTTCTCAGCTACTGGGAACTACCCGCCCTCACTCGGAGCCCTGTGCGTCCCGGAGCGTCTCCGTGTCGACGTCCTGCCGGACGCGTATCGCACTCTCGCCGACCTGCTCGACGGTCGGGTCGTCGAAGACCGGCCAGTACGACAGGCGGAACGTCTCCCGCTCGGCGGACTCCGCGGCCCCGCGATAGACGGCCTCGACGGCCGAGCGCCGGGCGGGCGCGTTGGGGGCGAACGCCAGCGTGACCTGCATCCGCGCGGTGTCGTAGGACTGCTCGTCGCTGCCCAGAAAGACCGTACTCGCCAGCGCCCCGTGGAGGTCGCCGTCAACGCCCTCGAAACTGCCGGGGGTCGGCGACGGGAACAGCACACCCTGGGCGTCGGCGGCGACGTACGCGTCGTAAAACAGGGGCCGGGTCTCGGGGCTGGCACTCGCCCACGACTGGCCCTCGCCGGTCCTGGCCTCAAGCAGCGCCGCGGTGAGGTCCTCGTCCCGGTCGCCGCTGAACCGGACGTAGACGCTCCACTCGTTGCCGCCGATGTAGGTGAGCCGTCGCTCGCCCTCCTCGTCGGTCTGGTAGTACACCCGGTAGCCGGCGTCCGACGACCCCTCGGTCATGCCCCGGGCTTCGAACGAGTCGAGCAGGGCCTCCGTCGGTCCGCGGGCGATGACGACGACTTCGAGCGCCTCGGTGCGGTATGTCATCGCCAGCGGGACGCTGTCTTCCGTTCGGGCGTCGCTGGCCGCGTCGGCGATGAGTTCGTTCCCGGCCGACGCGTCGAGCCGAGCGAACCGCAGGTCGGAGACGTTCACGGTCTGGTAGCCCACCTGCGCGGGGTTCGAGTACGGGAGCGTCCACAGCGGGGGGAGCCAGCGCCGGAGCCGGTACGCTGCCGGTACGCGCTGGACTGTCGGCTCGGGGGTCGGTGTCGGGGTGTCGGGCGCGGTGTCCGTCTCGCTGCCGAACAGGCCGCCCGAGCAGCCGGCGACCGGAACCGAGAGCGCGGAGCCGAGCAACGCGAGCGTCCGCCGGCGCGTCTGGTTTCGAGGCACGGTTTGAGAGCCTTGTCCGGATGTTTTTCCACCGAACCTATGAGCGTTGTGCAATCCCGGCAGACCGCCAGATGTTGGCGGGACGCTGGCGGGTCGAGGCCCCGAACGCGTCGACCGACTCGTTTTTTATCGGCCGGACGTACTACAGACCGATGCCGGACCGACACGGGCCGACTGCGGCGTTGGGCGTCGGCGGCGGACTGGCGGCCTGTGTCGCCGCCGGATTCGGGTACGCGGCCCTGACCGGTCCCATCGGGGCAGTACGGACCATCCACGTCTGGGTCGGGACCGCGTGGACGGCGCTCGTCCTCGCGTACGGGTTCGTCCTGGCACCGCTGTTGCGCGAACGTGATACGGCGGCGGCCTACCCGATAGTGGCGCGGCTCGCACCGACGACGCTGGTCCTGCTGCCGACGCTGACGGTCGTGACGCTGGCCGCCGGCGTCACGATGGCGCTCGCGTACGGTATCGTGTGGCCGATGACGACGCTCGTGCGCGCCGTGTTCGGCGTTGCGGTCGCTATCGCCGGTATCGCACTGCTCGGCGTGTTACCGGCGGACGTACTTACCTACCGCGAACTCCGCAGTGCGGACCCCGACCCGGAACGGGTCGTCTCCCTCGGCGTCCGGACCGCGACACTGCTTACCGTCCAAGGGGCGCTGCAGGTCACGATGCTGTTCCTGATGCTCCGCGTCGCCGCGATGACCGGCTAATCAAAGCGTCGAGAGGAGCACGCGGTCCAGTTGAAACAACAACGCGACGCCGCTGACAAGCAGGAGGTACCCGGCGAGCCGGCGGACCGATTCCGTCTGCTCGGCACCCGGGAGTACCTCCCTGACCCGCCCGCCGGCGACCTTGCTCCCGTAGGCGACACCGAGCATCGGGAGCCCGAACCCGACGCCGTAGCTAAACAGCAGGAGGCCGCTCTGTGAGATGTCGCCCGTCGTGCCCGCGTACGCCAGCACAGCGCCGAGGACCGGGCCGACACACGGGAGCCAGAGGATGCCGATGACGAGCCCGAGCGCGAACCCGGCGGCGATTGGGTGGGCCGAACTGGAGAGGATGCCGAGCCCGTCGACCCGTCCCGAGACCTTCGACGCCGTCGCCGCGTACGCCTCGTGGAGGTCGTCGTCGGCCATGACCGCGCCGAAGGCGATGATGACGAGGAACGCGGGGGCCCGCAGCGAGTCGGAGGTGAGCGTCCCCAGGTAGCCGGTGACTAGGCCGACGAGGGTAAAGGAGACGACGCTCCCGCCGACAATCGCGAGCGGTTTCAGCCGGTGACCCACGCTCCCCGACAGGAGCGGCGGGAGCACCGGGAGACAACACGGCGTGAGAACGGTCATGGCACCGGCGGCAAACGACGCCAGGAGTGAGACCGCTGCCATACCCGTACTTGGATTACAAAAGGTAAAAACATCTGCTGTCCGTCCCTCCGGTGATGGCCGTCCTCTCGCTGTCTACAGTCTCGAAGTATTTCGGGCCGAAGGTCGGTGTTGAGGGGATCGATATCGAGGTGGGTCGCGGCGAGTCGGTGCTGTTGTTCGGTCACAACGGGTCGGGCAAGACCACGCTACTCAGGCTCCTGGCGACGCTGACGCGACCGAGCGAGGGGACGATTTCGCTTGAGGGAGCCGAGTTCTCCCGCGACCGACCGACACAGCGTGGGGAAATCGGCTTCGTGGCACACGAGACGTACCACTACGAGCAACTGACCGCCCGGGAGAACCTCCGCCTGCACGCCAGGCTCCACGGGGTGGACCGGAGCCGGTGTGAGACCCAGCTCGACGCCGTCGGGCTCGCGGACAGAGCCAGCGACCCCGTAAGCGAGTTCTCCCACGGGATGGCAAAGCGGCTCGCACTCGCGCGGGCGACGCTGCATGACCCTTTGCTGTTGTTGCTAGACGAGCCGTTCACTGGACTTGATCAAGAGTCTCTCCTACGAGTGACGGACCAGCTACGCAATCTGGAGGAGACGACAATCGTCTTCGCGACACACGATGTCGACCACGGGTTCACTCACGCCGACCGGGTGCTCACACTCAAGGGAGGACAGCTCGTCCGTGATATTGACACGGCCGACTGTCCCGGGCCGGACGCGATCAGACAACAGTACGTGGACACACCTCGACAACCATGATTCGACGGTATCTGCGCGCAGTTCGGGCTATCGCGGCGAAGGACCTGTTGCTCGAAGCCCGCGGGAAGCGGCGGGCCAACGGCGCGGCGGTGCTGGCGCTGCTGATAGTCGTCATCTTCTCGTTCGTGTTCGTCCGCCGGGTCGACGAGCCGGCGGTCATCGCCCGCGGTGGGCTCTGGATAGCGCTCGTGTTCGCCACGACGCTCGCGCTCTCCCGGGGCATCGCCGTCGAGGACGACAACGCCGCAATCGAGGGGCTGATGCTCGCCCCCGTCGACCGGTCCGCGATCTACCTCGGGAAGGTCTGTAGCTCGGCGGTGTTCGTGACGGCTATCGGGTGGGTGACCCTCGTCGCGGTGACGGTGTTTCTGGGGACGCCGTTCGAGCCCGCCCTGCTCGTCCAGTTGGCGCTCGTGTTCCCGCTCGCGGCAGTCGGATTCAGCGCCGCCGGCGTGTTACTGACCGCGCTGACGCTGAACTCACAGGTCAACGAGTCGCTGCTCCCGGTGTTACTCGTCCCGCTTGTCGTGCCGGTCATCCTCGCTGGAATCGAACTCACGAGCCTCTCCAGGGGGCCGTTCTGGCTGTCGGAGTGGTTCCGAATCCTCCTCGTCTACGACGGGGCCGTGCTCGTCACCGGGTGGGTGAGCTTCGAGTTCGTCATCGAAGCCTGACCCCGTCACTCGCGGGCACCGACGGCACCCGAGGCCGGGTCGAACAGGAAGACCAGCGCCATCCCGACGAGCATCACCGCGACGCCGAACCATATCTGGTTGGCCAGCGGGTAGCGGCTGATTTCAATCGAGAGTCCGCCGGCAGTGCGGGTCCCGACGACGTACGTGTCGCCAGCAAGCCCGCGCTCGATGAGCGGGTCGTTGGTCTGCATGTCGCGCCCGCGATAAGACTGCTCGGCGACGGTGCCGTCGGCGACCAGCGTATCGCCCCGATACAGCTGGACATCGTACTGATGGTCAACGACCCGTGGCGTGTACGCGTCCGTCGGTGGGGCCGATATGGGTCCGACGTTCTCGCCGGTAGTGTAGACGAGCGCGTCGATATTCTCTGAGCGGGGATCAGAGAGGGACCCACGGGCGACGATTACCGATCCCTCTTCGAACTGCACCGCCCCACTGTCGGCACCGACCCACACGCGCGAGTCGTTGAGCTGTGCGATGGTGGTGTTCTCGAAGCGCTGGACCGCTGTCACCTCCCCTTTCACGAGCAATACTGACGTCGAGGGGGAGACCGAGCCAATCTCGGCCGGCGTCATCGCTGCGTCGGTTATCGTCGGCGTGTGCTCCGGCGAGTAATTGGTTACCTCGACCGTGTACGGCGACCCCTCGACGTCGCGGACGATTCGCTCCCCGGTATCGTCCAGTTCGGTCGCGCCGGCGATACCGACGGACGCCGTCGTCGAGAAGACGTAGACGAACGAGACAGAGACGACGAGTAGCGCCGCGCCGACGTGGATGAGCGCAATGCCAGTCTCGTTCAGCTTCGCGCGCCGTCCGGTTAGCCGACGGAGGCGTCCCGTGTAGCGGACGACCCATGCGCCTGCGAAGTAAATCGCTGGCGGCAGCACGGTAACCACGCTGAGGCTCCCGATTGCGCGGTAGTACAGCGGGTCGAACGGCTCCGTCGAGGCCAGTTGCCACTCGGGTCGGGCCAAGGCGACGCCGACGGCGAGGGCGGCGACGAGCACCGCCGCGGCCGTCCCGACCGTCACCCGCTCGCCGTACCGCTCGCGCTGGGCGTACATGCCGCCGGCGAGCAACATCGCGACGACGACCGGGAAGCTCCAGAGGTTGTAGTATCGCGCGTCAACACTGACCTCGACGCCCGAAGCGAGGCTGCGCACCACGGGAAACGTGAGGCCCCAGAGCGAGACGAACGCAAGCATGATGAACCCGAGCACAGCAGCGTGGTAAATCGTCGCCCGGTCGAGCAGCCCCGCCTCATCTGTGTCTCCCTGTTCAGTCCTGAACCAGTGGACGAACGCGGGGCCGACTGCCAAGGTGCTCGTCCCTCCGAGAAGGAACAAGACGCCGCTTCCGATGCCCCCACCGGCGAACGAGTGGACGCTCCGGAAGACGCCGCTCCGGACCACAGTCGTCGCGTAGATAACCAGCGGGAACAACGCGGCCGTGGCAGCGGGCGCGAGCACCGCGTACCGGCCCGAGCGTCGGTACTGATTAAGCGTGTGTAACACGGCAGTCAGGCCGAGCCACGGAATGAGCACGGACGTTTCGACCGGATCCCACGACCAGAAACCACCCCAGCCGAGCACCCGGTACGCCCAGAGCCCGCCGAGCGTTATTGCGGCGGTCAACAGAAGCCACGACGCCCGGAGCCAACGTGTCATGCCGTCCAGCCAGTCGTCGAGCACGCTCTCGGTCCCCCGGAGCCTGGCAACGAAGTGTGTCACGCCAACAGTGAAGGGCACCACTAACAGTGCGTACGCCGAGAACGTGATCGGCGGGTGGATCGCCATGAACGGGTCAACCAGCAACGGATTCAGACCGCTGCCATCCCGTGGAATCCCGTTCGCTGCGACGGCGGGATACCTTGTCGACAGGGGGGTAAACGGACTGTCAGTGACGAGCATCCAGGCGAAGACGGTGACAACCCCCATTCCGAGGGATTGGGGGAGACGCGCGCCACGCGCACTATACCGATCCAGAAGCAGAGTCGCTGTGACGACAACGGCCGTAAGCATCGCCCACAGGAGCACCGACCCCGCGTTGGACGCGTAGACGCCCGTGACTTTGTACAGCGTCGGGAGATAGTTTGCAGTGTTGTCCCAGACATACGCGTTGGTGTAATCCCCACTGAGAAACTGCAAGGTCAGGTACAGCAGTGCAATGACGAATGACCCCGTCGCAACTCCTGCAGCGCCTTTGCTGACCCGAAGGAACGACTGGTCGCCGGTCGCGTACTCGTAGCCGAGCAATACTGTGGCGAGTACGCTCCCGAACAGGCCGATTGCCAGCAGCCAGGTACCAACGGCAAGACCGAACACGACCGCTGTCATGTTGCCTCCTCGGACCTCTCTTCAAGTATTGCGAGTAGTTCGTCCCGCCCGATATACCCCTCAACGCTCTCGACAGTTTCGCCTTCGGGTGTCATGATCCGATGCTGTGGTGGATACGTCGCCTGATGCTGGCGAACCAGCCCCGTCCCGTTCCCAGGTTCATCGATGTTTACCGCGAGCAAGACGTACTCATCTAGCACAGCGCGAACGGTTTCGTTTCGATAGTGGTTCTTGTCATACCGCTCGCAGTACGTGCACCACGTCGCCCAGTAGTAGACCAGAACCGGCTTGTCCTGTGACTGGGCCGCGTCGAACGCAGTGCTGGGCTCAGTTTCCCACTCTAGACCTCCCTGATACGTGTGCGCGTCGTCACGGACCACCGGTGCGGCGTTCATTGAGTAGTGGCCCACCCCAAGGACCACTAGAAAGAACGCGACGGTGAGCGTTTTACGAGCATTCATTTGCTGACTGGAATAAAAGATGTAGTGCCAGAAAGGCTGTCGATTCCGCTTACTTGCGCTGTGCGTAGGCTACAGCGATTAGCGCGATGATCAGCGCAGCGGCCATCATGAACGCAGCAGTACTAGTCGGGGAGCCTCCGTCACCGCCACCGCTGACCCCGGCTTGCTGTGGGGCAGCCGTCTGCTGTGACGCAGCCGTCTCTGCAGGCGTCCCGACAGAGGCGGCGGCGTCGGTCTCCGGAGCAGATGCGTCACCTGCGTCTTCAGGGAGCATCGGCTCGCCGCCGCTCCGGGACGGGATGCGCGGCATCTGCTGTTCGGGGTACTGCCCGGTGAGACTGGTCATGAACGCGGTGACGTTTTCGGCCTGCTGGTCGGAAATGTTCTGTCCCACCTGACAGGAAGCCATCACTTTCGTCGCGTTCTCCAGCGTCCGAACCTGACCGTTATGGAAGTACGGCGCTGTATGTTCAACGTTCCGGAGCGTCGGAACCTTGAATTTGTGTTCGTCACTGCTATCACCGGTCACGCCGGCACGCCCGGAGTCGGCGTACAGGTTGTACCGGTCGATGTACTGGTCACACTGCGGGTTCGACCCCTGGTAGACGCCCAGTTTCTGGTAGTACCCGTTCCCGTTCTCCATCTGCCACTGCGGGCCGTTGAACGCGGGACCGGAGTGACAGCCCTGACAGCCCAGTTCCTTGAACGTCTCCATCCCGTTGAGTTGTCGTTCGGTCAGGGCGTCCTCGTCCCCTCTGACGTACCGGTCGTACGAGCTGTTCGGGGTGATGAGCGTCCGCTCGTAGGCTGCGATCGCGTCGACGGTGTTGTTGAGCGTGACCGGGTTCTCGCCGCCGTAGACCTCCTCGTACATCTCGACGTAGCCCTCGTTGCTACGTATCTTCTCCATCGCCGCTTCCGAGGTCGGCATCCCCATCTCGACGCCCGCGGTGATGGGCCCTTTCGCCTGTTGTTCGAGCGTGTCGGCACGGCCGTCCCAGAACTGGGTACTCATGAACACGGCGTTCCACACCGTCGGCGAGTTCCGCGGCCCGGTCTGGCCGTGGACGCCGCGGCCGACGGTCCGGCTGCCGTCACCACCTTCCATCACGTTGTGGCAGGTGTTACAGGAGATAGACCCCGTGTCGGACAGGCGGGGGTCGAAGAACAGTTTCTTGCCGAGCTCGATTTTCGCCTCCGTGTCGTTTGGCTGCCGGACCTCCTCGTAGGACGGCAGCGGCTGACTGGTCGGCGGCTCGACGGGTAAATCGGACGTCTCGTTGCTACTCTGATTACTCGTCTGTGCGGTTTGTTGCGCTGTCTCGTCAAGCGTGTCGCCCACTGCCTCGCCCGACGGCCCCCCATCCACAGCACCAACGGTGCTTACGATCGGTCCGCCGATCAACAGCAGCGACATGCCAACGACGAAGACGGCGCGAGCCAACGGCTGTCGCGACATATTCGCACATGTTCCGGCTCCTTATTAAAACGGAGCGGTAAATATACAGGGAGTCCGTCGACACAGCCGGTCGCAGTCTATCGATTATCGGCCTACGAGTCCGTGGGAATCCGCACAACAGTT
The DNA here is from genome assembly GCF_003666065.1 of Haloarcula sp. Atlit-7R. Classification (NCBI taxonomy): domain Archaea; kingdom Methanobacteriati; phylum Methanobacteriota; class Halobacteria; order Halobacteriales; family Haloarculaceae; genus Haloarcula; species Haloarcula sp. Atlit-7R. The sequence continues at coordinate 92,762 of NZ_QXIK01000010.1, read as the reverse complement.
TTTAAGTTGGCCTGAAGAACTGAGCGTATGAGCGTATTGGCACGGCTCGAAACCCGCGGTATTCCGTCCCTCCGCGCGCTGTTGCGGTCCAACGTTATCAAGTACTTGACCCTTCTAGCCGGAGTCGCGTCGCTGGGAAGCGTCTTCGGTATGGCGTCGGATTCGATGTACGGCGTGAGCCACAAGATTAACCTCATCGCGTACTGGCACATCGGTCTGGCGACGGCCGCGGCGGTCGCGCTCACCGTGACGTTTCTCGGCTGTGCCCTCTATCTGGCGACCGAGACGCCGTTCTGGGAGTTCCTCGCCCACTCGTCGGGCGAGGTCGGGTTCCTCATGGTCACGCTGACGCTGGTGACCGGGAGCGTGTGGGGGCGCGTCATCTGGAACAGCTGGTGGGAGTGGACCGACATCCGTCTGGTCACGTTCCTCATTATCTGGTTCATCTACGCGGGCTACCTGCTCATCTACTCCGCCGGCGGGGACTCCGCCTCACTCAAACGCATCACGTCGGTATACGGCATCATCGGGTTCGTGACTGTGCCGCTCTCGTACCTGTCCACGCGGCTCTGGACCCCCACGTTCCACCGGCCGACGGCGGGGAACCCGGACACGCAGGCGACGATTACCGTCCCGGCGCTGTTGCTCTCTATCGCGGCGCTCCTGCTGGTCTACCTCTATCTCGTCGGCTCGCGCGTACAGCTACGGGAACTCAAGCGCCGCGTCGACTACGCACGCCGCGACCGGTCGCTCGACGACCACGCGATGGGGAAGGGGGGTGAGTGAACGTGGAACCCCTCCTCCTCGTCGGGTACAGCGCTGTCTTCCTAGCGCTCATCATGTACGTCGGCTACCTCCGGAACCGGATTACGGCGCTCGAAGAACAGGTCTCGGACCTCGTCGACCAGTAACCCCGTCTCACAGCTGCACGCTGAGGTCGAGCCGGCTCCAGCCGGTCGCGCCGTCCGGGAACGGGCTCGAACGCACGCGCGTCTGCTCCGTTCCGGTCCCGTCGACCGCTTTCGCCACGACGGTGTAGCTCGTGCTGTCGGGCTGCCACTCGTACTTCCACTGTCGCCAGGTGTCGGGGTCGGGCAGCGGGTCCGACAGCGTCGCCGTGTCCCACGTCTCGCCGCCGTCGAGCGAGACGCGAACCTCCTGTATCCCGTCGGTCCCGGCGTAAGCGTGGCCGCCGAGCTGGACCCGTCCGTCCGAGGGGCGGTTGCTTGCGCCGAACTTGACGACCGTGTTGACCGTCCCCATGCCGTTCCAGCCCCGCTCCTCCCAGTAGCCGCTCTCCGACTGGTCGACGACCTCGATTTCGTCGAGCCACTTCACGTTGAGCTTCCCCCACCGGTTCGGAATCAGCGCGCGGACGGGGTAGCCGTGCTCGCGCGGGAGTTGCTGCTCGTTCATCCCGTAGGCCAGCATCGCCTCCGGGAGCATCGACATCGGCACCGAGTAGTAGTAGTCGTCGGTCGCCCGGAGGACGACGTGGCTCCCGTTCGCGCCGGCCTCGTCTAGAAGGTCCAGCAGCGAACACCCCGTCCAGAGGGCGGTCCCTATCTGCTCGCCGTCGACCGGGTCGCCCAGACAGCGTAGCGTCTTGAACCGATGTACTGTCTCGCGCTGTCGGAGTTCCTCGTAGGTGAACTCCCGCTCGGTTTCGACGTTGCCGGTGACCGAGAGCGCCCAGTTCTCTGCCTCGACGGTCGGCGGGCGGGGGTTGATGTCGACGGTGAAAAACGAGTCCGTCGTGTCAACCAGCCCCACCATCCCGTCGACGTTGAGCGAACGGTCAGCCGCCGCGTCGAGACGCTGCTGGACCAGGTCGGACGCCTCGCTCTCGGACGGCGGCGTCGACAGTTCATCCGTCCGGGACCCGCTGCCCTGGACGAAGCCGACGGCGTGTGCGACGACGTTGTAGGCACCGAGGCCAGCGAGGGTCTTGACGAACGCCCGCCTGTCGTCGGGGGTCGATAGCTGGTCGGCGTCGTCGGTCGAGCGCGCAATCACCAGCCCGGTCCCGACTGTCCCGGCGGCGGCGGGCACCACGGCGGCCAGCGGTGACCAGACGGTCGCGGCGACGAACGCCCAGACGACGGCCAGCGAGAGGGCCATCCCGCCGACGTTCGGGGCTTCGCCGACGAGGCGCTCGCCCGCCCGGAAGCCGGCGTAGCTGACCGCGCCGGTGACGCCGGCCAGCGCGATGCCGAACACGAGGAAGGCAAGCGAGAACGACAGGTCGCCGAAGTTCCAGATGATGGAGGCGACCACCGAACTCGGAAGGACGTCCAGCGCGGTTCGGCTGGCCGCGATTATGACGAACTCCCGCGTGGTGCCATACAGCGCGAAGGAGGTCCCCACAACCGAGACGCCGCTGGCGAAGACCGTCAGCGCACGACGAGACCGGCCCTGGAAGACCGAAGGTGTCTCACTCATAGGTCAGACGGTGTTATTCCCGGCGTGGCGCGGCCACTCGTTCGCTGTTCGTTCCGTCCGACGCGTTGCCGTAGGCCCCCTTGTCGTAGCCCGTGACGTTCGCGTGGGTGCCGTTCATCGACCCGTACTGCGTGGAGTTGTTGTGACCCGACGGGTGCTCGCCCTCGTGTGCGCGGATGGACAGCGACTCCGCCTCGACCGCGCTCCCGTTGTAGTACCCCTTGGCGACGACCGTTCGTCCGGCGGACATCGTCTCCGGCATCGGCCCCTCGTAGACGACGGGCACCGACGCGTTCCCGTCGGTGACCGCAAACGAGAGCCGCTCGTTCGTCTGCTCGATGTCGATGGCGATGCCTTCGAGGTTCACTCTGTCGCCGTCGTATTCGCCGGTGTTCGTTATTTTGGTCGGTGTCGTAAACTCGGCCGCACCGCCCATCGTGGTGACGGCCATCGCTCCGAACAGCACCGGGATTACCACGCCCCCGACGAGAAGCCTTGTTTTCGTTTGCATAGATAGTGTGGTGTCACGGCCAGACCGGTCGGTCACGACACGGTTCGTGTGTAGACACGTGATGCATACAGGAGTTTGTAACTACCGAACGCGTACGCATCCTTGTTGAAGAGTAGGTACGCGAGCGTGTTTCAGTAGTGCAGCCGGTTATCAGGTTTTGGGAACGCACGCCGCTATTATTCCCCCGAACATATTCACTTACTCGTGACCGGTATGGTCGCGTGACGCGTCGGGCGGAACGCAATTCGATAACTATGACTGATACAGGAGACATTGACAGACGTCGGTTCATCGCGAGTATCGGCACAGTAGTCGCGGGGGCATCCGTCGCGGGGTGTACTGCGCCCGGGACGACATCGAGTTCGGCAGAGCAGTCGCCGAGCGGCGAGACCGAAGCGGACGCCGGCGGGGCGACGGCCACCCCGACCCCGACGGAGGAAGCGACGGCCGCCGCACAGTCGGGTGGTGGGGACGTGCCGTCCTCGGTGTCGTCGTATCTCAGCGACACGAGCAACTTCGACGGCAGTGTGACCGACGCGACCGGACAGGACACCGTCACGGTGGAGGTCGGGGCATCGGGGAACAACGGGAACTTCGCTTATGCTCCGGCGGCAGTCGAGATATCGACCGGAACGACGGTGCAGTGGGAGTGGACGGGCAAGGGGGCCGCACACAACGTCGTGGCCGAGGACGAGACCTTCAACTCCGGTTCGTCGGAAAGCGGGACAGGCGTGAAGTTCGAATACACCTTCGAGGAGACCGGCGTGTACAACTACTACTGCACGCCCCACAAGGCGCTCGGCATGAAAGGCAGCGTCATCGTCCGGTAACGCGGTAGCGATCGCCGGACTGAATCCGCCATCGGCTTCTTCTCTGCGGCGTGGTGCCTCATTCTGTGGTCGCGGCCAGTGGCCAGCGACTCGGCTGCCGGACGACAGCCGGATTCGATATAGCATCAGCTAATTTATGACCTCTCTCCCGAGAGTGCCTCGAAAAGCGAGTCGATGCGCCGAGCGTTGCGTTATGCGTCGTAGCCGGCGTAGTCCATCAGCTGTTTGAAGATGTCGGTGTCCATCGCTTCTTTGTAGACAACACCGGTGATCATCCCACCGGGGTACGAGGTCCCGTTCATCGCGTGGCTGACCTTGTGACAGTGCGCGAGGTAGATGCCGGGATCGGCGTCGGCTTCGAACTCAATCGTGTGCCGACCGGCGGGCGGGATACTGGTGATATCTTGGTCGTGGCGGGCGGCTTCCGGAATCTTTCCGCCGTCCTTGTGGGTCACCTGGAAGCGGTGGTTGTGGATGTGCATCGGGTGGTCCATGTACCCGTTGTTACACATGTGGATGCGCACCGTATCGCCCTGCTCGACGATGATCGGCGAGCCGTCCTCCGGGTGAAGCGTCCGGGGCGCCGACTTACCGTTGACGGTGAACGTGTCGGGGCGGCGGTTGCGAACATCGTAGCTAGCGTCCATGCCTGCCATCTGTCGGTTCAGCCGGGAGTCCCACTCCTTCAGGGTCATGAAGTACTCCTTGTCGGCCGGCTCGTACCCCTTCGGATCGACGCGGAAGATGCCGTACATCCCCATGTCGATGTGGCGATGGGTCTGGTAGTGGCAGTGATAGAGATGCGTGCCCGGCACGTTCGCGGGGATGGTGTAGGTGTGCTTCTCGCCAGGGTCGATACGAATACCCGTCGTCGTCGGGACGCCGTCGTCTTCCCACTGCTTCTGGACGGCGTGGAAGTGGACTGTGTGCGGGCGCATGCCGTCCGTGTTGTCGAAGGTGACCTCCATGTCCTCGCCCTCCGTCGTCCGGAGAATCGGCCCCGGGACGCTCGGTTCGCCATCGTCAGCTTTGAACGCCCACACCTTCGGCAGTTCGACCGGGCCGCCCATCGACTCACCGGGATGGGCTTCGTGTTTGGCCGGAACGGAGGACAGCGTCACTTCGCCACCCTGTTCGTCGACGTTGACGATTTCCGGCGGCGACGTGGTCGGGAGGTCGCTGTCGGATTGTGCTGGGGTAGTGGTGGTGTCGACTGACTCTTCAGTTGGAACCTCACCCGGAGCGGTACAGCCCGCAAGCGCGACCGTGCCGCCGAGGCCGGAGGCTTTCACGAAGTCGCGACGGGAGATGCCCGATCCGGGTGCGCCGATCTGGTCTTCCATAAGCAATTGGGGGTAAGACACCACAGTATAAACCCCCAAAGCGAGTTCTCAGGCCAACAGAAGCGTTCTCAGTAATTGGGAACGACTGCACGATTACAGATAAGTTCCCCATATATTGCGTGCTGTGTTACGGAAACGTCGACTCTGTCGGGCGGTAGGCGGTTCTAAGTCGGTTACATTAAACGTCTTGGGCGGGCAGTGTCGGGCAAGGATGGTCCGGGACCCCTTCGCTGACGAGGAGACGCCGGAGTTACAGGCGGTCCTCGACGCACTCGACGACGAGGACTGCCGCGCCATTGTCAGCGTTCTGGAGGAACCGTTGACGGCGAGCGAGATATCCGACCGGAGCGGCGTACCGCTATCGACGACCTACCGAAAGCTGGAGCTACTGACGGAGTCCTCGTTGCTGTACGAGGGTGTGGAAGTCAGGTCGGACGGTCAACACGCCAGTCGGTACGCGATTGACTTCGAGGAGGTCGTCATCAGCCTCGACGAGGAACTGTCGCTCACCGTCGACATCTCACATCGCGCTCGGACGCCGGACCAACGGCTCGAAAACCTCTGGTCTGAGGTGCGAAAGGAGACATAACCATGGTACACATCCCAAGTTCACAGGTCGGCATCGTCGTCTCGAAGACACTGATCCTCATTCTTGGTGGACTGATAACGTACTACTCGTATCAGGCGTACAGCCGGACGAAAAGCCCCCAGCACAAGTGGCTCACATACGGGTTCGGCGTGGTGACGCTCGGTGCGTTTGCCGGCGGCGTGCTCGACATCGCCATCGGCAGGTATCTCGGCCAAGAACTGCTTCCGGTAAGCGTCTTCACGTCGAGTTCGCTAACAGCCATCGGTCTGGGCATCATCCTGTACTCGCTGTACGTGCGGTAGCGAGCACGGAGAGCGCCCACCCGGTAACAGATTCGCTTCTTCCGCCTCGATCTCGTCGGAACGGGCCGCTGGTCCGTTTCGCGTCGTGACGGTGGGATTCCCACCGACTGGAAACGCTACGGACGGTATATTTGTACGGACGTGTCAATCAGGAGCATGCTCGGAGCGAACGCAGTGCTGTTAATCGGAATGAAGACAGTCACACTGTTCTGTGGTGTGGTACTGACGACGTTGACCTACCGCGCATACCGTCGCACTCAGGCACCGGCGATGCGGGCGCTCTGTTTCGGCATCGGGTTCGTCACGCTGGGCGCAATACTCGGCGGGAGCCTCCACCAGCTCGTCGGGCTGCCGGTGGCACAGAGCGTCACTGTCGAAGAACTGTTCACCGCTGCTGGATTCTTTATTCTGACGTACTCGCTGTACACCGATCAACCGACCACGACGACCTGAGTCACGAGTCCTCGGCGGGCGTGCGTTCACGGCCGGTCAGGAGTGTCGGCAGCGATTGTGGGCTATGCTCGACGAAGACGGCGACGAGGTTACCCGCGAACAGGACGGTCCCGAAAAACGCGAGTAGCCCGACTGCTAGTGCCGTGCCGTTCGGTGTCTCAAGCCACTGCTGACTCACGAGAAGGGCGTATGCGATAGTCAGTGCAACGCCATCGACCGCCGCGATACGGTGGTCGTACAGGTCATCGACCATCGGCACGTCCTCGAAACCGAGACGGTCGCTGTACCGATGGACCCAGATGATGAACGGGACGACGTGATACAGCGTCCCGAAGACGACAAAGCCGACGCCGCCGACGAGCAATACTGTCGACGGCTGACCGAGCAGCCCGGTGTACGCCAGCGGGTCGGTCCACCACGCGACCGCCGTCAGGCCTGCCCAGAGAAACAGCGACAACGCTGCGACGCTGTAGCGGGTCAGCATCGGTGACCACTCGACTCGCGCACCGATAAGCTGTCGCGCCAGAAGCACCGCCACCACGCCGAGCCCAGCAGCGACCAGTACTGCACCGAGCCGGGCCAGAACGAGCGAGCCGACCAGGCGACCGCCAGCCAAGACAAGGACGCCGACCGGATAACAAGCGGTCTCAACCCGCTGGACCGCCGTGTCAATGCGGCCGGTGTCGGCCTGGGTGAACATCGGGGCGAGCTGGGCCAGCGCGCCCGCGACAGTAGTCAGGACCGCGCCGAACACGGCGAGCGTTCCGTGGGCCAGCAAGAGCCCCTGCCGGCCGATTCCCAAAAGCGGGAGGACGCCGGCGGCGTGGTCCAGCGCCAGCACCAACCCCGCAGCCGTCACGAGGGCGAAAAACACCAGTGCCCAGCCGAAGTGAATCGCCGTGACGTCGGGCTTCGCAGTGAGTAGCGTCCGCCCGACGTTGTAACAGAGGGTCCAGACCCCGACCAGCGCGATTGCGCCAGCAACTGGCAATAGCTCGGGAGTCCCCGTTAGGAAGCCAGCTGCCAGCCCTACGAACCCGACCGCTGCGAGTGGTAACTGCACAGCGGCAAGGCGATGCGAATGAAGTTCGATGCCACACCAGACTGGGACAAACTGCGTCAGTGCGCCCATGATGGTGAGACAGACCCATCCCGCAAGCAGCAGGTGGACCTGCGCGAGGTGGCCGGCCCGACCCTCGACGACACCGACGGTGACACCGGCGACCAGAAACGCCAGCGCGACGACGAAATGACGCAGCGGAACCGTCATCGGCGGTGCGGCGTCAGCGTCCACATCAGCAGGTATTCCGCTCATTATCGTCTGATACGGTTCTGTCCCTGCTGGCAGTGTGGCCGAATATGTTCGGGAAAAGGGTCGGCCCGCTTACAACCAAACGAAGACACATGACACCGAACCACCAACCAACAGCCCAGACCGCGGCCCTGGTTTCGGAAACCGATGCGCCCGATGACGCGCCGACGGAATCCCTCGATGTGCAGTCGCTGGGGCCGCCGAAGCCGCTCAAGCAGACGCTGGAGTTGCTTGCGGACCTCGACGACGATACTGTTCTCGTCCAGTTCAACGACCGTGCCCCACAGCACCTCTATCCGAAACTCGAAGACAGAGGATACGACTTCGAAAGTGTTGAGACCGAGGACACGACAGTGACGGTCATCTGGCGAAGATGAGTCGGAGCACGGAGTCCCCTGTCGATGTCGACGAAGCGGTCGCTCGTATCAACAGCCGCGGTGCGAAGATTCAGCAGGAGCAACTCGAACAGACGCTGTCACAGCTCCAGCAGGACGGTGACCTGACGGCTGCCCAGCGGCTGGCGGTGGAACAACTGAGCGAGCGGCTCGTCGAGCGACTGCTCGCTGTCCCCCGTGCAAGTCTTCAGGACGCGGCAAAGAACGCGGACGACGAGCGGATCGAAACGGCGATTTCCCTGTTCGAGTGAGGCGAGCGGTCGTACTCCCCTGGCGACTAGTGCGTCCGCAGAATACGATGTTCGAACGAAGAGACAGCCGACCAGTATGCGCCTACTCCGACGACGCCGCCAGAACGAGCAGTGCCTCGCTGTCCGCCGCTGCGGTGGGGGAGATGTCCTGATCCCCGTCAAACCGGACGACATCACCGGGAGAGAGTGACAGCGTCTCGTCACCGAGCGTCAGGTCCACAGCGCCTGAACGGAGGACGAACACGATGTCCCGACCGGGATGCTTGTGCGCCGGAATCGACTCGCCCGCACCAAGCGTCAACTGGACCGTCTTCGGCTCCCCCTCAAACAACCTCGTCCGGCCGTTTTCGCCGCCGTCGAGCGTTGCTCGCTCCGTTTTTGCGGCAGTAGATTCGCTCATTGTTTCGGGAGGTCCGCGACGTACTTTTCTGGACCGTCCTGCTCACACTGGTAGTTCGCCGCGTCGAACGCCTCGACCTCGGCTTGCATTTCGTAGAACAGTGGCTTCGGTTCGTGGTCGTTGATGATCCGAAGCGTCTCCCCGGACGACAGCGCCTCAAAGGAGTCGTGTATCTTCGAGTGTCGCTCGGGCGGCGGCGTCTCACGCAGGTCGAGTGTGGTTGCTGGCATCACCTGCGTGTTCGCCGGGAGTCGGGGAGGGGGTTGCCCCGAACACGTTCGGGAGTAGGCCCTGATGTGTGCCACCCGTTCACTCCACTATGAGCCTTCTCTCCGGCCTCCGCGGCGGCTCAGACGTCGGGTTTGACAGCTACGGAACCTTCGTTCTCGAACACAACCCCGACCCCGGCCCGTTTCTGTCTGAGACAGCGGTACTGACCGGTGCCGACCACGCTGCCTTCCACCGCCTCACGATGGACCTGTTCGACGAGCGTGGCGTGTACGACATGACCTTTGGGTACAACCTCGCACGACTGAACCTCGACCATCGGCACCCGGACGCGGGCTTCCGCTACGGCCGTGAACCCGACGACGGCAGTGTTCTCAGAGCGGAGTTCACGCCGACGACCGAGTTCTGCCCCCAGAGCGACACGCTGACTGTCGGCGCGTTCCGCGCCTGGAATGGGCTCTCGGACCGCCACGAGTATGATCTTGTCCGCGTTCGCGTAAGCCCGGATCACCACCAGAGTACGAGTATCAACGACAAACTCCAGCAACTCGAGACACGGTACCGACACACCGGTGAACTCCAAGCCGACGATGAAGGCGAAGCGTCCGACGAGAGCGTCCCGTTCTGACAGCCGACAGCCCGCAGCGTAGCGTGCTCCGTAACCTCGTGAAGCATACCCGCTGGCAGTCGGTCCGGGCAACCACACTGGCAGAATACTGCGGGGAGAACCAACCTTTTGTGACGGCTGAAAACATGGAAACCATTATACGGTCTGCTGGGCGACATATCGTAAGCCGAGTCGACTGGGGTGGGATATCGGTGGCTTGGTGGGACCGTGGAGGGGTCTCTCTACGAAAAGGGTAACAGCGTGTCAAAAAATGATAGTACTGCACTTCCACCGCGATGCCACAGCCAGCCGGGGGCGAAACTGACATGAGTAGCGGCATCGTCCGAGATGCGGACGGGACCTACAACAAGCGGCTTCTGGGACTCGTTCTTCTCGTTTTACTCGCCGCCATCGGCGCTGGTGTCGGAACTCTCGGTCTCACCGACACTAACGACCCGGCTCCCAACCAGCCCGCCGTTGAGACGCCGCCTACTCCGACAGAGTCACCCTCGGCAGAGACACCGGCCGGAACCGACTCTACGCCGACCGAAAGCGGCGGCAGTGGCTCGCCGCCACCGAGTGCGCTCCTGACTGAAACCCCGACACCGGCTACCGACGAGTCGAACGGGACACCCACCAGCAACACGACGGTTGCGTAGCCCGGTCCCGCTGGGACATCTCACTTGCTAGCGTCGCTACTTCGAAGGGGTGCGCCTGTGGGAGTTTTCAAGAAAACAGGAGCGTGAGATTGAAGCCGGTCACGACGAGGCCAAGCACTGTCAGGAGCACCGGCGGGCCGTAGTAGAGCAGTGGGTCTTCCTCCAGCACGCCACCCCAGATGCTCAAGCCGAGACAACAGTAGATAACAAGCAGTTTGAGTCCGAGGAAGCCACCGCCGCCGAACGACTGGATCGCCCACCGAATCGCGGGATTCGCCTCGGTGAACGTCGGGACGAAATAGACGATGGCGATGGTAGTAACCACGTCGCCGACGCCGTAGGTCGCCAGCGCCACCGCCCACACGCTGGAGAACGACCGGACAGAGAAGGAACTCCCCTCCAGCGTCAGCCAGTCGCTATCCGCGGACCCCATCCTGTACCGGGGTACGTCTAGCGGCCATATATACTGCGAGGGCCAGTTATCTGATTTGAAAAAAGAGTTCCGTGTGGTTCCTGCAGAATACCGGCACAGGACCTCATTATGACTGCGCTACGTCTTCATCTTCACTTCCTGAAAACCATAGTCGAGGGAAGTGGAAGCTCGTAGTCAGACATGCGTTTCAGCTATTGGCTGCGGGTCGTTGAACAGGTCACTCACCTCGCGTGGGACGTGTGCTCCCGACGCTGTTGTACGTTCGTGTGCTGCCGGCGCGGGTGCATGGAAAGGGACTTATCTTGTGGGCGGCCACGACGAGGTAATGAGCCTGTCCGACGCGGACCACGAACTCGTGGTCGAGGAGATCGGTCGGGAGCCGACACGGGCGGAGGCCGCTCTCTTCGAGAACCTCTGGAGCGAACACTGCGCGTATCGCTCCTCTCGCCCCCTGCTGTCGGCGTTCGACTCCGAGGGCGAGCAGGTCGTCATCGGCCCCGGCGACGACGCAGCCGTCGTCTCCCTGCCGTCCCACGGTGACGGCGAGGAGATGTACATCACGATGGGCGTCGAGTCCCACAACCACCCGTCCTACGTCGACCCCTTCGACGGGGCGGCGACGGGCGTTGGCGGTATCGTCCGCGATACACTGTCGATGGGCGCGTATCCCATCGCGCTAGCCGACTGCCTGTACTTCGGCGACTTCGACCGAGAGCACTCCCGCTATCTCTTCGAGGGCGTCGTCGAGGGTATCTCCCACTACGGGAACTGTATCGGCGTCCCGACCGTCACCGGTAGCGTCGCCTTCCACGACGACTACGAGGGGAACCCGCTCGTGAACGTTTCCTGTATCGGCCTGCTGGAACCCGAGCGGACCATCACCGCCGAGGCACAGGAGCCGGGCAACAAGCTCGTCCTCGTCGGCAACGCGACGGGCCGGGACGGCCTCGGCGGCGCGTCATTCGCCAGCGAGGACCTCGCCGAGGACGCCGAAACGGAGGACCGGCCGGCTGTGCAGGTCGGCGACCCGTACTCGGAGAAACTGCTCATCGAGTGCAACGAGGCGCTGCTGGACGAGGGCCTCGTCGAGTCGGCCCGCGACCTCGGGGCCGCTGGCCTCGGTGGGGCGTCTTCGGAACTCGTCGCCAAGGGCGGCCTCGGCGCGCGCATCGAGCTCGACCGCGTCCACGAGCGCGAGCCAAACATGAACGCCATGGAGTACCTGCTCGCCGAGAGCCAGGAGCGGATGGTCTACGAGGTCGCGCCGGAGAACGTCGACCGCGTGGCCGAACTCGCCGAGCGGTTCGACCTCGGCTGTTCGGTCATCGGCGAACTCACCGAGCCGGGTACGAACTACGTCTGTACCTTCGAGGGCGAGACGGTCGTCGACGTGGACGCCGTGTTCCTCGGGGACGGTGCGCCGATGAACGACCTGCCGAGCGACGCGCCACCGAAACAGGAACGGAACCTGCCGACCGTGTCACTGGAGGAAGCCTTCGAGCGCATCGTCGCCAGTCCGAACTGCGCCTCGAAGCGGTGGGTGTACCGCCAGTACGACCACGAGGTGCAGGTCCGCACGAGCGTCCTGCCGGGGGACGACGCCGCCCTGCTCGCCATCCGCGAAGCCGGCACCGGCCTCGCTTTCTCGGCCGGCGCGGACCCCAACTGGACCGACGCGGCCCCCTACGAGGGCGCTCGCGCCGTCGCCTTGGAGAACGCCACCAACGTCGCCGCGAAGGGCGCGACGCCCCACGCGGCCGTGGACTGCCTGAACGGCGGAAACCCCGAGAAGCCGGATGTCTACGGCGGCTTCAAAGGTATCGTCGACGGCTTGGCCGACATGTGCAGCGACCTCGACGTGCCGGTCGTCGGCGGCAACGTCTCGCTGTACAACGACTCCCAGGAGGGGCCGATTCCGCCCACGCCGACGCTCGCACTGGTCGGGGTCAAGGAAGGCTACGACGCTCCGCCGCTGTCGCTGTCCGGCGAGGGAACGCTCGTGGTCGTCGGCGACACCGCGCTGGAAGGCGAGACCGACCCGCGGCTGGGCGGCTCAGAGTACACCGCGCAGTTCGGCGGTACCGACCGCTTCCCCGCCCTCCCGGCGGACTCGACGGAGGCCATCGAAACGATTGCCGAGGTCGCCGACGCTGACCACGTGCTCGCGAGCCACGACGTGAGCCACGGTGGCCTCGCGGTGACGCTGGCAGAGATGGTCCACGAGGACGCCGGCGCGTCGGTCGAAATCGAAACGGTCGACCGCGGGACCAAGAACCGACTCCTGTTCAACGAGCGGCCCGGCCGCGTCGTGTTCGAGACGACCGACCCGGCAGCAGTCCGTGAGGCCTTCGATGGCGTCGCGCCGGTGACGGAGCTCGGTGAGGCCACCGGCTCGAACCACCTCGATATCGCCGTCACCGACGAGCAACTGCAGTACGACGCCGCGGAAATCGCCGCTCTGCGGTCAGTTATCGACGACGAACTGGCCTGATTACCAGCGGATATCGAACCGCGTCCCGCCCATCTCACTCTCTGTAACCGCGACCGACCAGCCGTGTGCTTCAGCGATGCTCTGAACGATCGACAGGCCAAAGCCCGTCCCGTCCGAGTTCGTTGAGTAGCCGTGTTCGAACACCAGCTCACGGTCGTCCGGTGGAATACCGGGACCATCGTCCGCGATGGAGAACCCACTCTGCTCGTGTCTCTCGGGCACAGACACAACAACGGAGCAGTCAGCGCCCGCGTGCTCGATGGCGTTCCGGTAGAGATTTTCGAAGAGCTGCTGGAGGCGCTCGGCGTCCGCCTCGACGGTCGCTTCGGTTTCGATGGTAAGCGTTGCGTCCTCGGTTTCGACCTGTTGCCACGCGTCGGCGGCGACGGTTTCGATGGAGACGCTCGCGGTCTCTCCGACGACTCGCCCCTGGCGCGCGAGCGTCAGCGTATCATCGAGAATCTGGGCCATCCGGTCGTGTGCTGCAGCGATTTCCTGTAGCCCTTCCTGCACAGCCCCATCCTCAATGTCATCAAGCAGGAGATGGGTGCGACCGGAGGCGATGTTCAACGGGTTCCGAAGGTCGTGGCTGACGATACTGACAAACTCGTCGAGCCGCTCGTTCTGGTGTTTCAGCTGTTGCTCCCGGCGCTTTCGATCTGTGATGTCGGTGTATATCCCGAACCCTTCCAGCTGGCTGCTGTCACGGGTGACAATCGTACTCCGGAACAGATACGTCCGGACCTCGCCTGATGCGGTCATCCGTCTGACCTCTTGCTCTGACTGACCGGTCTGTTCCCACCAGTCTGTCCTGATACCTTCGGCGTCGGACCCGGGTGGCGCAAGGAGTGTCCGAAGCTTCGCTCCGACTGCATCCGTCTGGTCGTAGCCAAACGACTCCGCAAACGCTTCGTTGATCGACTTGACGTACGGTTCTCGCTGCTCGAACCCGACGACGACAGCCGGGTTCGGAATGTTTCCCAGAAGCGCGTCAAATCGTTCCTGTGCCGCCAGCTGTACGCGGAGTTCACTCGCGACGAGTGCGACGTATCCCTCGTGGTTGTGCTGGATTATATCACAGATGTCCTGTGCATCCGTGTTGTCTATCTCCGTTTCGTCGCTGATACCGAGGTCAGCTATCGCGTCGTCGACGATAGCCGACGCCTTCTCGATGCCCACCGTTTCTGCGAACTTTGAAACGAGTCCTGTTCGATCCATCTGTTACTCCGGCAGTGCGAAAAGCACCGTTGTCGTGTTGTGAAAGCCACTGAGCTGTCCGGCCTGCATACACAGCTCCCCGTACGTCTCAAACCCAGCGACTGGAGCCGACAGGGTCGACGTGATACCGTCGACAGCCGCCGGAAACGCGTCGTCGAAGAGAATCTGACGGCACGCGCAGTCGTAGACGAACGCGCCGGCGATATTACCGTCGCACAGCGAGACAGCGTCGACAGCAGCCTGCTCGGCGGACCTGATCTGGTCCCGTCTGTCGCCATGCATTATCCGAAGGACAGTCCCCGCCGGAATATCGACGGCGAACTGCAGTGCGCCAGTCTCTTCAATCGCAGTCCGTGGCCAGCGAATCTTGTAGGTGTCACCCTGGTCGATGCCAAACAGGTATGCGACCATGAGCTTCCTGAGCTGCGCTGAACCGACGGGGACATCATCGACCGCGACCCCTAACGTCTCCGCAACGTGGTCTCGGACGGCGTCTTTCCACACGTCGAAGGCTGGCTCACCGTTGAGTTCGTGAACCACGTTTCCGGAGACATCAGTTACCTCCCAAGGCTCCGAGATGGGGCTGTGACCGTGGTTGACAGTAATGATCGGACGTTTCTCGCCGGAAACGAGTACGAGAACGACTGCGTCCTCGACAACCGACGCATCACAAAACACCGGCGTTGACTCCATCCGGAGACCGTCAGACGCTGCCCCACCTGCGAATTCGACATAGGGGCCGAGCCGTCGCTGGACCGACAACGACAACTGCTCACCGACACCTGCGAGACCGTCGTGGAGAACGATCGCTGACTGGTACGGTTCTTCGATGTTTCCAGGAAGCGACCGGACAGCGTCTCTGACAGTCCCACGGGTGTTGTCGCTGAGGCCAGCAGCAAGGGCCGTATCGAACCGGAACGAATCACTGGTAACGAGCGTGACGGCCACGCCGGTATCCATCGCTCGCTCCTCGGTGAACGTGCCACTGGCTGTACAGCCGACAACGGCTGTCTCGTCGCCGACGAGCGCATTCACGCCCGCCAGAACGGCTTCAGCATCGAACTCAGAGCTAGCAAACACTTGACAGAAATCCACTCGCTCGGCGTCAAGCCGGTCACGAGCAGTGCTTGTCGCCTCCCGGCCAGCGCGTTTCCCAGCAGTCGCCACTGACGTTCCCGTAGCGACCGCCGTACGTGCGTCTGACTGGGACGGCATCGTACAACAGTTATTGACGTGTAAGCCTATATACCCCTCCCCAGAAATATCAGATCTGATATTTATGCCGGTCGGTGAGGCCATATCGACCGTCTCAGGCCAGCGCCAGCGCGAGACCGAAGGTGAGAACCAGTCCGACCAGCAGTACGCCGAGCCCTGTGCCGACCTGCGACATGGTGAACGCGCTCTGTGGGGCCGTCGACCGAAGCGGCGGTTCGCGCGCGGGGAGTTCGACGTGTTCAGGGTCGTAATCCGGCCGGTCCTCCTCGTGGTGGTCGTCTGCCATAGTCGGTGGTTCAAGAGCGTCGTACGTGTAGCTGTCGGATTGGCACTGCGTATCGGCCAGACACTTGCACCAGTCGAAACGGTCAAGCGGCGTTGTGTCGAATCCACAGCTATCGAATGACGCTCACAAAACGGATCATCCCCTGTATCGACGTGGACGTGGACGAGAACGGGGACGCGGCGGTGTACACGGGAGTCAACTTCGAGGACCTGGAGTACACCGGCGACCCGGTAGAGATGGCCAAAGCCTACAACGAGTCCGGCGCTGACGAGTTCGTCTTTCTGGACATCACCGCCTCCGCCGAGGGGCGCGAGACGATGCTTGATACAGTTTCGGCTGTGGCCGACGAAGTGTTCATTCCGCTGACCGTCGGCGGCGGTATCCGTACCCGTGCTGACATCAAAGAGACGCTCCGGGCCGGTGCCGATAAGGTCTCGATCAACTCCGGGGCCATCGCCGAACCGGACCTCATCAACGAGGGCGCGGCAGCCTTCGGGAGCCAGTGCATCGTCATCTCCGTCGACGCCCGGCGGCGCTTTGACAACGACGGCGAGCACTACACCGAGGTCGACGGCGAGTCCTGCTGGTTCGAATGCACCGTCAAGGGCGGGCGCGAGGGAACTGGACTGGACGTCATCGAGTGGGCCACCGAAGCAGAAGAGCGCGGCGCGGGCGAGCTGTTCGTCAACTCTATCGACGCCGACGGGACCAAGGATGGCTACGACATCCCGCTGATGAAAGCCGTCTGTGACACCGTCTCGACGCCGGTTATCGCTTCCTCTGGCTGTGGCGGCCCGGAGGACATGGAGGAAGTGTTCGTCGACGCCGGCGCGGACGCCGGTCTCGCCGCCTCTATCTTCCACTTCGGCGAGTACTCCATCGCCGAGACCAAGGAGTATCTCAACGGCAAGGGGATTCCGGTCCGACTGTAACACCGTCCCCGGCCTGGGGTCGAAATAGTAAATAGCCGTACCTGTCTCTTTCTTTGTATGACGCAGTTCTCTGGGCGTCTCGGATGGCCTCGGTTTTTTCCGCGTCTCGGCGTTCGGTATCAGCTGTCGGCGTCAGCGGGCACAGATTCGGCAGTCGCTGGCAGTACCCGTCCGTGGGGGAGATCGTACCCGGGGCGTCAACTGGCTGAGCGACAGTGGGGGTACGGCTCCGGAGAGTCGCAGCGCCGTGGCCTAGCATCGGGCAGGCTTTATCCGCCCACCACGGAGCATCACCAATGAAATGGCGGTGTGAGTGGTGTGGCAAACCTCACGAGGAAAATGACCCGCCGTGTGACAACTGCGGACACGGTTCCTTCGAAGAGGCCGTGACGCAAGTCAACGAAGAAGTCGTCGAGGGCGGACCCAGATGGGTCTGTCTGGACTGCGGTCGCCAGCACCAGAAGAACTCGCCGCCGTGCAAACGCTGTGGCGGGAGTAACTTCGAGCGACGGACGGGGCCGCCGGAGGACGACCCGCTGGATGATATAAAGACCGGCTGGCTGGACGTGCTCGAAACGAAGTACGTGCTCGGCTACGCCGCCGTGGCACTGCTGCTCGGCCTCATTGTGCTTGCTGCTGTCGGCGGCATCACGCTGCCGGGCTTCGCCGCCGAAACCCCCGCCGGCCCACCGCAGATCGCATCCCCCGCCGGAAGCGGCGACACCGTCGACTCGCTCTCGCTCGCCGCAGTCGAGGGCACCTACGTCGACGTGTACAACGTCCGGCGGTCGGGCGTCGGCGGCGGGACGGTCTCGCGGAACGCGACCCTAGACGACGCCGCAGCCTACTACAACAAGGGCCGTGTCGACGCGCGATACGACAACGGCGAGCGGCCGACGCGCGAAGGGGTCTCCCGGTTCGCCCCCTCGTGTGAGCGCCCAGTCGTGGTCAGCTACGAGGTGGCCTACGACCGGACGCCGCAGTCACTCAGCCAGTACCAGAACGAGACGGCACTGGCGACCGCACTCGTCGACAGCTACATTGAGCGAGGCAACAGGATTCAGAGAGCGGAGGACGGACTGATCGGTCTCGACATCCACGTTGGTCCGGACGAACGCGTGTTCGTCACGTACGTGCTCTGTTAGAATTACGCGGCGGCTTCGAACGCGTCGGTAAAGCTGTCTGCCTTCTCGATGACGGCGTCGGTTCCGTCTTCGAGCGCTTCCAGCGCGTCGACGCCCTCCTCGGTCTTGATTGTCAGCACCGGGTCCGTCTGGCCACCGGACTGTTCCGGGTTCACGTCGTAGGTCGCCGCCGTGACGCCCTCTGTCTCCAGCAGCGCCCCTTTGATGACGTTCATGAACGTGTGGTCCTCACCGGCGATTTCGATAGAGAGTTCCGTGTCGGATTTGTCGATAACGCGAAGGTCCATACCCATCTGTTGGTCACCTGCGACCCATCAACGCTTCGCTTCCCGTCCGCTGTGTCGGTGACAGCGTGACACCCGGAGACTACACGAGTGCGTACACCATCAGGAAGCCAAAGTAGAGGAGTACGAGCGCGCCCAGTGCTTGGAGTCGGAACGTCGAAAGCGACTCTTCCTCCTCGCTGTGGGCCGCTCGAAAGGCCTCAATCTCCTCGTCGCCAAGTTCGTTAGGGTGGGCCAGACCGCGGTGGAGCGCGAGCCAAGACTCGCGGGCGAACGGCCGGCCGCAGTACGAACACGTGTGGGCTGTGGCGTCGGCCGGGACATCGTAGGCTGGTTCGTCGTCGGTACTTGTCGCTGCCGCATCAGCTACCGGCTGGGTTGCTGTGTCAGTCATAGATGTGGGAGTGCCACCTCCGGCTGTGAGACGACCCAGAGACTCGTCATCGTATAAAACACCATGACCGCGATGAACGGGTACTGCGACCGAATCGCCTGCAGCCGCGCGGGAAACAGGTCGTATGCGGCGGCGTGGGCCACCCAGATAGCGACCAGATGACCGACGATGACCGACGCGAGCGCGACCGCGCCGAACCACGCCGGCAGGTCGACGGTCGGCACTACTGCCGGATTCGCAAACGGCGACGTAAGCGCGACAGCCAGCGAGGGCGCGAGCACGAGGAAGTATCCGAGGTAATGCGCGAAATGATAACCAACGGCGATGGCGACGAGCGGCGGCGCGAACCGCCGTGCGAGAACAGCCGGGGTCAGATACGTGTCCGACATATCGCGGGAGAGCCGGACCGCGAGTCGATACACGCCGAGGAAGCCGGCGAAGCCGACGCCGAGCGCGACCGGATACAGGAGATGCGGCGGGACACCGGCTGCGACGAGTGGCGTCGTCAGGTCGCGCCAAGCCGGCGTCGTGACCAGCCCGTCGTATGTCGTGACCCACAGCAGGGCGACCACGAAGGCGACCTCGTCAGGCCCGTCGACCAGCCGCGGCGTCGAGAGGTCCATGCCGGGGAGTCGGAGTCGGAGTCCGTCCTCATCGCGGCCGATGGGTGCAAAGCGACCGTAGTAGCGGAACACCCGTTCCACCGGGTCGGCGTGAGCGAACCAGTCGTCAGGCCCGAACACGAGCGCGCCCGCGAGTGTCACCACAGCGTAGCCGGCGACAACTGACGCGAGCAGTCGGGGCTGGTCAGCGAGCGGGCTGACGACCTCTACCCATACCAGCACGAGCAGGCCGCCGACGGCGGGCCACGACCCGACACGGGCCGGGTAACTTCGGTCGAGTGTCGGGAGAAACCCCGCGAGGGTCTTGAACGGATTGAGCGTCGCCCAGCTGTTCCCCACGAGGTACGTCGTCATCGTCAGCCCGGCCCACCAGCCGACCCAGACGAGCAGTATTGCGAGATTCGTCCGGGCGTTCGTCGGCCCAATGAAGCCGACGACGAACACTGCGGCGAGTCCGGCAAGCCCGATGAGCTGCCCAGCGAGCCGCAGGATGCCTTCGAAATTACCCGACAGCGGTCGCCCCCAGTCGTGTATCCGCTCGATGAACGCGCGGTCAGTGACAAACGACGCCAGCAGGAACGACGCGCCGACGGCCGCGCCGCCGGTACTCAGAAAGAGCCACGTCGGGATCGTCAGTGACTCGCGGCCGCCGCCGGCGAGACTGCCGCCGTGTGCGCTTGCCGTCCCCGTCGCGGCCAGCCAGCCCAGTCCGCACACCACCAGCGCGACCGTACGACGCCTCCCAGATGTCATCGTCGATAGTTGGGGCTTCGCCCCCGTGTAGTTTCCGGGATGCCGGCGAGGCACCCGTCGGATCGGGGTTGCGGTGGCACAGGCCGCAGGGAATTGGATGGGCTTTTAGTATTCCGTTCGCAAGGGCCCTAGTATGAGTGTCTCCGATGAACACGCGGACGACGGGCACGGGGACCACCACCTCCCGGCGACGGAGGACTGGCCCCACGGGTTCGGCGAGGCCAGCTGGTGGCCCTTTGTGACGGCGATCGGTGGTTCGGGCATCTACGTCAGCGCGGCCCTGCTCGTGCTCTCGATGGGTGAGAACGCACTTGTCAGCCAGACTGTCGGGGCAGGAGCGATGGCCGGGAGTGTCGGCCTCTTCCTCGTTGGCATCTACGGCTGGCTGTACCACGCCTTCGTCTCGGACTTCTGGGAGCGCGGGACGGACTACCACTCGGACAAGACGCTGAAGTTCGCCATGCTCCTGTTCCTCGGGAGCGAAATCGCCACGTTCGGCGCTGGCTTCGTGTACTACTTCATTGTGCGCGGCGGCGAGGTCTGGACACAGGCGGCAGTGCCCGAAGTCTTCGGCTCGCTGGTGATTATTAACACGCTGATTCTGATTGCCAGCTCCGTGACGCTGCACTTCAGTCACGTCGCGCTCCGTAACGGGGACCGCAGCCGGTTCCTGAAGCTGCTGGGCGCGACGCTGCTACTGGGCATCGTCTTCATCGGCGGACAGGTCTACGAGTACTACGAGTTCATCGTCCACAAGGGCTTTACAATCGGTGGCGGCATCTACGGGTCCGCGTTCTACGGGCTGACTGGGCTCCACGGGCTCCACGTCACGATGGGCGCTGTACTCCTCGGTATTGTCTTCATCCGCGGGTACTACGGGCAGTACTCGGCTGAACGGCACACCTCCGTCTCGACGGCGTCGATGTACTGGCACTTCGTCGATATCGTCTGGATCTTCCTCGTCGTCGTGCTCTACATGGGCGCGAACCTGGTGTAAGTCGCCGACGAGTTTTAGACAGCCGCCGCTCGTTTCACACGTATGGATCGGCTAGACATCAGCGGGAGCTTTGACGTTCACGAGTACCGACACGGGCTCAAGCTGCTGAAAGACGACCGGGGTACGATGACGCTGTCGAACCGAGAGGGGTTCGCCTGTCCGGCCTGTGGCAACGAGTTCGAGACGCTCTTTATCAGCGACAAACGGACAAACACCTTCGGAAACCCCGGGTCGCCCTTCTGTCTGGTCCGGACTGATGACCAGCTGCTGGTCCTGACACATTGAGCCGGACCGACTTCGGTAACAAGGCTTATTCCACCGCATCCGATTCGGTGAGGTATGCATCGGATTATCCCCGCAATCGGCCTCGCTGCCCTCGTCGTGCTATCCGGTTGTGTGACGGCGACGGTTGACTCGACTGTGGCCGCCGACGGCACAGTTTCTGAGTACGACCTGACCCTCGAAATGTCCCCGTCAGTGTACGACGGGCTTCAGAATCAGGCCCAGCAGGAAGGCTATGACTCGGTCGAAGGATATCTTCTGGCCGACGTGAACACCAGTCGAATGTCGAACTACACGTACGAACAAGAACTGGAGGGTGAGAACGTCACGCTCTCGATGACATTCACGGACTGGAACCCCGGCCCGGAAAGCGATGTGTCGGTCAACGCGAGCGGGGGCAACGTCACGTTCGAAGACCGGACGTTCGTTACTGCGAACGAGGATACTGATGTAGCCTTCGGCGACGGCGTCGCAGTCGAGTACCGGCTGACGATGCCCGCCGACATCTCGTCTTCGAACGCTGATATCGTTCAAAACGAGACCGCTGTCTGGGAGTACGCGGCTGATGAGCCGGTCGAGGACCCAATCCGCGCGACCAGCCCCGCCCCCTCGTCGGCCTTCGGTCCCGGTATGGGAATTCCCGTCGCCGTCGTGGCACTGCTGGGGGCCGCGCTGCTTGCCAGTCGGGACTGAGTAGCTGCGTCACCGCACCGCTGTTTTTATATTCGGACGCAACGCCGACCGACTGCTCGACACTCTTCCAGACGGGTTGACAACGATACAGCCAATATATACGATTTTTTATAATATGGGTTTATTGTCGTTTCGTCCGGATACAGGACGATGCGCGCAGCCAGACTCCACGAGTACACGCACGACATGTCGAACGGGCTCTCGATAGACGACGTAGGTGCGCCACAGGTCGCAGCCGGAGATGATGTCATCGTCGAAGTCGACGGAGCCGGCTGGTGCCAGACTGACAATCACATCATCGAGGGAATGTGGGAGCAGTACGTCCCGCAGGACCTCCCGATGACGCTGGGCCACGAGAACGCCGGCACAGTCGTCGAGACGGGCGACGACGTTGACATCGTCTCGGAAGGCGACAAAGTCATCTGCCACCCGGTCCAGACCTGCGGGACCTGCCGACCGTGCCGGCAAGGTGAGACCATGTACTGCGAGAACGACGCGTTCAACGGACTGACGACCGACGGCGGCTTCGCCGACCAGTTACTGACCAGCGACCGGTCGGTCATCCCGCTCCCCGATGGCGTCGACCCGGCTGACATCGCCCCGCACGCCGACGCCGGTATCACGGCCTATCACGCGGCGAAGAAGGCCGTCGACGGACTCAATCCCGGCGACACAGCGGTCGTTATCGGCATCGGCGGCCTCGGTCACATCGGCCTCCAGTGCCTCGACGCCATGTGTGCCGCCGACCTCGTCGCCGTCGACATCAAGCAGTCCGCTCGCGACCTCGCCGACGACCTCGGTGCACACTACACCATCAACCCAAAAAGCGAAGACGTCGCCGCCGAGGTCGAAGCCATCAGCGATGGCGTCGGTGCCGCACAAGTCCTTGATTTCGTCGGGGCCGATGAGACGACGGCGCTCGCGCCCGATATCTGTGCCGCCGGCGGCGACCACCACATCATCGGCTACGGCGGCCATATCCACGAACCCGCGCAGGCGCTCGTCAACGGCGAATTCGCCTATCAGGGAAACATCGTCGGTCAGTACACCGAGCTGCAGGAACTGGTCGCACTCGTTGACCGCGGCGCGGTTACCCTCCACACGACCCAGTACGACCTCAGCGAGGTGAACACCGTCGCACAGATGCTGGAAAACCGGGAGATAGACGGCCGGGCGGTCATCACGCCCTGAACCGTTCCCGAGACGGTATCCCATCGCCGGACGGAGTACCCACCGTTCGGCTCAGCGACCGTCGGCGCGGGTCTGCTCCGTTTCCTCGGCCAGATCGTGATAGCGCCTGAGAAACGTGTCTCGACTCACGGTCCCGGCACCGGCCGCTTCGAGTCGGTCTTCCAGCCCGGCCCGGCCGAAGTGACAGTACTCTTGGTAGCAGGGCTTGCACAGATATTCGAAGGACTTGTCATCGCGGTTCCAGCGATTACCGTACTTGTCGTATTCTCGGGCGTCAGACCGGGCAACTGTGTCACCGCATGCGATACAACAGACGTCTTCGTCGGTGTCGCGGTGCCAGGCGTTTCGGAAATCCATCAGAACCACACTCCATCTGACTGTCCGCACGTGCGTCCCTCGTGCCGGTCTCGCGGGCACACCGCAGTCTCCGCCAGTAATTCGTGCTGTGTGACCATCGTTTACGGCTAGAAATTCCGCCCGGCAGTCCGTTGCCGTATCGCATCACTGCCGAGGGTCGTTTTTATCCCGCTCCCGGAGCACCGTCGGGACAGCGACGCAACACCTACGACTGTCGACAAGTCGTCTCCGTAGAGAACGCGGCTAACTCGTAGAACGGGATTCGAAAAGGGAAGCCGGTGGAGGGATTTGAACCCTCGGCCTAATCCTTACGAAGGATTCGCTCTGCCAGTCTGAGCTACACCGGCGCGTCGCTCGCGTACATCAGTTGTTGGACGCATAACCGCAATAAGGATTGCGAATCGGGGCCACCGAGAGAGACGTTCTCACTCAGCTCGAGACCCGACGACGGTGACCGGGTCGTCCGCCTCAAGCAGGACCTGCTGGGAGACGCTCCCGAACACGGCCTTGCCGGTCGGCGACCGCTTTCTGGACCCCATGACGATCTGGTCGACATCGAACTCCTCGGCTAGGTCGATGATGCCGTCAGCCGGCGGCTGCTGGCCCTCAGCTAGCTGGACATCGACATCGTGGTCCTCGAGATAGTCGCGTACGAGCCTGACTGTCGAGATCCGCTCGACGTTGCGTATCTCCTCGGGCGCTTCCGCTTCTTCCTTGGTCAGTGCGTGTGTGATTACGGCCTCGATCTCGGTCTCGGCAGACGGTAGCTCCGCAACGAAGGCGGCCTGGCCGCGAGCGCGGTCTTCGTCGGCGTCGACTGGGACAAGTATCGTGTACATGTTTTACCCTCCTAGATACAAGCGTCCGACTTCCTCGTCGTTAAGCAGTTCGGTCCCCGTGCCGGTGAACTTGATTTCGCCGCTTGCGAGCACGAAGCCCCGGTCGGCGATAGAGAGCCCCTTTTCGGCGTTCTGTTCGACGAGCAGGATGGTCGTCCCGAGGTCGTTGAGCTGCTTGATGCGCTCGAACACGTCGTCGATAAACCGCGGTTCGAGTCCGATAGACGGCTCATCGAGCATCATCACGTCCGGTTCAACCATTAGCGCGCGGGCCAGTTCCAGCAGGCGACGCTGGCCGCCCGAGAGGGTGCCGGCAGACTGGCTCCGGAGGTCGGCGAGCACCGGGAACTCCGCGTACAGTTCCTCGGCACGGGCGGCGGCGCGGTCGTCGTCGTTGAACACGTACCCGCCCATCAGCATGTTCTCGTGGACGCTCATCCCCGGGAAGACGCTGGCATCTTGCAGCACGTAGCTCATCCCGTTGCTGAGGTTCTGCTGTGGCGACCGGCCAGTGATGTCTTCGCCCCGAAACGACACTGTCCCAGTCTGGACATCCGCGAAGCCGTAGATGCTCTTCATCAGCGTGGACTTCCCCGAGCCGTTCGGACCGATGAGACAGGCGACCTGTTCGTCCTCGACAGCGATGCTCACGTCGTGTAACACCGTCGTGTTGCCGTAGCCGGCTGTGACGTTCTCCATCCGAAGCACCGGCTCCCCGGTCGAGTCGCCCGTGGCGTCTGGTGTGGATGCCATACTTACTCCCTCCCGAGGTACGCGTCGAGCACGCGCTGGTCGTTCTGTATCTCTTGGGGCGTCCCCTCAGCGATACGTTCGCCGTGGGCCAGGACGTAGATGCGGTCGGCGATGTCCATGACGAAGTCCATGTTGTGTTCGATGAGGAAGATGGTCGACTCCTGTTCCTCGTTGGCACTGCGGATGTAGTCGATGAGATTCCCAAGCATCGAGGGGTTGATGCCACCGGCCGGTTCGTCCATCAGCAGGATCTCCGGTTCCGACATCAGCTCCATCGCGAACTCGAGTAGCTTCTGCTGGCCGAAGCTCATCCGCCCGGCGCGGGTCTCGGCCAGCCCGCCGAGGTCGACGTAGTCCAGCAGTTCGTCCGTCCGGGCGAGCAGCGAACTGTCGGGGCGACGCATGAGGCTTGAGACGTCAGCGCCGCCCTCCTGTGCCGCAAGCAGCAGGTTCTCGCGGACGGTCATGTCCCCGAAGATGCGGGTTTCCTGGAACATCCGGCCCAGGCCGGCCCGCGCGATTTTGTGTTCGGGCCAGTCCGTCACGTCCTCGCCCTGCAGGTAGACCCGGCCCTCGTCGGGCGTCAGCGTGCCGGTGATGCAGTTGAACAGCGTGGACTTGCCGGCGCCGTTCGGCCCGATGAGGCCGACGATTTCGCCGCTGTGGATTGCGATGTCCACGTCGTCGACGGCGGTCAGCCCGCCGAAGCGCTTCGTGACGCCGTCCGTCTGCAACACCGCACGGTCGCTGTCCGTGTCGGTCACCGGGCCGCTCGTCGCTTTACTCATCGGCACTCACCTCCGATCCGTCGTCAGTATCTGTGGCGGCCATGCCGCCGTGCTTGTAGTAGTCCATCTGGCTCGCGTATTCGCTGAGCGTTCCGACGACCCCCTTGGGGAAGCCGATAACAGTGATGATGACGGCCCCACCGAGCAAGACGAGCTGCCACCCGACGGCGTACGTCTCCACGAGTTCGATGATGGTGTGGAGGCCGAACGCGCCGATGACGGGGCCGGCAACGGTGCCGGACCCGCCCAGCAGCGCCATCGCGATGAGCTCCACGTTCCACGCGCCGTTGTAGGCGGTCTGGGGGTCGATGAACGTGTTGAACAGGCTGTACGCGGCCCCGGCAAAGCCCGTGAACAGGCCGGCCAGCATCCACGCGGCTGTCTTGTAGTAGGTGGTATTGAACCCCATCGCCGTGGCCTTTTCCTCGTCGTCGCGGATGGCGTTCAGCACGAAGCCAAAGCGTGTCCCCGAGAGGTAGTAGACGAGCCCCATCTCGAAGACGAGAACGCCGAGGAACAGGTAGTAGAAGGTCTCGGCCGATGGCGTCTCCAGCAGTATCTTGCCGCTGGCGCCACCGGTGATATCGAGGATGCGGGAGACCTGTTGCGCGACCAGCAGGACGCCCAGCGTCGCAATGGCAAAGTAGTGGCCACGGAGCCGAAGCACGACGATGCCGATGATAGCTGCGAAGGTGACGGCGAGCAAGCCGGCCAGCAGGAACGCGACCGGGAACGCGAGGGCGAAGTCCTTCGTCAGGATGGCCGTCGCGTACGCGCCGATCCCGAAGAAGGCCATATTCCCGAAACTCGGATACCCGGTCTGTCCGCCGACGATGTCCCAGGAGAGCGCCAGGATGGCGAACAGGAACATCTCAGTGAGGACGGTCATGTAGTAGCCGCCCTCCAGTCCGAGAACGGGGAACGAAGCTGCAATCAGCGCCCCGAGACCGAGAAGCGGCCAGCCGTAGTCGTCACAGGTCCCGAGGAACCGGTCGACTTGCTCTGGCGGAAGAATCGACCGGAGGACGCCGCCAGACTCCTCGTCAGTCGTGCTCATTGGTCAGCCCCCTGGCCGAACAGGCCCTTCGGTTTGAGAATGAGCAGGACGATGAGCAGCGAGAAGCTCACTGCGAGCGTCCACTGCGAGGACGCGAAGCCGGCGACCAGTTCCTCGACCGAGCCGAGCAACAGGCCGCCGATGAGCGCGCCGGGGATGCTTCCGACGCCGCCAAAGACCACGATGATAAAGCTCTTGAGCGTGTAGATGAGCCCCATCTGTGGCTGGATGTTCAGGATGACGGCGATGAACGCGCCGATACCACCGGCGATGGCCGATGAGACGCCGAAAGTCACCGCGCGGGTGTGCTCGACGTCGATGCCGACCAGCGCCGCGGCTTCGGGGTTCTGCGAGACGGCCCGTATCGCTCGTCCGGTCCGTGTTTTCTGGAGGAACACGTACATGAGCGCGGTGAGGACGAGCGCGCCGGCGAAGGCGACAAGTTTCATCTTCGGGACGACAATACCGGCGAGAGTCATCGACGGGTCCGCGAAGCTGACCTGAATCGACCGCGGGTTCGCCGACCACGCCTGTATCGCCAGTTGCTGGATGGCGATGCTCGCGCCGAAGGTCACCAGCAGTGTGAGGAAGATGTCGGTTCCGATGACCCGCGAGACCAGCGTTCGCTGGAGCGCGTAGCCGATTCCGAACAGTACGGCGATGGCGACCGGGATGGTCGCCAGAAACAGGAGTGGCGACCCCTCCGCGTTCCCGGTAATCAGCGTCAGCACCCAGTAAGAGGTGTAGCCACCGAGCATCACCATCTCGCCGTGGGCGAGATTGATGATGTCGACGACGCCCCAGATGAGCGCGAATCCGACCGCCACGCCTGCGAACAGCGCACCGACCAGCAGGCCGTTGACGACGAACTGGGTGGCAGCCATCGCTCTCAGCGCTCGCTCCAGTCGGGCATCGGATATATCGGTTCCGACTGTGCGACGTTCTCCGGGTACGTGATCTGGAGGCCCGGGTCAGGCTGCCACTGATAGACCAGCATGTTCTTGTCGATGACGCCGCTGTCATCGAAGGCGACAGACCCGTACACCGTCGAGAATTCGGCCTGTCGGATGTGGTCTCGGACCGCTGTCGGGTTGAGTTCGTCGACGTTCTGGAAGGCGTTCATATAGGTGAGGATGACTGCCTCGCCGGCCGCGCTGTGGTAGTCCGGCGTGTAGTCGTAGTTCTCCTCGATAGCCGAGACGAAGTCGCCGGTCTTGCCAAACACCGGATCGTCGAAGTTCGCGTTGACGGCCCACGAGGACGGCCCGTACAGATAATCACCGTTCGCGCCGGCCTCGTTCTTGAACGATTCGTTGAGGCTGCCGACGGTCCCCATCGCCGCGTCGACGTTGACGTTCTGACTCTCCATCTGGTTGGCCAGAATAATGTTGTGCTTCTGGTGGGCACACAGCAGGAGGATGTCAGCGCCGCTGTCTCGAACTCTGCCGAGGTTCGTCGAGAGGTCAGATGTGTCCGAGGGGAACGTCTGGTCGACGACCAGTTCCAGATCTGTGTCACTGATTTTGTTCCGTGCCCCCTCTGCGGTCGACTGGCTGAACGTGCCGTCTTCGGCAAGGATCGCGATAGACTCCGGTGCCGAGTCCTGTGCGAGGCACATGTCGATGTAGCTCTTGGCGTACTTGTTCGCCGTCGGCAGGAGGCCGAAAATCCACTCGTTGCCCTGTGCGAAAATTTCCGGGCTTGCGCCGCCGCCCTCGACCATCGGCTTCTGGTTCTGTGCGGCCACGGCGCTCGCGGGCAGGGTGACCGTACTTGAGTACGGTCCGAGCAGGTAGTCGATCCCTTCGCGGTCGATCAGTTCCTGATAGATGGACTTCGACTGGGAGGCGTCGGTGCTGTCGTCCCGGAGCACCATCTCCAGTTCGTACGTGTTGCCGTCGCCGGCCTCGACGCCGCCGGACTCGTTGATGCGCTGGATGGTCAGTTCGTACGCGTCCTTGTACAACTGCCCGAGGTCGGCGTTGTCTCCAGTGAGACTCATCGAGCCACCGAGGGTGATGACGTTCGTTCCACTGCCGCTTTCACCGGTGGAGCCGCCGTCGCCGCCACCACTTCCATCGCCCCCGTCGCTACTGCCGTCGCCCCCGTCACCAGAACAGCCAGCGAGGCCGGTCAGTCCGAGGACACCTGTGCTTCCTGCCACCTTCAGAAACGCGCGTCGGTCGTGTTGTCCAGTCATAGGTCGTTTTACACCCGTGTATCAATGATACACGGCCTGTACGTTCCGTTGTGACATACCCTATTAAATGTTAAGGATACGGCGACAGAGACAGACCTGTACGTATAAAACCCCTCTCAGAGCGAGCCACGCGGAAGAGCGGCCTACCAGAGTATGTGTGGCCAGAAGACCGCGAAGGAAACGAGGACGAGCCCTGTCAACACGAGCGTCATCAGGACGTTCAGCACGACACCGGCCCGTATCATATCCCGCTGCTCTAGGTGGCCGCTGCCGAAGACAATGGCGTTCGGCGGCGTCGCGACGGGGAGTGCGAACGCGAAGCTCGCCGCGATAGCCCCGGTAACCGTCAGCGTGATCGCAGCCTGCACCGGCTCAACGCCGAGTGTTCCGGCGAGCACGCTCCCGAGGCCGATGAGGATCGGAGCGAGTATCGTTGTCGTCGCCGTATTTGAGGACAGTTCCGTCACCAGCACGGTGAAGACGACGACAGCAAGCACGACGAGGACCAGCGGTGCGCCGACTAGAGTATCGAAGACAGTCCGTGCCAGCCACGTCGTCGCCTCGGTTTCGGCCAGTGCATCTGCCAGTGAGATGCCGCCACCGAACAGGATAATCGTCCCCCAGTCGATATCAACCAGATTCTCCCAGTCGTCGGCGCCGGAAAGAACGAGTGCCGGAATCGCGAGCAGTCCGACCACCACGAGATACAGGACGCCCCGATGCCCCGTCAGACCGAACACAGTGTCGCCTGCGCCGCCGAACAGTGTCACGAACACCGGGTCGGGAAGAATGCCTTCGAACAGGAACCCAAGCCCACCGAGGATCCACAGGCCCGCTGTAGCCGCAAAGATATACGCTGCGCGGCGACCGCCCGTCGATAGCGGCCCCTCCTCCGCAAGATACGCTTTCGCCTGCGCGTTCGCTCCACTCACGTCTTCGACTTCCGGCGGGTAGAGCCAGAACGTCAGAACGTACCACGTCAGTGGGAGGGTCAACACGACGATCGGAAGCCCGATGGCCAGCCACTGCACGAACGATATCTCGACACCGATGAGCCTGTCGAGAAACGCCACGGCGACGACATTTGGCGGTGTCCCGATGAGGGTCCCAACCCCGCCGACGCTCGCCGCGTAGGCCGTGCCGAGCAAGGTCGCGACCCGCATGTTCGATGTCTCGCCGTCGGGAACATCTCGACCGACAACCTCGGCAAGCACACCCAGCGCGACGGGCGTCATCATCGCCGTCGTCGCCGTGTTCGACACCCACATCGAGAGAAACGCCGTCGCAACCATGATTGCCAGAATGAGCAGTCGTGGCGAGCGCCCCATCCAGCTAATGAGGTGCAGGGCGATGCGACGGTCGATGTTGTGAGTCTGGAGCGCCTTCGCGAGCATGAAGCCGGCCACGAACAGGTAGATGAGCGGGTCGGCAAACCCCGAGAGTGCGGCCTCCATCTCGGTGTAGATGCCGAACACCGTCAGTAACACCGGTATCAGCAGCGCCGTTACCGGGAGCGGCAGCGCGTCGGTCACCCAGAGAATCGCCGCGAAGGCCATCGTCGCCAGTGCATACTGGGCGGCGATATCGAGTCCGGACGGCGTCGGGACCGCGGCTATCACAGCTGTCGAGGCGAGCGCGACGGCAATCGCCGCCGCCGTTCGTCGCGGTCGCGTTCGACCCGACCAGGTCATGGCAAGCCCCGCTGGTTAGTCACCGCGTCTCGGCGTCCGTTGGATATCCCTTCGGTCATGGTTAGAAGTTCGAAACCAGCACGCGAACCTGCTCGGTAGTCAGCTCCGACTGGTACAGATCGAACAACACTTCGAGTCGTTGCTCCGAGAGGCTCCGGTTGTTGTTCTCCAGCATCGAGATGTGAGCCTGCATGATATCGTCGATTTCCACCTCGACCTCCCGCTGGCCGAACCCCGCCGCGACGCGGAGGAGCCGCCACGCTGTCGGCGAGATGTCGTGGATGTCGATGTCGTCACCCTCGCTCACCTCCATCTGCTACTATTCCCCACCATCAGACGAATGAACATAACTGTTCGTCTTAGCGTGTCAGCCGAACGTCGAGAACGACGTTGTGTTCTTTCGGGGCATACGACCGAACAGTGTGGCGCGTTTCGACCGTCACGTCGTACGTCGGCTCCGCAGCCGCCCGGATCACTCGCTCGCCGGGACCGAACAGGTCATCCTCGTGCTGAATGTCGTAGTAATGCAGAACGCACTCGTCGGCCGCCAGACAGACGGCGGTCTCAAGAAACTCATCGGCGCTGTGGGGCAGGTTCATCACGACGCGGTCGGCCCAGCCCTCGTACTCGCCGGCAACCTCGCGTACGTCGCCACAGATACCGGTCACGCGGTCGGAGACGCCGTTTTGCTCTGCGTTTGCCCGGAGGTACTTGATCGCCGTCTCGTTGATGTCGGTCCCGACACAGGTCGCCTCGCGTTTGGCGAACGGAATCACGAACGGACCGACACCGGCGAACATGTCGAAGGCTCGCTCTCCCGCACTGACCTGCTTGGTAACACGATGGCGCTCTGTCGCCAGCCGCGGCGAGAAGTACACTTCGGCGAGGTCGAGGTCGAACGTACAGCCGTACTCCCGGTGAGTGACTGCTGTACCTTCGCCGGCGAGTACGTCCCAGTCGCGGACCCGCTGTTCGCCCTTGATTTTCGATGCGCGATTCAACACCGCTCGCACGGGGAGGTCCGACTTCATAATCGCGTCGGCAATCGCCCGCGCCCGCTCGTCGTCGTCCTCGTCGACAATCGCGACATCGCCGATGCGTTCGTAGCTCGGATCGTAGCCGAGGGCATCCGCCGGCATCGTCTGGCCTTCGCGAACCGGCGGATCTGCCTCCACGACGGCCAGGTCTGACGGCACCGCTGTGGGGTCGGTGACAGGAACGTATAGCTGGCCGTCGACGACCGTGATATCGTAGCCGTCGTCGACGAGGTTTGCCTCGGCGAGGCGCTGGCGCGTCTCTTCGCCGGCCTCGCGGGGAACGCGAACGCAGGGAACGCCCATACGTCTCTTCCCCGACCGTGGGCGGTAAGCCTGACGCTTCGCGCCCTTTATGCCCGGCGGCGACCCACTCCGGATATGCTCACTTTCGTCGGACTGGGCCTCTATGACGAGCGCTCTGTCACGGTCGCAGGCCGCGACGCCATCCGGGACGCCGACCGGGTGTTCGCCGAGTTCTACACGAGCCGGCTGATCGGCACTGATCTCGAAACGCTGGAAGACGCGCTGGAGACGAGTATCGAACTCCGCGACCGTGCCGGTATCGAGCAGGACCCCGAGCCGATTCTCGAAGCCGCTGAGCGCGAAAGCGTCGTCTTCTGTACCGCCGGGGATACGATGGTCTCAACGACACACACTGATCTCCGACTCCGTGCCGAGAACCGCGGTATCCAGACCCGAATCGTCCACGGCACGACCGCCCAGACTGCCGCCGGTTCGCTGACCGGCCTGCAGAACTACCGCTTCGGGAAGGCCACAACGCTCCCCTTCGAAGACGCCCACGGCGGTGACGGCGTTCCGGATAGCGTCGTTGCTACCATCGAGGACAATCAGGACCGGGACCTCCATACGCTGGTCTACCTCGATATCAAGGTCGACGACCCCCACTGGGACGACAGCGACGACACGTACATGACCGCAAGCCAGGCCGCCGCCATGCTGTCGGAGCCATTCCCGGACACGCACGGCGTTGTCGTGGCCAGAGCCGGCAGTCCTGAACCACTGGTGGTTGCTGCTACGCTCGACGAACTCGCTACACAGACGTTTGGCGACCCGCTACATTTGCTTGTCATCCCCGGGTCACTTCATCCGCTTGAGGCGGATGCACTGGAGTCAATCGCTGGTGCAGCGCTAGAATAGCGAGTGTCGGTCCCGCGGCGCGGTTCAGTCGTCACCGGGCGCTGCGGGGCTCGACTCCGACCGGTCCTTTTCGAACGCCGTTCCGAGGTCGTACTCGGTTCCGGTCACGAGAAACAGGAGGTCCTCGACGATAACCGTGAGTTCCGGTAGCTCCCGCATCAGTACCCACGTCAGCCCGACGAGGACGATGACGGAGCCGAACTGCGCCACCATCCGGTCGACGATGTAGTAGGACACGAGCTGTGGGTCACTGAGGCCAAACAGCGTCATGACCGTTCCCGGGAAGAACTGCGCCTTCTGGAGGCCAAAGGCCAGGGCGATCCCGAGGTTCCGAAGGAGATTCAAGACATAAATGATACCGACGGCCCCGACCAGCACGCGGAGCTTCCGCCGCCACGGTGCCTTGACTGCCAGTATGCCGCCGGCGAAGATGGAGATGCTGCCGATACCTGTACAGGCCAGAATAATAGTGTACGTTATCGGCCGCTCGTTCCTGTCGAACCAGAATGTGTTTTCGTAAGGGTACTGCTTCGACGCGATGTCGATGCCGTTGTACGAAAGCCCGTCGACTACCATCGGGTCGTACCCGATGAGCGTCATCAGGAAGGCGACCTGATCAGTGACGATCTCGATGATTGTCTGGCGGAGCGGCCCGATAGTGAGAAAGGGCACGTAGATGACGCCCATGATACCGATGGCACGGGTCAATACCAGCAACGACTCCCGGCCGTTCCAGAGTAAATAGCCGGTGTACAGCGACAGTGGGACGGCCATGACGCTTCCCAGTCCCTCGACGACGCTTTTCTGTATCAGTATGAAATGCGGGGCCAGGACGAGCCAGTACGCCGCGAATAAAACCCAGCCGGCCGTGCCAACGGGGCGGGCCAGCCGCGTATCATACTGCGCAACGGCCACGCTTCCCAGAAACGCCGCAAGAACGAGCCACATCAGCGGTTCCGAAACTGTGACCGGGTCGAACGACAGTCCAGCGATGTCGACGCCTGCCTGCAGGACTGTCTCACTCATTGCTCGTACGTTAGCCAAACCGGCGTATATGTTTTGTCGTTGCGCTACTGTGCGGTAGTGTCGTCAGACCGACCTATCGGTAGCGCTGTCGCTACCGGCGTAGCGCACGAAAGAAAGAACGGTGTTCAGGGACCGGAGGTGTTCCGGTTAGTTGTCGCGTCGGACGGCGAGGAGCGCAGCAGCGACGAGCGCGATGAGCGCGATAGCTGCCGTGAAGCCGGGACCTTCCGCGGCGGTGGTCTCAGCTTCTTCGGTTCCGGAGTCCATGGTGGTGGCCTCCTCAGTCTGCTCCTCGGTTTCGGTTTCCGTGTCCGGCGCTTCGGTTTCGGTTTCCGTGTCCGGCGCTTCGGTCTGCTCTTCCTCGGCTGAGACGGTCACGTTCGCACTGTCCGTGACGGCGGAGCCGTTGGCGGTGTATGGACCGTCAGCGCCCGGGAAGTCGTACGCTTCGTTGCCGTTGGTGTCGAGGTGCGGCATCGCGATGGCCGTGAAGTCCTCGTCCATCGGCTCGTCGAGCGTGATCGTGATGTCCTCGTGGCTGCCTGCCTCGAGGTACTCCGAGTTCCCGACAACGCTACCCTCGACCTCGCCGTCAAGGAGAGTGCTGTCGTGAATCACGATGAAGCCACCCTCGGACAGCTGCGCGCTGTCGACGACGACTTCGCTCCCGTCGGATTCCTGGTCACTGATGCTCACGGTGGCCGTGTCGGCTTCGACGATGCGGCCGTCTTCCTCGTCGCTGAAGTCAGAGTCACCATCGACATCGAGCGTCTGGACGGTGAAGTTCGTGCCGGCGGAGTATTCGCTGAAGTCAGCCGTGGCAGTGTACGTGCCATCAGGTGCGACATCAGTTTCCGGGCGGAGGACGAACGGGTTCGCCTCGCTTTCAGACTCCATCTCAACTTCGAGTTCGGAGCCGGGGGCGACGTTCGTCGTACCAGTCACTTCCTGCCCGGCCGCGGCCGAGACCGTGACAACACCGCTGTCGTCAAGGTTCAGCGTCGCGTCGCGCTCAGACGTGGTGTAGATCGCACTGTCACTGTTGCGGTCGTCGGTCAGCGGACCCTCTCGGACGGAGAAGGTCGCGTTGAGGCGCGTGTCCTCTTCGCCAACGATCGTCTTGCCGTTTTCGAACGTAACGTCGCTGGTATCAACAGCGACGAAGTAGGTGTTGTTGTCCGGGTCGTCGACAACAGTTACGGCGCCACTGCTGTTCGAGAAGTCAATCGGCTGTTCCTCAGCGTTCGCACCGACATCGGTTCGGTTGACGTAGAGTCGGAGGCCGGAGTCCGTCGTATCAGCGCTGTTGATGCGGTCCGGCGTGGTGTCGGTCGCGTCAATGAACGCTTCGGTTGCGTCAGACGCGCTTCCGTCTTCCTGCTCGTATTCGAGTGCACCCTCGATACCGGAGGCCTGAATCTCGTGGACGACAACGTCCTCGGCTGCGAGGTCGTCGGACTCGGTGAGGTTCACGCCGATGCGGTCGTAGATATCGACATCGTCATCGTCGATCTCTGCGTCGCTCGGGGCGGCCCACGTATTGATGCTTTCAACGGAGTTCTCGTTGAGGCGAAGCGTCCCGACTGCGTCGGGGCTGGTGACGTCAGGGGAAGTCCCTGCAGTCACGTTGATCGAGTAGGAGCCGGCTTCAAGTGCGTCGTCCGAGAGCGTTCCTCGGTTGAAGCTGCCACCCTCTTCGACATCATCGAGGTCGTCGTCACCGGGGACACTGAGAACCGTGTTGGTTCCATGGGTCCCAGCGGTGTAGCTGTTGAACTGAACAGTGACTTCGCCGTCACCATCTTCGTCGGTCAGCTGACCTTGGATGTAGTAGTTGTCGTCTTCCTGGCTACCAACGTTAATCACGGCGTCCTCGGTGTTGGACATCTGGACCGTGATGTTGGCGACATCGCCGAGCTCGTCCTGAACGGTTCCGGTTTCGAAGCTTGCCTCACCGTCGTCGGACTCGGAGACGTTGATCTGGTCGGATTCCGCGGAGACGCCGGTCTGGTTGTCCGTCACCTTGACGTAGTACGGACTGTCGTCGGCGCTCTGGTTGCCGAAGTCGAACACGACATTTTCGTTACCTTGGAGGTTTTTGACAATTGTGGCAACCTTGTCGTCGTCTTCGTTGAACAGCGTTGCGTTGGCCGGCTCGCCACCACGGTTCGTGGAGACGTTGACAGCCAGCGTGTCTGTGTCGTCGATGTTGGCACCGTCGCCGACATCATCGTCGATGTTCACTTCCAGACTGAGGTCGCTGACTGTGACGACCGCTTCCTCAGTATTGTCGACACTGATCGTGTAATCCTCGCCAGTGTCGAAGTCACTGGTGTCAACGGTGTAGACTTGACTGTTGTCAGTGTACGAGTCGGACAGAACGACGCTGTCTGCATCAACCTCGATGGATGGGCCGTTGTTAGTGGCGTCTGCGCCGGTGTCTTTAACGGCAATCACTTCGCCGCGGAAGGCGTTGATGTCCGTATTGTTTGTCCCAGTCGTCGTGATTGTCTCGGACGTCACATCAATGTCCTCAGCGACGATTGTGTTGTCGCCACCGGTGAGGTTGCTGACCTTGACAGTCAGGTTCCGGTTCGGCTGAACGTCCTGAGCAAGACTGAACGCGAGACGTCCGTTCTGCCCGTCAGCACCGACGCTGGTGATGCCGTAGTTGCTCGGGTTCTTGTTCCCGTCGAGGTAGACATCGATGTCAGTGGCAGAGACTGCGCTGCCGGTCGATCCATTAAGTGCCAGTTCAACTGTGCCGCTATCGTATTCTGCTGCCTGCTCGACGCTGACGTTCGCGGCGGCGGCTGCGCCACCGGAGAACGCGATGGTCCCGGCAAATACCGAGAAGACCATCAGCGCCGTCAGGAACAGACTGCGGATTTTTTCGCTTGTATCTGTCATGTTTGTGTTTGCTATCGGGCGACCCCAGCAGTTTTCCACCTGGTCGGAACGCGGCCACCGAGGCCCCGCATAGACCGAACCGGCGTACTCACTTCTGGCGTCATGGGTAGGGGTATCGGTACATTGCCCGAAGTGTGGTAAATGCTTTGTGGAATAAAGTTGGTAAGTATACTACAAGTAGTCATCAGCGAATAATGTTTTTGAACATATATTTACACCTGATATGGTATTTCTATTGACTTGTTAGATAATTAGAGAGGGTCCACGCCGGCTGAGGCAGTTGTCTGAAGAGCGCCACAGACCGGTGTGTCTCACTCGGAGTTCATTTCGAAGAGAGCGCCAGCGTCCGACTATACCCAGTCACGACTGACAGTCGGCAATTAGCTGCATGGAAGCGAAGGCATAATCCCGAATCGGGAACCGGGCCGCGAATCGGTGACGCTGTATGAGACTGTTGGCACTGCTCACATGCGCGCGGAAGAAAGAACGGTGTTCAGGGACCGGGGGTGTTCCGGTTAGTTGTCGCGTCGGACAGCGAGGAGCGCAGCAGCGACCAGCGCGATGAGCGCGATAGCTGCGGTGAAGCCAGGACCTTCCGCTGCAGTGGTCTCGGTTTCAGTGTCCATCGGCGTGTCCTCAGGCGTGTCCTCAGGCGTGTCCTCAGGCGTGTCCTCAGGCGTGTCCTCAGGCGTGTCCTCAGGCGTGTCCTCCGGTTCCTCGGCTGAGACGGTCACGTTCGCACTGTCCGTCACGGCAGAGCCGTTCGAGGTGTACGGACCGTCAGCACCCGGGAAGTCATACGCTTCGTTGCCGTTGGTGTCGAGGTGCGGCATCGCGATGGCCGTGAAGTTCTCGTCCATTGGCTCGTCGAGCGTGACCGTGATGTCATTGTAGGTACCGGCTTCGAGATATTCGGAGTTCCCGATAACGCTACCTTCGACATCGCCGTCAAGCAGTGAGCCGTCGTGGATGACAATGAACCCACCGCTAGACAGCTGCGCGCTGTCGACGACGACTTCGCTTCCGTCGGATTCCTGGTCACTGATGCTCACGGTGGCCGTGTCGGCTTCGACGATGCGGCCGTCTTCCTCGTCGCTGAAGTCAGAGTCACCATCGACGTCGAGCGTCTGGACGGTGAAGTTCGTGCCGGCGGAGTATTCGCTGAAGTCAGCCGTGGCAGTGTACGTGCCGTTTGGACCGACAGTTGCTTCCGGACGGAGGACGAATGGATTTGCCTCACTTTCAGACTCCATTTCGACCTCAAGCTCGGAGCCAGGAGCGACATTCGTATCGCCGCTCACGGTCTGTCCGGCCGCGGCTCCAACAGTAACGAAGCCGTCCTCGTCGAGGTTCAACTCCGCGTTGCGTTCGGACGTTGTGTAGAGTGCGCTTTCGGATGTGCTATCGTCGCTCAACGGCCCTTCCTGAACGGAGAAGGTCGCGTTGAGTGCCGTGTCCTCTTCGCCGGTAATCGTGTTACCAGACTCGAACTCAACATCACTGGTGTCGAGAGCAACGAAGTAGGTGTTGTTGTCCGGGTCGTCGACAACAGTCACGGCATCACTGCTGTTCGTGAAGTTGACGGGATCTTCATCCGCGTTCGCACCGACATCGGTCCGGTTGACGTAGAGTCGGAGGCCGGACGCACTCGAGTCATCATTGATACGATCCGGCGTAGTGTCGGCAGCGGCGATGAACGCCTCAGTCACGTCGGAAGATCCGTTATCTTCCTGCTCGTATTCGAGGGCACCTTCGATACCGGATGCTTCGATTTCGTGGACGACGAGATCCTCAGCTGCGACATCGTCGGACCGCGTGAGGTTCTCACCGATGCGATCGTAGATGTCGATATCCTCGTCGTCGATATCCGCGTCACTCGGTGCAACCCAAGTCCGCATATTCTCGACTGAGTTCTCGTTAAGTCGGAGCGTTCCAACATTATCAGGGCTGGTGACATCTGGGGACGTCCCTGCAGTCACATTCATCGAGTAGGAACCGGCTTCAAGCACGTCCTCATCGAGGGCTGCTCTGCTTCCGGTAAAGCTACCACCCTCTTCGACATCATCGAGGTCGTCGTCACCGGGGACACTGAGAACCGTGTTGTTGTTGTTAGTCCCAGCGGTGTAGCTGTTGAACTGAACAGTGACTTCGCCGTCACCATCTTCGTCGGTCAGCTGACCTTGGATGTAGTAGTTGTCGTCTTCCTGGCTACCAACGTTAATCACGGCGTCCTCGGTGTTGGACATCTGGACCGTGATGTTGCTGACATCACCAATCTCATCCTGTACAGTTGAGGTTTCGAAGCTTGCGTCACCGTCGTCGGACTCGGAGACGTTGATCTGGTCGGATTCCGCGGAGACGCCGGTCTGGTTGTCCGTCACCTTGACGTAGTACGGACTGTCGTCGGCGCTCTGGTTGCCGAAGTCGAACACGACATTTTCGTTACCTTGGAGGTTTTTGACAATTGTGGCAACCTTGTCGTCGTCTTCGTTGAACAGCGTTGCGTTGGCTGGCTCGCCACCACGGTTCGTGGAGACGTTGACAGCCAGCGTGTCTGTGTCGTCGATGTTGGCACCGTCGCCGACATCATCGTCGATGTTCACTTCCAGACTGAGGTCGCTGACTGTGACGACCGCTTCCTCATTATTGTTGACACTGATCGTGTAATCCTCGCCAGTGTCGAGGTCACTGGTGTCAACGGTGTAGACTTCACTGTTGTCAGTGTACGAGTCGGACAGAACGACGCTGTCTGCATCAACCTCGATGGATGGGCCGTTGTTAACGTTGTCTGCAGAGGTGTTTTCAACGGCAATCACTTCACCGCGGAAGGCGTTGAGGTCCGTATCGTTTGTCCCAGTCGTCGTGATTGTCTCGGATGTCACGTCGATATCCTGAGCGACGACGGTTCCGTCACCGCCACTGAGACCGGTGACCTTGACAGTCAGATTCCGGTTCGGCTGAACGTCCTGATCGAGACTGAACTCAAGACGTCCAGTCGTCCCGTCGTCAGTCCCATCGACAGAGGAAACATTGTAATTACCGGGGTTCTCGTTCCCGTCAATGTAGACATCGATGTTCCCTCTTGGGACTGCGCTGCCGGTCGATCCATTAAGTGCCAGTTCAACTGTGCCGCTATCGTATTCTGCTGCCTGCTCGACGCTGACGTTCGCGGCGGCGGCTGCGCCACCGGAGAACGCGACGGTCCCGGCGAATACCGAGAAGACCATCAGCGCTGTCAGGAACAGGCTGCGAATCTTATCTGAATTTCCTGTCATAGTTTGTGTTTGCTATCGGGCGACCCCAGCAGTTTTCCACCTGGTCGGAACGCAATCACCGCGATCGCGTGTAGACCGAACCGGCGTACTCACTTCTGGCGCCATGGGTAGGGGTACAGTCTAAACGATAGGTGTATGCTGTAAATGTTTTGTGGTTAGGATATCTGACTGTCATGACTGGTCAAGGATTGAAACGCCGTCCGTGGCGATCAGATGTAGGAGAAGCAGCGTGGATTCCAAGCTATAATCCCGTCATTCGTACGTCTGACGGGTTGAATGTACATCGAGGAGCTGGTTTCATTGGCCAGAGATACCAGACCCTCACGAGTGCTAACTGCTCACTCAGGAACGAGTCCGCAGAAGAACCACACCTGACAGCTACGGCATGAGAATAGAGGAGGATTGAACGGTCAGTTCCGGCTAGTACCGTCAGTTCGTTACAATTTCGATTTCACGGCTATCGGGGTCTTTGGTGAATGCGTAACGGTCGCCACAGCTACCGGGATCACGGTAGTCCTCGGCGTGGCGCCCCATCAGCGTCTCCCACGCGTCGTGGAGGTCATCAGTCTGAACCGCGAGGTGCCCCCACGCGTCGCCAAGTTCGTAGGACCGGCCGTCGTAGTTGTATGTGAGTTCGACTGACATCGCCTCGTCGGGAGCATCTTCGGGCTTGAGGAAGTACAGGGCGAAGTCGTCGAACTCTTCGCGGCGGAACAGCTCGTAGTCGAGCTTTCGGGTGTACCAGCCGATAGCCTGGTCGGCGTCTTCGACGCGGATCATCGTGTGGTCGAGCGACCACTTCGCGCCGTGGTCCCGCTCGACGATCTCGATCTCATGGCCGTCGGGGTCTGTGACGAAGGCATAGGAACCGCCACAGGAGTCTGGGTCGCGGTAATCCTCGACGCCGGCGTCCATCAGGTCGTCGTAGGCGTCGTACACGTCATCACAGCGGACGGCGATGTGTCCCCACGCGTCGCCCATCGTGTACGAGCGCCCGTCATGATTGTACGTGAGTTCGAGCAGTGCACCCTTGTCGTGGACGTCCTCCGGACCAAGGAAGACATTCGTGAACGTGTCGGCTTCCCAGCGGCCCTTTTCCTCGTAATCGAAATACGTCTGGTACCAGTCTAGCGAGGCGTCCAGATCCTCGACGCGCATCATCGTATGATCGAGTGACCACATACACGGCATGTGGTCCGAGCGAGCGAAAAGGCTACCGCCACAGGCGGTTCCGTCCGGATTCGATACTGCGGGTCACCGCGTCGCCGAATTGGTCCGAATTGCCGGCAGATAGTACCACCAGACCACGGCCAGTAAGACGAGAGAGCCTACCGGGACAGCCACGTAGTTGAGCCGCCTGTTGAATCCCAGAAACACGGGAAACTGGGTCAGACCCGCACCTGCAAGAGCAAGAGCGGTGACCCGAACATCCTCACGCCAGACGACACCGGCGGCAGCGCTGGCCAGGGCAAGGGCATACAGCAGGACGCCTGAGCCCCACGACTCGATAAACTGCGGGAGTGCGTTGGTAAACCGAACGAAGTAGCTATAGGCCGAGAGTAGCTCCGGCGGATTCGTATTAAAGAGCCCAAAGGAGAAGATGAGCGTCAGTTCTGCTCCGATTAGCACTACTGTCCACGGGACGAGGCCGGCAACGACAACGGCCACAAGACGGCGTCGGGGACCGCGATCCATATCTGGTCGCAGGGCTCCACACCCATGAACGCATCTACTTCTTTGTCGGAACTTAGATGTCGTGTGCACGCGCGGGCCGACGCGCGACAACCACTACCGGTTGGCGACGATTCGCAGGATATCTTCGTCCGCGAGTTCGTGGTCACGCCCGACCTGCTGTTCGTCGTGCTTGGCGCTCGGGCCGGTCACACGAGCAAAGCGGAACCGCTCGTCGAAACTTCCGCCGAGTTTCTCGCAGGCGTCGTCGACGGTGTCTCCCTCACGGAGGATCAGCGGTTCCTCACGGTCAACGCCGCGGCCCGGCTTGTCCATGTAGATCCGTATCAGGCCGAGCTCCTCCCAGATGCGTTCGGTGAGGCTGTCCAGCCCTTTCTCCTCCTCGGCGCTAATAAAGATCGCTTCGTCGGGGTCGATGTCCCGCTCTCGGAGTTCGTCTTCGACTTTCGGGAGGTAGTCTGGCTCAATGAGGTCGGCTTTGTTGACCGCGACGAGCGAGGGCAGGTAGACGCGGTTGTCCATCACACCGTCAACGAGCTGGTCGATATCGATGTCCTCGCCGATAGTCACGTCGGCGTTGACGTAGCCGTGCTCACGCAGGACGGCCTTGACTGTCTCGTCGTCGAGTTCGACGCCGGAGGCCGTGTTGACCGAAATCCCGTCTTTACCCTTCTTTCGAACGTTAACCCACGGCGGGTCCTGATCGAGGCGAATCTTGTTCTTGTACAGCTCTTCGCTGAGGCGGTCGTACTGGTCGATCTCGAAGACGGAGATGAGGAAGACGATGAGGTCCGCGGTCCGGACAACGGACAGCACTTCTTTCCCACCACCGCGGCCGCCAGCAGCGCCCTCGATGAGACCCGGAACGTCGAGAATCTGTATGTTCGCCCCCTTGTGCTTGAGCATCCCCGGATACACGTCGAGCGTGGTGAACTCGTATGCGCCGGTCTCGGACTCGGCGTTGGTCAGTGCGTTCAGCAGCGTCGACTTCCCGACGCTTGGGAACCCGACGAGCGCAACAGTCGCGTCACCGTGTTTCTCGACGCCGTAGCCACCGCCGCCGCCCGACGAGGCCTGCTGTTCGAGCTTCTCTTTTTTTTCGGCGAGCTTGGACTTCAGCCGACCGATATGGGCCTCTGTAGACTTATTGTAGGGAGTGCTGGCGATTTCGTCCTCGAGTTCCTGAATCTCCTCTTCGAGCCCCATTAAGTGTATGTCGGCCCCTCACACCGAATAAGGCTTTCCTCCCTCGTCGACGCCACCCCCGCGGCACGCGTCATGGCTGTCTTCCCGTTCAGAATGGTCAAACGACCCTCATGTAATTCGACACACCTATAGGCCACCCTCCGTCATATGTCGATAATGGGAGCGGCGAGTCGGTTCCGCGACAGTACGCAGATACTGCTGCCAGTCGGTGCGCTCGACGGGATTCGCGATGAGTTGGAACAGCAGTTCACTGTGAGTGTTCATCAAGACGGTGAGCAGATTCGGATCATCGGCTCTCCGGTCGAAATCAAAGACGCAAGTGATTTTCTCGCACGGCACGGCGTGACGTTCGCCTGAGCCGACAGGGATCCTATTTTTTGTCGTGCTGGACGCTCCGTCGATAGAATAGTGAGCGTTCGAGCGTGTGGAGGCCTCACGCAGCGATCCGTGAAACGCAATCCTTTAAACCGCCGCGAGGATTCCACTATGTATGGCTGGAACTA
Organism: Haloarcula sp. Atlit-7R; assembly: GCF_003666065.1. NCBI lineage: Archaea > Methanobacteriati > Methanobacteriota > Halobacteria > Halobacteriales > Haloarculaceae > Haloarcula > Haloarcula sp. Atlit-7R. Next base: position 49,011 of record NZ_QXIK01000010.1, on the reverse strand, counting down.
TCGAAGTCCTCGTTCCCGGTGGGGAGGCCAACCCTGGCCCGCCACTCGGCCCGGAACTCGGCCCGACACCGGTGGACGTGCAGGCAGTCGTACAGGAGATCAACGACCAGACGGCAGCGTTCGACGGCACCGAAGTCCCCGTCACCGTCGAGTACGACGACGACGGCTCCTTCGAGATCGAAGTCGGTGTCCCGCCGACGGCCGAACTCATCAAGGACGAGGCCGGCTTCGAGACTGGCAGCGGCGAGCCTCAGGAAGACTTCGTCGCTGATCTCTCCGTCGACCAGGTCAAGCAGATCGCAGAGCAGAAGCAGACGGACCTGCTCTCCTACGACCTCAAGAACGCCGCAAAGGAAGTCGTCGGGACGTGTACCTCCCTCGGCGTCACTATCGAAGGCGAAAACCCACGCGAGTTCAAGGAACGCATCGACGCGGGCGAGTACGACGACGTGTTCGCGGCCGAAGCACAGGCGTAAGTCGGACCGCTGTGCGACTGGCGTGTGTTTTCCCTTGCTTTCGACGCTGCTGAGCCACTGCACTGTCTGCTGGACCCCCGTCAACAACTGGTCCCTGCGAACCGGAAACACGCCCGTCAGCGGCCCTTGGGCTGGTTCGACGGGTTTAAGTGTCGCATTGGCGTCTACTCGCACGAGACAGGCATCCGCCTGTTTCACTGACCCGTAGAAGCCGATTGGCGTACTACGGAGGTGAACAATGGCAGATCAGGAAATAGAGAACGCAGTCTCGCGCGCACTCGAGGACGCACCTGAGCGGAATTTCCGCGAAACGGTCGACCTCGCTGTGAACCTGCGCGACTTAGATCTTAACGACCCGTCGAACCGCGTCGACGAGTCCGTCGTGCTTCCTGCTGGCACCGGTCAGGAGACCACTATTGTGGTCTTCGCCGAGGGCGAAACCGCCCTTCGTGCTGAGGAAGTCGCAGACGACGTACTCGACGAGGACGAACTCGAGGAACTGGGTGGCGACGACGACGCCGCCAAGGACCTCGCCGATGACACTGACTTCTTCATTGCGGAGAAGGATCTGATGCAGGACATCGGTCGCTACCTCGGGACCGTCCTCGGTCCGCGTGGGAAGATGCCGGAACCGCTCGACCCCGACGACGACGTCGTCGAGGTCATCGAACGCATGAAAAACACCGTGCAGCTCCGCAGCGGGGAACGGCGAACGTTCCACACGCGGGTCGGCGCGGAGGACATGTCCGCCGAGGATATCGCGGACAACATCGACGTTATCCTCCGCCGTCTGCACGCGGACCTCGAGAAGGGCCCGCTCAACATCGACACGGTCTACGTGAAGACGACGATGGGGCCTGCGATGGAGGTTGCCTGATATGAGCGCCGAATCCGAACGCAAGACCGAGACCATTCCCGAGTGGAAGCAGGAAGAGGTCGACGCCATCGTAGAGATGATCGAGTCCTACGAGAGCGTCGGCGTCGTCAACATCGCCGGGATCCCGTCCCGACAGCTACAGGACATGCGACGTGACCTGCATGGGACCGCCGAGCTTCGCGTCTCCCGGAACACGCTGCTTGAGCGTGCACTCGACGAAGTCGACGACGGACTCGAAGACCTCAACAGCTACATCACCGGGCAGGTCGGGCTCATCGGAACCGACGACAACCCGTTCTCGCTGTTTCAGGAACTCGAGGCCTCCAAAACGCCCGCACCCATCGGTGCCGGCGAGGTGGCCCCGAACGACATCGTGATTCCGGAAGGCGACACGGGCGTCGACCCCGGTCCGTTCGTCGGCGAACTCCAGAGCGTGGGTGCCGACGCACGCATTCAGGAGGGCTCCATTCAGGTCCTCTCCGACTCGACGGTGCTTGACACCGGCGAGGAAGTCTCCCAAGAACTCGCGAATGTGCTGAACGAACTCGGCATCGAACCGAAAGAGGTCGGTCTCGACCTCCGCGCCGTCTTCGCCGACGGTGTGCTGTTCGAGCCCGAGGAACTGGAACTCGACATCGACGAGTACCGGAGCGACATCCAGGCGGCTGCCGGCCGAGCGTTCAATCTCTCGGTCAACGCCGACTACCCGACCGCGACGACGGCCCCGACGATGCTCCAGTCCGCGCGTGGCAACGCCAAGAGCCTCGCGCTCCAGGCGGCCATCGAGGACCCCGAGGTCGTGCCTGACCTCGTGAGCAAGGCCGACGCACAGGTCCGTGCGCTCGCCTCGCAGATCGACGACGAGGAGGCACTCCCGGAGGAGCTCCAGGGCGTCGAGGCCGACGTGGCGACAGAGGAACCGACTGACGACCAAGACGACGACACCGCATCCGAGGACGACGCCGACGCCGACGACGCGGCCGAGGAGGCCGACGACGGCGACGATGACGACGACGAGGACGCCGGCGACGCGCTCGGAGCGATGTTCTAACAACTCACACTACAACAATGGAATACGTATACGCTGCACTCATCCTGAACGAATCGGGCGAAGAAATCAACGAAGACAACCTCACCGACGTGCTCGACGCCGCTGGCGTCGATGTCGAGGAGTCCCGCGTCAAGGCCCTCGTCGCCGCCCTCGAGGACGTCGACATCGAGGAGGCCGTCGACCAGGCCGCAGCGGCACCAGTGCCGGCAAGCGGTGGCGCGGCCGCACCCGCCGAGGGTGACGCTGACGAGGCCGACGAGGCCGACGAGGAAGCCGAAGAAGAGGCTGCCGACGACGGCGGCGACGACGATGACGACGAGGACGACGAGGCAAGCGGTGAGGGCCTCGGCGAACTCTTCGGCTAACTCGGTTCAACACAGCTCAGTTTTTTCTTTGCGTGCGCTCGACCGGTGAGAGGAGTCAATACTGACCCCGCCGATAACCGTATCTCTATTGGACAAGTATGCTGAGCCACGACCGGGCTGTAATCCAGCGTGTACTGCCTGACGCACGAGTCTGATTACACCGAAAACGGGTCTGCTGCGGCTTTAGCTACCGATCGTAATCGTATCGGAGTCAATCGAGATGGGTGAGTCGTTCGTGGTTGCGCCACTCTCGTCGACTTCCTTCAGGTAGATTTCACCCGTCGCAGTATCGTCAACCGACCCACTGGCCGTGTCGTTGTACACTGTGACTTCGTACGTGTAGTATCCGGCATCGAGGTCGGTATCGTAGCCAGCCCACGCCGGATACGCATCGGTCCCGGTAAGGTCACCGCTACCCACGGTGACGTTCTCAGTGCCTGTGTAAACCGTAGTGTCGTCACTCTTGTTTTTGACGGTGAGGGCCACCTCACGTTTGTCGCCGACAGTTCCCTCATTGTTGACTTCGACGGTCATTCGCTGTGCACTACCGCGGCGTTCGATGAGCGTCGAAGTGTTGTAAGTCTCTGCACCGATATTGATGCCCTGCGTGTCGTTTACCACGACATTCGACCGACCAACGAAGAACGACTGCTTTGCTGAGGTGCTGTTCCGTGTCTGGACGTAGTACGTGTAGTTACCGCGGTCAGACGGGAGGCTGAGGTTCACCTGCTTCGTCTCTTTGCTTGTGAGAACGTTGGTTGTCGCGGCGTCAGACACTGCGAACGTCGGGCTCGCGTCGTCGGTGTTCTTTGCATAGAGTTTCACATCGGCGGTTCCGCCTTCTCCTCCGACGTTCGTGACGTTGACCGTAGCGTTTGCAGACTCGTCATTGTCGATTGCGCTCGTGGCGCGCACAGAGTCGACTTGCATGAACTGTTCGTCAATGTCGCCGACGTAGATATTTCCGCCCCACTGCTTCCCAGTAGCGGACTCGGAGCGGTTGGGGTTCGTGAGATTGAACCTGTACTGGTACGATTGCCCCGGAGCCTTACTTGCAGTCGCCAGCTCAATGTTGAACTGTGCCGTTTCGTTTACTCCGATCTTTTTATTCCGCGTCTTGATTGTGCTTCCATCGAAGGTAGGCGTGAGCTCTGCAGTACCGGCGGTGGTACCAACGTTTTTTACCGTCACCGTTACCTCTGCGTTCTCTGTTTTCAGAGTCCGCGCTGGGGCATCGACATCAACGTAGTTGAATTTCGGCTCCAAAACCTCGTTTTCAATAGAGTTGGTCTTGAATATAACCACCGCGTCGTTGTAGTCAGGATCGCCGTAACCGTATGCGTTGCTGGGGCTTGCGTTATCTTGTGAGAGTTCATACAGGTACACAAATTCACCGTCAGCGAGGTTTAGCCTCGCTGATCCGTTCGCAAGTGCGGTGAGCCGTTCCTCACCAAGCATATCCCGGAGTTTCCGCTGTGCCTTGCCGGCCTGCCCGTAGCCGGGAATCACCTCTCCATCGGCCAATATGTCTGCGTTTGAGCTGCTTTCGTCGGTAGAAATTCGGACCCCACCTGGATTGCTGCATCTCTTGGTGTAGTAGTTCGTGCCGTCTATCTTGAACCGAATGTCCGTATACGTCGTTTCATAGCAATAGTAGGATGTGGCGGTGACGGAGAAGCTCGAATTCGCTTCGAAAGTCTTGGTGAACTCGTATGGGTCCGGATAGTCGTCGTTAATCAGCCGTCGTTCAGCATGCGGGCCGTTCACATCGCCGTCTTCGAAGCTGTATCCCACGTCGCGCCACAGTGGAATCTCGTGGTCGCCGGACTGATTGTTGACGACCAGAGCCATGTCTACTTTCGTGTGCGTAATCTGATAGCCATTACTACCCTCAAGCTCAGCTCCCTTGAGTTCGATTGTTGCGTTGACCCGCTCGTTGGTTGTCATCCCTCCTTTGTCACGCTCGACCGCAGTATTCGACCGCACGTTCAGGAGTCGCCAGGCAGTCTGGTTTTCAGTGGTGAAGTTCACTCGATAGAGTCCATCTTCGGACGGCGCTGTAACGGTCTGTGTGACCGTCGTACTCTCTCCCGGACCAAGCTGTTCGTCCGTTGACTTGTCAGCTCCCCAGTCTCTGCCGATGCGAAGCGTCTGGGAGCCTGCCGTTCCGCCAGTGTTCGTGACATTGAAGCTGACTTCGGTCTTGTTCTCTGGCTCGACCGGGTTGTCGACGCCGAGGCCAGTGATATCGAACACTGGTGGGGCCGACCCGCCGACAGTGAAGGTCCCATAACTGCGGTCGTCCGGCGTCTCGACGACGTAGGTGTAATTACTGTATGACGGTGCAGTGAGCGGACCGCCAGTGAGAGTTACCGTCTCTTTTTCTGAACCGCTGTTGGTTCCATTGAGCGTGAGCGGTTTCTCCTTCGATTCAACCTTTGTGTTCGACTCGTTTTTGATGAGTATTTTGACGGCGTCGGACTTACGGATATTGCCGGTATTTTTGACTGTCGCCGCGATCGTGACTGTGTCACCGCTCTTTACCCCACCCGGTGGCGAAACCGATGTCACCTCGAAGACACCGACGTCACCGACAACGAAGTAGTGGCCGTCGTCGCTGTACTGCGAATACGTGTCGTCGTCCGTCGTGACCTCGATATCGTAGGTCCCGTTCTCGTCGGTCGGCATCGCCGATCCAAAATCAACTGTCCGGCTGTTGCCCGGATGGACTGTCACGTGCCGCGTAGCGGTCACCGAGCCATTAACCAGCAGCGTGACGCTCTGTTCGGCCGTCATACTGCCGTTGTTTTCGACTGTAACATTCGCTTCTGGGACCTGATTGAGCCGTGCTGTTGCGGGGATCGAGGCACTAGTTATATTCAGTGACGGTGATCCGGGCACAGCCGTGTAGTTGACCAGCTCGTAGGCTTCGTCTTGCTCAGATGCCACAGTGAAGTTGTGTACACCGCTGTCGGCATCTATCGACTTGCTCACGCTAGCTGAATCGCCACCAGTAAGCGTGACCGTGGCTGTCGCATTATCTGCCGCCCCGGACCGATTCAGTCTGATCACTTGGGTGTCTTGCAAACCACCAGAGTTCCGTATCGTGGCATTCACCAGTGCTTTCTGACCGTCTGATGGGTCTTCTTGCACCGACATGTTCTGCACTTCGAACACCGGGTCGCTCACGTTGCCAAGTGCAAAGTTAATATAGATGGTCTCACCCGGCTCCGCTGAATTCGGAGTCACCGTGACGTACTTGTCGTCGTATGCGCCCTGTGCCCAGTCCGCCCACGCGCGAGCGTAACTGCTGTTCTCGATTGTCAACGTAGCGTTGGTGACCTGTGACGGGGCGCAGGTGGTGCTCGGCGAAGAAGAGTCCCACGAGCCGTTCCGTACGCCTTCGTATGTCGCCTCGGTGAATAGCGCCGTTTGAAGTGCTGCTTCGTGTGATCGGTTCGCCGTCGTGTTCGATTGAATCGTGACCGAACTCCCCCCCATCTGGTGCCCAGAGATATTCGCGAACGAGACTGACAGCGCCCCTTTATCGTAGTTCACGGCCGGGGGCGACGACATCGTCGCGCCCGACTCGGTCATCCGCCATACACCTCCGCCTTGATAGCCAACTTGTTGGCCGTTTTCCTGATACTGAAGCGTCTGCAACGTCCGATTCCCCGTCGAACAGGTCGAGTTACGGTTCAGCGTCAGGTTGTATGTCGCGTCGTCCGTCACAGCGACATCAGACCGAACCCGGTCCGGAAGCTTAACTGACTCACTGGTATCTGACCGCTGGAAGCTCTGATCGACCGACAGCAGCACCTCCTCAGCGAGCTCGACATTCGCGTCGTCGTTGATATCTCCGATTGTCTGCTGGCCCGCCTGAACGATCAGTATGGCACCAATGATGACTGCACTCGCCAACAACACCACACCCAGAACGTGCGATACACCCCGGTCTCCAGCCCCCCGGCTGCCCCACTCGAACATACTCAAATACATACCAACTATTGCACATAAATGTACTGTTTCAATATAAATTAATAAAGATTTATCACGGACATCCAAGCTTGACTATCACACATACAGTCTCAACCCATCACAAATCCCACGCTACACGACTGGCGCTCCTGCTTTGCATTACAATATGTACAGCAACTATTCGGTAATCAGCCAAGACAATATGCTATTGTCTGTGCCATTTTCACTCATGATAGCGTAAGTGGTGGACAATAATAATTTCACAAACAGCACAGACTTTGGTTTGCTCAGTACCTGCATCCGAGGGGACTAGACGCTACCTGCGAAGCCAGGACTGCAAACGCAACTTCTAATTGGAGAAAGACGTGTAATTACTGGTCTGCCCTTGTGGATGACCGTACGTGTTCTTTACTGTTACGAACAGCGTTGTAAATTCGCTTATCTGGGCCGGTATCAAATCTGCCTGGCTGCACAGTTGACCCGTTGAGAGTCATGGTAACTCCTCAACCACAGTAGCACAATGAGGATGGACTCGCCGGGATTTGAACCCGGGGCCTCTCCCATGCCAAGGGAGTGATCTACCCCTGATCTACGAGCCCTTGCGTGCGTTATCTGTTTCCCGATGGTATTGCTTAAACCCATCGAAGCACCGGGACATAGGGAACTGGCCTCATGGTCGCAAACAGAACAGTATTGCATCGACAGGGGTGCGTGGAGATCTGGTAATCGGAGTTACAGTACGGCCACAATGGTTATAACGCCTGATACCATACCTACGGTAATCTCAGTTCAGTGAATCAGGCTTATGAACCGTAGGAAAAATGAGACGCAGTCTACCAACCGTCGTGTCGCCCGGGCACTCTGGATCGGAAGGCACCAGCGCGGGCAGACGACACTGGACTTCGCAATCGGTATGAGCTTGTTTTTGAGCGTCCTGATATTCATTTTCCTGTTCATTCCGGGACTTTTGTCGCCGTTTTCCGCAGGGGTTCAGGAGGAGACGGTCACGACTGACAGAGTTGCTGACGGCCTCACAATGGGGATGCTTGGTTCGCCACAGCAGCCGTACGTTCTGGACGAACACTGTACGCGAGAGTTCTTCGCTGGAAACGCACCACCGTCAGGATGTGGCTACGACTCCGGTGGGAGTACAGAAGAACGGGTCGGGCTTGATACGGCTTTGGAGAACGTGAACGTCACAATTCGGGGGAATGCGACGGCAACGGCAGCCCCGACGAAACGCTCTGTTGGGATGGAACAGACGAGGAGCTCGTTGCGGCCAGTGGTGGCTGCGGAACGATACTCACGACTGGCGGGAATCCGCCGACAAACAACGACGCGTCGGTCACTGCGCTGCGAGTGGTATCGCTGAACGGGCAGGACGTCACAGTACGAGTGGCGAATACGACCGTCCGCTACCGCTACGACACCTCGAACTTACGGTACGAGGCAAAGATACGGGTGGCCCCGGGTGAGCCGGATGCGTCGTAACCGCGCCGTCTCGACGACGCTGAGCTACACGCTGAGCCTGGCCATCGCCTCGATTCTGGTGTCTGGCCTCCTCATTGCCGGCGGGAACTTCGTCGAGGACCGGCAGGAGCAGGTTATCAGAGACGAGCTCGAAGTCATCGGACAGCAGGTCGCCGCCGACATCGGGCGTATTGATCGGCTGGTGGTCGCTGCCGACACCGACCCGACTGCGCGGCTGAATCACACGTTCCCGGCGCGGGTGAGTGGGTCCAGCTACCGGGTCTCGATTGCCCCCGCCGCCGATGAACTAACGCTCGAATCGACATCGCCGGAGGTGTCGGTGACTGTGTCACTCACAACCCGGACAGACCTGAGAGACTCCACCGCTGACGGCGGTGTAATAACCGTGTTCTACGACGAATCGAGCGGGCAACTGGAGGTCCGAAATGGCTGACCGCGCCGTCAGCGAGGTGTTGAGCTTCGCTCTGGTGTTCAGTCTCATTGTAACTTCGATAATTCTTGTCTCGGTGAGCGGTCTGGGGGCGTTACAGAACGCCCGGGATGCGGAGCAGATAGAGAACGCTGAGCGGGCGTTTGACGTGCTCTCGGACAACATCGCAGACCTCCACAAACAGGGCGCACCGAGCCGTGCCACGGAGGTCAGTCTCGGTGAGGCATCGCTCAGGACGGGTGAAAACACGACAATATCGGTCCAAGTCCACGACGGGACCACTCCCAAAGACGTCGGAACATGGAAGGTCCGCCCAATCATATACGCCGGCAATCAGGAACGAGCGCTCGTATACGAAGCCGGGGCAGTGTATCGGACGAACCGGGACGGTGGGGTACAGAAACGAACGCCGCCGATACTCGTCTCGGACGACCGCGCACTCATCACTGTGGTCGGTACGACCGCCAGTGAACAGCAGAGCCTGGGCGGCTCGACGGTGCTCGTCCGGACAACCCACCGCGACAGCAACGTGTCGTTCGCCGATACCGGTGGCAACATCGAACACGTCAACGTCAGTGTCGACTCAACCCCACAGCGTGAGGCACTCTGGCAGTCGTACTTCGAGAGTGAAGGGTTCAGCTGCGGGGCCAACGGCTGGTGTAACTTCACGTCGTCCGGCGGCATCCAGCGGACGTACGTCGTCTACCACGATATTGCGGTTGACATCGACCAGTAATGGGTCGCCTATCCGCTGGTCACGTTAATCCGGTTCTCCGAAACGTGGAGGTACGTCAGCCGGATGATGTTCGTGTTCTCCGGGACGGCTCGCTCGTTTCTGAGCGCCCGGTCGTAATGGACCAGTCCGCCGTTATCCACCGTGACTGACCCAGCGACGAGGCCGCCGTACAGCTCTGCCTTTTTGAGCGAAACACTGCTGGCACCGACACCGCCGGCGGGTGCGTAAATCACGCCCTCGAACTGCGGGGTATCGGTATCCCCTTCGATGACGGCGTCGAAGTCCGACTGGCCGTACACCCAGAACTGCGTCGAGTTCTGCGCGGTATCGACATCGACCTCGCCGGTACGATAGATGTGGAAGTGGTGGCCGCTGGCGGACGTAGCTTCGCCTTTGACGTAGAGACGCACTTTCCCGGCACCGTTCACCTTGATCCGTCCGCCGTTCTCGATGTAGACGTAGTCTCGGACGGCGATGGTCACGTCGTCACCGCCTGTGTTAATCGTCAGCGTCTCACTGTCCAGCGTCAGGTCTTCCAAGTAGTACGTGCCCGCGTCCAGCGTCTGGTCACCGGCGGCAAGCTGGTCGCCCGAAATGCTGCCGGTCGCGCCGTTGTCATTGGTGGCACTTGCGTTGGCGACTCGCCGGGTCACCAGGCCGTCGATAGCGCCGGCTCCCTCAACGCCTGAAATCTGTCTGACATCGCCGTTGACAGTGCCCTTGATGTGCTTCGTGGTCGAGTATTCCACGTCACGGGTAACGACGCCGCTACCCTTGACCTCGACCCGGTCACCGGACTGAACAATGCCGTCTACCTCGCTGTCCCCTTTCATATACACGTCACCGGCTGTGGTGATCGTTCCGAACGACCCTCGTGATGTCGAGTAGTCGCCGACAGACGAGTTGTAGCTGTCCGTTCGAGCGGGGTCGGTGCCACTACCGGAGAGCGTAATCTGCCCGCCAGCGGACGTAGCCGCGACGGCACTCGTCACTTCTCGCGGCCCTGTCGGCACGACTAGTGTCGTGGTCACGCTGTCGTTTTCGTGATCGTAGTACGCGTCGCCATCTGTCCGCTCTTCGAAGTAGCGCCCCCATGACCGGTAGTAGTCGCTCTCGACGGTGATATTGACCGTTCCGGTATCTAGCGGATTGACGTTTCCGGCCGCCTGGTCGGGGTACACCTGCGTCGTGCCGTTCTTTGAGATGCTGGCTTGTGAGCCAAGCGAGCGGTCACCGCGGACGGTGATAAGCGGGAGCGTCAGCGTCGCGTCGCGATAGTAGAACTCCGGCGGTGAGACCATGACACTGCCGCTGCCAGAGCGCCGCCACACGCCACCGCCCTGATACGCGAGTCGCGTCGCACCGTTGCCGCGGTAGGCCACCTCGCCCATCGACTCGTTGACTACAGTCGTCCGGTTCCCGGACGTTGTGTTCCGATAGGAGACGTTCATCCACCCGGCGCTCCCGTCGATGTAATAGGTACTCGAACCACTCGCGGGAAGGGTGACTTGCTGGACATCCGTCTGTCCCAGTGCTACGAGCGCGGTTTTGGAATTGAGTTCCGTCAGTGACTTTTCGGTTCGCTCCACATCGAGTTGCGTTTGTGTGCTCGTGATCGCGTCCGCACCCAGCGCGACGACCGCCGTCGTCGACACAATCATCACCGCAAAAACCAGTGCTAGCCCGAGCGGAGCACTCTGGCCGCGAGTCCCGAGGCTCAGCCCAGCGCTACCCATACTACGCACAATTACCGCAGCAAATGATTTAAAACAGCGGGGCAAGTTATCAATTGTAATACTGTGCGGGTCGTTGCAGTGTCGACTCGTGAGCGGCATCGCTGCTTCGAGGCGCGACCGGGAAGCGGAACGGTTTAGTCGCGCCCTCTCAGACAGGGAGATGGGAACAGCACGACCGCAAATCTGACTCGCTGTGGCCTTTCACAGCTCGGGATTGCGGCCGTGTTCGGCACTGTACAGTGCCAATACGCCTCGTAACGAGAGCGGTTCGTGCGGTTCCAACCAGATTACAATGGCACGAATGCATACACGCCGTCGCGGTTCGTCCGACTCGGACAAACCGGCGGCAGACGAACCCCCGGAGTGGAGTGACGTCGACGAGGACGCCATCGAAGCGCGCGTCGTCGAACTGGCCGAACAGGGCCACTCGCCCAGCGAGATCGGCCTGAAGCTGCGCGACGAGGGCGTTCAGGGCACGCCGATCCCTGACGTCTCGCTCGCGACCGGCAAGAAAGTCACCGAGATTCTCGAGGAGAACGAAGCCGAACCGGACCTGCCGGAGGACCTTCGGAACCTGCTCGAACGGGCCGTCCGCCTTCGCGACCACATGGACGAGAACCCCGGTGACTACCAGAACAAGCGTGCGCTCCAGAACACGCAGTCGAAGATCCGACGCCTCATCGACTACTACCGCGGCGACGAGGTCGACGAGGACTTCACCTACAGCTACGACAACGCCGTCGAAGCGCTGGGTCTCGAATAGATGTCGGCGACCGGTCGGGAACCGACGCCAGCCACGTCGCCCAGTGACCTCGCCGGGTCGCTACGTGAGGCCACGTTCGTTCGCCTCGTCAGCGATGCGACCGGCGAGGCGCTGGCTGCGACCGGCCTGCTGGCGCGGGCGCTCGATGACACGCCGTTCCAGGCGAGCGTCGTCCGCCCGTTCGAGGACCCCGACCGGACCACCGAGACCGACATCACTGTCGCCATCGGTCGCACGCAGCCGACCGCCGACGTGACGCTGACCGACCGCGCCGCCGCGACTGCCTTCGAGACCGCTCGCGAACTCGGCACGGCCGACGCCGCGCTCGCCCTGGCTGGCACGATTGCCGCCGGGGACGTTGACGGGACTGTTGCCGAAGCCGCCGAGCAGGCCGGACTGGAACGCCGACCCGGCGTCGCCGTTCCGACAGCGGACCTCGCGGACGGGCTGGCCTACTCGACGCTGTTCGTCGCGCCTTTCTCGGGCGACGCCGACACAGTGCGGGCCGAACTCACCGAACTGGGCCTCGGCTCGGATTCGGTGCAAGCCGGTGATCTCTCGACAGACGACCACCGACGCCTCGCGTCGCTGGTCGCGTTAGCTGTCACCGAAGATGCACCGCCCCGGGCCGCTGAGACGGTCCAGCGCGCGCTCCGCCCGACGACGGGCGGCCCCTTCGAGACGGTCGGCGGCTACGCCGACGTGCTCGACGCCGTCGCCCGCGAACAGCCGGGCACCGGCGTCGCGCTCGCGCTCGGCCACGAGGCTGTCCACGATGACGCGCTGGCCGCGTGGCGGACACACGCCGCGCGCGCCCATGAAGCAGTGTCCGAGGCGGCCACAGGCCGGTACGACGGCCTGTTCGTCGCCCGCGGCGACGCGATGCCGACCGGCACCGTCGCCCGTCTGTTCGCGGACTATCGCGCACCAGAACCGGTGACGCTCGTTGTTACCGACGGCCGGGCCGCAGCCCGCGCCACGGACGGGCAGGACGTGACAGAAACGATGCGCGCGGCCGCCGACGCTGTCGGCGGCGACGCCGTCGGGACGGGCGACCGGGCACGCGCCCGGTTCGACGCCTCGACGGCCGACTTCATCGAAGCGTTTCGGGAGGCAGTATGAGACGGGCCGAGATTCGGACGACACACGACTCGCCCGAACGCGTCGCACGCGCGGTGCGGCCGGACAACACCGACGAGATGACCACACGCGTCGAGGGCGACGCCGTGGTCACGACCGTCGAGCGCGATTCGACCGGCGGCCTGCAGGCGACCGTCGACGACTACGTCGTCAACATCCGGGTTGCAGCACAGCTCGCAGACCAACACACACAATCCAACCATGAGTGAACGAAGCGTTTCCAAGCGCACAGAACAGAAACGGTGGTACACCGTGCAGGCTCCCGAGCAGTTCGACCGGGAGGTTCTCGGTAAGACACCGGCAGACGAACCGGACAAGGTGCTCGGACGCACCATCGAAACAACGCTCGGCGAACTGACCAACGACGCCAGCGAGAACAACACGAAGCTAACCTTCAAGATCAACGAGGTCGCCTCAGACTCGGCGTACACGGAGTTCATCCGCCACGAACTCACGCGGGACTACCTCCGCTCGCTCGTCCGCCGCGGCTCCTCGAAGGTCGAGGCCTACATCACCGTGCTGACCACAGACGACTACCGCGTCCAGGTCCAGCCGGTCGCCGTGACGACGAAGAAGGCCGATGCCTCCCAGGAGAAGGCCATCCGCCGGACGATGATCGACCTCGTTCGCGAGACGGCCGAAGACCGAACCTTCGAGGAGCTCGTCGACAGCGTCGTCGAAGGGCGTCTCTCCTCGGCCATCTACGGCGAGGCCAAGGACATCTACCCGCTCCGACGCGTCGAAATCAAGAAGACAACGCTCGAAGCGCGCCCCGAAGAAGTCGCCGCGGAAGAGGAGACGGCCGTCGACGTGGACGAAGAAGACGTCGACGTCGAAGCCTAGACGTTCCAGCACCAACGGTTGATTTTTCTGCCGCAGTAAGAGACCGATTCACAGCGACGCAGCGGACCTGCCCCTCTTCTGTGACGCTGTTGCCGACGGTCGGAGTTAGCGACCGCTACCGCAAAACAGCGCACAGACGACACACCCAGCACAGACGAGAGAAGCTCCGAAAAAGCGACAGCGATGCTACTCGCCGGTCGTCGCCGTTTCTGGATTTTCGGTTACAACGACGGTTCCGACCATCCCGGCCCGCTCGTGCGGGATGCAGAAGTAGGCGTACTCGCCGAGTACCTCGAAGGTGTGGGTGAAATCCTGGCCCTCGTACATCGTCCCGCCAGAGGAACTCCCCCAGTTGTCGCGGGCGGCCTGTTCAGTGTCGAAGCCGCCGGAGGCGAAGTAGTCCGCCTCGTCTGGGATCCCGTCTTCGTAGGCCGTGACCGAGTGGCCCTGTTTGCTCGTGTTGAGCCACCGCACAGTCGTTCCTGGTTCGACAGCGATGCGAACCGGGCGAAACGCCTTCGCGGACATCCCCACGTCGTAGTCGGTGTCAGCGCTCCCACCGCCGAGGCAACCGGCGAGCCCTGCGACTGCCGCCGGGCCGGCCGCACGGAGAAAATCCCGTCGCTCCATACCGCGACTCAGGACCGCATAGTCAAAGACCGCTCGGTTTTGGACCACGAATCAGCCGGCGGCGGTCACTCGAAGGTCAATCCGTCACGGAGTTCGCGGGCATCGTCAAGCAGGCCGTCGCGGTCGTCGGCGGTCAGCGTCACGTGGCCCATCTTCCGGAGGGCGTACACCTCGCGCTTGCCGTACCAGTGCAGATGTGCTCGGGGCGTCGCCAGCACGCCGTCTTCCCCCTCCAACTCTGCCGGCTGCCGTTCCGCAACGTCGCCGAGGATGTTCGTCGAGACGGTCGGGAACCGCTGGTCGGTCGACCCCAGCGGCTGGCCGGTGACGGCCCGCAGGTGTTGCTCGAACTGCGAGGTGTGACACCCCTCGATGGTCCAGTGCCCGGAGTTGTGGGGCCGGGGCGCGATTTCGTTGAGCAAAATCTCGCCGTCGGTCGTCTCGAACAGTTCGATGCCGAACACGCCGCGGCCGTCCATCGCGTCGAGCACGTCGTGAGCAACCCCACGCGCGCGCTCACGGACGGCGTCCGACGCCCGTGCCGGCGCGACCGACTCCCGGAGTATTTCCTCGCGGTGGATGGTCTCGGTGACCGGGAACGTGTCCCGCTCGTCCGCGCCGCGACAGCCCATGACCGCCAGTTCCCGCTCGAAGTCGACCATCTCCTCGACCATCGCGGGACCGGCGATGTCGTCGATAGCGTCCTCGACAGTCTCTGGCCCTTCGACGCGGATGTTTCCGCGACCGTCGTAGCCGCCGGTCCGGGCCTTGAGCATCGCAGGGTAGCCCAGTTCCGCACAGGCCTCCCGGAGGTCGTCAGCGGTGTCGACGGCGCGGAACTCGGGGACCGGAACGCCGGCCTCCGAGAGCCGGCGCTTCTGGACGAGTTTGTCCTGAATCGTCCGGAGCGTCTCGGGAGCGGGATGTACCGGCGTCCCTGTCTCCTCAGCGACCCGTTCGAGCACGTCCGGGTCGGCGAGTTCGATCTCGAAGGTGAGGTAATCGGCGCGCTCAGCGAGTTCCCGCAGGGTCGCCGCCTCGTCGAAATCCCCGACGAGCTGGTCGCGGACGACCGGCGCGGCCGGGCAGTCCGGTGTCGGGTCGGTCACGAGCAGTTCGAGGCCAAGCGGCGCGGCCGCCTCGCCCAGCATCCGGCCGAGCTGGCCACCGCCGACCACGCCGACGGTCGGCCCTGGTGACGTGAGCGTCATACCGCGCGCTTCCACAGCAGCAGGGTTAACGGTTCGGTTCTCGGCCGTAGGACTCGTGGACCCACACTGTCATGTCGTTCGAGCTGTATTTCGTTCGCATCCGGTGGGTCTTGGGCGCGTACCCGGCGGCT
Organism: Haloarcula sp. Atlit-7R; assembly: GCF_003666065.1. Lineage (NCBI taxonomy): Archaea > Methanobacteriati > Methanobacteriota > Halobacteria > Halobacteriales > Haloarculaceae > Haloarcula > Haloarcula sp. Atlit-7R. The sequence continues at coordinate 33,153 of NZ_QXIK01000010.1, read as the reverse complement.
TCGAGCTGTTCGTCAGGGACCGTGCTGTCAATCCGCTGGGTGATGATTATCGGCGGCTGGTCACTCTCCGCCTGCTCGACGAGCATGTCGGGCCGGTTCTCACACGAGACGTTCACGTCGTCGGCCGCGTAGTACCACGGCAGCGGCAGCGAGTTGTGCCACTGCAGGCAGGTCGGTCTGGTGTTCCACCACGAGTCGTTCCACTCACCGCGGTCTTCCTTGACGTACGCGTCGTCGCCGTCGTATGCGTCGCCGCGCTCCCCGTGGTACATTATCACATCAGTGCCGTTCCCGTTGGCCGTCGCGATCCGGTCCATCTCGGCCAGATCCGCACGGAGCGACTCCTGTGGCTGAGCGTACTGGACCAGCGAGTTCCCCTCCAGATGCTCGTTTGTATACACCCGCGTTGCGGTCGTGTTGACGACGAGTACAGTGACGAGCAGAACGATGACGGCGGCGATGGCAGCGCCGGTCACGTCGTCAGCCGACAGCGACTCGTTCCCCCATCGGACGACGGCGGCGAGTCCGACGGCGGCTGGAATCGACAGCGGGACGACGACGTGGACGGCGAGCCACGGCGCGCCGATGTCAGTCCCGATGGGGTAGCCCAGAATCGAGACGTAGCCGCCGTAGGCCGCGAACGGGATGAGGTGACGCGGCTCGACGATTCCCAGTCGGTCGACCGCGTACCCGAAGACCGAGAACAAGAGCAGCGGTGCCGCAGTGTAGCCCAGCGCTTTCAGCAGTACCTCGTAGTGACCGTCGACACTCTCGTAGAACGTCTCGATAGACGCGACGAGGCCCGTTTCAGTGGTCGTGGCTTTCTCCGAGGCCGGCGAGAACCACTCGCTGTACTGGTCAGCGACGCGCTCCCAGGTGGTCTGGACGAGCTCCGGGAACAGCGATGGGTTCGTCACGCCGGACCAGAAGTTTATGTCGCCGCTGGCAGCCGGTGCTGGCGGATGTTCGATACCGGCGACACCAGCGCCGCGGGGCGCATAGAAGAACAGCGAGATGAGGCCGAACACCAGCGCGGCGAGGACGATATGACTCGCGTACGCCGCGAGGACGGAGGCGGCGCTGTCGTGGCGGTCGCGGAACGAGCGGACGGTGGTGGCGACAAGCCCTACGTCCGCCCGAACGCGACCAGCGACGCGGCCCCAGATGGCACCGATACTCGGGACGGTTCGGAGGAAGGCGGCGGCGTCGCGGTAGCCGTTCGGGAGCACGAGTACCTTCGCCAGCAGGAGGCCGGTCGCGCCGAGCCACGTCAGTACGTAGACGATAGCGTTCTCCTTCGAGGCGAACCCGAATGCCATGAACGCCCCGGCGCCGTAGAGATAACGCGCCTTCCGGGTGTCGACAAACCGGACGAGCAGGCCGAAGGCGGTGAACATGAACGCCGCGACCAGCACGTCGCTACGCATAAACCGCGAGAAGTACAGGAGAACTGGATTGAGTGCGAGAAAGGCGGCCATGAAGACTGTCTCGTCGGACCGGAGGTGTCGGCGAAAGAGCAGCGCCGTCAGCGGAAGCATGCCACCGACAATCGCGACTGGGAGCCGCATCGTGAAATCGGTCGGCGCGGCGAGGGTGAACACCCAGCTATCGACGTGCTGGATGAACGGACCGTGGATGATGTATCGGTAGGCGAACGACCCGGAATCCCGGAGATGGAGCGCCCAGTAGGCCACGCGGCCCTCGTCGAAATGGGCGACGCGGCTCCCGAGTGCCGCGACCCTGAGGACGAGACCGAGAAGCGTCACGGCGACGATTAGCTTCACGGTGGCGCGGGGGTCGTCCGCGAACCAGGACCGGCTCCGGTCCCGGAAATCGTGGAGGGCAGACAGCAGGGACGACTCAGCCATATCTGGCTCAAGCACATGGGGCATTAGAATGCTTCTGGTTTCTATAATAGGTTTTTAAGCTACCCGCCCGTCGCCGAGGTCGGCGTAGCGACCCGTGGCCGTGCAAGCACGGAACGGTAGTTCTTTAGTCGCCCCTGCCCGGGTGTGAGGTATGGTGCAGCTCGGGCTGGTTGTCGCCCAGTACGACAAACACGGGGCCGTTATCGAGGAGATGGAGCACGGGGCTTACGAGGCCGCTGCCGACAACGACGCCGAGATTATCGCGTCGATTGATGTCCCGGGGTCCTACGACACGCCGCTGGCCGCTGACCGGCTCGCGCGCCGATCAGATGTCGACGCTGTCGCCGTCCTCGGCGCGATCATCAGCGGCGACACCGACCACGACCAGGTCATCGGCAACGCCGCCGCGCAGGGGCTGACCGACGTGTCCATCGACCGCGATACCCCAGTCACGCTGGGCATCATCGGCCCGGGCATGAGCCAGGACGAGGCTGAGGCCCGAACCGACAAGGGGGCCTCGGCCGTCCGGAGCGCAATCGAACTCGCCACCGAACTCGAACAATGACTATGGACTTCGCTTCCCGCGTCGAACGTGTAGAACCGAGCGCGACCCTCGCGATCAGCAACAAGGCCGCAGAACTGGAGGCCGAAGGCAAGGATGTCGTCGACCTGAGCGTCGGCGAACCCGACTTCGACACGCCGGAAAACATCAAAGACGCCGCCAAGGACGCACTCGACGCCGGCCACACCGGCTACACGTCCTCCAACGGCATCCCCGAGCTGAAGGAAGCTATCGCCGACAAGCTTCACGAGGACGGCCTCACCCAGTACGGCCCGGATAACCTCATCGTCACGCCCGGCGGCAAGCAGGCCTTGTACGAAATCTTCCAGACCATCATCGACGACGGCGACGAAGTCGCCCTGCTCGACCCGGCCTGGGTGTCTTACGAGGCGATGGCGAAACTCGCCGGCGGCACCCTGACCCGCGTCGACACCGCCGCTCACGACTTCCAACTGGAGGGCGCACTCGACGACCTCGCCGACGCCGTCTCCGACGAGACGGAACTTATCGTCGTGAACTCGCCGGGTAACCCTCACGGTGCCGTGTACTCCCGTGAAGCGCTGGAGGGCGTTCGCGACCTCGCCGTCGAGCACGACATCACGGTCATCTCCGACGAGATTTACAAGGAGATTACCTACGACGGCGTCGAAGCCGCCTCGCTGGGCACGCTTGAGGGCATGGAAGACCGGACTATCACCCTCAACGGCTTCTCGAAGGCCTACTCGATGACCGGCTGGCGGCTGGGCTACTTCGCGGCCCCGGAAGAACTGGTCTCACAGGCTGGCAAGGTCCACTCCCACTCGGTCTCGTGTGCCGTGAACTTCGTCCAGCACGCCGGCGTCGAAGCCATCACGAACACCGACGACGCCGTCGAGGAGATGCGCCAGGCCTTCGCCGAGCGCCGCGAGTTCCTCATGGGTCTGTTCGAGGACCACGGTGTCCACGTCCCCGAACCCCAGGGCGCGTTCTACATGATGCCCGAAATCGCTCCGGACGGCGACGACACCGAGTGGTGTGACCAGGCCATCTCCGAGGCGCAGGTCGCCACCGTCCCCGGGACCGCGTTCGGGACGCCCGGCTACGCCCGCATCTCCTACGCCAACAGCAAGGAACGACTGGAGGAAGCTGTCGACCGGCTGGCCGAGGCCGACCTCATCTAACCGTCGGCTCACACAGCCCTCTCTAGTCGCTCGAACCACGGCGAAAACCGGGAGAGGCCCGGAAACGGGCTGTTTTGTTACGTGACGACGAACACCGTCACCAGCGTGAGGATGACGAGCGTCTCGGGCAGGACCGTGAGGATGAGTCCCCGGCCGAACATATCAGGGTCCTCGGCGATGGCCCCAACGGCCGCCGCACCGATACCGCGCTCGGCGAATCCGGAGCCAAGCGCCGCTAACCCGACGGCGAGGGCCGCAAGTCCCCCGGCGAGATAGCTGGCTGCCTCGGCGGATATCGCAGGACTACCCGTCTGTAACATAGCCGCAGTTACGGTGCCTGACATGGCGGCTTAGTATCCGAGGGGAGGGACAATCATCTGGCTGATACATTCCAAACTCTGGTGCTCATGGTCGCCTTTTAGGGTTATCGGTGGTGAAGGAACACGAATGTACACTTTTACCGGCTGAGGAGCGCTTGATTGTCGCCACTCTGGACAACTCACCTCTCGAACTCGGCACAGGTCCGTGCGAACCGTTTTGACTCGACCGTTGGAACAGCCGGTATGCGAACTCGGAGAACAATGCTTGCCCTCTCTGCCGGGACACTCTGTCTCACCGGCTGTGGGGCTCCCGGCGGCTCGAACGGCGGTCTCACTATCGAAGTGGCAGATGCGACCGCCGCGCCCGGCGGGACAGCGAGAATCGCGGTACAGGCCTCGTCGGGCGGCGTCCTGACCTGGCAGTTGGCCGAGATTCCCGAGCGCTGGCAGGTGGCACACGAGAACTTCGAGCCGCACCCGACCGCCGTGCGGGAGTCCTATCCGCCCGAGCTAGTCTGGGATCCCGTCGCCGAGTCGGTGACAGGCAGCTTGGCAGTCGCCGTCCCGAACGGAGCGACACCCGGCGAGTACGTGCTTGTGGTCGAGGCCGGGACGGCCACCGCAGACGAGCGCGCCGTCTCGGAGGCGACAGTCACTGTCGAAGCGTAATCACTCGCTCCGCTCGTCGAGAATCCGGTCGATGATGTCCCCCGTCGAGAGCAGTCGGTCGGACGCGTGGGCCTCCAGCGGGCTGGCCCGGCGGACCTCACAGTCGATACCCCGGGCGGACAGCGCTGCTTCGAGTTGGTCGTCGTCGTGGTGCTGGTCGTACCCAAGCGCGATGATGTCCGGTTCGATGCGTTCGATCGGGACAAAGATATCTTCCGAGTGGCCGAGATGTGCTTTGTCGACGGGTTTGAGTGCGCTGACCATCTCTCGCCGTTGCTCGTCCGGGACGACCGGCGGCTCCTTGTGCGTGACGTTGACCGACCGGGCCACGATGACGTGCAGTTCGTCGCCCATGTCGGCGGCGTCTGCGAGGTAGTGGGCGTGGCCTGGGTGCAGGATATCGAACGTGCCCTGTGCGACGACGCGGGTCACTTGTCGAACTCCTCCTCGCGCAGTTCGGCGTCGATGTCGGCCTGGTCGAAATCGAAGAAGGACTCCTCGGGCGGCTCGACGTCCAGCACCGGGAGGTCGACCTCGCTCCCGTCGCTGTCGAAGGCCTGCCAGTCGTCGCGGCCGTACGGGTAGCCGACAATGATGTGGACGTCGCCGCGGCCGAACGTGGCCAGGTCGGCGTCGCTGGGCTGGAGGACGCCGTTCGGGTGGGAGTGAATCGATCCCGCCGCTCGCATGTCGTTTGGCACCATGCTCGTCTTGACGGTCGCGCTGACCGGGTTCGACTCCGTTCCCGGAATGACTAGTACGTCGGTCAGCACCGTGCCGTCGTCGTCGAGCCCGAGCTTGCTGGCGTCATCGCCCCGGAGAAAGCCCATATATTCGTTGGGATGGGCCTCTTCGGAGGCTGCGAGCGCGAACTCGAGTGCGGACTCTGCGATCCCGAGTATCCCGCCCGTTCGGAACAACCCCATATCACGCAGTCGGGTCGGACGCTTTTTACGCGTTGTGTTCGGCCCTCCGTGGATTCCGAAGAGTACAAACGGGGGAGCACCGAAGGATTGACAAATGTCTTCGCCAACTGGCACCGGTGACGGTGCGACGGTCCCCGACGGCGGGACCATCGTCTACGATCTCGCGGACCAATGTACGTCCGATGATCTCGAAGAAGGCGCACTGTACCACGCAACTGTCAACGGCACCGTCGAATACGGCGTGTTTGTCGATCTCTCCGATGCTGTCTCTGGGCTCGTCCACGACTCTAATCTCTTGGGCCAGTACGACGTGGGCGACGACCTCGTCGTCGAACTCGGCGAGATCCGCCCCGACGGCGACCTGAGCTTCGAGGAAGTACGGGTCGCCGACTACGAGGACGAGCGCGTCGTCCACGGCGACGCGACCACCGTCGCCGACCTCGCCGACGCGACCGGCGAGACGGTCATCATCGAGGGCCAGGTCGTCCAAATAAAACAGACCGGCGGTCCCACAGTGTTCCAGGTCCGTGACGAAACCGGCATCGTCCCGTGTGCTGCCTTCGAGGAGGCCGGTGTCCGAGCGCACCCCGACGTTGAAATCGACGACATCGTCCGCGTCTCCGGGCGCGCAGAGGAGCGCGACGACGGTCTACAGGTCGAGGCCGAATCGCTGACCGTCCTCGACGGCGAGGCAGCCGACGATATCCAGAGCGACCTCGACGCTGCACTGGCTGAGGCCGCCGAACCGGCCGATGTCGAGCCACTGGTCGAGTGGCCCGCTTTCGAGAAGCTGTGGAACGACCTTCGTGAAGTCGCGACGGAACTCCGAAAGACGGTGCTCTCGGGCCGTCCGATCCGGATGCGCCACCACGCCGACGGCGACGGACTCTGTGCAAGCGTCCCGCTACAGGTCGCGCTGGAATCGTTCATCGCCTCCCAGTACGAGGACGCCAGCGCGCCCCAGCACCTCCTCAAGCGCCTGCCGAGCAAGGCCCCCTACTACGAGATGGAGGACGTGACCCGAGACCTCAACTTCGCGCTAGAGGACCGCACCCGCCACGGCCAGAAGCTCCCGATGCTGCTGATGCTCGACAACGGCTCGACCGAAGAGGACACGCCGGCCTACCGCAACCTCCGGCACTACGACATCCCGGTTGTCGTTGTCGACCACCATCACCCGGACCCGGAGGCCGTCGAACCGCTCATCGAACAGCACGTCAATCCCTACCTCCACGACGAGGACTACCGCATCACGACGGGCATGCTCTGTGTCGAACTCGCCCGGATGATAGACCCCGACCTCACTGAGGACCTCGCGCACGTTCCCGCCGTCGCCGGCCTCTCGGACCGCTCGGAGGCAGAGGCGATGCGCGACTACATCGACCTGGCGAGCGAGCAGGGCTACGACGAGACCGACCTGCGGGACATCGGCGAGGCACTCGACTACGCGACCCACTGGCTGCGCTACAACTCCGGCGAACAGCTCATCACCGACGTGCTAAACGTCGACTGTGACGACCGGGACCGCCACGGAGAAGTCGTCGACTTCCTGGCCGAGCGGGCCGAACGCGACGTCGAGGACCAGCTTGACGCCGCCATGAGCCACGTCGAACACGAGCGCCTCGACAACGGCGCACACCTCTACACCATCGACGTGGAGAACCACGCCCATCGATTCACGTACCCCGCCCCCGGCAAGACCACCGGCGAAATCCACGACCGGAAGGTCGCGGAGACCGGTGACCCCGTCATCACCATCGGCTACGGCCCGGACTTCGCTGTCCTGCGCTCGGACGGTGTTCGTCTGGACATCCCGCGGATGGTCACCGAACTAACCGAGGAAGTCGACGGTGGCGGCGTCTCTGGGGGCGGCCACCTCGTTGTCGGCTCCATCAAGTTCGTCAAGGGCCGCCGCGAGTCGGTCATCGACGCTCTCGTCGAGAAGATGGCCGAAGCCGAGATCGACGAGGACCTCGGAAGCTCGACGGCGCTGCCCGAAGAAGTATAGGGTCAGCGCTCGTTTTTACGCCTCGAAGGACACGCGGCGAGCGGCGAGTCCGGCGACCACGAGGAGACTGACCACCGCGGCGAGGACCCCGACCGGCGTGTCGAACCCGCCGGCTGCCCAGTCCGCGTCGAAGACCGCGCCGAAGTAGGCCGCCGCGTCGCTCCCGTGGAGTACCACCACGACCTCCCGGTTCTCCGTCGCCGCCTGCTCGTTCCAGTTGAGGCTGCCGACGACGACGCGCTCGTCGTCGACGACTGCGCCTTTCGCGTGTATCTTTTCGTAGCGGCCGTCGGGGTCGGCCACCTTGGCCGCCAGCGCCGCGTCGTTGCGCTTGGCCCACTCCCGGAACCGCTTTGCCGTCCGTGCGTTCTCCTCGCGGACGTACCACGCGTCACTGAGGAGCAGGCGGACCTCGACGCCGCGGGATGCCGCTCGACGGAGCGCCCGGAGTAGCGGGCTGTCCCAGTCCCCGACTGTCGGCTGGACGACGTCGACGGAGTCGTCCGCGCTGTCTATCGTCGCGACGAGCTCTCCCTGCGCGTTGTCCGGGGTGACCAGGAGGTCCGTCCGCCGGACCGTCACCGACTCTGCGGAAAAGCGGGTCTGATACTCCCCAGTTGCCGGCTCTCCGCGCTCGAACTGCCGGCCCCGACGGTACTGTCCCCACGACTTGCTGTCCTGCCAGCCGGCGTCGGAACGGAACGTCCGGTTCAGCCCCGCGACGACCCGCGGCTGTGCCGTCACCACGCCCCAGCCCCGACTGCTGTTGCCGCCGGTGCCAGCGGGCTTCCAGTTTTCCGTCAGCACGACGGCCTGCTCGTCGGCGACGGCGTACTTGGCGTGGTGGTAGCGGTATCTGGCGCGCGAGCCTGTCAATACCCGAACCGGGACGCCGGCCTCGGTCAGCCGGTCGAGGGTGCGGGCTTCCGCGGCGGTGCGGCTACCGACCGGTTCACCTTCGAGAAGGACGCGGACTGTCGCGCCGCGGCGCTGGGCGGCGATGAGGGCGTCGGCGACCCTGGCCGAGGAGAGTGTGTACCCGGCCAGGTACACCCGCTCGTCGGCGTTTCGGATCGGCCGAATCGGAGCAGCGGGTGTATCCGGCAGCGTGAACGCACGGACCTCGCCACCGGCGGCCCTGACGACGGGGCGGTCGGTCGCGCCAAGCGGCCGCCAGCGGACGACCGAGCCGTGCACGACGCCGAGTTCGCCCTCTGCCGGGTCGGCGTACCGGACGGCGTCGACGGTCCGGTTGCCGCGCTGGAGTCGGATACGCTCGCCGCTGTTTGCCAGCCCGAGGTGTCCACCGAGGCCCACGACCGGCCAGTCGGTGAGCGTCCGGGTCCGGTTCGGTGCCGTCGAGAGGACGACGCGCCCGCTGGCGGTCGTGTTCGGAACGGGGGCGGTGCTGTCGCCGTCGGTGACGGCGTACTCCCCGATGTTGGTCTCGTCAGGAATGCTGAGGACGACGAACTCCCCCTCGTCGCCGCCGGCGACGGGGTCCGGGTACACCGCGCGAATCGACGGCTCGTCGGGACCGCCGGCCGTCGTCGCGGTCGAAGCGGCCTGTCCGGTGGCGGTCTGTGGGGCCGTGGCTACGAGGACGAGCACGCAACAGACGAGTGTGAGCGACCGCATCGGGGCGTCTGGCCGCCCTTTCGCATAAAAAGGTTCCCGGGCTCAGGCGCTCGCCGCTTTCTCCGCCTCGGCCTGGACCAGATACGCGCGGTCGTCCGTATAGCGGGCGGCCTCGTCGAGGGCCGCTTCGGTCCCTATCTGTCGGAGCGCCCACGCGGCGGAGGCGCGAACTGAGTCGCTGTCGTCGGATTTGAGGACGTCGCTCAGCGGCTCGATAGCGCGAGTATCCCCAAGTAGGCCGAGGGCCCGAGCCGCGACCGAGCGGACCTCCTCACTGTCAGCGTCGAGCCGATTGGCGACCGGCTGGACCGACTCCGCACTGCCGATAGCGCCCAGCGCGCGGAGCGTGACCTTCTGGAGCGCGGGATCGCCGTCGCCGTCGATATAGTCGTGCAGCGTCTCGGTGGCGCGCTCGTCGCCGATTTTCCCCAGTACCTCGATGGGCCCCTTGTCGCGTTTCTGTGCGCGCTGGTGCATCGCGTCAAAGGCCGGCTCGGCGTCGCTCCCGAGGTTGTACAGGAGGTCGACGATGTAGCCGTCGAAGAACTCCGACCCGAGTTTGTCGTAGGCGAACAGCACCTGCTCGAAGTCCCCTTCTTCGGCGTGGAGCTTTGCGGCGTTCCACTCCGGCGGGAAGTCTTTTCGGTTCTCGTTCGTCAGGATGTCGTAGAACCCACGCGCGTCGAGTTGCTCCTGCACTGTGAGGTCGTCCCAGACTTCGGCATCTTCGAGCCCCGTTTCTAGCGTCTCGGCCGCTTCGAGAAGGCCCTCGATAGTCTCAGCGTCCTCGTCGGGGTCGAGGTTTGCCGAGTCGATGGCGTCGGCGACTGTACTCAGTGCGTCCCCGGCAGCGACGAAATCGCCGCCCGTGTCGGCGTCGTGGTCGACGAACTCCGCGCTTTCGTCGAGGAACGTCTCGACGGCGTCCTGAGCCTCGGCCTCTCCGTCGTCGGTCCACTCGCTGTCGGTGACAGTGTCGGCGGCGTCGGAAACGATGGCGACGACATCCTCGGCGTAGGGGCCGCGCTGTGCACCGAGATCGTCGCGGAGGTCGGAGAGCTGTGACTCCAGTTCCTCCCGGGGGTCATCGGCGTCATCGTCGTCCTCGCCGGGTTCGGGCAGGTCAGCGGCTTCGAGGTCGCTCTCGATGTCGTCGAGGGACGACTCAACGTCGTCGAGGTCGGCTTCCGTCTCTGCGGCCTCTAACGCGTCGCCGGCCTCTGTGAGACGCGATTCCAGTTCTTCGGCGGTCACGTCGCTCCCATCTGCCTCGGCGTCGTCCGACGCGTCGGCCTCGTCGTCCCCGTTGCTCATGTCCAAGACTGTGTCGGAGCGGGCCAAGAGCGTTTTCCTTTCGAGGCGGGCGGTGCGTCCCGTCGCGGCCGGGCCAACGAGCAAAGAATATGTATCGGGAGTTGCAGTGCCATGGGTAGCGAGCATGACTGACGCGACACCACCGGACGACGGACAAAACCCGACCACACCGGAGGAACCGGAAGCCGCTGGATTCGTCGAGTACGGTATCGACGACAAGCCGCCGCGAAAGCAGGCGATACTGCTCGGCGTCCAGCACTACCTGACGATGATCGGCGCGTCCGTGGCGATTCCGCTCGGACTCGCGGGCGCGATGGGCATGTTCGAGGCCGCGCCGGAGCAGGTCGGCCGTCTCATCGGGACGTTCTTCGTCGTCTCCGGCATCGCGACGCTCGCCCAGACGACGCTCGGAAACAGGTACCCGATCGTTCAGGGCGGAACGTTCTCAATGCTTGCACCCGGGCTGGCCATTATCGGCGTGCTGGCCCAGCAGGGCGCAGACTGGCAGACCATGCTTGTAGAGCTACAGGGGGCCGTCATCGTCGCTGGTATCGTCGAGATGGTAATCGGCTACAGCGGTCTCATGGGAAAGCTGAAGCGGTACGTCGGTCCGGTCGTCATCGCGCCGGTCATCGCGCTCATCGGCCTCTCGCTGTTTAACGTCCCACAGATAGCGAACCCGAACTTCGGCGACCCGGGGACCGGTCAGAACTGGTGGCTGCTCGGGCTGACAATGCTCTCGATTATCGCGTGTTCACAGTACCTCGACCGACGCCACCGGGCGTTCAAGCTCTTTCCCGTACTCTTGGGTATTCTGTTTGCGTGGACTGTCGCAGCCCTCCTCTCGGTCACCGGCGTCTTTACATCGGGTTCGGTCAGCTACGTCTCGCTCGGTTCGGTCGCGAGCGCACCGCTTGTCCAGCCCATCTACCCGTTCCAGTGGGGGCTCCCGCAGTTCACGCCGGGTTTCATCGTCGGGATGTTCGCTGGAATGCTCGCCTCCGTCGTCGAGAGCTTCGGCGACTACCACTCCGTCGCCCGCATCGCCGGCCGCGGCGCGCCGAACAGCCATCGGATCAACGACGGTATCGGCATGGAGGGTGTCGGAAACGTGTTCGCTGGCATCATGGGCACCGGCAACGGCTGCACCTCCTACACTGAGAACGTCGGCGCAATCGCCATCACCGGCGTCGCGTCCCGCTACGTCGTACAGATTGGCGCTGCGGTGATGATTCTGGTCGGCTACTTCGGACCAGCGGGCCAGTTGTTCGCGACCATTCCGTCGCCAATCATCGGCGGCCTCTATATCGTCATGTTCGGACAGATCGCCGCCGTGGGCCTCTCACAGCTCAAGTACGTCGACCTCGATGCCAACCGAAACGTCTTCATCGTCGGCTTCGCGCTCTTTGCCGGTCTCGCAGTCCCTGAGTACATGAGCCAGGTCGGCCAGGGGATGGACGTCGGCGGTGCAACGGCCCTCCAGCAGGGCCTCGCGGCCGTGCCGGTGCTGGGGAGCGTCCTCGGAACCGATGTGGTTGCGACAACGCTGTTCGTCATGGGCGGGACCGGGATGGTCGTCGGTGGCAGTGTCGCCTTCATCCTCGACAACACCGTGCCCGGGTCCCGCGAGGAACGCGGCCTCGCGGCCTGGGCCGCGCTCACAGAAGACGACAGTGAATACGTCTCAGCAGCAGACCGGATCCGCGGCCGCGGCGGCGATCGTCCGTCCGCGGTGAGCGACGACTGACCGTGGGCGAGGACGGCGACGGCACGACCGCAGGCACCGAGCTACCCGTCGACACCGAGCAGTACACGGGCACACTCCGAACCGGCGGGACTATCGTCCTCGGTGCTGACCGCCTTGTGGTCGACCGCGATGACGAGCCGGTGGTCGTCGACCTCGACGACGTGGTCGAGGTGAGTCTGCAGGACATCGACTGGTTTCTCGCGGTGATGAGCGCCGCGCTGGTCGGGTTCGGCCTGCTGTCGCTCGGCCGGTCCGTCCTCCTCGGCGGGGCCTTCGCTGTCGCTGGTGCCGTCAGCCTCGCACTCACCTACCGCAAACGGTACGCACTCAGGATACGGGTCGCCGGCCGCGCCGACCCGCTCAGGTGCTTCCCCGCGGACCCACAGACGTTGCGTGCCGAATTAGAGCAGGTGCTGACCGACTGACCGGAAACCGCCCACACTTACGCCGGTCCCCGTCACAGTGGGTCGTATGTCCGCAGACAGCGTCCAGTCGCTCATCGACCAGTTACACGACGAAGCCGAGATGGACCGGCCGAACGACCTGACGCCCGACGTCGGCATCATCATGGGATCTGACTCGGACCTGCCGACGATGGCCGGCGGGCAGGGCAAGCGGCCGGGAGCTTACGCCGCGCTCGCGGACGAACTCGGCTTCGAGGAACAGACGGACTACACCGACGCGCCCGAGAGCCGCTTCACCTTCGAGACGTTCGTCTGCTCGGCCCACCGGACGCCAGACCTGATGTACGCGTACGCGGAGACGGCCGCCGACCGCGGTGTCGACGTTATTATCGCCGGTGCTGGCGGCAAATCCGCGGACCTGCCGAACATGACCGCCAGCATCGCCTATCCGCTGCCTGTCATCGGTGTCCCAGTGCAGGAGAAGTCCGTCGACTCGGTCATCGGGATGCCACAGGGCGCGCCCATCACCGCGGTCGACGCCGGCAAGTCCTTCAACGCCGCGCTCTCCGCGGTACAGATTCTCGCACGACAGTACGACGAACTCCGTGACCGCCTCGTCTCATATCACGAGGGTCTGCAGACTGACGTCGGCGAGGCGTCGCGTGATCTCCACGAACTCGGGACGCCCGGATTCAAACGCGAGTACTGGGACGAGTGAACAGCAGGGGGACACACCTGGGTGGTGTGGCGGATGCAGGGCACTTTCGGTCTGAGAGCGCGTCGGCTCTTAAAGACCCACAGGGCCGAAAAACCGAACAATGAACCCTTATATGCGAGTACTTCTAACCGGCAGACGATAGGAGATACCGGAATGAGTAATCCATGGATCGCCATCGGCGCGCTCGCGGTCGTGGCACTGGCCATCCCACTGACGATGATGGCAGTTTCGAGCCTCTTGCGGCCCAGCGTGCCGGAACAAGGCAAACGCACCACCTACGAGTCCGGTGAAGTGCCGACTGGCAGCAGTCGACAGATCAAGTTTAATATCCAGTACTACATGGTCGCGCTGCTGTTCGTCGTCTTCGACATCGAGACCGTCTTCATTTTCCCGTGGACGGTCATCTACAGCGACGCCGTCGCTGCGGTCGGGATGACCCAGGCACTGCTACCGATGGTCGTATTCATCGGAATTCTCGCCGTTGGACTCGGTTGGGCCTGGCGTAACGGTGCAGTTCAGTGGGTGCGCAGTCCGCGCGCCACGAAGGGGGCAGACACATATGAGTAGTGACCAGACACCACCGGCCGTCGAAGACGTATCGACACAGGAAGCCCGCATGGGTGACGGGGCCGACGACCGCTTCAACTCGACGCTACGCGAGGCGTTCGGGTCGACGCCGTTCATCCTGACCAAGTTCGACAAGTTCATGAACTGGGTCCGGGGCTCCTCGATGTTCATGCTGCAGTTCGGGATCGCCTGCTGTAGCATCGAGATGATCCACACCTACGCGATCAAGCACGACCTCGACCGCTTCGGTTCGGGGGTGCCACGCGCGTCCCCGCGCCAAGCGGACGTTATCATCGTCCCGGGGACCATCGTCTCGAAGTTCGCCCCGCGGATGAAGCGTGTCTACGATCAGATGCCCGAGCCGAAGTTCGTCGTCTCGATGGGATCCTGTACCATTTCCGGCGGCCCGTTCCAGGAAGGGTACAACGTCATCAAGGGCGCGGAGGAGGTCATTCCGGTCGACATCCACGTGCCGGGCTGTCCGCCACGCCCCGAGGCACTCATCTACGGCGTCGCCAAGCTGCAAGAGCGCATCGCCGAGGGTGAGTCCTCGCCAGTGACGGTCAAGCCCTACGAACTGGAGCAGTTCGGTGATCTCGAACAGGACGAGCTCGTGGACAAACTCGCCAGCGAAATCGACGAGGAAGACCTCGTCATGCGGTACAACTGGAACGACTCTCCATAACTTGCCATGAGTTTAGAAAAACCATCACGCGATACGGCGCTCGATGTCGGCGTTACGGAGGACGGCCTCGATTACGACGCGCTCGCGGACTTGCTCGGGGGCCATGTCCTCGACCGCGAGGAGCACGTCAACGCCGAGGGGTTCGTCATCCGTCCCGACGAGGTCCAGGAAGTCCTCTCGACGCTGAAAGAGGAAGCTGGATTCGACCACTGCGCCTGTGTCACAGCACAGGAGTACGACGACCGGTACGAATCCATCTACCACCTGCGGAAGTACAACGACCCGACACAGGAACTGTCGATTGTCGTCCCGTCGCCGAAGGACGACCCGCACAACGAATCGGCCGCGCGCGTCTACGACACCGCGGACTGGCACGAGCGGGAGGCCTACGACCTGGTCGGCATCGACTACGACGACCATCCAGACCTCCGGCGCATCCTGCTGCCTGAGACCTGGCAGGGCCACCCCCTGAGTCAGGACTACAATCAGGATCAACCACAGATCGTCTCACTGCGCGAGCACGCGAACCCGTTGAAAGACGACAAGCGCAGCGAGGACGACCCGGACACGATGTTCGTCAACATCGGCCCCCACCATCCGGCGACCCACGGCGTGCTCCACGTCGAGACGGTGCTTGACGGCGAGCAGATCGCTGACCTCGAACCCGACATCGGCTACCTGCACCGCTGTGAGGAGCAGATGTGCCAGCAGGGAACCTACCGTCACCAGATCATGCCGTACCCGGACCGGTGGGACTACATTTCCGCTGGGATCCTCAACGAGTGGGCGTACGCGCGCGCCGCCGAAGACCTTGCGGACATCGAAGTCCCGGAATACGCGCAGGTCATCCGGACGATGTCGGCGGAGATGTGCCGAATCGCCTCCCACGAACTCGCGCTGGCGACGTTCGCGCTGGACGTGTTCGGCGACTTCACCGCCGTCTTCCAGTACGGTATCCGCGACCGCGAAATCGTCCAGAACCTGCTCGAAGATCTGACCGGCCAGCGGCTGATGTTCAATTACCTCCGGCTGGGCGGGGTCGCCTGGGACCTGCCCGAGCCCCGCGAGGAGTACTTCGAGAAGATCCGTGACTTCCTCGATGACCTCCCGCACAAGCTCGAAGAGATCCACGACCTCGTCACCGGTAACGAGATCTTCCAGATGCGGTGTGTCGACACCGGCGTCCTCTCCCCGGAGCAGGTCAAGCAGTACGGCGCGACCGGCCCCGTGGCACGCGGCTCCGGCGTCGACTACGACATCCGGCGCGACGACCCGTACGGCTACTACGACGAACTCGACTGGAACGTCGTCACCGAGCAAGGCGGCGACAACTTCAGTCGCGTTCTCGTCCGCCTCCGCGAGGTCGAAGAGTCCGCCCGCATCATCGAGCAGTGTGTCGACCTGCTAGAGCAGTGGCCGGAAGACGACCGCGAGATTCAGGCCAACGTCCCGCGGACGCTCCGCCCGGACCCCGACAAGGAGATATACCGCTCCGTCGAGGGTGCGAAGGGCGAACTCGGCATCTACATCCGCTCGGATGGGACGGACAAGCCGGCCCGGTTCAAGATCCGCAGCCCGTGTTTCTCGAACCTGCAGACGCTGCCGGAGATGTCCCAGGGTGAGTACATCCCAGACATGATCGCCTCGCTCGGGAGCCTCGACATCGTCCTCGGGGAGGTGGACCGGTAATGCAGTCGGCGCCGTTACCGGAAACGCTCGCGAACCTGCTGGGGCTGGATCCCAACAGCACGGCCGTGATGATCGTGCTGAGCCTCGTCGGGGCCGGACTCATCGGGACGCTCATGATGACGAACACGGCGCTTGCCGGCCCGTGGGCGAAGCGAAAGATTACGGCCGCGTTCACTGACCGTATCGCCGTCGACCGGATCGGCCCGTACGGGCTGTTCATTATCGTGGCTGACGCCGTTCGCCTGCTGTCGAAGGAACTCATCGTTCCAGAAGGCGTCGACCGACCGGCGTGGGACCTCGCGCCGCTGATTATCGCCAGTACCGCGCTGCTTGGCTTCGCCGTGATTCCGATGGGGAACGGCATCCACCTCGCTGACCCCGAAGTCGGGCTGGCGTACGTGTTCGCCGTGGCTTCGACCACGTCGATCGGTCTCGTGATGGCCGGCTACGCATCGAACAACAAGTACTCGTTCCTCGGCGGGCTGCGCGCCGTCGCGCAGAACCTCGCCTACGAGATCCCGCTCATTCTGACGGGCGCGTCGGTCGTCATCTTCGCCGGCTCGCTCCAGATGAGCGAAATCGTCGCGGCCCAGCAGCAGTCGCTGGTCGGCCCGCTGCCGTCGTGGTACGCGTTCGTGAACCCGTTCGCGTTCGTCCTGTTCATGATCGCGAACCTCGCGGAAGTTGGCCGGAACCCCTTCGACATCCCGGAAGCGCCGACCGAGATTGTCGCCGGCTACCAGACCGAGTACTCCTCAGTGTACTTCGTCCTGATCTACCTCGGGGAGTTCATCCACATCTTCCTCGGTGGGGCGATCATCGCCACGATCTTCCTCGGTGGACCGGCCGGTCCGGTCCTCCCGGGCATCGTCTGGTTCCTCATCAAGATCTGGGGCGTCTTCCTGTTCACGCAGTGGGCCCGCTCGGCGGTGCCCCGCGTTCGGATCGACCAGCTTATCGAGATCGGCTGGAAGGGAATGCTGGTGCTCTCGCTGGCGAACCTGCTGCTGACTGCCGTTATTGTCGGGGTGACCGTCTGATGACGGCCACACGAACCGACCCGCGAGCGACCGGAGGTGACCTGTCATGATTGGAATCCTGAAATCAATGGCGACGACGATGAAACACGCCCTCGACGGGGAGACGTTCACGGTGGAGTACCCGGACGTCGCCCCCGAGGTGAGTCCCCGCTTCCGCGGCGTCCACAAGTGGAGCCAGGAGCGGTGTATCTGGTGTCGGCAGTGTGAGAACGTCTGCCCGAACAACACCATCCAGATCGTGATGGACGAGCAGCGCAACGGCGAGCAGTACAACCTCCACATCGGCCAGTGTATCTACTGCCGACTGTGCGAGGAAGTCTGCCCAACCGACGCGATCCTGCTGACCCAGAACTTCGAGTTCACCGCGGACACGAAAGACGAGTTCGCCTACGACAAGGAGCAACTCAAGAACGTGCCGTGGTACAAGGATATCGACCCGCTGGAGTCCCGCGAACCCGACCGGGGCGCGTGGATCGGCGAGGGCGACGGCGAAGTGGATTACCAGTAATCCCTTTTGCGACGGATTTTATCGGGCTTCTCTTAGGACAAGCCTCGCGGCTCCTTCGTCCGTACGTGCCGAGGTGACGTGCTGCTCAGCGAGGCTGGCTTTCCAGTAGTACTCCCAGAGTAGACTGTCTCAATCGCCCGAACCCATCTAGATACTGATGCGTATTCTCCAGAAGGACAGAAGTGCCCCGAAATATGGGGGCCATACCGGCAAACAGTGGCTCTACTGGCGAGACGAAAGAGGAATCTTCAAAGGGACGCCGCAAAGAGTCTCCAAGTAAGATGGCACTGGCAGAGTCAATTGCGTTCGCGCTGTTCGCTATCGTAACGGTGAGCAGCGCTGCGGGCGTCGTGTTAGTCCGGGACGTCTGGCACTCGGCGCTGTTACTGGGCGTGTCCCTTATCAGCGTCGCAGTGTTTTACGTCATGAACCAGGCGGCGTTCGTCGCAACGATGCAGATCCTGGTGTATGTCGGCGGCGTCCTCATTCTCATCACCTTCGCGGTGATGCTGACCCGCGAGGACGAGTCGGTGATAGAGGTGACACCATGACCACAAAGCCCGAACTACAGACGGAGGGGAGTTTCGTCGCTGGACTGGCCGCAATCGCCCTGTTCGTCGTCCTCGGTGCAGTGTTCATGGGCGTCTCGTTCCCGGCACCAACAGGATTCGGTGAGGGCGCATCAATAACAAAGAGCCTCGGTGCGGCGATGTTCGACATCGAGCCGGGATTGTTGGTCGGCGACGCGGCCGTTCCCGCCGAAGGCTTCCTCGTGGCGTTCATCCTCATCGCCGTCGCCCTTGACGCGGCCCTTGACGGCGCGCTGATGCTAGCGAAACGCGATGACGAAGAAGAGGGAGTCGTTGCCGATGGCGGCACCCACCACGGAGGTGACGACTCGTGATTCCTGCTGAGACGTACCTCCTCCTGTCGGCGGCCATATTCTGTATCGGTCTGTTCGGCATCCTCACCCGACGGAACGCGCTCATCTTCCTGATGTCCGTCGAGCTGATGCTAAACGCTGCGAACATCAACCTCGTCGCGTTCTCGCTACAACACGGGAACCTCACCGGACAGGTGTTCAGCCTGTTCACGATGGCACTTGCCGCCGCAGAAGTCGCCATCGGAATCGGTATCATCCTGGTCCTGTACCGCAACTTCACAGACGTGGACGTGACGAAGGCGACGACGATGAGGTGGTAACAGATGGCTGCATTCACATACGCTCCGGCGATTGTCCTGCTGCCGTTCGTATCGTTCCTCGTCGCGCTGTTCGCCGGCGACCGCATGCCGAAAGGCGGCGCGTTAGCTGGCATCACTGCGACGGGCGGGTCGCTCCTGCTGTCGATCTGGGTCGCGCTGACGGTGGCTGGCGGTGAAGTTCACAACGAGATACTGTACACGTGGACCGCAAGCGTCGAGTCGCTCCGGCTGAACTTCGGCCTGCTGCTCGACCCGCTGTCTGCGCTCATGCTGCTTATCGTCTGTCTCATATCCTTCCTCGTCCACATCTTCTCGCTCGGCTACATGAACGACGAGGGCGAGACCGGTCTCCCGCGCTATTATGCCGGGCTCGGTCTGTTCACGGCGAGCATGCTCGGGTTCGTCGTCGCCAACAACCTCCTGATGGCGTTCATGTTCTTCGAGCTGGTGGGCCTGTGTTCGTATCTGCTCATCGGCTTCTGGTTCCGTCAGGACGGCCCGCCGAGCGCCGCGAAGAAGGCGTTCCTCGTCACCCGCTTCGGTGACTACTTCTTCCTCATCGGCGTCGTCGGCATCTTCGCCACCTTTGGGACCGGCCTCTTCGCCCCCATTACGCAGGGCGGCGAAGTAGTTGCCGAGAGTTTCCCGATGCTGGCCGAACACGCTATCGTCGACGGTGAGGTCGAAGGTATCGCGATGCTGGAGACGGTCGGCATGGGACCACAGGCCTGGTTCACTGTGCTTGGCCTCCTCGTGCTGGGCGGTGTGGTCGGTAAGTCCGCGCAGTTCCCGCTGCACACGTGGCTGCCTGACGCGATGGAAGGTCCGACGCCGGTCTCGGCGCTGATTCACGCAGCGACGATGGTTGCAGCCGGTGTGTACCTCGTCGCACGGATGTACGGCTTCTACGCGCTCTCGCCGACGGCGTTGGCCGTCATCGCCCTTATCGGCGGCTTCACCGCACTGTTTGCGGCAACGATGGGCCTGGTCAAACAGGAAATCAAACAAGTACTCGCGTACTCCACCATCTCCCAGTACGGGTACATGATGCTCGCGCTGGGGTCGGGTGGCTACATCGCCGCTGTCTTCCACCTGACCACCCACGCCGTGTTCAAGGCGCTCCTGTTCCTCGGCGCGGGGTCGGTCATCATCGCCATGCACCACAACGAGAACATGTGGGACATGGGCGGTCTGAAAGACCGGATGCCAGTGACCTACTGGACGTTCCTCGCCGGCTCGCTCGCACTGGCCGGTATCGTTCCGTTCGCCGGCTTCTGGTCCAAGGACGAGGTGCTGTACGAGGCACTCATCCACGGCTTCGGTACTGAGGGCGGCCTCGGAACGGCCTACCTCATCGCGTACGCGATGGGGCTGCTGGCCGTGTTCTTCACCGGCTTCTACACCTTCCGGATGGTGTACCTGACCTTCCACGGCGACGCCCGCTCAGACACTGCACGCGACCCCGAGCCCGTCCGCTGGAACGTCAAGGGCCCGCTGACGGTCCTTGGCATCCTCGCCACAACCATCGGGTTCATTAACATGGCCCCGGTCAAGAAGCTCACCGGCGCGGAGATCGACTTCCTACACAAGTGGCTGACCGGGCCCGACGAGGGCGGCTGGCCGGCCCTTCTATCGACGGACCTACACCACTACGAGGAACTGCTCCACAATGTGCCCCACGTCGACCCAGCGTATCCGCTGGGTGGTGAGACCGGGACGCTGCTGGTTTCAGCAACCCTCTCACTCGGGCTGGCACTCACCGGCGTGCTCGTTGCTCGGAGCCTCTATGCCGGTGCCGACCCGGTCGAGCATACGGACAAGCTTGGCGGTCTGAAGACGCTACTCATGCACAACTACTATCAGGACGAATATCAGGTGTGGCTCGCGACGGGTGTCACCTACCCGCTCGCCCGTGTGATGAACAAGTTCGACCAGGGTGTCGTCGACGGTGTCGTCAACGGCATCTCCAGCGTGAGCCTGTTCGGCGGCAGCCGCATCCGACGCATCCAGTCCGGCGTCGTCAGCAACTACGCGACGCTGCTGACGCTTGGACTCGTGCTCTTGCTTGCTGCCTTCGGCATCATGGGAGGGTGGTTCTAGATGTGGGTCGCTGCGCTTCTGCTCGTGACCCTGCTGGGAACCGGTCTCGTGTTCCTCTCGCCTGACCGGTACGCCGGAAAGCTCGCCGCTGCCGTCAGTGCGGTGCCAGCGCTTGGCAGCCTCTACATGTACTGGGTGTACCTCACGCAGTACGGCGGCACGGGGAACGCCCTGCTGTCGCCCGCCGACATCGCATTCGGCCAGCAGATCCCGTGGATCACGCTGGGTGAACTGGAAGTGTCGTACTACGTCGGCCTCGACGGCATCAGCATGCCGCTGCTCGCGCTGACGACGGTCCTGACGACGCTCGCAATCGTCTCGGCGTGGACGCCCATCGACGAGCGCCAGTCCCAGTTCTACGGATTGATGTTGTTCATGGAAGTGAGCCTCATCGGCGTGTTCTCCGCGCTCGATTTCTTCCTCTGGTTCGTCTTCTGGGAGGGCGTCCTCATCCCGATGTACCTGCTCATCGGAGTCTGGGGCGGTCCGCGCCGGAAGTACGCCGCCATCAAGTTCTTCGTCTACACGAACGTGGCGTCGCTGATCATGTTCGCGGGCCTGTTCGCGCTCGTGTTCAGTACTGGTCTCACGTCGCTGTCTCTGCCCGCGATGGCTGAGGCGTTCCGCACCGCGAGCGGACTCCCGACCATCGCCGGCGTCAACCTGATGACCATCTCCTTCATCATGATGTTCTTCGGGTTCGCGGTGAAGGTGCCAGTCTTCCCGCTGCACACGTGGCTCCCCGACGCTCACGTCGAGGCCCCGACGCCGGTGTCGGTTATGCTGGCCGGGGTCCTCCTGAAGATGGGGACCTACGCACTGCTGCGGTTCAACTTCACGATGCTTGCGGACACAGCACGGGCGCTTGCGGTTCCGCTTGCAATCATCGGCGTCGTCAGCGTCATCTACGGCGCGATGCTCGCGCTTGCACAGCGCGACCTCAAGCGCATCGTCGCCTACTCCTCGATTTCGTCGATGGGGTACGTCATCCTGGGTCTGGTCGCGTTCACGCCCTACGGCATGGGCGGAGCGACCTTCCAGATGATTGCCCACGGCCTCATTTCGGGGCTGATGTTCATGGCCGTCGGGGTCATCTACAACACGACACACACGCGCATGGTCGGCGATATGTCCGGCCTCGCGGACCGTATGCCCTGGACGGTCGGCATCTTCGTCGCCGCCGCCTTCGGCTACATGGGCCTGCCGCTGATGGCCGGCTTCGCCGGGGAGTACTTCATCTTCCAGGGCTCGTTCAACGCACCGACGCTCGGTGGGGCGGCACCCGTGCTGACCTCGCTGGCGATGTTCGGCATCGTCATCGTCGCCGGCTACCTGCTGTGGGCCATGCAGCGTACGCTGTTCGGCGCCTTCAGTCTGGAAACCGACTACGAGGTCAGCCCGGCCGCGTTCCACGACGTCGCGCCACTGGCTGTGTTGCTCCTGCTGGTCATCGCACTCGGTGTCGCGCCGGACCTCTCCTTTGGCATGATACAGGACTCGATATCACCGGTTCTCGAAATCGGAGGTGGTGCATAGATGGTCGCACTCCCTGACTGGATGGCGCTTGCCCCGGCACTCTCGCTGGGCTTTGCCTCCCTAGTCTTGTTGCTGTCGGACTCGGTTAATCCGGACTCGACGAACACGGGGCTGCTGGCCGGTATCTCGGCGCTTGGCTCCCTGGTTTCCTTCGGCTTCGCCGGCTGGTTTATTACCGCCGGTACCGGGATGGCGAACGGCACCGGTGTCGCGCTGTTCAATGACCAGCTCGTCGTCGACCAGATGGCCCTGTTCTTCATGGCCATCGTCGGTAGCGTCACGACCTTAGTTGTGATTGCGAGCTACGACTACATCGCCGGTCACAACTATCAAGCTGAGTTCTTCTCGCTTGTGCTGCTGTCCGCGACCGGGATGAGTCTCTTGAGCGCGGCCAACAGCCTCGCAACGGCGTTCATCGCTCTCGAACTGGTGTCGCTGCCGTCCTACGCACTCGTCGCCTTCCTCAAACACAACAAGGGAAGCGTGGAAGCCGGACTCAAGTACTTCCTTATCGGCGCGGTATCTTCGGCGGTACTGGCCTACGGCATCTCGCTAGTGTACGCCGCGACGGGCGTGCTTCGATTCGACGGCGTCGCAACAGCCATTTCCAGTGGCACGATCCAGACCATCTCCGAGGGGTCGATACAGGCCCAGTCCGGTGAGCCAGCCGTCCCGATGGCTATCCTCGGCGTCGGTATCCTGATGATCATCGGTGGCGTCGCGTTCAAGACCGCCTCCGTGCCGTTCCACTTCTGGGCACCAGAGGCGTACGAAGGCGCACCAGCACCGATCTCGGCGTTCCTCTCCTCGGCGTCGAAGGCCGCCGGTTTCGTGCTGGCGTTCCGTGTCTTCGCTGTCGCCTTCCCCATTGGCGACCTGCTCGCCGCTGGTGGAGCGATCAACTGGGTGATGGCGTTCCAGATCCTCGCCATCGCGACGATGTTCATCGGGAACTTCGCCGCCGCGACTCAGGAGACGGTCAAGCGGATGCTGGCCTACTCCAGCGTCGGCCACGCCGGCTACGTCCTCATCGGCCTCGCCGCCGTCTCTGGCTCCGGCGAGGGACTGAGCCTCAGCCTGAGCGCCGGGATGTCTCACCTGCTCGTCTACGGCTTCATGAACACGGGCGCGTTCCTGTTCATCGCGCTGGCCGAGTACTGGGGCGTCGGCCGACGCTTCGAGGACTACAACGGCCTCGGCAAGGAAGCGCCAGTCGCCTGCGCGGCGATGACGGTGTTCCTCTTTAGCCTCGCCGGCCTGCCTATCGGCGGCGGGTTCTTCTCGAAGTTCTACCTGTTCTCGGCGACCCTCAACGTGGGCGCGTGGTCGCTGGCCGCCGCGCTTATTATCAACAGCGCACTCAGCCTGTTCTACTACTCCCGCGTCGTCAAGGCGATGTGGATCGAAGAACCGAACGGCAGCCGGACCATCGAGTCCTATCCGATGGGACTGTACACCGCCGTGGTTGGTGCCGCGGTCGTGACTGTCCTGCTTGTCCCCGGCTTCAACCGCGTTTCTGAAATCGCGTTCCAGGCCGCGCAGTTGCTGTAAGCGCGGTTCGACGCGTCTTCTTACGCCGACTCGTAGACGAACACGCCGCCGCTCTCGCGTTTCTCGACGCGGCCAGTGACTTCGAGTACGTCCAAGTGACCGACAGCCTCGCTCATCCCGGCGAAGTACTCCGTAGCTGGGAGGTCGCCGAACAGCGCTGTCATCACGTCGCTAGGCGTCGTCGCGCCGCTGGAGACGATGTCTGCGACCTCTGCGGTACGCTGGTCGTGTTCCGCGAGGATGTCATCGATGCGTTCCCGCGGTGATTCGACTGGCTCGCGATGGCCAGTGAGAAAGCGGTCGTGACCCTGCTCACGGAGCCACCGTAGCGAGTCGTTGAACGCCGGCAACACCCGCGGCCGCGTCCCGCTCTCGTCGGGCACCTGCAGGAACGGATTGGGCGTGATGTCGCCCAGCACGTTGTCGCCGACAATCGCTTCACGACGACCCTGCAAATCGTACGAGAAGATGATTTCGCCCGCGGAGTGGCCCTGCACGGTGTCGATGATTAGTTCTGTGTCGTCGACGGTGACGGTGTCACCGGCTGTGAGCGCGCGGTCGGTGTCGACACTCTGGGCATATGGCAGGAAGGCTTCCGGTAACTGTGTGACCGTTTCGGCAGTCTCGCGTGAGACACCGCACCGCTCGAAGAAATCCGCAAAGTAGGACTGTTCGGTGTGTAGTTGCGCCGCGAAATCACGCATGATCGCTGCCCCCGGTTCGCTGGCGAGGACACGCGCCCCCCGCTCAGCGAACCGGTTTGCCATACCGAAATGGTCCGGGTGCGGATGTGTGACTAGCACCTGCTCGATGTCACCCGGTGACAGTTCGCGCGCTTCGAGCGCCTCGATCAGACGCGACCACGCTTCCTCACTGTCGGGTCCCGGATCAACAATCGTTCGACGCGCGATGTATGCATTGACTGGCCCGACCTGAAACGGCGTCGGAATCGACACCCGTGTGAACATATCGCCTCGTTGCAGGTGGCGGCGCAAAACAGTTCGTACCCGCACGACACGTTTACTATCGTGGGCGCTCGCTGTCCCTCGGTTAGCCGTAGTTCTGCACTGTTTTCCGGGCACAAGAGATATATTCGTCCTTCGCGTAGGGACAGATATGAACAAGCACTTCGAAGACGCACGGTACTACCTGAAACGCGCCGGGGAGACCGCTACCAAAGGCGTCAAAGAAGAACTCGAACCGGTCGAGGAGCGGTTCCGCGAACTCACCGGGAAGGAGGAAGAGCCCGAACCCAGCCGGCTGGAGGCCGTCAAGACCGACCTGAAGGAGCTACAGGAGAAAGCCGAAGGTGAGGCCGAGGAGGCGATTGCCGACGCCCGCCAGAAAATCGGGGAGTACCGCGGCAAAAGCGAGACGGAAGCGTAGACGGAAAGCAATTCTTAAGGGATGCGCTCGAATAGAGTCGAGTGCGTCGGGTTGGTGATCTAGTCCGGTTATGATACCTCCTTCACACGGAGGAAGTCGGCGGTTCGAATCCGCCCCAACCCATCAAACTACTTACAACTCTTGAAGGACAGCGGAGCGGAGCCGTCCTGCGGTTTTGGGTCAAGAGTGGATTTGATTTCATGCAGTCAGCACTTCTTTTCGTCCGAACCCGGTGACGGGACGCGGTTCAATAAGAAGGACATGCCCAAGGTCCTAGAATCTTTCCCTTGTTCAGCGGGTGCGAAATCAAAATCGCTCCAATGGTGGTCCTAAGTTACGCCGGTGGAACTCTGCTGTCACGACGGAATCTTGTTCACCTCAAAAACCCAATCTATTCGTTGGCGATGACTCTCTCTGATTGGTCTTCAAACCCGACGACAGTCCCTATTCGCCGATACTGTTCTTGATTTGGCTTGAGTAGTTAGGTCTCCTCGAATACAGGAGGAGAAACCACTGAACTCTCCCACCGTTCCAGACCTCGATAAGGGCGCGAGAACCACCATCGCCTGACTCCAGCCTACCCTTCCGAAGAACTACACCTCAGGGAGAGTCTACAGAGTTACCGCCAATCTTTGAAGTCCATCTGGCGACTCTCGTCTTCCTTCCCTTCGAGTACGTCTGCACCATGTCGGAGGAACGCTATCAGGTCCCTGATTTCGCCGTCGTCATCTCCCCCCTTTTCCAGCCCCGCTGCGATGTCTCTGGCCTCGTCAGCGGTGTAGTGTGCTGACTCTCCCCGACACGATACCCTGATGCCATCATCCTCTATGGTGGCAGTGACGCGTTCGTCAGGGTTGTCTGCTTGGCGCTGAGTCAGCAGGGCTTCATACAACTCCCGCTGAGGGATTTTCTTCCTCAGGGGACGAGAGTCTGTTTCAACTCCGATAAGGCTCCGTCGAACCCGGTTCGCTGTCTGCGTCTGGCCGTCAGCAATGAGGTCGGCAATCAGACGGAACACGCGGGCCATTGGAACCGTACCACTCTCGCGGATGTCAGTCGAGTCCACCTGCGGGCCAGCGACCTGCTGGACATTTCCCTCTGCGTCCACCTTCACGCGGGGAAAGTCCCGGGGTTCGTGGCGGTCTTTTGGGTTGGCAGGGTGATTCTTGCGGCCCGCCGTCTGGCCGAGATGAATCATTAGACCCTGCACGCCAGCAAATGTCTCGGAGCAGTACGGGCAGAGGCGTGCGTGTTTCTCGTTGTCACGCTCTTCGGGATAGTCCATCTCTACTTCGCGCTCCCCGACCGTTTCGAGGTTATCGAGAGAAAGGTTGTCCGGAACCTCACCCTGCGGCCCGTGACCATCGCCACTCGAACGCATGATGTGAAGATTGACACCGCGCGCGAGCGGCGTAGCGTCACAGCCTTCGACCGGACAGCGCACGGTGCGCTCGTCGTTGTGGTGATTCGTCATTGGTTCACCTCAAAGCAGTCGAAGCAGGGAAACGCTTCACCGTGGGGACCGTCACAACGAGCGTCACCGTTCGGGCAAGCGTCCGAATCGTCGGCGATGGTTGCAGTCCCACCGTCTGTTTCGAGTTTGTCTGCTCCGGTCGTGACGCCGTCAGTGTCAGACAGCGATAACCCGGCTGCGGAGTTATCGATGTCTACAGCGGCCTGTAGAACAACAGGGCCGCCGACCGTGGCAAGTGCCACTCGGTGCTTGCAGGCGTGTTGTTCGTCGTAGCGGTCGGCCTTACACTCGCACTCAGACGGAATGAGAACCCCACCACGGTCTTCGACGCCGACGAGGTACGAGTGGTCGTCTTTCTCGAAACCGTAGCTGGCGTTGGTCACACGGACGAGATGTGGGGCTTCTACGGAGAACTCGAAGGCTTCCCATCCAACGCGCTTCGAAGTCTTTGCGCCGAAATTCAGTTCAGCAACGATGCTCTTATCAGCCGTCGTAGTACTATCTTGCATTGGCTTTCTGCTGCCCAGAAGGCCACTCGTCCGGTGTATCAGCACCGGGCGTTTTCCGAACCACAACGCCCCGAGGGTCGGGCGACCTTCTACCAATAATCTCGTAGTTACTGGATATAAGTCTTTCCCATTAACCTCGAAGTCAGAGGAATTATACTGCGCCCGCTCGGACATACGCGCATGGAGCGTGAGCGTGACGATAGCGGGCAATACACTGAGCAGGTAACGCTTGAGAGTGTGATGTCTGTCTTCGAGAACACAGACTTGCCTGTGCTAACTGCTACAGAGGTAGCCGAGGAATTGGACTGTTCCAGAGCCAGCGCTTATAACAAACTGGAG
Source organism: Haloarcula sp. Atlit-7R (assembly GCF_003666065.1). Taxonomy (NCBI): domain Archaea; kingdom Methanobacteriati; phylum Methanobacteriota; class Halobacteria; order Halobacteriales; family Haloarculaceae; genus Haloarcula; species Haloarcula sp. Atlit-7R. Next base: position 5,232 of record NZ_QXIK01000010.1, on the reverse strand, counting down.
GAACTGGTTGACCGGGGAGCCCTACACAAAAAGAAGGTTGGGGCGCGGGCTGTCGTCTACATTTCGATGTGAAAGTCGCAATAGACGAGCGAGTCCCACCCGAGAACTGACAAGCAAAACGGGGTGCATGGATGCGCTACAGTAATATTTCGTTCGAGGTTGCAACACCGGAGCCACCCCCTCCCCCATATTGTTAGTAACCAGCCGCGTTCAAAACTGAGTAGATTTTGTCAGGTTTTCGCGGGAATTAGTCCATTATCACTGAATCGGGGTTCTGGTAAGACTCAATTGAGGAAGTTTTTAGTACCTTGAAGATTCATGTTAATACAGCAGTTCCGGACTCCCTAAAGTAACCATCGCCCAGCTCGTTCGACACCATCTTATAGGTCACTCGTCAACCCATAGAGACTTGTCTACGAGTCCACAGGTGGAACCGTTCTCGTCAAAGCTATCAGCCAACGATAGTCATGGGTTCATCTCCGATAAGCCATCGGAGTCCGTTCTGCCATCAATTCATCAATGAGTACTCAAACCCGCATCAAGGAAGCCAGCGAGTCAGTTCAGGAGAAGGGGTTCAGTATCACCTCAATTCCGGTACAAAGATTCACGGACTGGAACGGAGGGGAGGCTGTTGCTCACAAGCCTGAGAATCGCCGTGACGACGTACTACTTGACCAGCCCACAATGGAGATGGGAAACCGGACTGAACTTGCCTATGATGCACCCGGCGTGTCACTACCTTCGATGTCCCACAGTATCAATGGTAAGTCCCTCTATCACCGGTTAGACTCTCATAATCGAGATAATTGGTGGCAACACCGGGAAGATTCTACAGTCTCTAAGAGTGCTGATGACGAGTTTAAACGGTATTTCATGTTCGCCTTCGGATGTGAACTGGGACTGAACAACCTCCAGAACATACGCGCGTTCCGCCAACTCATGCGCTTGGACCTACGACGAGGAACTGGCCGAACGGAGCTAAATGGCTTCATAATTTGTTCGCTCGTTGCCAATAAGGACGCTGAAAAGTACGGTTCTGAAAAAGTGTACCATCCGCAACGGTCAGCGGAGAACAACGATGACGCGTTCCAACGGTTGGAAGACGCACTGACAGGGAGGTTCCCCAGAATTACGAAATCGAAGCTAACGAAAGTCTATAACAAGCTGAGTCAGGGGAACCCACCAACACGCAGTCGGTCGAAGTGGAAAAGGGTAGTCGAGCAAGAGTCAAAAACCACTGATAGTTCTTCAGCCAAGCCGGCATCATACGACCCTCGACCCGAAGCAGATGAGTCTAACTGACCCCCCTATAAAAAGGCCCGCACACTATGTTAGGTGTGGAAGGTTCAAATTCGCTGTTCAGACACCGATAAGGTCGCTTAAGTGAGCAGCGAGGTTCATGGAAGGGTTTACAGAATTATTTCCATCAGTTTACTTAGTGTAATCTACACGGCGACTTATCGCGGTCTGAACTCGCGGTCTTGACTACCGGAGTATGAGACGCTACCGGACGCCGCTTGGTCAGCAACAATAGCGTCTCGTAGATGGTCTGATGGTTAAGATGCATGACTTCCATCGAAGTTTCGCTCTGGAACAGTAATCGAGAGCGTCTGACCTTAGGGTTACGCCAGTCAAAGTGTGGGTCTACACCGAAACCCAACCATGGAGGCTCGGACTACTCTCGGCAGAATCTGGCTGACCTCTGGCCCGCCTTATCGCGGTCGAAAAAGGGAATGTTGGTTCTGACGGACACAACCGCAAACTCATTGGAACTCTGTGCGATTCTGTCGGTCATTCTGACCACCGTACAGAGCCATCTGCTTGAGGACAGCAGGAGGATTGCGGGGTAACAGCGTGATTCTGTGAAACGGAACAGGCTCTTAACGCAACCCAGCGGTCCACCACGGCGACCTCATCGCGGCTTTCCCCGCCGAGTTACCAGACCTCTAAGAACTCGTCAACGACTTCCACGTCATCGTCATCGAGGTCGTACACGTCACGGAGAATCACATCGTCAAGTTCGGCCTGCAACTCTTCGGCCTTTTCTTCCAGTTTCGTGATTCGGGCCTTGTCAGATTCGTATTCGCCCATGAGGGCCTGCACGTCGTCACGAGTCGGAACGTCCATGTTCAGAATCTCCATCCGACCGAGCCGCTTATCCTGTGCCGTCAGCAGTTCAAAGACGAAGTCACGGACAGACTTGCTTTTGAAGTCAATCGTGTGACTTTGTTTCATTACGACTTGATAGACTTTCTCGGAACTGACCTCCATCTTGTTATTAGTCCGAATCGGACCTTGTCGATAGTCATCATCATCAAGGTCAACAGAGTCTGAAAGGTCGAGAATAGTTGACTCATCTCCGTAGTCCGTCGTATAGTTCGTGATTTTTGAGGTCTTGTATGACAACTCCGTTACTTGCTCTAATGTGTCTCTAATTTCTTTTGCTAACTGAGCGACTTGTTTAGAGTATCGACTATTTCGTTCAACTGGAAGTGGCTCAAGGAAAGTTTGACCGTAGGAATAGTGCTTGTCATTGAAGATGAAACTAATATGTTTGTGATAAAATTCGGTAAGTTTTGAGTTCATCTGACCACCGAAGAAGAACGTGTCTTCATCAGACTGAGCAACTGTATCTTTGAGGTGAATCCCGTATCCACCAGCCGTTCCTCCCCCAACGAAATAATATCTCCCGTCTGTATCAGGAACAAACGACGGTTCCTGTCTCAGAACTCCCACCATTATTTTGTCTGGTTCGAATTTTTCGATGTTCTGTTTTCGGCTAAACGCCCACCACTGCTCTTTATCTTGCCACTTACCTCCTTCTCTGCTTTTCAGATTACTCTCATGTTCTTTGAAGAATTCCCATGCGTTCGGATATTTATTCTGCAACTTGTCTTTCGTCAAGACATCGGCGTCACCGGCTGTAACTTTGTACGGGAATACTACCCAGAGTCCACTCCAATTTGTTTTCCACCGTTCAATCTCTTTCCCCTTGAGAAGCCGGCGAAGAATATCTTTTTCTACGGGATAGGGTTCATCACTCTCAGGCGGGTCGAACAAGACTGTGTTATCATCCTGCTCACCAACAATTTCACCTACGAATAATTTGTCACGACCGGTAATGATGCCTTGGAATACATTATCCGTTACTTCTTCAAGCCTTGCGTCACATTGAGTCTCAATTTTATCGAAGACCTTCCGTTCATCATCTGGCATTGGTTTCCAGATAGGAAGTTTGTCTTCATTGTCCGTCGCTAATTTTGCTTGTGGATATTCAAACAGTTCGTAACCCTCTGCATCCGCAGGCGTCTGCCATCCGTCAAGATGGGTGATTTCGTCTAAGACGCCATCGTTCTTTTCGGCAAACCGCGCACAAGATACCTGATTCCCTTCTACTGTCTCCTTGCGGTCAATAGTCACGATACACGGGTACGGGGTCGGGACATCAAAGACATCAGCCTCTTTGAAGTCCAGAAGACTCGTTATCGGCTCCTCAACCAACTGGTCACGGATGGCCTTCGCATAGTCTGCCATCACGAGTCTATCGGGACAAATGTATGCTAACTTTCCATCGTCAGTCAGCCAATTCACACCACGCTCTATGAACGGAACATAAATATCGAAGTTCTTGATTGCGCTTGCATAGTGGGATGAATAGGTGTCTTTCATACCACTAAGATTTTGAATCCGTACGTACGGCGGATTTGCTACGACAATGTCGAACTTCTCTTTATCCTTGATTTGGTCTACAGCGTTCCTGTCTTCCAAAAATGCCTGTGCCCGACCATTATATTCCTTAAATTGCTCAAGCCCAGATTGAACTATATCAGCCTCCGAACTTCCTGATTTCTGTTCACGGAGAGTCGGTGTTAGAGTGTCTGCAACATGAATCTCAAACCCGTCCATTGTGTAGTTCGGGTTCTGTTCTGTTACTTTATCGTATAGGTCAATAGTTCGGAATAGTAGATTTAGTTGTGTGATATGAGCGGCGAACGGATTGATATCTACACCATAGACGTTCTGCTCAACCCTCTCCAGTATAGTACGGGCTTCATCAGGGTTTAGCCTGCGAACGGTCTCTCTATCAAACTTGTCTACATAGTGTTGAATAAGCCGTTCTGTGACCTCTGTAAGGAACGTCCCGCTTCCACAAGCAGGGTCAAGCACCTGTTTCTGCCCGATATCATTACTTGGATGGTAATCCACAGAGTCCAACATAAACTGGACAACTTCAATCGGGGTGTAGTACTCACCCAGTTCTTTCCGCTCTTTCTTCGGAAGGTAGTCTTCGTAGACGTGTCCAAGGATGTCACGGTTTACATATTCGAAGTCGAAGCGATTCAACCGCTTCAAAACGGTTCCAAGGGTATGGTTGAGACTATCTTCGAGGTCGGCTTGTTCCCGCTTTTCTTCCTTATCGAACCCCGTACGCTTGTCTCGGCTTACCCACCACCAGTCAAAGATACCGAGTTCATAGAGGTCCGGGTAGTGGTCATCAATATCGTCGTAGGTGTCTATCAGTGCCTCAAGATATGGGCGTTCATCTCTGTCCAAAGCGTCAGCCATCCCGCGAGACGAGAGCCGAGTCTTACCAACGATTTCTTTATCTTCTGCAATCCGTGCGAATAACGCTCGATTCAGAATAATGTAGGCAGTCTCTCGACAAAAGGCATCTTTGGCATTATCACTCTTCCCGGTGTACTCCCGCCAATCTTTCCAGTCGGGAAACGTTGAATCAAGGAATGAGCGGGGATACGAGCCTTCTGGACGTTCACGGTAATTCTGGAAGAACCGTTTTAGTACGTCCGTCAGAACGTCAAGAGAGTCCTTGACTGCGTCTAAGAACAATTCGTACCCCTCATCATCTGTACCGGGTTGGTACTGAACTGGAACCTCTTGATATGTCTCTCGGAAATACTCTGCATCTCCGAGGTCAACAAACCGGCTGTGGTGGAGGTATTCTAACTCCGCAATAGCGTCTTGCTGTCCGTCAGATAGGTTTTCGAAATCGGTCCCCGCAACGGTGTCAATATCGAAGTCGTCAATGACGCTGACGGCTCGGTTGTCGCCGTCGTAGTCATACAGTCGGAACTCGTGACCATTGGCATCCGTTCTAGTTTAGTGGAGAATTCTGTCGCTGTCTGCTGATTAGATATCGTCGCAACTACCCGGTTGAGGAACCCGGTGGGAAGTGTGTACTCTCCACCGGACTCGGTAGTTGTTGACCGAATT
>NZ_QXIK01000009.1:0-132994 GCF_003666065.1 Haloarcula sp. Atlit-7R | reverse complement strand
AGTGGGAACACCTCCAGCGGCGCATCGACATCGTCGGCTTCGCCATCCGCGAATGGGACTTTCTCACTCCAACGAACGAGCCTGCCGAGGCCAGTAGCTGACGGATGTCGGTCCCGCATCCCGGTGGCGATCCGAACGCAAACCTCTACGCCCAGCTGAAGCGAGACGTCCTCGACCGTGTGCCACAGATTACGGCGGTCGAGTTCGTTCCTGATGATATCGAGGCCAAACAGCTGCGGGCACGGTTTGATCCAGCCCGTCTCGACCCTTCGACAGGGCCTGAGTCGCCGGAACTGTCCATCAAGTGGTACCGACAGGAGCCACACGATTGGTTCCGTATCAACTACACCGACCCGAACACGGGATTTCACGCTGGGTGGCGCCAAGACGAGGACCATCCCGATCTCGGACGAGCGCATTTCCAGTACTCAGCCGGCGATGCGGAGGATCGCTGGGGAATCACGTTTGAACACGAGACTCCTTCGCTGATCCTTTGGGAGATCGTCGAAGTGCTTCTCAAGGATGTCCGTCCGACCTACCAGTACGCGAACGGGGACTCATGACACCACGCGAACGCGCCGATCGGTCACTTGCGAGTTCCTTCGAGCGGTACCTCCAAGACAAGGGGAAGGGTCGCGGTGGTGATGGCGGGAACTATCGACGCAACGTTGCGCGCGAACTCAAGCGATTTGCCGAATGGGCTGCCGGCGAACGTGGTCGCGACGACTGGACGGGAGTCGTCCCCGACGACGTCGACCGAGACCCAACGTTCGAGGACCTCGACGAACGAATGTTCAGAGAGTACGCCCGTCACCTTGCCGGAGGTCGGGGACTCAAGCAGAACACGGTACAAACCTATTATCGCTATATCTCCGCGTGGTGCGGTTGGTGCGTCAACGAGGGGTATCTCGAAGCGCACTACGCCCAACGGGCGAGTGCGACGGCGCCGCTGCCCGAGGACGATGGTCGCAAGCCCGGCGACCAGCAGGCCTGGACGTCCGAACAGCGCCACGCACTCACTCGTCACGTCGACGAGCGGGCTCGCAACGCCATCGAGGCGTACACGACACTCTCGGAGGCTACTGACCCCCTCGACAAGCAGCGAGCGCGCTACACAGCTCTGAAGGCGTCACGCGACCGGGCGCTCGTGTTCCTCCTCGCGTACACCGCCGTCCGCGTTGGGGAACTCCTCCGAGACCCGAACGACCCACGCCGGCGCGGCGTCCGCTGGGAGGACCTTTCGCTCGACGACGGGAGTATGGACGTCTACCGGAAGAAACAGCAGTGGGACGCCGCCAGTCTCCCCGACCCGGTGATCTCGCCGCTGCGGAGCTACCGTCAGCTGATGGACCCATCGACTGAGCGGTGGCCAGTGTTTCCGACGTTCGACCAGCGGACGCTCGCAGGGCTTGTCCAGGATGAGCTAACTGACCGAGGGGAACGCCCGGAAACAATTTCTGAACACCGTGAGGAGCACGCTCGCGACCTACTGCTAGCACTTGCTGAGGATATTCGACCGCCGTCAATCACGACTGACGGCGCACGGTCGATTCTCCAGCGACTCTCAGAGGCCGCGGAGATCGACATCGACCATCCGAAACACGACTATCTCGCTCCCCACGGCGGCCGGCGTGGGATGGGTGAAGTCCTCGTCAGAGCCTTTGGATATACGGTTGCCGCCCGATATCTTGATAACTCAGAGGAGATGGTTCGAGAGCGCTACTCACATATTGAGGCCGGCGAATTAGGCGATGTCGCAACTGAGGCACTAGAAGAAATTGACAGTCTTACAGATTAGTAGCTTCAGCACTGGGTTTATATCGCTTGACAGACTTTCTTCGGTTATGAGCCTCGAAGAGACGGTAGACTACCTCGCCGAAGAACTTGATCTCGAACGAAGTGAACATGTTCGCGAGGTCGGTCAGTCGGTCGCCGAGCTTCGCGACTGATCAGAACATTTCTCGGAAGTCTCGTTCGACGAGTCCGTCCTCTAGGTACGTGATGAAATCTTGTTTCGTTGGTCCTTGATCATCGAGCAGATCATCTCGTTCTGCGCGCTTTAGGACCGCTTGAGCGAAGGCCGTACAGTGGGCTTCGTGTTGCCCAGCGTACTCTGAGAGAGCATCTCGCCAGTGCATATCCAGCTCGAACTCGGATAACCGGATTTGGATTCCATCTTTCCGTTCGACAATGTCGACGTCCAACTTTTCGAGTTGCTTGAAACGGAGGTTGTTCCGACGGACAGTAATTAGCCGCTTGGAATCGACGATGTACGGATCAACCCACCCTCTCCAGGTATCGTCGTCGACGTGCGTTCGTGGCATCTCAAAATCTGGGTCCACACTCTCAATACAGAATTGCAGCATCGCAATGCCAGTTCGATGATTCGCGTTCGGGAGGGAATGCCGAAGAATCAAGTTCGACATCACTTCCCCAGCGACGTTCGGAAGTGGTGCTCCCCAGGAGACGTGATCGAGTGTCTGTTGGATCTTTTGGGGTTCAAACTCTTTGTAAAGGCGGAATTCGTCTTCTTCGCGGACATCGACAGCGGCTTCGAGCAGTTCCACTAATCGGAATGTGACAACTTGCCCAGGGCGGGAGAGTTCACGAATACGGTCGCTCAGCCATTCCTGATCGAAGTCGACATCTTGGGCTGATTCGATCTCTGAATCGCCTTCGTAGAGCACATAGACCGGTGTTTCGAAGGGGTACCGCATGAGCTTTATCGACTCGTCGGATCGCTGCCGCTGAGACAGAATTTCTTCCACCGATGCCGAGCTATATTTGAGTGAGAAATTCTCGGCTTGTGGGTGATGATAGAAGACGAGACGAGCCATCTCAATGTGTATTCAGCGGAAATGGGTAAAGCAGTCCCGCTTTTATGCTGAGTTCTACTCGCCTGACTCTACGACGTAGTGGGTGTGTTCATGTCTTCTTAATACTGGTTGTCTCACTCCTGTCGCGTCTCCACCCTTCGCCATCCATGTTGCGTGACCGGTACACGTTCGTCCGTTTGTCGAGTTTACTTTTCTTGGGGAGTCCTTTGTCTATGAGATCTCCGAGTAAGAGGCTTACAGTTGACTCGCTGGTCCGTATTCCTCAGACAACGCGGTTTTGAGATCGAAATCATCCCCTTCTAAGATTTCCTCGATGACATCATACACGAACTGGAGAGCCTGTACCTCAGCATCCAGATGAGCGAGTTCGTTCTCTCTTCGCTGGATTTTCGAGAGGAGATGAGATTTGAATCGCACCTCGGAGTCCCTGGATACGGGTTCAGACTGTCCAGCGTCACTTCGCTGTGGCAGGCGTCCATCTGGACGCGGAATTTGACCGGCCTCTAATTCTAACTCGACTCGCCTGACGTGCTTGCACGGGCTCGGAGTAGACGGATTCTCTCCATCGGGACAGCTGCACTGTCTGTCTAAGAGGTCTACCTCGTAGCGCGCGCCTGATTCGGACTGGACCTCATAGAGGCCACCCTGCCGAAGCAGTGCTACGTCCATGTTCTCTTTGCGAGCCCGCCGATCGCGGCCATCAACTATCGGCCCCTGTTCGTCGTCTTGGATTGCGGATGAGTCTGTGACTGCCATGTCGTGTGGAGTGGAAGAACGAGTGCGACCGTTCGCTCCTCCACGCTCTTCGGAGAGATAAAAATCCAGAGCTGGCGATATCGACAACAGCAGCAACGGTAGCACCATTATTAACGTTAGAAACGCTGGATAGGCCAATCAGTTATGAGATTAGAAACGTTAGAAACGAAGCCTAACACCGAACCCGGGACTGCATGTTGACTGTCCAATACCTAGGTTCTGAGGCTACTCGGGCTCAGCGAGCAACTTCTCGCGAGCAGCGTTGATATTCGACCGAACTGCATCTTCGGTCACATCTCGGATATCGGCCCACTGGGCGACGGTGTATCGCTCTGCTTCCTCGACGACGATCCAGTCGACAGCCTCGTGAAGCGAGAGTTCCCCGGCGATCAGTTCCGTGACTCGTTCGAGGAAGTCCTGGTCGTCCCAGGCGAGGTCGACCTCTTCGAACCGGTGGTTCTCAGGGTCATACGAGGCGATCATCTGGATGGCACCGTTCTGTTCGAGTTCTGCTCGAACGTGAGTAGGCAGAGAATTCAGTGCAGTCTGTGGTAACGGGTAGGCTGGGACATCGTGGAGCGAGGCAACGTCGAAAGGTGTGAGACTGCGGTGTGACTCGTCTCCGAATTTCATTAGGTAGCTCGTTTCCGCGGTGAGCTGTGTCCGTCCCTCGAGTAGTAGATCTGCGAGTTCGGGATACTCACTACGATCGACCGAGCCTGTTTTGAAGATTGTGACGAAGTCGCGACCACTGCCAGTTCCGGGTTGAGCTGCCATCGAAATCCTCCGTTGTATGACTCATAATCGTCGCGAACGAATATCAGTCTGCCTGCAGTCTCAGTCTTCAGTCTCTGGCTTTGTTTCCACCTCACGTAGCGCCGCTGCTCGCTCTGCGAGCATTCTGAGAACCCAACGTCGTCCTGCATGCTGATTCTCGTAAGCCACGTACTGCTGGACGGTTGGGATATCGTGCATACAGACGATTCCTCCTCGTACCAGCCTTTGCTGGTTGGTCTCGAGAAGTCTCTCTGGAGGCAACGCTTCCGCGATTCGCGTGGGTGCCCGCTGTCTCATTGGCCTCTCTCGTGGAGGTAGTGACATCGACTGGTCCCGAAAGGACCTCTTCCGCAACGAGTTACCCCACGAATTGGATTCTGCTTACTACGTGGGGTAACTTCGGTAGCGCGTAATAAGAGAATGAGTGACGACCTCATACAGGCTATTCCCCTTCACCGTCAGTAGTTGACGAGCCGAAAAGTGGCTGAATGGCCGCTAGGCGTCCGTCTAGCGTACGCTGATCACGGCTTGTCGCTGCGAAAAGAGCCGCCTGATTACTTTCGCTGGTGTCATTACTGCTCTCAATTGGTCTCTCATCGACGAAGCCTCGGCAGCGAGGCATATCGATACGGCTTGACCGAGACGGTGCGAGTTCGATTCCGTGATCTGAGAGGGTTGATTCTACCGGGGTTCCTTCGACGGCGATTCCACCGCTATCGAACACCGTCTGTCTGGAGACTGTTCGCTTCAGTGTGGATTGCCTGTCCGCTTGAACCGATTCATTCTGAGTTTCTTGTTCGGTTGCCATGGCTTCATGGAGAAGCCAGATTCTGTCCGGCCCCTCCACTCTGTTCGGGTCGATAAACCAGCGCTGATCCGGCCCAATCCTTCCAGTTGAGCCCAGATTCGGTTAGAGCTCTTGAAAAGTATAGGCACCACCACGGGGGCCATCACCTTGGATGAACGGTCCTTCGAGATGGACCTCCAGTGCGTCAGGCCGTCCGCCGTTGAAGCGGCCTGTTACCGAGAACGGAGCCAGCCATGGACCTCTTCCAGCACTGTTCTCATTCGTGCGGCAAGCATCGTTAGCGACGGGTTCAAGATAGATCTCGCCCACCCGGCCGTTCATCAAGACATGTGTCAGCCCAAACGTATCGCACTCCCACTCGAGATGGACATTACCTTCAACGATGAATCGGTCACCAGCTACCGATACTTCTAACACATCGTCCTCTACCAGATGGTAATCAAAAACCCACTCTGTCCCCATGTGAACAGTCACGTCCGTCAACTGGAGATTTCCCTCAGGGTCGTCTATCCAGGGATGATCGTTAGTTAGAGGACTATCGACGGGTCCATTGACGAATTCATTCCCAAGAGTTGTTTCAGCTGACCCAGAGGCGTCGGGGCTCTCTATCTCGGATTGAGGTTCCCTATCATCTCTTGAGTTGGATGTCTCGTCTCTTCCAATCTCTCGATCTGACGAAACACTCGTCTCTTGTTCAGGGGATGCATCATCTCCAGATTGATTGAGGAAGCCGAGGCAGCCGGAGAGGGCCGTAAGTACAGTAACTGTGCCAGCTGAGAGAACCTGACGCCGGCGCCAGCTATCTTCCTGGTAAAAGGAGAGCCGACGGGAGTCGTCATCTTGAGTCCGAGTATCGAGGGCTGGCATAGCGACAATCGAAGGTAGGGACGCTAGCGGACAGGAAATAGATTCAGTAGTTGCGGAATACGCAACTATGCGCTCTTCTGATAGTGCACGATAGTTACCCCACGAACCGATACCGTCCTGCAAATCGTGGGGTAACTCATAATCTGCCAAATCAAAACTAAGCCTCACGTCTGCTCCAAGCTGTGGAGTTCCGGAGTATCCTAGTCAGAAAAGTCCGGACTCACGAACCGGCGGGCTCGATGTGGGATCTCGAGTCCCTTGGTTACTGGTAGAAAGATAGAGTTCTGATCGCTGGCGACGACGGCGGCAAGCAGTTCGTGCTTACAGAGGACCCTCCAGGGTTGATCGTGCTTGTAGGGACACGAACAGACAAGGCCATCCGACCAGGGGATCAACGGATACCGCCCCCCAGTCGTATACTTTCCCACGAGTAGTGGTGCCGGGAGTTCAATTCCGAACTCGCTCGGACGTACTGCCACAGAACTCTCACTACAGGACAGGTCTGCTTCTCGAATAACGTACTTCGCCGGGAGATTGTGGGATCGGGCATACTTGGAAGGTGTTTGGTCGTCATCTCCGAGGACGACCATCCCAACGAGCGTGTTCTGCCTGGTAAGGGCCTCAGCGTTTGGCTGGGGTCCAGCACTACTCCCAAAGAGCGTCCCGTACGACGATTCTTTCAGGACTTGGTATAGATTGAGCCAGGGAATCAGCTTCCTGTACCAGTTCGCACGGCGCTTGCGTTCAGAGTGAAGCGCTTCTTCGGGATCCGTCGCTGACCGACACTGCCGCAAGCGGTGAGCGAGGAACGCAGGTGCCTCACTGAGTACTTGATCATCCTCGAAGAAATCGTAGTATCGCTCTTCTTCCTTGAACGTCCGAAGGCACGTCTCTTCGGCATATTTCAGACCGTCCGGTTTCGTCTTCCCTGACTGTTTCCAGGGATCCGCGTTCTCAGGACCGCCCTTCCAAGAGTTGTACTTCTCCAGTAATTGATCGCGGCGGATGGGGCCGCCAGCCATGAAATCGAGCCGAATACGGTGTTCGACTGGTTCAATTGCCGGAGGATCGATCTCGACATCGTAGTCGTGTAGAGCGTCGGTTCCACCCATGGACCCTGGTGGGAGTCGAAGGGGCGGTAGCGTCGACGACGCGGCGTAGATGTGTCTTCGTTGCATTCGTCTCACGGGCTGAACTGGACTCCGCCCTGTACCCCATTCGGGCGGATAAACCGAGGTGAGCGTGGAGTTTAGAAACCGACGAGGAGACTGGCGAACTGATCGAGTCGGTCGTCTAGCTGATCCCCATCGTAGATTGTCGCTTCCCGTTCGTAGTATGTAGCGAGCTCTGAGGCATCAGCCGATAGATTCCCTGCCTGAGTGTCAGTAGCAATCGTGAGAGAACAGATCGGTGCAGGAGAGGCTCGGATCTGTTCGATGACGTCGTCGACGCTACTGGGCTCTCCGTCGGTGACGGCCACGATAAGCGGTTCATCACGATGGTCCTCGACGAGCTGGCTTGCAAGTTCGAGCGCGTCTGCCAACGGCGTACCCCCGCCACAGTCCGTGTCCAGTAGCGTCGCCTGGATATGTCGCGTCTCGACTGAGAACGGCTTTACGAGTCGGGCTTGGCTGTCGATGAAATCGACTATCGCGACATCAATCCCCAACCCTTCGGCGGCGACGGCAAACCGCGCAAGCGCCTTCGTCGCGACCTCGATCTTTGGAGGCTCACCGTTCCGCATCGAGCCAGACCGGTCGAGAACCAACACCAGTGCGTATCGTTTCTCGCGCCCCGGCGTGTCGACCTTGCAGACCCGGGGATCACCGATCAGAAGCCGATGTCCCGCAGTAGTATCGTATCCGCCGGCGGTCAAGCCTCGGCGGACACCACGCTGTCGGTCGAGACGGAGCTGTTTCTCGAGCATGCCAGCAACCTGAGCAGCGCCGTCTTCGATGTCAGCCCACACACCTGGTGGTGCGAGGTCGTCAGCGATTGGGACGATTTCCAGCTCGTCGAGCTGTCCTGGTCCTCCTGCGTTGCCGCCGCCTGTTTGGTCGTCTGAACCATCTCGGGCTAGCCGGTGGGCGAGATCTTCCAGCTCCCGCTCTAAGGCGTCGGTGTCGATTCCCTCTCGATCTGCTTCGTCGTGAGCGGCTGTCCGGTCTGCTTCGAGTGCCCCTTCGTAGGCGTCTGCCTCCTCAGTAGAATCACGATCGAGTACCTCAGCATGCGCTGGGCCGGGATCGGCTATAGAGTCTATCTGGTCGTCGGGTGAGGGACTCATGATCAGTGGCTCCCGTCGGTCATGACCCTGCTCTAAGCCCTCGTGAGAGTTGGTTGTCTCTCCCGCTTCGTGATCGTTATTAGAAGCGTCGACAGCGTCAAAGTCTCCAATGGTCGACTGATGTGCATCAATAGAATCGTCATCCCTCTTCTCCTCTACTGAGGTCTGTCCACTCTGCGGGGAATCAAGGTGTGCCCCAGGCTGTTCAATAGAGCGAGCAAGTGCCCGCGCTCTAGAGTCGAAGGACTTCGGGCTCTGTGACGGTTGGTCTTCATCACTGTCGGTCGAACCTAGTGTCTCGTCGGAATCGGGTGTTGACGTACCAGCGTCGAGGGAATCAGAGGTCTGTGGGGAAGGTGTCGCTTCGAGATTCTCGTCGAATGAATCCGGAGTGATCGAGGGCTGTCTGAGGACGTCTTGGAATGGGTCGTCGGTCGCGCCCCGTTCGAGTTGCAGGTGCTCATCGTGAACTCCGCCAGCCCCCTCGTCGATTGGCTGTTCTGGATCAGAGTTAGAATCTGCTGCTCCGGGAGAATCAGAGTCCGATGAGGGGTTGGTGTCTACATCAGAGTCCTCAGAATCATCCTGATCTGGCGACTGTGTTGATGCTTTGGAGTTCTCCTCTAGGAGTGGCAGGATTGCCGACTGCCACGTCTCGACGACCAACAGGGCTCGCCGTACAGATGCCGTCTTGTCATGGCTGTGGGTGATGTCGTCACGTTTTGCACCCCGGATTGCGAGGGTATCCCGTGCTAACGCTTGGAGTGCCTCTTGAACAGCGTCGAATCCCGAGGCATCCGCCTCCGACGCGAAGAGTATACGCTCATCATCTTTGTCGAGGAGAACCTCTGTGATACCCGTCGGATAGATTGCCCACTCGTAGAGGGCGCTCGTCACTGCATCCCAGAATGAGAATAGGACTTGCTCGCCGTCAGGGAGATCATCAGGAACCTGCGAGTGGATTCGGCGGGTGAGTTCGAGGCGTATCTCGGCGTTGTCGCTGAAGTTTGCCCCCTCAATCGCTTCCTGTTCGATGGCACCGTCCTCGATGATATTGATGAGGTCGTGTACCTGTTGTCGGTGGTTGGGCTCAATCTCGGATTCGAGAAGTTCTGCGATAGGACCGATCGCTGTCTTGAGAATATGAAGCAGTTCGTGAAAGGCGAGACCGAACTGGTGAGCGTGGTCGGCTGTCAGCTGATCGTTCACTGGGATTCGGTCTATTGGTGCTGGATCTGTCGTCACTAGTATGAGGAACTCAGCGTCGACGCTTTCGAGCAATTGTGCGGCCTGCTGCCGTTCAAGCTCGGTCGCATCACTTCTCACGAGCGCATCGGCTTCTGCGGGGAGGACCGCTGCGGTTTTGACGGCTGGCGTAAGAACGACCTCTACGTCGATGCCTGTGGGCAGGTGTCCACAAATGAACGCCCGGAGCCTATCGGTCCTATTAGCCGAGGATCGAACGCGAGAGGCAGTATCGGGCATGAACTGATCTGCGGGATGTCTTGTACCAGCCTGATAAGTCTTGGACATGTAAATGCATGAGGAGCCGTGGTCCCTCGATCACTTAGGGGAGATAAACCTCCTTGGCGAGTAGGACTTCACACGAGGGTGGCAAAACTCGAAAGGTGACAAGAGTTCGAACTTAGTACAGGTTCCCAGAGACGTTCCATAGTTCATGACTGGAATTACTATGGGCAGCCAGGCCTTCGAATGTGAAACAGTTACTCCGAAGAGACTCTTTTTGTATCTCCACATCAAGAAGTATATTAGTGACTGATAAGAAGAAGCGAAGCGAGGACCAAATCAAGCAGTCCCTCTCTGAGGGAGCATTACGGAAGGCGCTTGGCACCTCCTTCGTCATCAACGAGCTTGACGAGGATTTCGGCCTTGACTTCCAGGCAACTGTCACCAAAGAGCTGGACGAGGAATACCAAGAAGTCGGTCCAATCAATTTCTTCATCCAACTCAAATCTTCACAGTCCTTTGGGAACGACGACCTCGCTAAATTCGACGCAGATACCGTTGACCTGAAACTCTATCTTCAACAATCCTTACCAGTCGTCTTGGTTCTCTATGATGTCGATAAAGACGAGTTCTACTGGACCATCATCCAAGAGTACATCTGGGACACGCTGAAAGAAGACACACCTGACTGGCGGAATCAAAAAGGGAATCGAATAAAAATCGATAAAGATCAGTCCTTCGACAAACTTGACCAGCTCCGTACTGCCATTCTCGAAGCACAGAACAGGATTCTTCGTCGCCAAAACATGGCGCTGGAGATCGGTGAAGGCCTCCGACTTGACGATATTGGTGAACTAGAGGCTCAACAAGAAAGCAGCCTGGAGGATTACAAAGGCACCTCTCTGCTCAAATCCTATCGACTCCAAAAAAGAGGGGATCAGGATTCCGCACGTGAGGAGTTAGAAAAAGTCTACCAAGCACCAGAAGAAGACGAAGGGAAACTTCGAGCGGTCATCGGCTTATCTCACACCTACAATCCGCTTGTAGAAGAGGAAGCATTAGAGGTCATCCGCTACTGCGAGGAAGGAATCGAACTCGCTAAAGACCTCGATCTCATGGGTGACGAAAAATATCTCCAAGTGAACAAAAGCCAAGCCGAACTGTTCATCCTCCTTGATCTAATCCAACAGCGGATGATCACAAAGAACTTCCAAGAAAAAGCTGATCTCCCTCTGTTTGAAGCCTTCTACAACCAGGATCTGCTCGACCTTCTCAACAAACAACTACAGGTTTCCTCCGAACTCAATGAAGCTCTTTCTAGTCTGTTAGAAGATGGTCACTTCACCCACTATGCCATCTCCCTCCCACTGGTTCTAGACTACATTGGGGAGCAGATATCCCGATTTGTCCGACTGGATGTGATCGACCAAGACAAACTCCAGAGCAGCGACTTCGTCCATCCAATAGCCGAGCAATCCGAAACCGTCCTAGAGATAGTTGACGATGAAGAAACCCAGTTAATCCTTAACCTAGCGCTCGGAGGATACTACTACCACACCTACGAGACGGACAAAGCAAATGAACGGCTATCTGCCGCACTTGATATTGCTCGAGACATCGACGACAAAGGCCGGATCGAGTTACTGGAAGACTTCCTTAGCCGGGTTCAAGACTCTCCTGATCCTTATGAAGTGGAGAATAGTGACGATGAGAAAACCCTCGGTGAATTTCAAGAATCCCTCCGCGATATCGTAGAGATGCAGGGAATCGATATAGATCAAAATGATCGCATCACGGACTCACTCAAATTGGGGATCAAAGATGCTGACCCGACAGAATATTTCAAACACTGCGAACACCTCCGCATCAAATACCTCACTACTTCCCCTCTCGGCGAGAGTCTGGGGGTCTACACTCTTGGTAACAAGGTCATGTGGTGCAAGCACGGAGGCGGTACAGAGGGCCTTTCACTGGAAACCTTGTTCCACGGATTCAAAAACAGGCACTGCGAGGGATGTCCTCATCACTCTCCAAGACCTCACGACTGGACCGGCACCGTAGAATGGGTAACTGAGCAAGAACAAGATTCCGAGTTCTTAGAGTACCTGAGAGCGCGATACCAGCCCTAAGAATCTGTGAGGGGGTTCCTCAGAGCAGAATACTCCAATGACATTAATCTATGATAAAATCCACACTTACAAGTAGTCGTTGAGCGTCTCGTAGGCGTCCTCCGGATACTGATTCGGCTCGGCGACCGCCCACACCTCGTTCTTGACCGCCGCTTTCGGTGAGGCGCCATCTTCGATATGCTCACAGAGAATCGTCAGATTCCGGGTTGAGAGAGTTGGCCAGTTCTCGTTCTGCCGGGTCTGATGAGCGAACTGTACAATCTTCCTGAACGTCCCACGGTCCACGACTTCGTGACTGGCATTCACCTGCGCGTCCAGCGTGGCGACCTCTTCGTCAACGTCTTCGATGTAGGGTTGCTCCAGCGCTCGGAACCGGCCACGGGTGGCCGAATTCATGGGCTCAGAATCTCGGTACTCCCGCGTCGGTGGGTTCATCGTGATCACGATTCGCGCCGACGGATGGGGTTCGATCAGTTCGCCGTGGGCCTTCACAAGGAGTTTCCCCTCATTGAGCAGACGATGGAGCGACATCGCCGCTCCGGCTCGCATCACAGGGAACTCGTTGAGAACCAGTACCGATCCGTTCAGCAGCGCTTGCTTTGCGGGGCCGTTCCGAGGTGCGATCAGTCCGTCCTCAGTGGGAGTGAGTGGTCCGAAGAGGTCCTCCGTATGGGTTGCCTCGTCACAGTCTACCGAGACGTAGCCGCGATTCGTCCGGTGACACAGGTACTTGATCAGGTAGTTCTTCCCAGAACCTCGCGGGCCAACAATCCGAACTGGAACCAGCCCACGAGCGAGTTTCTTCGCGAGCAGTTCGTCGAGCGGAATTTGAAGCCGTGGTTCGGTCGGAACTGCTGGCGGGACGACGTCGCCCGCTTCGTCGACGGGTAGTGCGTCATCGCCGGCGTCAGGATGTGTCGCTGCCTTCGGTACGTCGGGGTGATCAGGGTTATCGAGGATGTGGAGACCCGTTGGGACAGGGTCCTGCGCATTCCGCCCGATATCGGACACGTACTGTGTGTCGACGGCATCAGGCGACAAGCCATCCGTGCGGTAACGTGGTTCCCCCACGGGTTCGTTGGCAGTCGTAATGTCGAGGACTCGAGCGACGCCGTGCCTCCCAGTTTCATCGAGTCGTCGGGAGTACCAAGCGTCGGCAGCTCGCGAAAGCCACACACCTCCCGGAACGTGCCGGGGAGCGGCCTGAATAATCGCCTCCGCTCGGCTCTCTGTTAGCGTGCTGGTCAGATTCGCAATTTCAGCGACTTCGGCGTCGGCTAGCTCGGTAAACGTCGTGTAGCCTGCGTCTCTGAGTACAGTCGCAATACTCTCCGTGACGACATCGAGAACTTCGAAATCGTCACCCCCAGACGTGCCAGCGGGACCACCGAATGCTTCTGTAATCACGGGCGGTTCTGGACCCTGTGGAGAGACGGCGACTATTGTCGTGCTCCCGCCAGACCTCCGGTTGAGCGTGAACGTTCCATCCGCTGCTCCGGTATCAAGGAGATCAGCGGCCTCTTGCTCACCGATATCGGCGTAATCGCAGACTCGAAGCGTAACGCGTTCGACCGGGACCGTCCCGCCTTCGCGCTTGAGGAGGCGATGCACCAGGTGCGAAAGCACGACGAGCGGTTCTGGCGGGTCGATTGTCGGGTCGGGTTCTGATGAAGACATAGTACGTATGCGAGACCCGTTAGGAGCCCCGTCGCCCGCTTTCGGGCTGGTAAATGCCCAGCTCTCAGGACGAGCCTTCGATGTCGTCGAGGCGGTGCTGAACCCGGTCATGGAGTCGCTGAGCGGCCCCGTCAGTGAGATTCGCTTCAGTATCTACCTCGATGCCGGGAATATCGACGACGTCTTCGAGCGCGTCACTGAGTGTCTGCTGACTGGCTGGCAGGACACGTTCCTCGGGTTCGTCGGTTTGCCGATCGTGTTCCTTCATCGCCAGTTGAATCATCATCGCTGGTTTTCGAAGGAGCTCACCAGCGACCTCAAGGTACTCCTGGTGGGTATTCGATGCCCAGGAGCCCTCGTATTCGTCGAGGAGTGCGATCAACAGAGAGAGCTGGAGGTTGTAAACGGTTGGTCGGGATGATGGAGATGCCAGCGTCGTGGCCCGGTCAGCAGCGGCCTCGGCATATCTGTTGGCGACGCCCCAGTAGCGGTAGCAAGCGGCCGCATCGAACGGAAGCTCGCCGAAGTCGTAGGCGATGGCCCGTGTTCTACGTATCGCCAGATCGACCTTCACCAGACGATCGGAGATATCGTCGTAGATCGCTTTCCACCATTCGTTGATCGGAACTCTGTCGTTCGCCCGTTCGTGGTCGGCGTCGGTGGCTCGACCGTAGTGACGGCGGGTGTACCGCTTGCCTGTGTCAGGGACGATAGTCCCGGTCTCGGGGAAGTAGAGGATGGGTTTCGCCCACAGCGTCTGTGTCCCCCGGAAATCGTAGCCAGTTTCGAATCCACCGTAGACGACGAGATCTGACTCGTTCGCCCCAGAGACGGTGGTAACACCGTCAGCATCCTCCTCTATTTCGGGGGCTTCGCTTGCCGTGACGGTGTGCTCGAGGCCGGGACAGACGACGAACATCTTGAGGAGACCGCCCCAGTCCCGGTAGCTTGCCCAGCCGAATGCCTCAGTCTCACCGCGCTGCTGGAGTGCTCCCACAATTGGGAGGTACGCCTCTTGTGGATTGATGATGGAGTAGCGATCCGATGCGATCTGCCAGCGGAACTTTACATCGAACCCGAGTGCGCACAGCGCTTTGCGGCGTTCGTCGACGATATCTTGGTGATCGCGAACACGAACCAACGGGTCTGACGACGCGTCCGTGGCTATTTCTGAGAGTGACTGACCTGTCGATGTCTCTAGTGTATCGATATCCAGCCCATCGACGTTGCGGAGAGCTTCGATGTCGATGGTCCCGTCGACACCGACGAACTCGTTTGTGGCCCAGAGTTCGCCCGAACTCGCTTGAGGGAGGACGCTGAGAACGTCTTTCAGCGACTGTGGATCCGGATCCAGACACCTCGTTTCCGGTGAAACAGCGTCTGGATACAATGCGTCGTCTGCCGGTGTCAACCCTGCAAACGCGTGCGTTGCTTCCTGATCCAGAAGGTTGAGGATCGACGTGGACGGACCAGTGGATTGGTGGTTATCCTCCCCTGAGCGGGACTTCGACGTGGAGTGCTCTCGCTCGCGGCTCGTTTCTGACTGTGTATCTGTGGACATGGCGAATCTGACGGGAAACAATCGAGGCCAGACGTAGTGGACACTCGACGAGTCTTCCCCTCAATCCATTGAGGAGGGTAAAATGATGCGGCGCTGTCTCATACAGCACTACCCCGAAGCGGATGCCGATGAATCTCCTCTCGGGCCTGTTTGCTTTTCATTATCGCTGGCATGCGTGTCATTCAGCGTAACTCAGGTTGAGCTGAGATAGCTCAGATTGGTAAGCTGATGAAAGCTATATTCTTGTAGGTCCAATATTTTGACACAGATAGAACGGTGCTGACAGACATCCCTTCGATTGAGGAGCTGGCTGAGATTACTGGCCAGACCGAAGAGCAGCTCCGGAAAGATCGGGAAGCATCTACCCGGATGGCCCGGTCGAGTTCTGAGGACCCTCGACACCATGCAGACGACTAGGTTCTTTTTTTAATGAGCGGCTTTAGGTCTGCAGAGAAAACAAGGCGGGTGCGTCGGAACTTGACTCCGTGACGGCTCCCCCAACACTATCGACCGGCTCTGTTGAAATCCTAAGAGAGGTACAAGATTGAGCAGTAGTTTAACCGACCGCAGCATCTCCCGAAATCGCAGTATTCCGGTTCGTAGAGCTCATAAACCGAACGCTTATTCCCTCGCTTTACCTACTCAGAGTATGGCAAGTGCAACGAATGATGAGTCTCCCGAAGAAGGCGTGGAGTTTATTCACGAGGACGATGGGCAAATCACCGCTCGTGATCTCGAAACTGGCGTCGCTTCGTTCGGAGAGACCAAAACGGAGGCACTCCGCATGCTTGCGGAGGCCCTTGAGTTGCACGAGGGTGGCGGAGAACCAGTCACTGACGCCGATCTTGAAGAGTGGGGGATTGAAGACGTTGAGCTCGGGGATAAGGAGCTTCCTGAGTTTATGCAGTAGATGGTCCGGACGAACTTCTCCGGCCGTGAAATCGCATCTGTATTAATTGACCACGGGTTCGTCCGGACAGGCCGAGTTGGCAGTCATCTTAAACTCCGCTACGAATCGCCTGACACAGACGAAGTCCGTATCGTGACGGTACCAATGAAATCAGCAGATAATATCCCAACGGGGACACT
This sequence comes from Haloarcula sp. Atlit-7R, assembly GCF_003666065.1. Lineage (NCBI taxonomy): Archaea > Methanobacteriati > Methanobacteriota > Halobacteria > Halobacteriales > Haloarculaceae > Haloarcula > Haloarcula sp. Atlit-7R. Next base: position 116,739 of record NZ_QXIK01000009.1, on the reverse strand, counting down.
CCAGTCAATTGCCGATCAGTGTGGAGCAAACGACTTCCACTCGTGGTGTCGGTGGATTAATCAGAATCTGTAGCTCTCAGTCCGCAGTTCGACCTAACTACTGTGTCAGAAAGACAGACGTCGAAATGGTTGGGTTTCAACAGAGCCATACATAGAAGGTCGCTCCTTCCCTTACTCAGTGTATATTTCGGTTATTACCGCCCACAAGCATCTCTTGATCGTCATCGTAGTATGGGATGTACTCCTCACCACCGAACCAGCGAATGAGAGTCGGCCGAAGACTTCGAATTCTCTCCTCGGTCGATTCGCCGACGTGATCGACGGTTCTGAGCGTAGTGGCATAGCAGGCCCAGGCCGCGAACTCGCCCATCGTCTCGAACTCCTCAGCGATGGCCCGCTTGGCAGCAGCGGACGTCAGTCGGCCATGTGTCGAAAGCCACTGCTCCGGCAGTGATTCGGCAGCAGGATCACGGTTCCCCAATCGGATTTCCTGAAGTCGATGCAGGTTTCCCCTGGTGTTTCCCTTCTTCCAGAGGACTTCGTTGTATCGGCGGACCAGGGCAAGTTCATCAGCGTAAGTGATCGAATCCAAGTCGATCGTTTCGATGTCGACGTCGTCCGGTTGGGGTGCGGTGTTCTCGGGATAGTCCCTATGAAGGTACTGTTCACGGAAGCTCGACTCTCGGAAGTCTTGCAGCCGTATCGACCACTCAGTACCGCTCAGTTCGCGTTTGACGAAGTTCTCTGCGAACAGATGATAGTCATCGATTGCGACTTCAACCCCGAAAGCGGAAGCAAGCAGGGCAATAGCGAGTTGGCAAGCGCGTTCTGGTGACGCGTCCGGCCCCCAATCGAACCCGCCCGGCGACACTGTATGCACCATCAGGTGTTTGTCAAGGAGATCGTCGCCGGCGTAGACGAGACAGCCCCCGAGTGTGCGTTCTCCGCGATACCGCCGCGCTCGGTACTGTGACTGTGAGTAGCTCGTTTTCATAGTACGTGGAAAACTGTCTGGGAGTAGTTACGTCTCGATACGGGGAGCCAGCATCCGGGTCATCGACCCTGCATCATCGTCAAGCTCGTACGAGAGCATGATTGGGAACCCGCTCCCGAAATCGACTGTGACGCTAGCCCCCTTCGGAATGGTTCGGACGAGCTTCTTCATGTAGTCGAGGCTGAACAGCGACGAGGCTTCAGCGAACGTAGCCTGGTCGAGTTCCTCCGCATCGAGCTGGAAGTCGACAGCGTCAGTATCGCCTTCTGCTTCGATCGTGAGAACCTCATCGTCGGCGTCCATCCGGAAGCCGACGTGGTCGGCAACGAGGTCTGCGGCTTTGACCCCTTGCTGAAGGACGTCGCGGTCGAGCGTAGCGCTCGCTGGTAGTTTCAGCTCAGGGAGCGTCGGCTCTGCTCTGATGGTCGCTGGATCGAGACAAGCCATTCGGAACTCGATGCCGTCGACGAAAACAACCAGCTTGCGTGTCTCTCTATCGAGACTGAACTGGACCAGATCGTCTTTCTTTGCGAGGTTCACGGGATCAGCGAAGCGGTCCAAGTCAAGACCGAGGATACCCGGACTAGCATCGTACGACTCGAATGCTGAGGGATTCAGAGTGAGATCGTCCATCGCGACGTTGGCGGGATCGACTGCACGGACGCGAATCCCGGATTCGTCGATCTTGAATCGGGCTTCGTCGACGTTCGCCCGAAGTGCTTTGAGGATGGCCTTTAGAGGACTTGCCTGGATTGTTGCTCGGAACGTCGACGGCGGCTCTGAAGCAATCTCATCCGTTGCTTCCTCCCCATCAGTATCGACATCTGCTTTTGCTTCTGCCTCTGTCTCAGATTCGAGCTCTCGGGCTTGCTCCAGCCAGTCTACAGCCTGTTCCACGCTGACGTTTGCAAACTCCGCGATTGTCTCGGAGTCAGCGGCTTCGAGAGCCTCGATCGTTTTGATTCCCTGTTCGTGCAGACGGGTCGCTTGTTCCGTGTCGAGACCAGAGATGTCGACGACACTAGGTAGTTGTTCGGAGGGGGCCGCGACAGTCTCTGGCTGTGCGGACGCATCTGAACGGCTGTTCTCAGTCTGTTCTTCGTCAGAACGGTCTGTGGATGTTTCTATACTCATAGGGTTCTATGGCACGATTGAGTGAAAGCACGAGTCCGACGGGCAATCGTTGAGTCAACTCGCCTTCCCCTCAGTCTCTTGAGAGAAGATAAATATCGACTCGGGAATGCTAGCCGAGATATGGCACAGGACGCAGCAAAACCAGCAATCAGGTATTACTGGCTTCAGACAGTAGTCGCGTTGAGCTACAGAATCCGTGGTTCACTTACGAGACACCGTACTGCTCTTTGAGGGCAGTAAATTCTGATTCACTCGGGAGGACCACTGGGAGGTCGTCAGCAACCTCGAACTCTCCGTGAAGGGGTCGGTACATCGCGGCCACCGCTGTCTCCAGATCGTACCACGTTGCCGTTTCTATCAGGGTCTCTTGGTCGATATCTAGTTTCTTGATCAGCAGCATCGAATAACTGACGCGTCGCGACCCGCTATCGAGAACAAGGGTGTGGCACACGACCTCCGAGGGCATGAGGTCTTCGTCCGGAGCGTACCAGAATGCGGGTTCACCAGCAAGGAAGAACTGTAGACCGTACTCCTGCAATCGTGCGAGTCCAGTCACCTGCCAGTCAGCAGCTGACTCTAGTGCGGATGTATCCTCCGACGTTTGGACGCGAACGAGTGCCCGCTTCGGGTCGCACCACTCGACAGTCGCACTCGGAGCGAGTTCTCGAACTCGCGAGCGATGTTCGTGGGTAACGGCTTCTCGTGCGAACCTCAGCAGTGGCGAGAGGTCATCAGTCAACGCGTATTCGGGCCCAGATGGCGACAGCATTGCACGGTGCTTGAGCGGTGACAACGCTTTGTGGACACCCTGTTTGGTGATGTCGAGTCGGTCTGCGATCTCGGTCGCTCGACGTGGTTCGCCAAGATACCAGCACACCCGTAACGTCGCTGGTGAGAGTATCCCTGTCCAGTCGACGTGGCCAAGCTTCGAACGGAGATCTCGATACGCCTCGACGACTGGATGGTCAGTCACTCGGACGAGACGTCAGTTCTTCGAACCACGGGTTTCGGTGAGCAAGCCGTCCTCGAGCAATTCATCGAGGACGTCGTAGATATGGTCCTGGGAATACTCAGTTTCGGTCGCGAGTTCGTTTGGCGTTGACTCACGGCCAGCGCTAAGCGCGTCTAGCAGCGCAAGGCCGGCCTTCGTCAGCATTTCTGTAAATGATATATTCAGTTCGTATAAATATATTTCTGGGTTTTTGTTTACAGACTGCCTGTGTAACGTCTACCCCGCTGTGGACGAGTTCGTGCTACATCGAAACCGGCGGCAGCCAGTCACAGGACGGACAGAACGCTTCGTATACAGCCAGAGTTTCGTCGAACTCCCAACTTCCGTCGTCATGGAAGAGTACGCCTGCTCGAACGATAGCATGAACCGCCCCGTGACCACAGTTGGGGCATTCGTCACCTGGGGCCCATCCCGCCCGCTCGAAATCAATCGTCCACTCCGCGTTGGTGACCGGCGGCAATGACCGTTCACCGCAAGAAGTCATCCGTGTACCTCCATTCCTGAGTCCGCTGGGTGTTCGAGCATCGATTGGAGTCTCTTCCATTGCCCCCGGAGCGTCATAGCGGAGACATTCGCGAGTTCAGCGAGACTCGTTTGGGTGACTTTCTCGTCAGCCTCCCGAGCAGCCTCATAGACGCAAGCAGCGGCAACACCGGTTGGTCGACAGCCGTTCCCGAGACCGACTTCGGACGCTTCTCGGGCCAACTTCAGGGCGCGTTGGCGCACTTCTCGTGAGAGACCGAGGTCCGATGCGAATCGTGGGACATACTGAACGGGAGCCATCGGAACTGCCGGGAGATTGAGTTCGTGATTCAGCACACTGTACGCGTTGCTGACCCGTTCTCTGGAGACAGTCGACACCTCTCCGACCTCCTCGATTGTCCGAGGGAGTCCCGAACATCGACAGGCTGCATACACGCCGGCAGCCGCCATAGCTTCGATCGAGCGACCACGGATGAGGTCCTCGTTCGCAGCAGTCCGATAGTGAGCGCACGACTGCATACAGATGCTCTCGGAAAGGTCGAGCGAACCGACAATCCGCCGGATTTCCGAAAGTCCATGCGCAAGGTTCTGCTCTGCCTTCCCTTCGAACTGGGCTTGGCGGTCCCATCGCCGAAGCCGGTTCAGTTTCCGACGTTTTGCGGCTGGTAGCTGCTGCCCACGTGCATCACGGTACCAGCCAATCTCCGCAGAGATGCCCCAGTCGTGGCGGGCATTCGTCACTGGCCCACCAACGCGATGTCGCTCTTCGGTGTCGTATGGCGTCCATTCAGGACCGTAGTCGATACAGTCCTCGTCGACGACGAGCCCACACTCAGGACAGTACCTCTCAGTACCATCTCGTCTAAGCTTGACCTCAGAACACTCGGGGCATTGGTCGGTCGTAGAAGTGTGTCGTTCATGCGTCTCAACATCGTTCTTCTCAGGCTGTTCAGTGTGTTCCGTCGCGACGCTGGATGAATCTGTAGACATGGTTGATCGAAGGGAGGGCTCTGGGAGCAGACTACTCGAAGTCGGGGCCAGTCAGGTTGGATGGAAGTTCTGGGTCGAATTCGCGGTGAAATACCCGGAGAACCTGCTTCTGCCAAGCTGCGTATTCTCCAGGAGTCGAGGCCTCGAACCGTTGCACACCGAGGTCGTATTCCCGAGCAAACGCTTCGAGATCGACTGCTTCGATACTTGTAATCGCATCTGTCGTGGGATCTGGAGCAGCGGCTGCAGGAAGTGGCCGTTCCACCCACGCATCGAAGCAGCCATCCACGGAGCTAATCACGAGGACGCCGTCAGTTGCTCCGACGAACAGGCTGGTCGAAATCCGAGCGAGATTTCGGTACAGATCTGACGGAACGACCAGGAGCAAGTTCTCCAGATCCACCGAGGATGAAGGGGCGTCTTCTCCAGGCCGACCGTCAGTTCTCCATCGGTTCTCGGTGTCGAGCCAGCCTCCATATCGCAACTTGTCGAGTGTGGCATCGAGGAACGTCTGGCTCCGGTACTGAATGTACCCAGCGACTGTGGCATAGAAGCTCATCGAACCTCCGCAGAGAACTCCGGAGTGAACGAATCCGAAGTACACGACCCGCGCCGATTCGTCGAAGATAAAATCTGGATCGAAGGCTCAATAGTGGACATCAGCGGGGACCACCCAGAACTCGTCTTCACCGTTGTGTTCGAGATGCTGTTCGACCGCGGACCGAGAGCGAAGACCGGCGCCGTGTCGGTCGTAGATCCACACAGAGGGGCCAGCGAACTGACCGAGCCGATAACAATCGAACCGAGTGAGTTCGATGTCGTCCATCACGGACTCAGAATCGAGGGACTCGAGTTTCACTCGTAGTTTGTCGAGTGTCTCATGGAACCACGCTTCTTGTGCTTCGACAGCGTCTTCGAGAAATTGCCTTCCCGTCTCCGACTGCAGGGACAGGGCTGGCTTGAGGCCGCCGTAGCGGGGATGATCTCGATACCGAGCGGTCGATTCATCAAGCGTTTTGTAGTAGTCGAACGCCGTCGAAGCCCCGTCACCGATTCCGATCAAGCGGTCGAGTGCGTACCGAGCTGTACTAACCGCCTCCGAGCCGTCGACTGCAGGGACGAGTACTCTTATGAGCATATGCATTTTCTATTCCTCACCCCTTTCAGGGTCGATAAATCAGACCCTTAGACCCTATTCCGAAGATTCAGGAGAGGGATTTCGGTTGCGGAATAAAAGTCGTTCGACCTATCTTAGTTGAAGATAAGATAGTTCAATCTAACCAAGAGTGCAAGTCACACACTCTCGGACAAGTCTTACAATATCAGGGCCCACAGCATCGTATGGACGGAACATGTCACACGCTCCGTCCACTCCCTTTGCATGACACCTGACGATGACGTTCTGGGTCGGTGTCCGGACTGCGCGACCAAGATAACACGGGCTTGGCTACTCATCGAGTACGAGAACACCGAGGGACAGACAGGTGTTTGGGCAGAATGTCCGGAGTGTGACGACGTCGTCGAACCCCAGTAAACAGTCGCTTTTCAATCTTGCAGCATCGCAGCCATTCGGCCAGCTTCTTCGGCTTCCTCACTTCGGGACATATCGTACCGGGAGAGTGCTTCTTCGACTGCCTCGTCAAGCGTCATATCTCCCCTCCGATGCTGTAATCACTGTGTCCCCAGATTCAGGTTCGAACGAGAGCGTGATGAGGAGTTCGTCGAACCAGACGACCGGGCGCTTGCTCGGTCCTTCTTCCTCGAAGAAGATGATTCCCAGCTGAGCAAGTCGACTAAGTTCCTCGTGGACATTCTTTACGTCTCGACCCACAACTCGGGCAGTCTCGTTGATACGGGACGGTTTTTCCCGGCGAATAGCCTCGATGAGATCGAGGACACGCGGCGTCAGCGTCTCCATTAGGTCGTCGTAGCTAGTGAACGACAGCGTCGACGTTGCGTCCACTGAATCACCGTGTTCCAGTGATTCGATGTCGGCAGTGACGTCCTCGTGGAACTCGTCGGACGATTTGACTGTCACGACAAGCGTCGACGCAGCCCGAAGCTGTTCGCGTTCCATCGGATGCAGCGGTGGCGTTGATGCAGTCATCACTCTCACTCGTGTCTCCGATAGGGGAGCGTCGTCACGTCGAAGGTGTCGTAATGTCGGTCGTACGTAAGGATGTGATCAATTTCCATCTCGGGCATCGAAGTTAGGGGTTTGAGGAGGGCTCCTCAGGGAGAACAAACGATTCATCGTTGCCATGCCACTCCTCAACGAGATCGTCTTCTTTTCTGGTGTCTGTGTGTGCTGTCCCTGGGAGGGACGAATTATCGAGGTCGTCGAGAACAGTAAAGGCTGCATCTTTCGGATCAGCCTTTTGCTGACGTTCGATCCACTCTAACACCGCCTCGTGACCGGCTTCCTTGAGAGAGAGTCCGTGTTCCTCAGCGAGCTTTCGAAATCGCTCGTACTCCTCTTCGTTCAACTCAGTTTGGACGTATTTCGTATCGTTGCTACTCATCCGGACCCTCCGGTTACTGTGTTACAGTAGCATGTTCTCAAGTATAAATCTGCAGCAGGCGTTGAGGGAGTTCAGTTCCAGAACGATCCGTAGATTATACGCAACAGTCGTTTCAGGCCGTTGGTGACGAAATCACAGACACGCCCGTGCTGCATACACGCTCTGTATCAGTCACACGGAATTCAGCAGGGACAACATCCGTGACGTGAAAACATACGAAAGCGCTCGCCACTCCCTCTCATATTTCGGTGAGGCCGAGACTGTATTCGAGTGCGGTATCGACCTCGTCCATCCGTTCGGGCGGAATCGAGCCAAGGTTCTCGTTGATACGGTGCTCGGTAGAAATGGTTCGAATCTGGCTACAGAGCGCGACTGAGTCTTCCCGAAGGGCACACTCTTCGGCTGGGACGAGCACTTCGAACGGATAGAGTTGCTCGCCGAAGGAGGTGGTGAACGGAACAACGATCGTTGTCGGGGCGTTGGCGTTCCCGACGTCGTTCTGGACGACGAGACACGGGCGTGTTCCCCGTTGTTCGGACCCCTGTGTCGGATCGAGTTCGACAATAACGACATCTCCTCGACGGACAGACGTGCCCATTCACTACCACTCTGGGGCATCGCCTAGGTCTTCATTAGCCTCTGTCGAGACGCCCGCCAATTCGTCGGTGAGTTCGCGGGTCCGTTGGGCACGCTGGCGGTACCCCTCAGCCAACTCTTCACGAGTGATTGGCCGCTCGATAACGAGTTTCCCTGCCTCTTCGTGGATCAAGACGTCGTCTCCTCCCTCAATTCCGAACCGTTCGCGGAGCTCTTTGGGGATCGTCACTTGCCCTCGCTTCCCGATTTTCCGGCGTTCGCCCTTACTCATACACATTCATATCATATTCATACTGATAAACCCTTGGGGCGGAATGCAGTCAATACGAGCCTTTCAGGAACAAATCGAGCCTGACAAAACCGGTCTCGTGCATACGTCGTGCGCCTGCCCGCATAATCACGGCGACTTTTAATTTCGCGATCGCTTATTTCTCCTCTCGACACTCGATACGCATACATAGTGAGCAGGTGATCCAGTTGAGAGCAGCTGCAAGAAACAGAGCGGTCATGCCGACTTGAGCCCTATATCTCGCACGACATCTCTGTCAGGTTCTAATTATTTCGAGAGACTCAACCATCCCGTCCATATTACCCACCTACTCGTCGCCAGACTCGAATTCGACACGGTCGCGTGAAAGTAGCGGGTCTTCACCATCTCGAAGTGGGGGCTCACCGAGCGTTTCTGGATCGAGACCAGACCCGCTCAGGAACGCTTCGAGCGAACTCGTCTGAGTATCTTCGTCGCCAGTCATCGAATATGCCTCGTGCCATCTCGTAGTGGCTGGTTCCACATTAATGGATTTGCCCTGGGATTCGGTTCTAATCTCGGAGAGTGTTACCCCACAGATTAGGACAGATGGTAGTTTGTGGGGTAACAATGGAGGGCAGTTCGAAGGACAATATACGTAGTTCGAACAGGAATTGGAGTGTGGGGTGACTGTGGGTATTCCTTCGAAAACATCGAATTAGAAGCTTCTATCGGCGATATACCTATGCTCCGCTACGCAGTGTAGAATGTGAGGCTGACCAGAGCCTCACGCTGCATTGAGGTAATGCAATGAAGAGTAGCAACACAGCAGATAAGAACCTATCGGCGACGATAGAGGCGACGAAGCAGACGAACGATCAACATGGGACCGCAACGACGCGTACTGAAGACGGTCGCTCTCCGTACTTCCGGGCCTACCGGGAAGACCAAGAGCAGCGCCGTTCCGCCACTGAACCCACGACGAGAACTCGCCTGGTCGCAAGACTGGCAGGACTTCTCTGGGCGCTCATCGACGCCCCATCCAACGCTGACTCCCGAATCGACCCCGAGGTCGCGATGGAACAGCGCGGAGATGGTGACGTCTACACGGAGCGGACGGCAGCGAAGACGGACTTTGGGACGCGTGCTGAACCCGTCGATGGACTGTACGGGTACACGTCTGATGGCGACCCCATCGTCCCAGAACGAGGACAGCTCATGAGAGCCCGAACGAACGCGAACGGCCAGCCCGCTGACGCGCTCATCGAGCCCGATTCAGCAGGCGATCTCGCATCGTGGAACCCTGGTAACGCCAGCTCGAAATTCGTCGATCCGACCGGCGAACAAGTTGTTGGTGTCGCCAGTGGCCTCGACGAATCCGCCGGCCGCACGACTGCACACACGCCGTCGACACCCACTTCGAAAGCTGTCGACCGCCGGATGCAAGCGTACGACCGACCGGACGACGCAGAGACCCACGACCACGCTGAGCGGACGGAGACAACCACGGGACTCGAGACCGCCGATCTGGAGGTCTTGCTCCCCGATGGCGAATACGTCCGTCTCGGTGACCTGGTCACGGAGCCCGAGCAGTTCGCAGGCAGCTCTCTGGAGTCTATCGAGCGATCACTCGCATTGGAGGCCGAGAAACGCAAAGTCACGGATGGCATCTGCCACCCTGGCGAACTGAGCGACGACGTCGAGCTAGTCGGTCACGCGAAGTGGCTGAACAACCGCTTCGACGAACTCGCTTCGACCCGGCCCACCGCGGCTGAACTCGCTGAGGCCCGAGAGAAACGAGCGAAGCAGGCCCACAAGGACCGCCTTCGCCCGTTGCTCGAGCTGGATCCCGACGAACACGAGGAAGTCTGTGCGATGGCGCACCGACTCCTGAGTGACGACTTCGAGAAGGTCTATGAGGTGCGCAAGAGTCCGCTGACGCTTGCACTCGCACTCGCAGAGCGGGTCAACCGTGGCGTCAAGCCGACGAATGCACTGCTCAGACAGGCCGAAGACGAAGCGAACGATCCCCAGAACGTCCAGAAGATCGGCAACGTCCGATATATGTCGACTGCACAGACGAAGGGACGGTTCTCCACGCAGGGTCGTGTTTCGATCCTCTTCGAGAACACTCACCCCGGAATCAAGCAGGCCGGCGTACTTCAGGACGAGACCGGGACGATACGGTTTGCAATTTGGGCGAAAAGCGAGTGGGATGAGACGCGACCAACGCCAGATCCAACGGATTTCGGCGGTCGAACGCTCATCCGCTCACACCGCTTCCCCGAACTGCACGTCGGAGACGTTGTCCGTGTTGAGAATGTCATTAAAGGGTGGTACGGCAACGAAGCCACCTTCGAGACTCGTCGAGACAGCGAACTCACGATTCTCGAACGCGCAAGTGACGAATCGGAACGTGACGAACCGTCATTCAATGCTGCGACGGCTCAAAAGTCACGACAGCACCGACGCCATCAGCGAACTGGCCCAAAGACGATTGGCAAACCAGTGCCGAAGAATCCCATTGCGTACTGGCGGGGTTCTGAGAGCTGGGTGTTCCCGGTGACGGACTGGACACCTGACTGGTGGCTCGCACAGGAAAACGTTGAGAGCGTTGGAACGTCTGATGCGGAGACGATGACTGGCAGGAAGGTAACCACTGAACCGTAACGAACTGTAGCAACCAGAGTCCCCTAAGGACTCAGAAATCTAACCCCTCTTTCCGAACACCTGAACGGGAGCAATTGTAGACAGTGTAGTTACCCCACACTACCAAATATGTGGCAATTTTGTGGGGTAACGGTGGCGTTGATACTACGCTTTCCTGTCATATCTAGATGGACTCCTCAAGGACGAGCATATATTGAGTTTGTAAAGAGCATCGGCTCTGTTGAAACCCTCTTCTTCAGACAGGTTCTGGTGTGAAACAGCCGCTCACTGTGTCTGCGTATGCAACAGAAAGTATTCATGCTGATTACTATATGCTCAAGTCATGCGTGACCGCTGGCTGAAGGCGTTCTGTGCTTTCACAGCGATATTATTCGTAACTGGATGTTTGGGGACTCCCGCTTCGGAACAACCGGCCTCAGATCATCCAGTGTATCTTGAAAACTATGGCAATGAGAGCGCATCGTTCGACATTACTGTTCTACGAAATGCGACGGGGGAGACCGTTCACAATCAGAGTTATGTACTTGACCCCGACGAAGATCGAGAGGTCTACAACACCGATAGAGCGTCTCCTGAAGGTATCGAGACGTTTCAGATCTATTGGACTGCGCGTAATGAAACCGGGCAGGTAACTATCAAGACGAATCAGTGTTATGGAGGCGCATATGTGATGATTCAGGAAGACGGTACTCCCTCATCGACGTACACGATTTGCTGAGCAATCTCCCTATCTTAACCGATACGTGCGCCCCCTAAGTCTTGCACGGCTTTTCTAATAGACTCCTGAGAAGTAGCCGTTGGGCGCGGTAAGTGTGTGACCTGTTTCTGGTTCGACGTGGCTGAAACAGTTCGAAAAAGAGGAGGTTCGTCATCCGCCTCACTTTTCACGCTTAACTAAACACCGCCCTCCAGAGGGCAGAAAGCACTTTACAGTGGTGTGACGAGTGCGGACAATGGACTCAAGGTCCCTGATCCTCCTCGCTTTCGGCGTGCTGGCCCTCGTCGGCGGCCTGTGGCTGTACACGGCAGTGCCGGGCGAGGCCTACCGACTGCACGTCATGGCGAGCGATGCCGACACCGCCGCGAACGCGAGTGAGCGCGATACGGCGGTGTACGCGTACGACGAACTCGACCCGGAGGCACAGAGCGTGTTCCGGAAAGGGCGAGCGGCGGCCGGCGAGGACATAACGATCCGCACGAACCGATGGCCCGAGGAGTTCGAGTACGGCACCGATACAGCCGGTGTCACGGTCGTCAGCGACGGCGACACCCACTACCTCGTCCGCGCCTCACAGAGACGGTGTCTGGCGGGGCTCTGTGCTGTCCTGCGGATCTTCCTCCTAGGTGTCGCCGGTGTCGGGGTAGTTGCGCTCGGTATCGGGGCGAAGCGGGCCACTGCGCGATCGTAATTGCGGGAAGCAGGGGCACGAAGGCAACGCCCACGCGGCCGACTACCCCCACAGGAGAACTCAGTCGATTGGCTGCTTGCTGAATATATGCTCTGTATCTCGTACGGTGTTCCTGACAGGTGGCGGGTAAGTCACCAGGTTGACTGATATTTGAGTTCACTGTATTGACCCCGCTGAGGCAGAATATATCATCTTCTGAGTATTTCAACAAAGCCAGAGCAACATATATCTGAGGGGGCAATAGAAGAAGCAGATTCTGAACGGCCGCGTCTACACTTCGCTGTCGTGAGAGTTGCCGTCCTCAATAGCGACGACGGCCTCTCGGAGATCACTGATGCTTTCACCGTATTCGTCCTGTGCCTGAGAACCGAACGGGGCCTCCCCTGCCTCGAACGCCTCGATCCGACCACTGGTCTGAGCCGCCGCTTCAGCGACCCACGCTTCCCGAGTCGACTCATCAACCTCGGTTATCGACTCTGGCTCGATGGCGACGTTGACCCGATCTCCCGACTCGTAGGTCCGAATCTTGCCGACGATCGCGACGTAGGTGGGAGTCTCCGCTGCTCGGAGCGCTGCCATCGCTTCGGGCTGGTACTGACCGGCGTAGACGTAGACGGGGGAACTAGCTGCGAACACTTTCCCCTGCCAGTACTCCGAATCGTTTCCGACATCAGCCGTCTCAGTAAGCGTCCCGACGACGAACACCCGGTTGATGCCGATCCCAGTTGGCGTCAGGCCGTACACAGGAGCGCGCTCTTCGTCGGATTCTTGGAACGTATGCGTAGTCGCGTTGAGCTCATCAGCCAAGAGCCGCGTAGCTGGCTGGCGCTGCGTGAGCGCTGGTGCGACTGCACCTACATCGAACCCGGCTGAGACAGCGTCGGTCTCTTCGGCTTCGTCCACCAGGAAGTAGGTCCCGAAGACGCTGCCGGCGAGCCGGAACCGGCGACCCAGGAGCTGCTCGCTGATCTCGTCGGCGACGACATCAGTCGAGAGTGCGTCCATCGCCATCGTCGTCGCATCGTCCAACGAGATGCCGGTGACTGCTTCCGTCGCTTCCTCGTTGAACAGCACGCTGACCGACCGCTCCCCGTCGTCGAGGATCGCTTTGATCCGGAGATCGAAGTCGCCGTCACGCTTTCCGTGTTCGGCACATCGGCCGTTCCGGAGAACGCGAGTGCAGTCATCCTGTCCACAGCGCTTGATGAGGCCCGAACCTTCCTGGACGTCGACGATGCTCCCGACGACTTCGGTCGTGCCGTCGCTGACCTCGACGGAATGGTCTGTCTCGCTGATCGAGGTAGCGGAGTTGCAACTCACCGAGAACCGACCTTGGTACTCGTCGGTGACGACGCTGTCGAATTTGTAGGTACCACCCTCTTCGAGTTCCGGCAGGTCGGCACTGGCCCACGCGACGAACTTGAGTCGGCCAGACTCGTCACCCAGCAGTCCGACCTGGGCGATCTTTTCGCTCCGGGGCTCCCACAGTTCGACGACTTCAGCGACGACGTCGACCCACTTGTCGGCCTCATCGATGCTGTTGAGCATCGTCCGAGTGGCCTTCTGGGGACGGCCGCCGTAGCCAGCCAGTTTGGCGAGGTCGTCAGTGAGATCGTCTCGGTCGAGGTTGGCATCGGTGCAGGCCTTCCGAACGACGGTTCGAACAGCCTCGTTCACCGGAACTCGGTAGGCGCACATCCGCTCCAGTTGGTCCTCGATATCGCGCTGGTCGAGGACGAACGTCGGGTCACTTCCATCGTTAACTTGAGACTCGTCGAACTCCGCAAATGCGTCGCTGATGGTCTGGATACGATTCTGCAGGTCAGGGGCAACAGTACTGGACATCGTTGTTCTCCGAGGAGGAACTGGAGTAAGCGTTCGAGACACACTGATTCGCTATCAAGATGTGTTTTCGTCGCTCCCTCTCTGATTCTCCTCATCCCCTTGGGTATGATAAATCCCAGACTCAGTCGCTAGCAGGCCACGAAATCTGAGAGCAGTCTGAGAGAATCAGCCTTATTCTCCCCCAACAAATGAGAAAGCACTCCGGCTGTGCTACATATCACACGCAAATCTGGCACATTGTATATTGCTGTCCGGAGGAACCCTTACCGCGTAGCGACTATTTTGTACGACTCACCTATGGAGCGCGACCCACTGTTTCGTGAAGTACAGAGATTTCGCCAGCCGTGGATCTGGGTACTTCTCGGGGGGATCGCACTTCTGATGCTTGTGTTAGGGCCTATCGCGTGGGGAGGGTTCGCCATCGTCGTCGTGATCGCTGGACTAGTCTACAGTATTCGTCTCCAGACCGAAGTTAGAGCCGACGGTATCTATTTCAAAATGTGGCCGCTTCACCGTACGTTCCGTCACATTTCGTGGTCGGAAATCGAGCGGTACGAATCCAAACAGTACGGGCCACTTCGTGAATTCGGCGGCTGGGGGATTCGATGGGCGCCCGGGAAAATCGTATACAACGTTAGGGGCAATCGGGGGGTCTGGATTGAACGGACCAAGGGGCGCGCAGTTCTGATCGGATCACAACACGCTGAGGAGTTTGTTAGGGCCATCGATGAAGCAGCCCAGTAGTTCCTCTGAAACTGTGTCTTGACCTCTACCGAGAGTTGAAGGGGTGAAACGTTGTTCAGATCGAGTGTGGAATGTGTTCTCTGAGCGGCACACATCAATTGGATCGACTAATAATGTAATCAGCAAAGTCAGAGAATCAGGCCTCGCCCAAGCGTGAAAGCAGCTCGTCGGTCCTGTCTTTAGCCTCGTCACGAGAGACGCCTTCGTCGAGGTAGCGCTCAATAGCCCGGGCACGAATCTGGCCCTGATCCAGCGTATCACGAGGTTCGAGGTACCCGTTCTCTTCGAGGTGCGTTTCCAGCTTGTCCGCTTTCCCGCTACGGAAACGGTTTACCTCGCCATTGTGCAGAGCTTCGACGATCTGTCTTCCATCCCCATTGACCGATTCGGCAAGGGCAGTGACCTCGTCGATGAAGTTACCGCTCACAGCGCCAGAGGCTTCGAGAACCTCTCGATCAACGGGCTCGCCACGACCAACCTTCCAAGCGTCGACGAACTCGTTCAGCGCCGCAGCGTTCTCCTCTACTATTGTTATCTGGTCGGAATCAACGGAGGAGAGGTCTCCGTTGCCCCACTGGAGAAGGTTATTCAGCTGCCCCCAGTGCCCGATCCCGAGCTCCAGGAGTTGATGGAGAGTTTCGACATCGTCGACCAGGTACCACAGGTGCGCCGTCCCCGCGCTACGGTGCGGATTGAACGAGTCCACCTCGAGCTCGTCCCCATACGAGGCGTGGTCGTGACCGTCTCGACTAGGGACCTTCGGAGTGAATGATTCGATAGATTCCAGCTCAGGGATATGGACAGAGTCGTCGACGTCACGGACGGTTGCGAGGTCGATGATTTCGTGGTTGACGCCGTTCGTGCTCTCCAGTGCAGCAGTCCACTTCGCCACTTCGTCGCCCTGTGCGGTGAAATAGAAGACTTGCCGACCGTTCCGAGCGAGTTCAATCGTCGACTCGATGATGGTCTTCGCCCTGCGATCGTCGGTATTTGCGAGCGTCTCGTCGAGGAGAAGTGGAATCCGAACGCCCTGTTCCTGCTGTTCAACGAAGGCGATTCGGACGGCGAGCAGGACCTGCACCCGAGTACCGCTCGAAAGCTCGTTGAGCGAGAGGCCCTTCTGTTTGGATTCGTCGAACGCACGGAACTCCGCGTCGTTCTCGTCGAAGTCCAACCGATACCGGCCGCGAGTGATCGTCGTCAGGATTTTTCGAGCACGCTCGAAGACGTCAGGGCGACTCGTCTCCATCGTCGCCTCCTGAACGTGATCTACCAGTACGTCACCGACCATCGCAGCACAGTCGTCCTCGAGTTGATCTTTCAGATCATCAAGCGCCCTATCGCGCTCCGCAAGCGCCGTTTCAATTTGATCGTCGGACTTCGCCTGCCGGATCTCTGCCTTGATATCGGCAATCCGTGACTGCAGGTCGTCGAAATCTTCTGCAGTTCGTTCCGCCTCACGGAGCTCTTCTCTGAGGTCAGCAATCTCTTGCTCCTTGAGGTCTGGTTCAAAGCCCGGGTAGCTTTCGATTTCTTCCATGTCCGTGTTCGCCCGGATTTCGGCCTCTCGTACATCCTCCGCAGCCGATTCGTATGCGTCGACCTGCTCACAGAGCTCTTCCAACCGATCGTGATCATCGGAATCGAGATCTAGATCCGCAAAGATCTCGTCGTGTTCGGCCTCCAGAGCATCTATTTTCACAGTCGCTTCCTGAATCGTCCCGGTGGCTTGGTCAAGGTCCCGCTGTGCGGCTTCGCGTTGCTGTTCGCGGTTCTCGAGGTTCCGGATGGTCTCGGTCGTCTCACCGGAACTCTGGATGTCGTCGTAGCCGTAGGGATCGAGTTTCGCTTGGAGTTCGTCGCGGGCGGTCTCGATTTGCTCGTCGACGGTGTCGATGCTCTCTTGGAGTCCTTCGACCTCGTCGTGGGCTTCCTGCCAGTCGAGTACTCGCTTGGAGATCACGGCGAGTTCGACATCAGACGCATCTGGCGCGGCGCCTAACTGGTCTTGGAGTTTGGCACGCGTTTCCTCCAGATCCTGTTCTTTCTGTTCGAGCGTGTCTGAATCCCTTGCTAAAGTGTCACGCCAATCTGCACGCTGCTTATCTAATTCATGTTCTGCTATTTTGCTGTACAGTTCCATTAAGCGGGACCGAACCGCGTCCTGGTTCCACGCCTCCGGCGGTTTCAAGCTCGTTTTCTCGAACGATTCGCGGTGAGAGTTCCGTGAATCGCTCCCATCTGCCGACTGTGAGCGAGCACGACGCCCATACCAGAAGATACCAACAGCTACGGCTAGGATGGAGAACAGCAATGGATTTACCAGAAGCCCCAACGCGACGGCAGTAGAGGCGAGGGAAACAGCTGAGAACACTGCGATACGGTATGCTTCCGAACCGGCGTTCGAAGCGGTAGATTCGGAGGCAGCCAGCCACTCTTCCAACGAGCGAGTAGATCGTTGGAGTGTAGGTAAGTCAGCCCCGGAATGTTCTCTGTCCTCCAGTAGTCGCTGGACGGCCTGCCGGGTTTCACGCTCGGACTGGAGTTCCTCGGCCTCTCGTGCGAACTTCGAGACAGTCTTCCACGTGACGGGCTCCAAGTCAACGAGGTCCTCGGTATTGACCTCCAAAGGAATGTCCTCTCGTGCAGTTTCTCGCTGCTGTTTGGCGTCAGCCAAGTCTCCCTGGAGATCGCGTTTCCGGTCCTCCGCAGAATCGAGGTCATCGCGAAGGTCTTTCAGATGGTCGATACGGCCTGTCGGGAGGCCCTCTTCAGGAAGGTCAGCCTCGTCAAGCCGTTCTTGAGCGTCCGTTTTCGTTTTCTCGGCCTCGTCTTTTTTGTCGGTCCATTCGTCGATGTCATCTTCGAGGGATCGAACGCTTTCGATTTCGTCCCCGTCGACCAAATCTAAGATATCGGGCAACTCGTCGAGTCTCGATTCAGCCTGCTCCAGTTTGTTCCTCGCCTGTGCGTAGTCGATCGCCTGCTCGAGCAGTTCAGAGCGCTCCTGTGCTCGACGCGCTGCCTCCAGTTCATTCCGTAACCGAGAGAGTTCGTTCTGCTCTTTGCGGAGTTCGGAAACCTCGTTCCGCGCCTCACGCAACTCCTGAATCGCTCCTTTGGCGTTCTGGACGACGTTCCTGTTGGCTCGGCTCGGAGAATCCGAATATCCGAGCTCGTCGTATGCTGCGGAGAGGTCGTAGCCACCAGCCGATTCTCGCTCGATTATCTCTGCGAACGATTCGTTGTTATTGTCCCGCTGGAGCAGGTCATGGAGGGAGAGACGGTAGCGGTCGCGTTGATCGGCCGGAGGCAGGCTCGGACCATTCGCCTCCTGGCCGTCACGTTGGTAGCTCGTGCGCCCATTGTCGACTTCGACTCGCCAGTCCTCACCATTCAGCGAGAGCTGCCCAACGAGGGATGCACGCTCGTCGGCGGTCTCAGGCCAGCAAAGCCATTCGAGCGATTCAGCGAGCGTCGTCTTTCCTGCTGCATTCGGCCCGTGAACGACATTGATGCCGGAGCACAGGTCGTCGACAGAGAAGCCGCCAGTTTCGAACCCAGGAGCTTGGACGATCTGGATTTCCTCGAAGCAGATCGGGTCCCTAGTCACGCCTTCCCCTCCTTTTGAGTGAGTAGGGTATCGAGCAGCACCCGTGCTTGCTGTTCGAGATGCTCGATAGCGTCAGCGTCGTCCGGATCCTCGAGTTCAGTCTCGCGTCGAAGCGGGTTGTACGCATTCGCACTATGAGTCTGCCGTAGCGCTGCTAACGAGTCGTCAACCACCTCGCTGTAGGTTTCGTGAGGATCACCGTTCTCGATTTCGAGCAGGAGGTCAGCGAGGTACGCAGCTGCATTGTCCCCTTCTGCAAGGTCTTCAAGATCGATTGCGGACCGGGTATCGACATCGATCGATTCGATCCGGACCGAAACCGACCCCTCCCGGAATCCGAGGTCACGCTCCATCGATCGATGCTGATCGACGAGCGCCGAGTGCGCATCCGTCCGTCCAGTTAGACGAACGCGAACGAGGCTGAGCTCCAGCGACCTCGTATCGAGCTCGGCTCGAACGTGGTCTTTGATCTCCTCCGAAATTACAGCGGTCGCTTCCTGTGGGTCGTCTACCTCGGACACGTCGACCGTAACTTGGTCGTATCGAACGGATGCCAGAGGGATCTGTTCAGCTCGTACATCTCCGGTTTCGGGTATCGTAATCGTCCACGGGCCGTGGGCCTGCTGTTCACCCGGATCGAGGGGTTGCGGCGACCCCGAGTACAACGCCAGTGGTTGCGAGTCGATCCGGATCCCCGGACTGTGAATGTGACCGAGTAGCCAAGCATCTGCTGCGGTGTCGCGGAGTTCGCTGGACAGAACCGGTGCGTATCGGCTTCCTCGCGAGTCGAGGTCGGCGTGAAGTACGCCAATCTGGGGCGCGTCATCGGTCGTCGGAAGCTCGTGCTCTTCGAGTGGGGACTCGTAAACGTGTTCAGCCGAGAACGACCAGCCATCGAAGTGTGCTACCGGCTCGCCGTTCTGTTCGAGCGTCCAGCGTTCCCACTGACCCTCTCTCCCGAGGAACTGGAGCGTATCGGAGTCGAGGTTATCGACCATATCAGGGAGGGCGTCGAAGTCGTGGTTCCCGGCTACCACGACGACTGGAATCCCCGCTTCGTCGAGTTGTGCAACCCCGTCTTCGAACGCGCCATACGCCTCGAAATAGCGATTCTCTTGATCAACAATATCACCAGCAACCACGACCGTATCGACATCCCGGTCGATTGCTTCCTGGACCGTCGACAGCCAGACAGCTTTCGGCGACAGCTCGGGACTATCCAGATCATCCGGGATCCGACTCGGGTGACGGCCGAGGTGAAGATCTCCCGTGCAAAGTAGTTCCAGGGCTTCCTTCATGAGTAAAGCTAGACGGTGAGATAGAACCACAAGTCACTGATAAATAAATGCCACCCATTACCGAACTACTGTGGGTCGATATGCAGCCATAGTCACGTGATGCCAAATGTTCCATCCAGTGAGAGTAGCCAACTATAACGGCGTCTCAAGATAGTCGCCGGCGAAGGCGGTCGAGTAGTCTGCTCGAGGATGGGTTGCCCTCTTTTGAGACCCCACTAACCTCTTCACGAGACGGGAGACCGTCATCGGCAGCCGTATTCTCCCTGTCGTGCTTGCCCCGGCCATTGGAATGTAGCTCGGCACTGTCGTTGGATTCACTGTCACCATTTCGTTCAGTCGAGGACTGGTGTATTGAGTGACTTCGGCTACCGTTTCCGGTGGCAGTGTCTGTGTTCCCCTGTTCTCTGAGGAGAGTCTTCTCACTGGTAGGGTCGATCCCTAGAGCGGTCCGATACTGACGCAGAAGAGTCTCTAATTCTGCAATCCGCTCACGCTTCTCCTCAAGCTCACGTTGTTGACGTTGTACCTTTGCAGCTAAACGACGAGCGTCGTCAACGGCTCCGGTACCAACGGGACTAGAACCAGTATCATGAATCGACGCCTCCGAGGCTGGCGCCTCATCCAGATTTTCCTCTCGGTCGTCAGGTGTTGAACGCTCTTGATTCGTTGGCGGTGTGTAGTAGTCATCAATAGTCAGGAGCGTCCGGGAGATACAGACGTCCCCATAGGTCGCGCCGTTCGCGAAGTGGACCCGATCCCACTTGCCCCGGTAGAGGCCGGAATCTCGGAACAAGCGATCCATCCGTTCGGGATGGCCACCGGTCCAAAACCCCAGGTAGAAACACAGTCCCATGTCTGCCTCCGACTGCGAGGGATATCGGCTCTCGGGCGATGCCCAGAGTTCCTTATCTCCATCGTAGAGAGCCGCGATGGTGTCGCCACTTTTCGAGGCCATCGCCTGCTCCAAGAGTGCGTCATCATCGAGGTCAACACCTGGACCAGCTATTTCGTCGAGTGTAGTGGGAGGATCATCGGGAAGGGCATCTACGCTGGAACTGTGCAGGGCGACTTCGAGCGCCGGATCTTCTATGTCCGGGAAATCGAGTCCGTAGCGAGCATATAGACTCGACTTCGAACCGAGAGCTTGTGGTTTCCCATCATCGGATTCTCCATTGGGTCCATCGCCAGTAGATCCGCCACCCCGTACCTCGTTTCCAGTCTCCGCTGCCGCGTCGACTGCCTGGTCGAGGTCAACTGCCTCAGTATCCGAATCGGGTGATGTCTGAACGTATTCGTAGTGGACACCGAGCAGTGCGTCTTGCCGGCGAGCAATCGTCTCAGGTGTCCCGTCAACGTGGTCGGTCGTGACGGTGAAGAACCGAGCCTCGTCGTACATTTCGACATCACCACGCCGATTACGACCCGGCGGAAGTTCTCCTTCGAGAAGGACGTGAACACCGCGTCCTGATGGAGACACTTCGGTATAGGAATCGAGGCGCTCGACGATGTCACTAGCCCAGTCAGTGAGGTCGCCAGTATCAGGCTCACGGCAGTCGTCTAGGTCGACGCCAACGATGGATGTCTTAGGTGCGAAGACGAATCCAATCCCATCGGTATCGACACGGTCGCTCTGGTGGAACTCAAGAGCGATCTGGAGACCACGCCACGTTGCAGGATCCGTCGCACTGGCGTTCGGGGTTCCATTGGTGTGGTAGGGCTTGATCGGAACCTTTGTTGGCTTCCCATCACGTTCGACCTCTTGCCAGCAAATCCATTGCTCACACTCGGCCAATCTATCTGGAATCAGACGCTCGTCGATTTCACTGCTGGACATGGATAGAACGGGGAACTGTTTCTGTCGTATTCACGGCCGATTCGGCACCGCGATAAACCTCAGTGCGGCGCCGTGCACTCTGTACCCTCTCCGAAACGAGCCCGTGCGCCCAAAACCGTATGACTGCGCGCTGCTCGTGCGGACCTGCGTTCCCTCTCCTTCCAAGACCTATTCTAGGTGTTTCATCGATAGACGCAGGAAAGCAGGAGGTCGCTTTAGAGACTCTATGGAGCGCCCGGTGCGCCCAACTAGTGACGCAGATCATCATCCCTCGGAATCCTCCTCGACTTGGTCGACTGATTCGATGATATTGCGACCGCCGACGAATCGCCATTCGCGGGGATTGTCGAACGCTTCCTCTGAGAGACGTGCATAGTTCTTGGTAGTTTTGTGGGGTACGTTCTCAAGGCGTCCAGCATCGGCCAGTGCTCTGATAATTTCGTGGGCGACGTCCGTATGCGGGACTACCCACATCTTCCTGACCCCCTCGAACGACGCGAGATCGTCGTAGTGTTTGACCATCAATTCCGGACGGATATTCGTCACCACCTCAGCTATCACCGCGAGCGTTCGGCTTCCGTCGTCACGCGGAAGGAACGCGGCAACGTCGAACACCATCCCGCCGGCCATCGGCTCGTAATAGGTTTCGACGAGAAGTCCCCGGTTTCGCAGATGGCGAGCGATGTACTCAACGTAGACCTTGTGAGCCGTTTTCTCGAAAAGGTCTCCGTTGTTCCGGCCCGCGTAGATCGTCCTGTTGGCTGCGGCCTGTCCCGCTGGAGGCACGTAGTAGTACTTCCGACCGTACACGCGCTGGATTTCGAGGAATCCGTCTTCCACCAACTGCTCTTCGTCGACCTCTCCCTCTATCGCATCCCGGATGTCGGTCATCGACTGTGTCAGGTCGTATCCATCCAGTTCGCCGTTGATCCCCGCGATTACGTCTCGAAGGAACTGCCGTGCTGTGTCTGTCAGGTCACTTATCCGGTCAAGATTCTTCGCAGGCCCCGGTGTCGCTGGAAGATCAGAGACGTGGTGTGTGGCATCTGCGGTAGGGCCCTCCGTTCCGGAGGTGTCCCTCTCCTTCGACTCATCCAAGTGATCCTGTGATGGCGAGCCGTTTCCGAGAACGGTTCCGAACTCGTTGGAAGCCCCGCCAATAGCAGAGTCGGGATGGGGCTCCACCTGAGAGTCCTGTTCATCCGAGTTCCGAGGCTCGTCTATTTCTTCGGAGTCGGGCTGCTCAGCATTCTGGTCTCCGTCCGGAGGCATCGGAGGTCGTTCAGTTGTCGCGCTGTTCATCGGCCCGGTTCCATAGCGGGCTGCACGCTGGGCGGCATCCGGCGGGCTGTTGACGCCGGGGACGAGACAATACGTGAATCGAGTACGTGACCACTGGAGTTCGTCTGCCTCCTGAAAAGTCATCTCTGCCGTCGGGCTGTACGTGCCCGCGTCGACCGGCTCCTCTCCGTCGCTGTGTCCGTCCGGGACGGGAAGCGGCTTGAGTGTCACCAGTTCCGGTGTGTCGGTCATGAAGCCGGTGTCGGGTAACTGTGCAAGCCACTCACCACGAGGGAGTGACGCTATCCGGTTCGAGAGGGCGACGGGGTCGAGTTCCTCGTGGAACAACGTCGTCGCCAGCTCGTCGTCGATTGCGAGCTTGCCGATGAGCTTGGTGTTAATGTTGCGGAGGATTTCCTTGTAGGCCCGCGTATCGAGTGCGTCACGTTTGACCTGCTCCGGGAAGTGAACGATGAGTTCGAACGCGAGAGCGAACTCACGGGCGTCAGGAATCATCTCGTCCCGGACGAGACTGGACTGCATAATCGGTGCGGCCTCGTCGATGATCAGGTTCACACAGTAGCCGTCGGCAGGGTCGAGAGCGGTCCGGTTCCATCGCTTTCGGAGTCGCACCCACGACCAGAGATAATCCAGCATCAGCACCGTGAAGACATTACTCGACGCGGGTCGGAACTCGCCGGTATCGATCAGCACGACCGACTTCGAATCGAGGAGCCCATCGAGGTCGAGCAGCATCTGCTCGTCAGCATACCGCTGGGCTTCACCGTCCCATTCGGGAACGAAGTTCAGCATTCGCCAGATGAAATCTCGCTCTTTCAGCTTCGTGATGCGGTTGAGAACGGCGTCGATCGACGTGGCGAACCGTCGTTCCTCGGCACTGAAGTGGCGCGTGAGCGTCGCGTGAAGCTCTGGATCGCTGACCTCGGGAATCGTCTGCTCGGTCTGCATCTTCGTGGCCGCATTGAGGAGGTCGCTGATGGCGTACGCATCCTGGCCGTACACCGGGTCGAACAACGCACCGATGAGATTGCTGAGAATCTCCTGTGCGACGAACGCCTGGTTGTGTTGTTCGTCACCAAGGACGTACTCCAGTAGTTCGTTGTAGCGGTCGATTTTCTCCTGAACAGCTGCCTCACGACTCATGCCAGCCGCGATCTGGGGGCGGATGTCGAAGAACGGGAACGCAGGTAGTTCGCCGTTCGGCCCTGGAACCGGGAGATGGACGATGTCGTCGAGGTCGCCAAACTGCCGGAAGTGCGCTCGTTTGTACTCTGTTGCCATGCTGCCGCCCTTCTTGTCGAAGATGAATGTCGGCCCGTCGAGTTGATCGTACGCGCTGAGACCGTCGTTGATCATCGCGGTCGTCTTCCCGCCACCCGTCGTCGACGCTCTGAGTACGTGATGGGTGAGTTGCTCGGCAGTGAGACTGATGGGGATGTTGTCGCGGTCGGGAGATGCCGTTTCAGCCTCACCGATGCACATCCCCGAGTCGAATTCCGCAAGCAACTCTTCGTCGGTCGCGGTCAGCGGTGATCGAGCGTCTGGAGCGCCACCAGACGCACCACGACTTGCCTTCGGAAGCGCGCCCGTGCTGGGCACAGTAACGAAGTTGGCGAGTTCGTCCGGGCTAGCGACGATGATCGGGTTCTTGCTCTGGAAACGCTCTCGAATACTCGTCGTGCTCAGTCGCGACCGGCAAAAGACATCGAACTCACGCCCGACGTGGCCGACATTCGCCCCCTCAACGCCGTAGTACGGACCACTGAGAGCAGTGAATGCTCCTGTGATACCGTTCACAATGCTCGGTTCGCCGGCCGCTCGTAGGGAGACGTCGAACGTCACGGTCGGCTGTTTCAGGTCTATCTGTCCCATGCGGCTGTGTCGGGTTGATTGTCCGTCCCCGCCGCCGGAGATGGTCCCCCCGATCTGCTCAGGAGTATCGGGCCGGTGACGCTGCCGTCGCTCTTCTTCCGATGTACCAAGGAGCATCGCGGCTGCCTCCTGCTTGAACGAACTGAAGACACCAGTCGTCCCCATCTTGAGATTCCGTTTCTGGACCTCTGCTTCCTTCGTCCAGTCACGACGAGGTGTGAAGACGGCCTGGAAGACAAACGGTTCGTCCGTCTCTGTGGCCTGTTCGAGGAGAACACTCAGAGGTGACCGAAACGAATCCTCGATGTCGACTGAGATCTCACTGAACTGCGAGAGCAACGTCATCCAGTCGTTGTTCTTCGTCTCAACGCCCTCCCAGCGTACCATCGCCGGCGGCGTCGGGTCGCCATTCGCGCCACGTCGAGATTCGTCGCCAGTATCTTCAGCTGTGTCGAGAAGGTCTGGTTCGAAGCCGTCTAGTTCAACGAGTTCGTCGATACCTTCGAACGCGGCCAGGTCCGCGAGCGTCGCACCAGCGGGCTCGACGTCGTCGACGAAGATATCGGTCGTGGCGAACGGGACGATTTCGAAGTGGAAGCTCTCGGGATACATCGCACGGACGTTCGCTGCGAGGTGTTCGAGAGCCTCGACCTCGTAGGGCCGAACGCCGAGGTAGAAGTCGAATCGGCGGGTATCTGCTGGCTTGTGAATCAGGAACTCGAACGTCCGCTGTGTGCTCACAAACGAAAGCCGGCGTTCGAGATGGAACGGCATCTCTCGGCCACTCCCAGCCCGGTAGAGGCCAAAGAGTCCCTTGACGACGTGGTCTGGCGTTACCTGCTCACGAGCCGGCGTGATTTTGATATACGGACGGAACCCATCATCGTCAGCGTTGTCGGATAAGTCACCAGAATCGGGCCCGTCCAAATCACCGTCCGATTGGGTTGGTTCATCGACCGGGGAAGTGGTTGAGTGACTCTCGTCGGCTCCGCCACTAGCGTCTGCATCATCCCCGTCTGGGCCGACGTTGTCACTCGTCCGACCGTGGATACGTGTCGAAACCGCGTTCTGGATCTCGGAATCATCGATATCTGGTAGCCGTGGTTCATGCTCCCCAGAGCCAGACCGACGGTACGGTCCCGGTTCGCTCGTCATGAGGACCACCATTCCAGGGGAATCAGCGACCACAGTCGAGGGAATTCTCGCGCAGCGAGTAGCTGGCTGAGGCGGCGATACAGCGGATTGTGGGTTAGTGTGTGCATGTTTGGAAAGAGGGTCACGGCAGAAACGGTGAGCAATGCTGTGGAGCAACCAGCCGGGAAGCAGTTCCACCGACTAGACAAAGCGCTGGTCTCGATGGATGGAGTACACCGCAACGGCGGTATGAAATCCGGTCACGAGGCGCCTCGAAAGGAATCACGTTCTGGGGCCGTCGGGCTCACCCTGCGATGAATTCGAGGAGGGAAATGAGTGCGCCGAGGCCGAAGTACGCGATGACCATTGCACCGCCGCCGAGCGTCAGCTTCATTCCCGTCTCGGAGCGCTGAGAGTTCGTCCGGGCAGTGAGCCAGACGATGATTCCCAGTACCAGTACAGTGAGGCCAGCGTACTGGAGCGTCGTGTAGACAACGTCGTAGAGATTAGTAAGAATCGTCTCCCAGCCAGCGACAGAACCACCGGACCCACCGGTGGGGCCAGTCGATTGTGCGGCTGCTGGGCTGACGAAGAACATCAGCGAGAGCAAGGCGGTGACGAGAAGGCTCTCGAATTCACGGACTCGCCGGAAACGGCGGATACTATTCGAATCTGTGTCAGGGGCTGTAGTGTGCTGGTTCGTCATTGCACACCGGGCGTAAGCTGGAAGTTATAATATTAGTTTCAGGAATGCGGCTTTCGCAATCTTACAGCGGCCGCAAGATTGCGGCGGGCGCACAGGTGCGCAGATTTTCGGCAATATATGCGTTCTATGGGGGCATTAAGCGAAACAGTTATGCTTGGTACATACCCACACAGATTGAGCAAGTAGTTGCGGTCCCGATCTGTAGTCGAACAAGAGTGACCACCATGCCGTATACCACTAAAAGGGGTAGGCTGAACAGCCAGCGGGGACAATCGCGATGAGCCGATACTCGATTCCTGTGAAAGAAGGAACGCGCGACCGCCTTCGGGCGTACAGCAACCGAAACCTCCTCGACCGACAGTCCTACGACCAAGCAGTGAACGAACTGCTCGATGAGATAGAGTTCGCCTCGGCTGAAGAACTCAACGCGCAGTACAGAACGTTCGAACGAGGTCGCGTCTAGCTCCTCATTCTGCCATCGACAGAGTGGGGGACAGCCGTCATCGGCCGATACGCGACTTACATCCCGAATTTTGAGGTTTCGCAGAAGACACCACAGAATGGTTTTCAGAGTGTTGATTTACTCCCCATGTTCGGTCAGTACAGACGTAATATGGCCCCTCGGAGTCAGGAGGGGCCACTTGGTTGCCTCTGACAATTGAATGGACACACTGGGCTGGGAGCTGATTGAGTGAAGGGTAGTGTGTCCACATGACCATGTCTGGTCAACCCATATAACTGCCAGCTATCCTGCAAGTCAAGTGGAACTGAATGATTTTACTATTTTTATTCAATGCAGGCAGAAGAGCAACTGAACTAACGTGCCCGAATACCAGGAGATTCCACAGCAAGGCCACGATATCGGAACCGTTGGCGAGGGCTACGCTAGTTGAGAAGATCAACGGCAAACAGACACTGTTCAGCAATCCCGGAATCGGGATGCCAACATTTCAGAACGCCGTGGACTTACCGCACCCTCCTAAGGCCTTCAGTAGTCCACTCTGGTTGGTTTTATACTGATTAGTGTACTCATCTGCCGCAATGTGATTCTACTCCTCGGATGTATTTATCAGTATCTGTTTTATGAATTTTGAATGGCACGACCTGCATTGAAATGCAGATATCCCTACAATCGTGTGAAAGTGCGGATTACGCACATTCTGAGTGTTTTTGCTTCCCAGTAACTGAATAGGAGGAACAATGCCGTCTGTCTCTGAACTCATTGACCCAGCGTTTCGGCTGTTCACTGTCGCAGAGGTGACGGCCAGATATCTGGCGATGATCTTCCTCGTCGTCGGAATCATCGGCTTCTTCACCACGGAATCAAACTCACGGCGGTCAATCCGTTATCGGGGAATGATGATCGGAGCCGCCGCCGCTCTCGTCGCAATCCTCGGTATCAACGCATTCTATGATCTCGTAGCCTTCATCATGGGAGGGACTGGGTTTCTCCCATCGACTTGGCCTTACGGGGCGATCGGGACTTCTAGACTTCTCCCAATAGCCCAAGCAGCGTCAGGAATCCTGTCCTATCTGGGTCTGGCTTGCTTTTCGCTAGGGGCTGCATTGTGGGCTGGTGGCTCAAAATCCGGTCGAACCTCGACTCGTGGCTATCGCGGAGTCACCTGGGGGTTGGTGATGATTGGCGTCTCGATGGGAGGAACTCTATTCTCTGTCTTTGCAGGCATCTACGGGATCTGACTGTTCGATAGAAGGGTCTTTCATAGAACGATCACACAGATGGTTTCTGCCGAACTACAATGATTTAACCGTTCGGTAGGCTTGCGAGTTGTTCAGCTTGTGGTTTCAGTTGGTATGTTAAACAAGGTGACGAGAGTAAAACCGAGATAGAAACCTGTTCCGTGAAGAAGTGTCTGAACGAGGAGTTCTTCTGGTGTACTAATTCCGAGAATATTGGTGAACCACAGATCACTGAGAGATATGAGAAATGCGAGGGTGTACGTGAATACCCCCCTACGAAGACTGAAGAGAGGGCTTGTCTGTATTTGCTCAAGCATGTTGTCAACTTTTCTGCGGAGTGCTATAGACTTTCGCTGTACGGTAACTACGTGTGCCAATCGACCGCTAATCTGTTTTCTGCGGCGTGTGCCGATGTCCACAGTTCTCACATCGGTATACTGGTCGCCATCCTCCGCCTGTCACAAATCGCTTCGTGTAAGCGTCTACTGCACCGCAGTCAGGACAGACATCGGGCAGCTCAGGGAAACAATCTCCCACGATTCCCATTCACGACTGGACTGTGTAAGCGTTGGGCTGTACTGAGCGATCGGCTCGTCGACGTGTCAGTGTAGTCGAACCGCCCCAGACATTCTAAAAGAATCTCAGTTCAGAGAAACACCGTCAAGCAGGTTTCTCACGCATAAACCGCATCCAGAACAGTGCGAAGATTCCAAGCACCAACCACTCAACAAAGACGACCGTATTCGAAATCGCCGCGTCGAGATAGCCAAAGAGGTCGGTACTCCCTGCAACGAATGACGCGGGCGAGACGCCATAGGAGCGAGCCTCCATGTAGTACGAGGAACGAGACTCGCGCCAGTCATCCCCCGCAAAGTGAACACGAACCAGTGTCCCTGAGACAGCGGCTGTTGCCCGTCCGTTCGCATCCGTCGTCACGTTTTGTACGCTGGCTCCATCGAGACTCACCAGTCGGTTCGGGATTGGGTTCCCTGCAGAATCGGAGAGGAACACCTCGGCCGTCCCGGCACTATGATTCATCGTGATTGTGAGTTCCGACGCCTGATATCTGACGACGTTCACAGAAGTATCGACGGGGAGCCCCCAGACGTCGCCCGCCTGAGCACTTACCGTCTCGCCCATCGTGCGGTCCATGCTTTTCAGGATACCTGCGTACTGGTCGTAGAGGTAGGTCGGCTCCGTATTCTCGGGGGCGACGATGGTACTCGGTAACGACGCTGCCGGAACAGATCGGTTCTGAGCGGCGTATGTCGTCTCCCACCAGATACGCTGGTCTGCAGATTGTTCAGCGAGAACGCCTACGCTCGCAGGACTCATCCGATATCGAAGCATCGCCGGGTACGCCCCGTCGTACGAGTGTGAGGCCTCGACCTGAGTCAGCCCACTTTGGGTTCGCTCCTCGACGTGCGTATTCCGAGCGACGGAGTAGAATCGCCATGGCGCCGTAACGTACATTGTCTTCTCGCCGATCTGGATTTCGATATCCTCCCAGGCAGCTGCACCGGCCGCGAGACCCTGCTCGCCGCTCCAGTTCACTGCGACGATATCTCGGCCCGGTCGGTCGTACACTTGGATGTCGATAGAGAGGTCGTCGCTGTTGACCGTTTCAATGGGGACAGAGTATTCGAGTTCGACCACTCGGTTGACCGTCTGTCGCGTGTTCCACTCGGAGCACTCCGTACTAGAGACGCCGTAGTGAGTTTCCATCTCGACCTCGATTCGAAGAGTGGCAGTGAGGTCGTAGTTTCCTGGCGGGAGGTGCCGTGGCCGAGAGGTTGTGTAATTCATCGTCGTCCACATTCCCGGCTGGGTCCTGTCCAGACTGATATTACCCGCTGTGACGTTCACAACCGACGCGTTCGAGTCGATAATCCGGTAATTGGCCCAGCGAGTCAACGAGGCGGTGCCGTTGGAGGTAACCGTCGTGTTCCCCTCCTCGGTTCGACGAGTGACGGTGCAGCTTCCGCTCTCGCTGTAATCAGCTGGCGCCTCTATGCGGTAATCCCACGGGATATACGTAGTGAGTTGTTGGCTCTGGGTGACGTACCGACCGTCGTGCCAGACACCGGGGATAACGTCGATGTTGCCGACATACGCATCACGGACAAGCGAATGAGAGCCCGACTGCCACTGAAGGTCAACGTCCGCGCCGTCGGTGGTTGGGAATACCTCCACGCCGTTCTGTGTAGGCACGACAGAGGTACTTCGCGCTGCAGAGTCACTGGGTGCCATTTCGGAGTGTTGAAGCAGCGACTCGATGATCTGGATTTTGCGGTCGATGACAGTACTGTAGTACGAGGAGAGAACGAGCGCCTCGTCTGTATTCGTGACGGTGAGTTCGCCGTCGACGCGTTCGACATCTGCGTTGTACACCGGATTCCACCAGCCGTTCGGGTGTCGGACTTCGACGGTGTACTGGCCGTCGTTACTCGTGGCTCGACTCGGGTCACCAGTATAGATTGGGAGAATGCGGAACTCTCCTCCCCACCAGTCTCGAAGGGGCGTCCACTGGTCCCGGTAGGGTACTTGAACAAATCCGCTGAGGCCGGATTGGTACATATCGGACTCGTTCGCGATAAGCAGTGCATCGCGTGATTGGATGTTCGAGTCCCAGAGTTGGACCGGCTGGGTACCTACGGTCCGGTTGACTTCGCTGATCGTGCCGTTCTCGCTGTACTCGTAGACCTGAACGACACTGGATCCCCGACCAGGGTCGGGGTCGTTACTCGCCAATACCCGAAACGTGTCGTCGTAGTCCCTTTCGACGCCAGGTTCTGGACTGGGGATGAGTAGATCGCCTGCCGCTGCTCCAATGACCGCACTGGAGACTAAGAGGAAAGTGATGCCGGCGACGACGAGCCGTTTCTTCGCGAATGTCCCGACAGAATGGATTAAAAGCTGCCTCAGTCGTTTCATATCACGGGCTACTTGGCGTAGTTTCGAATCAGACGAACGGCCCTCACGAGAGTTACCCGAGGACATACTGTAAGAGGTCCACGAACGTCCGAAAGGCGGTCCCGACGACGAACAGTCCGCCGCCAGACATCGCGAGCCGTCGACCCCACGCACGGCGATAGAGGCTGTGGCTCCCGAGCCAGGCCATCATACCCAGTACTAGCAGGACGAGGCCGGCGTAGACGAATACTGTCGCTGTCCACGGCGGGAAATCCAGCATCGAGCTGAAATCGACGACTGCCAATATTGTCTCCGGACTCGACAGCTGGAATGCGGAGAGATACAGCCAACCGAGGCCTGCGAATGAGCCTAAAACATCACCAGCGATGTGGAATCGTTCCAGTGGGATTGTCAGTGGTCCCGTAACCGGGAGCATCAGATCAGGAAGTTCGCCACCGAACGGCAGCAGGAGGTGAAGGGGTGAAGGTGTAGGCATAGTCATCGCTATCGAGGAGGCAGTACCGTGAGAAAAGTTCTCCAAGAATGCGGAAATCGCACGCTTGCTCCTGGCGCAACAGTGCGCTGTGCGCAGGAATACGCCATACGCATTCCTGAAATAAACAAATGGGTGCCTCACCGATGGCTGGTGTGATGCACTACCAAACAGTACCCACAACTGGGGCAGTCCTATCGCTTCCATCCGGAACGCTGCTACCAGTCATGACTGCTATCGAACTTTCGCTCCTGAGTGCCGACTCGTTAGTCGAGTGTGCCAGCTGAGGGTGGTGAGTCGAGAATGCCTGAAATCGAGATTCGGTTCAGAAACGAGACCGAGTACCACCGACTCAGAGCGATCCGAGACAAGTACGGCGTGCAATGGCGTGGGATGCTAATGCAAGGGGCCAAGCGCCTCGAAGGGCGGGAGAACTGGTTCACCGCTCGAAATAGAGGCGATGCTGCGACAGCATCTTCCCAAGCCTCCACGACCGATCGGTCACACCAGCACGACAGTCAAAGAAGCGAGGAACTCCCTGAATCTGGCAGACACGAAAGTCCAGATAGCTCTGTTGGGGATCAAAATGGGGCTGCCTCACTGTTCGATTCACGGGGGGCGCTGCGAACGCTCGACAACGGAGTCGATCACGAACGCCCATCCGTGGATGAATTCAGTCCGGTTGAGGTGGAGCGATGACGTCGACGAGGATTATCATCAAGGACGACGAGCAGTTCGCCCAGTTAGACGCGGTTCGCGAACATCATGGCGTCAACTGGCGCGGGATGTTGATCAAGGGAGCCGAGCGATTAGAAGACGGCGGCGTGCTTCCGACCGAAGAGCAAGCCTGTGACGACGCGGAGGGTGAATAGATGCCCGACCCTGTGCCAGTCGCGAGCAATCTTCTAGAGTCGAAGTTCCTCGGGTTCTCGATTACACGGCTCGCAGAATCGCTGGCAATCCCATTAGCGCCGTGTGCCGTCCTATACACGGTTGGTTTCCCGCTGTTGTTCACCTTCCCGTTGTTCGTCATCGGTATCGGGATCGGCGGGTTGATATTCGTTAAGACGCCGCCCGGCCAGCGACCGCTTCGGTACGCACATGCTGTATTCCGTTTCAAGACTGGATCGAACGTCTACGTCTGGCGCCACCCTGACCCGGAACATGGCGATCTCGGTATTGGAGAGACCCAAGACGACTGGCTCACCCAACCGCGACCGCCGGGATGGGCAGATCACGCAGCGAGTGGCAGTGGAACAGATCTCGCCTACCAAGGTGTCCTCGATGCAACGCGACCCGATTTTGACAGTCCGGCGCCGGGAGATGAGGAATGAATCTACAGAATAGTACAGGTGGTGGCGAGCAATCCACGCTCGACCTGCTCAACTTCGAGAACGTCCGAGATGGCGGGATTATCGAGACGCCGACAGCATACACGATGCTCGTCGAAATCGATCCCCGCGAGTGGCTGACCCTCTCGGAAGAGCGACGGACCAGCCTCTATATTTCCTACATGACGTTCCTGCGGGGATTGCAGTTCCCGACGCAGTTCCTCACGCTGACGACCCGATTCGACGGGGACCAGTACCTCGAACGTTTCATCGGTCCGCAAGCGCTGGGAGCGCCGACGGGACAAGCGACAGCCATCCCCGCAGAGGACGGCGAAGAGCTATCCGACGACGTCGTCGAGGATCACGCCACTGACGGGGGCGTCGCTGCGACGGGCACGACTCCTCAGACAGATATCGACCACGTCGCTGACTCAACGCTCCTCGAATACGGGCGCGTGGCTCACGCGGAGTGGCTCGACCGAACGATCGAGCTCGCAAATGTCAGAGATCGTCGATTCTTCGTTGCCGTCGCGGTCATGAAAGGAGAGGACGACAAGGGCGGTCGCTTCGACGGGGTTGCGGATGCACTCCCATTCGGTGGTAGTGCGAAGAGCGTCGACGACGAAGACCAATATTTGGACGAGGTCTGGGCTCGCGTACAGCGAGTCGCTTCACAGCTCCCCCGGACTCGCGTCGAAACCTCGATTCTCGATAATCGAGCGGATGTTCTTGATGTCCTCTATCAGGTCTATCGTGGCCAGGAGCCACCGATCTCCTTCGAGCATAGCGTCTTCACCCAGCCCGATGAGAAGACACTGAGTGATCCAGCGACGGGCGAACAGTTGGATCTCGAAGAAGCGTTCGACAGCGCTGATCGAGAAGCGACACTGCTTGAACCAGACGAGGATCCCGAGGCGCGACCGGAGACGACAGGCGACCTCCCATATGAGGGGCGGGTCCAGACAGAGTACGTCGAACAGGTCGACAACTCACGAATTCTCGCCTGGTACGCGAGAGCCGTCGGTCCCATCGGTCGCGGAACGAACTATCACTCGCCGCTATCGGTGTACGCTGGTGTTGGGCTGTTCACTGCGAGCCTCCTATTCGCAGTGACAGCACTCGGAGTATTCCTCGGGAGCGGACAACCTGGGTCTGAGTCCTACTGGGCCGTCCGCGAGGCCTCCTTCGGTCTCGCAGCGGGAAGCCTTCCAACCTTCCTGCTGAGCCTTGCTGTCCTACTTCCATCGAGCCAGCGAGCGACCATTGTTGGATTCGTCGGTGTCGGCGTGACCGCTGTTGCAGTCTACCTGTTCAGTCAGGCGTACCCCTCTCAGTGGGATAGTACGCCGACGGCGTCGACGGCGTTCGTAATCGAGGTCTATGCAGTTGGGTTGTTACTCCTCGTCGTCGGTGTTGCGCTCGCTGTGCGCGGTCGCAGAAGCGTTCTCGAACACTTCGAGGATCTGGATGGGACAATAGACGACAGTCAGGAAAACGAATCTCCGACGGAGGAGGCAGATGTCTGAGCTACCCGGGCTTCACCGGGAGGCGGTTACTCTGGCTCTACCGGAGCCGGAGGGTAAGAGATGATCAATCGAATCACGCACGCGTTCAGTAACGATGCACCGGAAGACGGTGACGAACGGCTCCCGATAGATGGCCTGTCGGGTGAAGGAACACAACACGCTCTCGACTACCTGAATCTCCTCGGCAAGGAGACGACGACCGAGAACATCGAATGGGCGGCCTATCAGC
This sequence comes from Haloarcula sp. Atlit-7R, assembly GCF_003666065.1. Lineage (NCBI taxonomy): Archaea > Methanobacteriati > Methanobacteriota > Halobacteria > Halobacteriales > Haloarculaceae > Haloarcula > Haloarcula sp. Atlit-7R. Next base: position 82,140 of record NZ_QXIK01000009.1, on the reverse strand, counting down.
TCCAGGCCGACGATGTCGACCTCGCGACGCCGATGGAGACAATGAAAGAGCGTGGCGAACTCGACAAGCGACTCATCGCACCGCGAGTCATACAGGACTATCCGGAGTTCCAAATCCGTGATGACCGAATCTCACAGATTCTGACGGTCACCTCGTTCCCCCGAAAGGTTGGACTGGGGTGGCTCGTCCCACTCACGCTCGCAGATGTCGATCTGCGACTCTCTTTGCACGTTCGGCCACGGGCCGCAAAGGACGTTCGTCGGCAACTCCAGAAACGGTACACGCAAGCCGTTACTTCGGTCGCGGTGAAGCAGAAACGCGGCCGGACGGATACCTACCAGGACGAACTCGAACGACAGGACCTCGAGCGACTCCTGCAGAGTACCATCCGAGGGACGACCAAGCTCTACGATGTCTCGATCTATCTCGAACTCGTCGCAGATACCCAGGACGAACTGGACGAGATGCTCGACCGCGTCGAAGCCATCCTCGCAGAACAGGACGTCGACCTCAGTCCGGTGAAACACCAACAATTGGATGCGATGGGCTCCGTCGCACCACTCGCCACCGACACGATCAACAACAGCCATCCGATCCAGCTCGAAGCGCTGGGGACGTTCTTCAATCTAGTCGAACCCTCTATCTACGACCCAGAGGGTGTCCTGTTCGGGTTCGACGATACGAAGCGGCCGGTCATCCTCGACCGGTACGCTCTATCGGGACACTCAATGGCAATTTCGGGTAAGACCGGGTCGGGTAAGAGCTACTTCCGGAAGATGGAGATCTACCGTCGCTTGCTCGGCGATCCGAACGTCCAGTGCATTCTGTTCGACCCCGCCGGCGACGACTATCCGCGCTTCGCTCAGTCGCTGGGCGGCGAGGTAATCCGTTTCGGTGGGAACTACACGGTGAATCCGCTGGACATCTCGCCGCCTGCTGAGGCCGAGTACGAAGGCGGAGAGGACACATATGCTCTCACGATCCGGTCTGTCATCGAGATGCTGAACACGCACCTCGAACAGCGTGACGGGATGTCTGCTGGCGAGGAGGGCATCCTGATTCAGGCAGCCCACTACGCCTATCTCTCGAAGGGCATCATCCTCGGAGAGTTCGACACGTACGGCAACGAGTCACCAATCATCGACGACCTGATTCGGGGTGTTAACGTCATCGCGACCGGCGGTATCGAAGCCGCAACCGAGGCCGGCGTCATCGACGACGAAGAGGTCGAACACTTCCGAGCCCTCGGTGTGTTCGACGACGAACTCGATGAGGAATCCGACAGTAATACGGCTGCGAAGGGTGTCCCGTTCTCGGACACGATCGTCTCCCCGACCGAACACCACGTCGCGCTTGCGACCTCACTCCAGCCAAAGTTTGAGTCGTTCAAACCCGGCGGTATCAACCACAATCTGAACGGGCAGACGAACCTCGACCTCTCCTCGCGGCTAGTCGTGATGGACATGAGTTCGTTCGCCGACACAGGCGAGATGCCGCTCATCCTGCATGCGATGCTCTCGTGGGCGTACCTCGAGGCCAAGCGCTCGCCGTACAAGGTGGATGTGACCTTTGACGAGGCACACTACCTTCTGGGACGACCAGCTGCACGAGACCTGATCAACCTCTACATCCGACACGCCCGCCACTACGAGGCAGGACTGACGCTGATGAGCCAGACAGCCCACGAGTTCGTTCGGACGCCTGAGCGCCGCGAGGTGTACGAGAACTGCGACGTGAAGTGTCTGTTCTACGCTGAATCCGTCTCGGAGGAAACCGCCGAGTACTATGGGCTATCTGCTGACGAGATTCGCTTCATCCAGACAGCGGCCCGTGGACAGGACTCCGACTACTCGGAGTGTCTGCTCGCGACGAGTGTTCACGGTCGCCGACGGCTCGAAATTCGGAGCGGACCGTTCGAACACACGGTCCTCGATGACGCGCTCGACCCGTGGGACTGGCTCGCGGGCGTCGAGGGCGTCGACATCGCCGAGGGGGAGAGTCATGCCCGTAACATCGACCTTCACGACGACCTCGATATGACCGACCTTCCACACGTGATGAATCGGGATATGGACCTTCAGATGGCGATGGAAGCGGACTATCAGGAGGAACTGACAGTGGAAATGGAACCCAATATCGGCGACCCTGATAGCCAATATCCAGAAAAGCCGAAAGACGCAGATGACGACGATATGGCGTCGGAGGCGTGATGAGCCAGATGTTCCGACAGTGGACGGGAGATCGCCTGTCAACCGGAAATACACCGATTCCAAGGGAGGGGTACAATGGCTGATGTGCTGGATTTGGGCTGGCTGCCCGACGCGATCGTCCGAGCGGTCGTCGAGTTCTTCCACACGAGTCTGCTGAACACGCTCAATGCCATGTTCGATTACGGCATGATTCCGCTGTTGAATATAGATCCAGCAATCATGACGAGTGAGGCAGTCACGGGCGCTTGGGATAGTGTCTTTGAACTCTCGATAGCGTTACTGCCGATTCTTATCGCCGCTGGGTTGATTGCGATGCCGTTCAGTCAAGACTCGGAAGCGTCCCTCTGGAACATGGTTGCCCGTTTAGTCGCGGTGTTGTTTTTCATCGCAATCTCGCAGCCACTATTTGGATTCCTCATCGAGGCATCGAACGTCATCACTGATGCACTCGCTCCCGACTCATTTCTGCTTAGCTTCAACGCAGATGTCGGAGGAGAATGGGGGTCGACGTTTGGGATGGGGGTCGAAACGATGGCGCTACTGGCAGCTGTCCCGCTGATGTTCATCGGAACGATTGTCGCCTCCCTGCTACTGGTACTTCGGCAGTTCATCATCGTTACAGTTGCTGTGGGAGCACCCTTCTTCGCCGTCCTCTGGTATGCTAACTGGGGCCCGATGAGATCTGTGAGTGGCTTTGCTTCGACGTGGCTCCGCATGGGTGTCTACGCGTTGCTGGTGGGACCGATAATCGCACTCGTAATGCGCGTATTCAACGTGATTGCAACAGGTGGATTGGCTCCGAGCGGAGACCTTGCTGAGTTCTATGTCTCAGCAGCGCTCGCATTGATTTTCCCGATCATCCTGTTCGTCGTGATCTGGAAGACAATCGGCTGGGCCGGCCAGCCACTCGGTATTGACGCAGCGTTCACCATGACAGTGGCCGCCGCAATCGCAGCCACTGGCGTCGGAACAGTTGCTGTCGGTGCCGGCGCTGGTTCAGCGGCTGTTAGCAGTGCCTCCAGTTCTGGAACTGGAGCGGCGAGTGGTGGTAGTGGTGGCGGAGCCGGTACCGCCAGCAGCAGTGGTACCGCGTCTGATCCATCCGCCTCGACTGGGAACTCTACCATCGGTGGCACGATGCGAAGTAGTATCTCGGATGCGCTAGGGACGCGTGAATCGGCTGTCGAGGACAGTGTCGATTCCGCACCCGGATTCATATCTAAAGGAAAGGGATCCGTCGCCGGGATGATTTCTGGTGCCCCGGGCGTGAACGCGGCACGTTCACACGCGAAGGAAGCTGGTTCAGCCGCGAAGAAATTAGGTTCGAAGGCGAAGAGTAGTGGACTGGGTGGCGCTCGGAGAGCAATTGGATCGGAGAGTATCGATAATCATCGAAGAGCAATTAACCAGAATCTTGCTGCCGCCGACGAGGCAGATGCAAACCGCGACTTCCTGACTGAGGCGTACCAAAACGGTGAATTCGATATCGCTGAGGCATCCAGTCGGGGAATTCTCACGGGAGCTGAAGAGCCAGCGAAAGGAGTCTCAACTCTGACTCCAGACGCGGAAGGGAAAGTGACCTACGAGGGCACATCTGGTGGGGAAGTTACGATTGATCTTAACGACAGAGCTCAAAGCTTTGGTCAACAGGCTGTGACACTCAGAGATGATGCCTCCAAGTCGGCTAAGAGTGTAAAACAGATTAGGACCGCACAGACTGCGGCAAAGGCTCCAGGACGAGCTGCGATCACGACCGGGCGAGCAACCAAACAAGTCGGGAAGACAGGACTCAAGGCTGGAAAGGTCGGGGGAATCGTCTTTGCAGGAGCGATGACTCAAAGCCCCTACGCAGCGTACAATATGGGAAAGCGTGGCGGTACACATCTCATCGGTCCTGGAAACGACAAACTGGCTGATTCAGCAGACGAAGACGACATTGACTGGGCAACCCAAAGAGAGGGATCGATCCAGGCTTCTGACCCCCCATGGGAGAAGGACGATGGAGGTGAGCAATCAGAGACGCAATGAAAGCATATCTGGAGCTACGGCGGTTCGATCTTGGTCACCCCTATAGAGCAAGACGTTATAGCGTAGTAACGGCATAGAGTGTGTGTAGAACCCGTGAGCGCGTCGTTCGATAAACGCGCTCAACGTACATATCTATAATCCCCATGAGCCGATGAAACTCCTCAACACCGTACTTTCCGTCGTCATCTTCCTCGGTATATTTGTCACTGTTGAGTACGTGACCTACCGATTCATGGAGCGAGATCACGAGAAACGGAGCATTTACCGGCTGTTCTTTATTATCGGGTGGTCGGCGTTAGCGCTTATTCACATGTGGGTAGTCGCTCCTTGGCTCAATCTTCCACCGACCGCTGTAATTGCACTCGGGCTCGGGATTATAATCGTCTTTATTGCAGGCGGAATTGGCCTGCCTGTGTTCAAATCAGTGGATGCCATCGGACTTTACCCATTCGCAATGGTCTATCAGATGTTCGCGATACTGTTGCTCTTTGTCGAGGCAGTTTCGTGGGCCACCTCCTCTCTCCCAGTTCCAGAGTTTGGCTACCTCACAGCTATTGTTCCAACAGACGTTCGGATCCAAGCGGCTCTCGGCTTCGTTGTTGCCGCCTCGATTGTCTCAGTGATATACTACAATCCGCGTGGAAAAAACGGGTACTACTATGCTATGGGCCGCCATATAACACCGAGCGTCGATTACGAAAAGTTCAGACAAATCCAGCAAGAGAATGAGACCGCTCAGGATGAAGCTGGCTCATCGAATGCTACGGGTTCAGACGAGAGTCTGCACCACTCTCACCCGTCCAGAGCACCAGCGAAAGCAGCTAACTGCGAAGCTTTCGAGTACGATTGGGCGAACTCAGAAATTGGCTTCGACGACGTCGGGGGGTACTACGAAGTCAAGCAGCGACTCACAGATGAGGTACTCCAGCCGATTCAGGCAGCAATTCAAGGTGACGAACGCTTCGACCGTTTCGGAATCGAGCCGTCAAGAGGGGTTCTGCTCCATGGTCCACCAGGAACGGGGAAAACACTGTTTGCTAGGGCACTAGCTGGAGAACTTGCTGTCCCATTTGTCGAGCTGGGTCCTGCAGACATCACGAGTAAGTGGATCAACGAGGGCCCACAACGAGTTCGTCAGTTGTTCGAAGAAGCTGAGTCGGTTGGCCCGTGCTTAATCTTCCTCGACGAGGCCGAACATCTCCTTGGCGGTCGCGATGTCGGCGCCGGCGGAGCTCACGCTGAAGACCGGAAGATTACGAGCGAACTTCTGGTTCACCTCACTGCAGACGATCGAACGGCCATCGTTGTCGGAGCAACGAATCGCCCCGAAGACATCGACCCAGCGATTCTTCGCCCAGGACGATTAGCCACGCATATCGATATTGGTCTGCCCGAGGAGGAGAGTCGTCACGCGATTTTTCAGTCAAAACTGCAGGGGGTTCCACACGAACTCTCGGGAGATGGTTTTGCAGATCTCGCAAGGCGGAGTCGCGGTCTCAGTGGTGCAGATATCGAAGAAGTAGTCACGAAAGCGAAGCGGAATGCGGCAACGCGAGATGCCGACAGGATTTCTCTACGAGACTTCCCAAGCGTCGAGGACCTCGATGTGACCAGTGGGTCATCCTCCTCTAACCGAACTCCCGATGTCCGTTCTGGCGATACCGACTGGACTGGCTCTGCTTCAGACGACGATTCTGCCGTCGGGTTCCAGTGAGATTTAGTCGGGGAAAAGAGAGATCCATTGCGGTTAGTTACCCCACAAAACCGATCAGACTTTGATAAGTGGGGTAACTTAGATAATAGGTCACTGATGAAGATCCGATCAACCATGAGGACACCCCGTTTGCAAGATGAGGTTGTTAGATACTACACAGTACACACCCCCCATTTGCAAGTTGAGTCTGTTGATCAGTATACAGTAGGGGGGTCCGTTTGCAAACTGAGCGGATATGTAAAATCGTTGAATCTCAAAGTCACCACCCACCCCATCTGCAACTTGAGCTACTACGTGATCGCAAGATCGGTCGTAACCCCATTTGCAAATTGAGCGATTGGTGATTTTCATTAGAGGCCGAAGTACCAATCCACCCCGTCTGCAACTTGAGGTGCCAATCGATTTCTGCAATCAGTTACACACCCGATGTGCAAATTGAGCATAGCAGTTCTCACGATGAGTATCAAAGTACCCACCCACCCCGTTTGCAAGTTGAGTGACTAGGAGATGAAAGTCGATTTTCGAGTGGTGTGAGTGGCTTCTCAGTTAGAGGTGTTTCCGATCACACCCCGTTTGCAAATTGAGCCGGTCAGTGATATTTGAGACAGAGAATGAATGAGGCATTGAGATAGAAGAGAAACGCGAAACCGGTTTCAGAAGTTTTTGAGATTCGTTTGAACAACAGATTTCAGTAGTTCCTCATCTTCCAAGACGTTCGCAAACCGTTTGTCCTTGTCAGCGAGCGTCTCAACCATTGCCTCTGCAGAGAGGTTATGGAAAATATATTCAGCGAAGACACCCATCTCGTTGCCACGGCCTTTTCGATTGAGCTCAATGACCTCGTAGGTGTCGAGTTCACGCATCCACCGCAGGAAGCTGTGTTTCGAGCGCTGTTCGATGTCTTCGTGGTCAGTGATCCAGTTGTACAACGTGTGCGCCACAGTTGCTGGCGCCGACATTTCGGTGAGATAGTCAGACCGTCCAAGTTCGGTCTGTCCGTAGAGGTTCACTACGGCCGCAGCAAAGAGTGACACCTGCTTCTGGAAGGAGACGTTCTCAATGACATCAACGACATAGTTCTTTTCGACCTGGTTTTTCGCTTCCTCGACGTGAGATTTGTGGACAGTCTGCATCTCGCGGCGGTTCGCAATGTTCCCTGCTTCTCGGAGCAAATCGATTGCAAATCGGGCATCGCCCTCTCCCTGGGCGGCAACCGCTGCGACGTATGGAATAACATCATCATCGAGAGCATCCTCGTAGAAGGCGTCGCGGCGGTGGCTGAGAATTTCTCGGAGTTCGTTGGCGTTGTAATCTGCGAAGGAAACTTCAGTAGGATTGAACGTGCTATCCGTCCGTGAATTAAGGCCACTCATGAGGCTATTCGGACTATTGGTGGTCACAATGAGCGTAAATGAGCTGTCCATCTTTCCGATACGCTTGGCACGAGACAATTTGTAGAGAATATCGGAGAAGGCAGGAGGTTCGTCTTTATTGCGGCTGTCGCCAACGAGGAGGTCCAGTTCGTCAAGGATGACGATGCCAAAATCGAGATACTCGTCGACGATGTCGAACAGACGGTCGTAACGTGAACTCGTCGAGACACCTGTCTTGGAAGTATACTCCAGGTCAAGTTCACGCTCGAAAGCGTGAGTGATTTGATGGATAGCTTCGTGCTCGGATTTTTTGTGTTTACCGTTTACCTCGACGAATTCCATCTGAACATCGCGAGAGGCTCCGATTTTAATTGCCTTCGTCGCAACAGTCCCTGCGATGAGCGTCTTCCCGGTTCCAGACGGGCCTCGCAACAACATATCTTCAGGTTGGTCACCATGGAGTGCTGGCTTGATGATATTGATGACCCTGTTAAGTTGTTCGTCACGGCCGACGATGCGGTCCTCGTCGACGATCGTGTCCGGCTCAATGAGGTCCTTGTTGTTGAAGACAGTATTATACTCACTTGTGAGTTGGTCCGTTATCGACAACGGCCGCTCGCTTTGTTCTCCAAGTTCCTCAACCATGTTACTATCTGGTAACGGCGCATATTGCAAGAAGCTTTCCCACCATGTGCAAGTAGAGAGTGCGTACAAGATGAGAAGGAAAGTCCAACCCCCTCCCCCCTTTTGCAACTTGAGCTAGTGAGCAGTTGCGAGGTATACAGTGAGGTGCCAAGAAAGTTGTTTGGGCACTTAGAGAGTTTTAGACCAGTAAAAACAGGAGGTACGGATGCATACTGATACAGTAAATAAAACTAGAGAGACTCTCCAAAAACAACAACTTGTTTGTTGTTTGTGATGTTATTTCTGAATGCTACGGAATTGTTTAAGTCTAGTATATTTAAATCTTTTCCAAATAAGAAACAACACTAAAATCAGCTAGTAAAGCTCTTCAACTTCCTAAATTCGCTGTATGAGCCAGATTGCGTCTCTATACTCCATTACTTCTTCTCACTCTCTCACCCTAGCTCAAGTTGCAAAAGGGGAGGGGGAGTCATTGATATTCTCTACTGTGAGTCGCAAGAGTGCCTGTACAACGAGAGTGAGCCCGAGTTACCCCACAAATTCAAAGTGTATTCGCCTCGTGGGGTAACTATGGAAGAGAGGCCCCCGACTCCGGACCTCCCGAAGTATCTTCGCGAGCCACTCGAGAAACAGTCCCCGGAACGGCTGGAAACGGTAGCGGCCTACGCAAGTGAGCTTGCCGAGTGGAAACGAGGACAGCGAGAGGCAGAACTGGAACAACGTCGAGCTGAGGAAGAAGTAGACGAGGAGGAGCTTAAAGAGCTTAGTGAACGAGATATCTCGACCGATCCCGAGGACTACAGCGATGTTCCGGGTGGAGCCTACATCACGGTGAAGACCACGAAGAAGACAAATGATGCAAATTATAGATATTACTACTGGCAATGGAGAGAGGGTGACTCCTGGAAGAATGAATATATTGCTCCGGTCAATCCGAGAGAGTAGTGTTCTTACAGAAAGTTCATCCCCGCAGATTCGCACGAATTGGCAGAGTAGACGGGATTCGAGTCATATTTGGTTGCCTCTAAGGCTCGGTTCCAACTCCCGAACTGCTCTACATAGATCCTCGTCCGTCTGGCAGGTCGGACAATGAGTTTGCCTCGTCCGAAGTGTCTGGCCACAGTGGCGACACTCGTATCGCCTGTCCGGGTATTTTCATAAAGCGCTTCTCGACAAATCTCGAACCGTAGAGTCAAGTATACCGAAGAAAGAAATTACAGAACCTACGTATGGAGATTCCGACTGAACTACTTACTCTCTTTTCGGCTCAGATTGAGCAGCACGATGGGAACTTCGTTATTGAGGTTCCGAGAGGCGAAGTCGATACTGGCGATGTCCAAGGCTGTGAAACCTATCGCGTAGCATTACTACCGGGACTGGCCAACGGCGATAGTGACGATGCTACCGTGTCAGATTCGGACAGTCGTCCAGCCCAGTCGGACCCGCCGGTTGAAGAGGGTGAACGACGGACTGTCGAGATTGAGAGTATTGGCGACCAAGGCGACGGTATTACTCGCGTCGAGCGTGGATTTGTCGTCATTGTGAGTGACACCTCTCTCGGTGAGGAAGTGACCGTGGAGATTACGAATGTAAGAGAAAACGTCGCGTTCGCTGATGTAGTAGAACGCCAGGGCGACATTGAGAGAAAGGGCTAACGGCGCTCACTCTACGCAAAGCAGCTTTCTCCGTCAGAAGAGTCAGTCGCTTTTTCGCACTGATTCCGGCGATAATCACGACCAGCCTGTCTTTGGAGCTCTTTAGAGAGAGCCACTGGCTCTTAATCGAGACGCACGCACGGAAATCGAATGACGCAGATCCAGAGTCAAAAGGCAGTTATCACAGAGATAATTTACAAGAATTACACCGATAACAGTTGTTGTGAATACGATATCTTTATTCACGGGAAGTTGTAAAACTACTATCTAAAATTTCGGATTGTATAGGGCGCAAATTATACTCCCCAAAATAGTCTACAATTTTGATAGTTCTGAGGGGGACAACTACCTAGGGGCAGGTGAGGTCGGTATTAGAGACACTTGCATTTATGACCATACGAATCAAGATTATAGTCAATCTCAGGAATTCAGGATGGTCGGGAGTTCAAAAGGATTGGCGGGTCTGGAGCGAGGCTATCTCTATCAAGATATTGTTGGGGGGATGTGTCTCCTATCTGCATTGTTTGATGAAGCAGAAGCAGTTGAGATCGAGAGTCCGAGCCCCATAGATCGAAATGATAAATTCGATGACGTTATTTTACACAGAAATGAGGAGACAATTTGTTTCCAAGTCAAAAATGGGCCTGATTATACCTTTTCCGGGACAGATTTAGATGATAGCAGTTCTGGTCGGCTTAATCTTGAAGAATTAGTTGAGTGCGCTAAAAGCAAAAATGAGATCAATGAGGGATCTCGATTCATTGTATTTACATCCTATAATCCTCCTCGCCAATCAGATATACAGTTAGCCGATACGTCAAGCGATTTGGTATTGTTTGGAGATTTGGAGTTTGAAACTAAAAAATTAGAAGGGGATTTGGGATCGGCAGATGAGGATATTGATATTGAATTCATCTTTGATGCACCAGGAATCGATGAGATACATCGAAGTGACCCGTTCCACGGTTTAGAGCAAACTGAGGTATTCTTACAAATATTAGAAAATGTCTCCCCAATCCACGCGACAAAAGAGAATCCTCGCGTGAATACTCCATCAGATCTGATTTTGAGAGCTATAACGTTGAGTACAAGAGCAAGAGAAGATCCGGGACACAAACTAACACGAAAGTCGATCTCGGAAGAGATCAATATTGCTCCGTCTCTCAAGAGGTATCCTCAATCGTTATCCATTGACGAAGGTTGCATCCTACCGTTTTGGTTTCAGCAATTGGAAGAATCTTTAGTCGATATTGATGGCCGGACGGTCATTCAGGGAGTCGCGGGCAGCGGGAAATCAACTGGACTGGAATTACTACACAATTCGGTTGATGGATTAAAGAGTACTAAGGTAGTCAGATACAATCTTTACGATCCGGACGATAATCCGTCACAGGCTGAAGATCGAATTGATCCAAGTTGGTTCCGAGATCAATTAGCTGGAGAGTTACACCGGAAACTTCCTGAAGTATTCAGCGAAAATAACGCGCCTATTTGGACTGGAATAGACAATCTTCAATCGCATTTGGACAAGGTAACGGAATGGTGCTCTTCTAACAACCATAACGTGGTGATTATTATAGATGGGATTGACCATGCCCTACCAGAACCTGCTGGTAGCAACACCAAATCTGACACAGAAGGAACAGTCATAGAAGAGCTCGGACAACTGGAATTTCCGGATCCACTTATCCCAATTTTTGTCGGGAGACCACTATCGGATGAGGTGTATACAGTTCTGAGGATAGATCAAACCCGGACGATTTCCACGTGGGGAAGTGAAGAAATTGAAAGATACTACACTCAAAATGGAATTTCGGTCGATGAGTCTCTAATATCTTCTGTCGAAGATGTTTCTGGAGGGCTCCCTGTGATATTGTCCCATCTTCTCAGTGAAGCTGAAACTTCCGGGGGAGATCTAGATGAAGGACTTCGGAATGCTATCGAAGAAGCACCAAATGTGAGCGGTGATTTAGAAGAATACTATGAGGAGATCTGGTCTCCAATAAATCCTCATCTGCGCGATGTTCTCTCATTACAAGCGGCGAGGTCAACTGCGATACATGCTGACGTCGTTGTGGATGTTCTTAGTCTACCTTGGATGAAAAGTAAAAGCAAACTAGATGAAAATGTGCTTTCACACACCCTTGAGGAAGCCGAAAAAGACCATTATCGGATCTTCCACGAGAGTTTTCGAGAATTTATTCTAGAGAAATTGGATTCGGGTCAAGAAGAAGAGATTCACAAATCTCTATATGACTACTACTTAGCTGAACAAATAGAATCCGCATCTAATACGGACGCATTGCGATTCCATGCCGAACGGGGTCCTGGGCTTGAATCACTCCGTGAGTTAGCAACCGTTGAGCATGTATTTCATTGGTGGCGGGAGGGTGTTCACATCAATAAAATAACCTCAAGTTTGAATCTGGCGCTTGAGGGCGCACAGAGTGTGATCGACTATGAAACTGCCCTCAATTGTACAATCCTTGGGGCAACAACTCACGGCATGCTGGATATTTATGCTGACAATCGGTTAGAATACTTTCGAGCAATTGGCGATAAGAGGAGAGCGTTCAAGTTCACTAATCAGTTGAGAGATGAGGCCCCTGGGAGTGAAGCTTCGCTGGAAGCAATGCAAGAAATTACCAAAGAGTGGCCTGAGGAGCTGGACAAATCTTGGCTTCAAGATTGGTATGAGAACTGGGAAGCGGCTGATAAGCCGCGTGACTGGAATCCTGAAGCATATTTCGAAGTGGCTGTGAAAAACCTAGATCCTGACCAGTTCTGGGAACACGCACGAGTGTTTGTTACCGAAAAAAGTAATGAACACTTCACGTATCAGATTTTTCGGGCAATAAGCTACAATACCGATGTATTAAAAGAGAGACCGGACCCACCTGGATGGTTATTTGATGATCTTTCAAAAACACTTGAGGCTTGTGAATTGATTTGGCATCGAATTCCAGAAGAATGGCAAACAGAACTTGTGGATGATGTACCGTCCATTGAGGGGCTATCATGTTCTGCTTTACGTACACTCCTACTGTGTGGATACGATGAAGAGGAGATCCTCGCTGAGATTCAAGACCGGAAATTTGCTAAACCAAAGGACCACCGTGAGGATTATCCACAGCACAGTGAGGCGTTCTATGTTGGTGCAGTGTTAGCTGATACTAATCATGAACCGGACGAAATCTTGGAGCTTGTCGAAGAAATGTCGGAGCAACGACCACGACTCCACCAATTTACAGCCATTGGTGGAGCAGCAGTCACTCGTTCCTCTTCAGAGGAAGAATCATTCTGGGTTAATCATGCGCTTGACGAAGTACGGCAAATATTGGAGAACGAGGAACTCAAGCGTCCTGAAGACAATCACCCGAATTATATGTTATACCGGTCAGTTTTACAAGATTTAATTAAAGATTTCTCGAATGTATCACAATCAGGTTCTGAAGATAAAATAGACGGTGTTTTAGAAATCGCAGATACAAATAATTACGAAAATCGTCTCGTAGACACGCTTGCTAGGGGGTTTCTGAATCATCATGACCACCTCCAATCAACAGATGAATTACCAGCTATCTGGGAAGCACAATATCAAGATCTAATTCAGGCAGTACCCGATGAGCCAATTAGCCGTGAGCTCCTTGATTTAGCTCATAGAGCGGCCCACCAAGATCAGAGACAACTTGCGGAAAAGTACTTCAATAAAGCTATTGAGAGGTCGTATCGATACGGTTACCATAAAGATACGTTCCTCTCTGATGTTTGGGATGGGCTTGATGAAGCCGTTGATGGCGATTGGGAAGGGCATCTTGGAAAAGCAATTCAACTGGTTAACTGGGCTGACCTCTTACACACTATTACTGATGGCGATAGTGTAAGCCACTTAGAATTCAAATTTTTGTCAATACTGCTCGAAAATGGCGCGGTTGAGTACGAGACTGTACCTCGAACCGTTCACAATCTCGGTACGTCGCGACGATTAAGAAAATGGAGACTAAGAAACCCTGAAGGGATATACCATTCAGAGCTCCAAGGGTTATTATATTTGTATGAGAAATGGCGACGATCCCGATCTCATTCGTCAAAAAATACTGAATATTTGGGAAGGGCGGCGATAATCGCTGATCAGCATGGTTGGGGAGATCTAGTGAGATACGCATTGGAACTTATGCACTATGGAGAATATGTGAAAGAAGGTCTGTCAAAAGAACAAGCGGTAAAGATAGAGTTACTTTCAGAGGAATATAGCACTGCGATTCCGGATACGATTACAGAAGAAGAAGATTCGGATGACTATTCATCAGATCCAGATCCAAAACCGGAGCCGATCAGTGAGGATCTCCATCAAGTTCTATTGATTCACTCTTTTGAGGAACCTGCTTCCGTAACTGAGTTTGAAGAATACGAAACAGATGAATTATTGGAAGCAAGACAGTTTATAATAACATATCGTGATTACCGCCCTTCCGTGGCAGCACCCGTCGCAAAGTCACTCGCACAACGTGGTGAACATGATTCAGCAGTATCCTTGTTAAAAAAGACTATCGCCCATAGACGATTGTTGATTTCTTGGTATGGTCCAGGTCGATTCGAAGAATTAGCAGAAGTACTTATTGAATTAGAAGGAGATAGAGCTCTTGAGATTGTCTTTGACGCGTGGATGGAGAGTGACATAGATTCAAGAACAAACCAAGGAATATTACCTCAATTAGTTTGGATTATCAAGAGAACAAAAGGGGATATGGAAGCAATTGAGTATATAAATTACACAATGGAACAGTTACGATTATTATTCAGTCCATATGATGATACTATCCAACGCTGGGGAGCGTTACAAAATCAACTCAGATAATGAATCAGAAGTGGTGGATCAATTAACACTCTGAGAGCCTATCTCAGACGATAGAATTGCTATAAACAACATTTAGACTGTCATAGCAGTTGTTGTGAACGCGATTTCTTTATTCATCAAACTGGCTGAAACAGCCGGTCGGTAGGCGTGCCTACCTAATTCGCACTCAGTTCTTGATTGTAGAGAACAGATGAGACAAGGTAACTCAGGCAGAAATAGGAGAGCAAGAGAACGGTAATCGTTGTCAGTACGGTCATTATCGAGGAGTAACCGAAGAGGTGTTCCCAGAGGTGGCTCAGCTCCCAAGAGATGAATAGTCCAACTCCACCAACAATCCCGACGACGAGAAGCCAGACCCTTACTGAATCGAAACTAGTCACGGTACTCCACGTTTCTTTGAGGTAGTTTCTCCTGGTGAGACGCGATCAGTGATTCCGACGTGTCGGATACGTATTTAAAGATTAGATTACCGTACTCCCATATGTCGGAAGTAGCTTTCAGGGTGGTCGACCGGGTCGACGTTCCGGTGACCACCCAGGATGTCGGCAAGGAGCTGGGCGTCGACTGGCACACCGCCGAGAAACGTCTGCAGAAACTGATTGAAAAAGACCGAATCAAGCGCACAACGGTTTCGGGCTGGCACTTACACACTGCTGCTTGCTCTCGGTAGCCCCGGCTTCTGGGCTGACATCCGAAGGGCTCTCTTTATCGCTCTGATTTGGGCTGGACATATCGGATCTGACCGTCACATGGGCATGGTTTAAAATTCGAATCGGGATTCAAGAATACACATCTCAGTACCCAGCCTGCTCCGGTGGAAGCCTTCACCAAATACGATAATAATTGATCTGCTCTGCTGCATACATTCTTTGTATCTTGCACGGGTTACCTGACAATATTCAAATAGCTCGAATCCCTCCAGAGGCGTCTTCCGTATAGATCGCCGGTCTATTCAATTGAGCCTGCTGAGATAATCACGATCAGAAGTGCCCAGTGGATTGCCCCCGAGTACACCAGAGTAGAAACAACAGAGATGTAGACGATTTGTATTTACGAACTATTATTAGACTCAGATGACTTGTCTACCAACTACCATTCATTTTATTGTCTGTGGCTTTGTTTGATAGAACAGTGTCATAATGGGGCTTGCTTCTCAAATAAAGAACGGAGGATGGGGTGCACTAGCGATATACGTGTATTCTCTGCTCATCTTGCTATACTGGGATGTACCCCTAATTTCGACAGATCGAATAGCACTCGTGGCGGCCGCTGTTCCGTCAATAGTTGTGATGTTCACAGTTGTCGTTGCTAATGATTGGCTCAACGACTTCTGGGCGGGAGGGAATCTGAAGCGATCCACAGAAACAATTCTGAGGATTACCGGAGGAAGCGATTTCTTTGACTCGGCCCAGCAAGAAGTAAAAGACGCAATAGACGACTTTGATGAGAAGGGTTACAGCCATCACGTCTCCATTCTTGCTGGGATTATTCTCGCAATAGCAGTACCAACCACGGGATACGTGATCAACGACCTTCTTGGCCTGCTTATCGGGGTTGGGCTTGCTGCCATCATACTACGTGTGTTCTCTGTCCGCTCGTTCCGCGAACTGAACCGGCTTGCAAAACAGATGTCTGTCCCCTACGAAGAACACTATGAAAATCAGTAGACTCGAAATCGAGAACTTCGCTATTGATGAGAGCCCGACAATCACCGAAGACACGATTTCCGGCGACGACTTGTTGTTGTCCGGCGGGAACAGATCCGGAAAGACGCTTACGTTCAATGCCATACTCTACGCGTTGTACGGACGGTCTGGGACGTTCGGAGTTACATCCGGCCAACACAGTACGGTGAACGTTCACTTCGATAACACAGATGCAGTGCTACGGGATAGGAAACATACATACGAACAAGATGGTCAATCCCTCAACGCCGGTGAGGGTGTAAAATCATACATTGGAGCCGAGGAGAATGTTAGTCTTCAGTTCATTACCGCAAATCCGGCAAACCAGCCAATCAGTGCACTCTCTGGGGAAGATCTACTGAATCGAATCAGGGCGCTCCTCAGTGCGGAGAACCAGACAAAAATCAAGCGACATCGCCGTGCAAAGCATGATTTAGTCCACCTTCGAGAGATTCGAAGACGGGGGCAGGAGAGGCCGAGTATCAGACAACTAGAAGAGAATCTGAATTCTCTTCCTATTTCTAGTACGCAGAACCGGATTGTAGAAATCGAGGAGCTCAGAGAGCTGATTGAGTCTGGGGAGATTGAAAGTATCAGTGCTCGACTTCAGGCGAAAGACGAGGTCGCAGAGCGACTTGACGAACTCTATGACCGGCGACGGTCTCTTGAGGATCAACTCAAACAGAAACGGCGGGAACTCAGTGACACGTCCCGATATACACAAAAGGTCAATGACCTCATCATTGACGCCATTCAGGAATTTACCTGTCCCGTGTGTGGACGGCTAGTTGAAGAGGAGACCGCACGGAATCGCCTCCCAAACAGGTGCCCTCAATGTGGGCGTGACCGTGATCTTAGCGAACTCCGGGAGCAGCTTCGAGAGAAAGTAGACAGTGCAGACGACCGAATTGAGGGTCTGAAAGAGGAGATCGGAGAGCTGGAAAAAGAACTCTCGGAGGTCAAGGCCGAAATTACCGAACTCAAGGAATCAGAGCCCGAACTGCAGGACCTCAACCAGTTTGTCAGGACTGCACTCAAGCAGGCAGGATACGATATCGACCAACTTCAGGAAAGAACTGACACTGAACTCGCGCAGAAGCGAGAGGACTTAGAGGAGTTCAAATCTCGGAAAGAAGAGCTCAGTACGCAACTCGAAAAACGACAAGAGCTCCTCAACGCGATTGATGAATCGATATCTGCTGCGGAGGCTCAGATAGAGGAATTGAAGCAAGAAGCATTTGAAGAGATTCGAGAAACCTTCACAGACCGACTGTCGGAGGTTTATCAAGAAATCGCACCGGGTCTCGGCACTGAAGTCGGTCTCACACCGGATGGGGAACTGGAATTCCCTGGGACGGGGTCTGAGGGTATCCGCCCCTATGACCGGCTCAGCAGTGGTGAAAAACGGCTGGTCAATCTTGCATTCGGACTCACTGTAGCGCAGTTTGCCCAAGAAAATGAGGATGCCCACAACTGGGAGGTGTTGGTGCTTGACGAACCGCTTACGAACCTCGAATCAGACATTCAGGACGCCGCTGCTCGGTATCTTCGAGATGCAGAGATTCAGTGCATTATGACGTCTCCGCTTGATCGGATTCAATCTCATTTCCAAGATGATCAGTCACAGATAATTCAGTTGAATCGTATCAGAACTGAAGCGACGACTCTTGATGAATACCTATGAGCGACGATGATCATCACCCAGAGTTGCTCCTCCTGCACGAGACTGGCGGGGAGATCGAAGGCCGGGGAAAGTATCACAAACTGATAGATCGCTATCGGCGTGAGCCTGGGGAGACTGACGTCGACACTATCCTCAAAGAGCGAGGCCCATTTGACGAGGGGCTTTCGCGAACGATTAAGCGATACATCGACATGGGAATCGTCAAGGTCGATGAAGAGGGCCAGTCCCGTGATGTTGAAGAAACGGAGAAGGGAGAGCGATACGTGAGTGGATTCGAACGTACCAAGTCCTATCTGGATGATTCGTTCCAGAGTACGCGCGACCGAGTTCGGAAAGTTGCCTCGGAATATGGCAGCAAGAGCATGAACGAACTAGTGCAAGAACCAGACGTACAGGAAGATAAACAGCGGTCGCTTGGGACTCGACTACCGGGGGATACTGACTCTGGGGAGCAGGAATAGCAGCTCTTTAAAAACAGAAGGTCATACCGAGAAAATCTCGAACCGTACCTACAAAAGATATAACGACAATCAACCGCTGATGTACGTCTATGTGCCTTCTATAGACACGATACAGGAGCACTGGGAGAATGCAGAAGATGACCCCAGAGAAGCCTTCAGCTTCACCACCGACTTGGAGATATTTATCGGATTCATCGACGACAACTCTGAAACAGCGAACGAGAAAATCCCCGAAATCTTGGGCCCGATCTCTCATCTCCACCCACTGATAGCAGCAATCGAAGCCCTACGCCAGTGGAAGATTAACAACGGATCCTATGACCACGCACGGGCCGCGAAACACCTCCTCAGTAAATCCTTCCATCTGGGATGGAAGCGAGGACACGATTCGATCATCGTCCGGTCTCTCCAAGAACTGGTCGCCCTCCAAGCCAAACTCTCCCACGACAATTCATCTGAACTCTCCACTGCCGTTGACTTCTTGGACGACAGATACTACGAAGAAGAGAAAGGCACAAGAAGCGGATTCGAGGAAACAATAGACCTCGTACTCGAACATACGGACCCAGGCAAATCCTTCGATAGAGGTCTACTACAACGGCTCTTCGTGATCTGCATCGTCCGTGCGAACCGGTATAGACATGAAGACCACGAACTGGGTGAGAATGTCACCGATCAGGATGCTTGCCGCGATTTCTTGGGAAAAGCTATCGAAATCGGAAGAGAACTCGATATCGATGACTCCGGCCTCAAACGGAGATACACAGAAGAGTATTGGCGATATGTTGAAACACAAGGCGAGCGAGACGCCTTGCTGAAAGGCAATATAATCGACAAGGCCCTTCGCGATCCGATCGTATCCACAACTCTGGACGACGAAGAAAAGGTAGAGTGGAAGAACGAGATGCAGGACTCAATCCGGGAAGGCGGACGAGAGCTGAAGAACTCCGGGAAGAAAATTCAGAAACCCGCTCCAGGAACGCTGAAAGCACAGTCCGAGACCCTTCAGGACATCTTCAAAAATATCGCAGTACACGACAATACCACGAAGGCACTCTACTGGCTTGTAAACGAATTCGAGCTGCTCCCACCGTTTGGTGAACAGGATTCGGAACATTTCTCGCTCATCAACCACGTAGACAACCTTCATCCGGAGCTGTCAGGCCACCTCACTCAGGTCGGTCCTGACGACGACATCACTCAGGACTACGCTCAAGACCTACTCGAATCCCACGTAGTGATCTCCGGAGCGGTCATCAGACTGATTGAAGAAGGATGGCTTCGAGAAGAGGACTTCTTCCGACTACTAAACACGATCCTTGGACTCTCCAACCACACCATCTGGTACCTTACGGACGCCGTCAGCTACCTTTTCGACAAAGAATACGCCGCCTCCATCCACATCAGCATCCCTCGACTCGAATCAACCCTTTACGAACTCTTGAACGATCTCGGAGACGACGTGGTCCGGCAAATGGCCGGTGGCACCGGAACAAGAACACTTACACCACTCATTTCCCAGATCGATACCCACGCAGGAGATGAATTCCAGGAATACCTCGAATACGCGTACAACGAGAAAACGGGAGAAACTGCCGACGGCAACCTGAGAAACCGAACAGCGCACGGTCACCTCCGGATAGGACAGGACCACCATATCAACGCCGTCATGCCGATAGTAGACATCCTCCGAATCGGCTACCAACTCAGATCAACTCCGTTCGTAGCGAAATTCGGTCATCCATCCAAATATCTCTACGTCAACGGTGGTCAACTCCTGTAGACGAGAACTTAGGACTCCGGATATCACCCGACAGTTCGCTTAAATACTAGCTTTTCATATATATTCCCTAAGACGGTGCTACGTGGCCATGTTCGGGAAAATACAGTCCGTACTGACTCGACTATACGCAAAGAACCGGGGAGGTGTCACCGAGACCGGAGAATACACTGCCGGCGGGATCTCGCGGACCGTGTACTGGTTCCACGACGAGAGCAAACGGATGGGCGACTACTCTCCGCTCGGCACCCTATTAATAAACGAACAGGCCAAGGAGGACTTCTCAGAAGACGTTGTCGACTACGTATTCCTCCACGAAGTCGGCCACGACCAAATGGGATTCATCGGGAGAACTCTATTCTGGTCGTTTTATTTGACATTCGGTCTGCTCTTCTTTGCCGGGATAATCGCCTTCCCACGCACACTCGTTACAGCCTTTCAGTCAGCTCCCTCTACAGTGATGCTTCCTGTATATCTGGTCGTAGGAATCGGAACGACCATCGCTGCGATACTTCCATTCGTGGCAATTTGTTGGATTGACGAAACACTGGCCGAATTGTTTACCATTTCCAAGATCGGCCGGGCCCAGTACCGATCTGTACTCGATGAGGTCAAGGAAGAATCAAGTGCTGGCCTCCTTCACAAGATTCGCCTCCGAATCCAGTACCCACCCGAAGCACTGATCCTCTGGATTGCAAGTAAGAAAGGGGTCGGCGGCTAATAGAACCCTGTATCCGTGAGAAAGTTTATTCATTATCGTCTGAAATCATCTGGGTAAGAAATGGTCGGTGTCTTGAGTTCTATTCGGTACGTCATCAACACCTATCTCAGTAGTGCTGTCGGAAACTTCTTTGAGTTCGGCCGGCAGCAAATCGCTCTCCTCATAGTGCTGACCCTCACCGGATCAGCTCTCCTCGGCGTCTCACCGGTAGAAGCGATCAAAACAGTTGGAGCGATGAGTCTCCGCCGAACTACTGCTCTCTGGGGAATCACCTCTGTCCGGCGTGCTGTCACCACCGGACTAATCGAGATCTTGGTCTGGGAGGGAATCGCCTTTCTTGGCTGCACTGTCAGCGGCTACCGGCTCTACCAGAACACCGATTAACTCCGGTTTTACAGTTGCGGGACTGCGATCACAGCCGCTCCAAACGCTGTCACGAACCTTCCAGTCTGAACTGGAGCTTAATAATTCAGCTTGCTTAATTCTTCCCTGATAGTTAAGCCTCAGTACAATTTACAACTGATAGCACGATGATTTCCCTCCCTCCTCTCGTCGATAACGCCAACCGGACAGTCGAAGATGTCTACAAAAAAATCATCCCTCAAATCGAAGAGGCTAGAATCGCCACTGGGTACTTCTATCTCTCTGGTTTTGATCTATATCGGGACGATCTTGAACAACTAGCTGACCCAGACGAACTCGGTCATGCGCCGATTCGCATCTTGATGGGTCGGCAAACGAATCGCAGCACAGCAGATGAAATCGGGGAGGGTCAAAGTCTACGAAACGAACTCAAAAATGAGGTTAAACAAAGTATTGAAGAACTCAACAACGCGCAGTTGGGTCGCCTTGATCGGCTCCGAGATTTCATAGCAGAAGACAAGGTTAGCGTCCGTGTGCGAAATCCAGAAAACGGCTACTTCCACGCTAAAGGAGCCTCCTTCAGAGCACCCCACGACGATGACGACTGGGCAACTGACAACGACCGCGACACACGTCCCTGCGCAACAATCGTTGGGTCCTCAAACTTCACCGCCAGTGGACACCAGAACAACATCGAACTGAACCTCACAAGCCAGGACCGTCCCGAAGCAGAGGCTTTCGAAGACTGGTATGACAACCAGTGGGCGAACGCTGAGGATTTCAGTGAGGAGATTATTCGAATCATCGAGAATAGCAGTAAGTACCAGGACTGGAAGGAACAGCAGGAGGATGAGTCCGATGAGGTGCTGTCGACCAATGAGTTGGGCACCTATCTCGAACCGTTTGAACTCTACAAACTACTTGCCTATGACGAACTGAATGGGAACGTCAACATTCGGGATAGTCCTCTGTACTACTTCCAAAAACTCGGCTACGAGAGCGCGAAAGAGAAACTATCCCAGTTCAACGGGTGTATAGTCTCCGACTCCGTCGGTCTCGGAAAATCATTCATCGGCGGAGAGCTCCTCCACGACTACCGTCAACGGGGTGACCACTGTCTCCTCATCGTCCCGGCAAATTTGACTGATCAGTGGAGAGACCTCCTCCAAGACGATACTGACGAAGATGGCAACCCGTACTTCGGATTGGAGGCAGACGGCACGCATCTTGATGTAATGAGTATCAGCAAGTTCCAGAATCTCTCCTACGGCGAGGTCCAGGACCTCAAGGATGAGTTCGACGTCCTACTTATCGACGAGGCTCATCGGTTCCGGAACTACGGGAAGTGGCGACCGAACCCAGACCACGATGACGACTACAAGGGGACGCGAAGACACGCGAATCTCAGACAGCTGCGCGGAAAGACGATGATTATGCTGACTGCGACTCCGATCAACAACAGCGCCACCGATCTGAAGAATCTCATCAGTCTGTTCACCAGCCCGGAAGAACTCCGGAACAAAGCATCACTGGACTTTGATGCGTTCGACGAATACATCGAGCTCTCTGAGACGCGAAAACGCATCGCTGCCGGGAAAGAGGAGGTTGGTGACGACGAACAGCAGGAAATCACTGAACAGCTTCAGCGTCACTCCTCTGAGATTTCGAATATTCTGAACGAAGTGATGGTTCTTCGGACGCGCAAGCACGTCAAAGACCAGATTCAGGACACGGAGGACTTCGAGATGAGCTTCAAGCCGCCGAAACTCAACAAGCAACAGTACTCTCTTCCGGCGGCCTATCAGCCAGTATATCGGATGCTCCCCGACGTGATGGACGCTCTCCACCTTCCCCACATAACAGTCAAAAACCCGAAAGCAGGGGGCACGTTGAAAGCTCTCTACAAGCTGAATCTGCTTAAACGGCTTGAATCATCAACGTACGCTTTTGTCCAGTCGATAGAGACGCTACATCAGAGCGAACGACAGCTTCTCGGCCTTCTTGATGAACTCCCCGAGGACGAAGACATCGATAGGCTCCGAACTATTCAGAGGGGGGATGACTCTGAACTTGGTGACTTTGTCGAAGGGGCGGACGCTGCTGAAGATCTCGAACAAACACTCGAAGAATTCGGTTTCGATACCACCGCTATTCAAGCGGAAGAAGGAGCTGATACAGAAGGAGACGAACTGGCAGAGGCCACCATCGGCGAGGTGAAGATGTACATTCGGGAGGACCTCACCCTTCTCTCATACTTCCTCTCGCAGTTTATCGGTGATGTCGCCCGTGATGCGGGCAATGTGAGCGATTACGCGGTCTCCACGCGCCAATGGCTCGCTGAACACGATGCTGGCATCCTCCCAGACGTACCTGAAGAAGAAACGAATCCGGTTCTCTATCCACAGAGTGACCTGAGCGATGTAGATTCCGTCACACGTGACTTTTACGAGGCTATTTTCTCACTGCGCGAATTCCGCGATCCGAAGATCGACCGGCTTGCAGATGTCCTCACTAGTCACGATCAAAAAGTGCTCATCTTTACTCAGTATCGGGCAACTGCAGACTACGTCTATCGAACTCTCTGTGACAACGCGGACGCACCGCTCACTGAAGCGAACAGCGCAGTTGTCAAAGGGGGCGATGAGAACAAGCAGGACATCATCCAGCGGTTTGCCCCCGAGGCGTCGGGCTACCAGCAAACGCTCTCGGAGTCGGGGGACTCAGAGCTACAGTACGTAGTGGCCACTGACACGCTGAGTGAAGGGGTTAATCTTCAGGACGTCCATGTGGTGGTCAATTACGACCTGCCGTGGAACCCGATGCGGATTGTACAGCGTGTCGGGCGAGTCGACCGGATCGGTAGTACCGCTGAAAAACACGTCCACAACTTCTACCCGGATGGCGACATCGAAGCAGCGATTAAGCTGTTGAAACGCCTGCAAGCAAAGATCAACGATATCGCGCTCATCGTCGGGAAGGAGAATAACATCCTCGATCCGAACGAAGACCAGATTCTCGAAAAGACAGGTGTGGACACAGAGAAGACGATTGGAGAATTGCAGGTGGACGAGATTGGGGATTCGCTCCAGAATTCCCGTGAAATTGATGACGTCAATGAACTCGACGACACGAGCAAGAACCCGCTCCTCCGCAACGCTGGGAGCAATGAACAAGCTGCATTTGAACGGTACCTCCTGAAACGAGAACTGAATGAGGATTATGACCTGGCCGCGGAAGACTTCGAGTACGCGGAGGAATTCTTCGATGACCAGCCCGAAGAACGAGAATTCCTCTATACGAATGTAACTGACCACGATGCCGGTCCCCGTCCGGGCGTGTTCGCCCTTGCTCACCTCTGGTTCGATGATGATGACCATGAGTCCCCGCTTGGACGCGTCCGTCGTGCTTTCTACTATAAGCCCTTCGCTGACGAGGTCAAAGAACGACCCGTGAGCACGCTCAATATCGATCCTTCAGTTGACGGCAAACCGATCACCAGAAATCCAGATACGGTGTTGTCGAACCGCGGTGATATTCAAACAGTCCTTGACGAACGTCTCGAGGTAATTCGAGAAGGTCAGGTTGAGGGAGCTTTCAAACATGGAGAGGCCTTCTCGAAGGAACAGGAAACGATTCTCGATTTCATCAACCACTACGTACAGCCGAATCACGGCGATGAGACGGCTCCTGTCGAAGGCTTCGAAACACTGGAAGAATGGGCCAACGACCTCGAAGAGCGGTTGCAGGACGTAAAGCTGGCGAACACGGATGAAGACCGAATTATACGAGAGATCTTTCGTGAGAACGAACAGTATGACTCCTTCCCGGAGTGGCCGCCCGTAGAGTTCCTCAGCCAACTTGAGGAATTCTTGGAAGAGAATGTCGAAGCCTCCACCGAATACCAGACTAAACTGATGGGGGAGAGTGAAGTGAAAGCGCAGCTCGTATGCTGGGGGGTTGTCGGACAGTGATTCGGGAGCTACGGTAGGGGGCCCTTCTGGTCCAACAAATCGTATTTCTCCAAGACCAAATCGAAGTACATCTCGTCCATCAGTTTCGGATTCTCAACGCGATGGAAGTCGTCGAGAACAAACTTCACGTCACGACGTTCTAGGCCATACGCGTGGAACACGGCCGCGTCTATTTCAGCTTGTAATTCTCTCCGTTCTTGATCTTCTGTCGCCGGTTCGATTCTTCCAATCCGTTCGCGCATCTCTTCGAATTCTTCACCGTAACAATTCAATCGAGCAGCTCGTTCAGCGATATAGTGGAACCAGTCATCTCCGTCGGTTAGGCGTGGGAGCTGGGATTCTAGTAGCTCTCGTTTGACGATGTGCGTCTCGACTTTGGTCCGCATCAGGAAATCGAACGCAATGCTGTTCAGGAGTCCAGTTGCCACGAAAAGTTCCTGATCCGTGAATCGGCGGACGTAGGGTGATCGAAGAGGTGACTCTGAGAGGTGTTCCTCTTCGGGCTCAATGGAGAACGGTTTGAACGTGTTAATGGTGTGAAGACATATGACGTCTTTCGGAAGTACGGTAGCTATTATTGTCCGCTCGTCTCGGGATCGGGAAACGTCTCGAATGCCAATTCGGTACTCAGTGCAATCGAGTAGTATATCCTCTTCCTCAAGTCCGTGGCCACGATGTTCTCCGAGTAATTCATCTACGAATTGAACTTGAGACTTGCTCGTCTCTGGGCCTCCAAAGGCGTCGTAGATTGCCCGCTTGAGATTGCCTCGGTTGAATTTCTTTTCACGGACACGGTACTGAGCACTATTCGGCGGATCGTACATGCCTCGGCTCCAATACCGAGGGTTGTCCAAACTCTGTGTTTGGGTATTATCGTGTTCAAATTGGTGTATGTTTGCTCCCCCGTATACTGGATAATCAGCATTATCTGGAGAATCTTGCAACCGGTCTTTATCGGTGGATTCGACGAACTCCTTAGTCAACATATCCACTGACCAGGTACCTTCGATACTCTCATTTAGAGGTGGTTGAGTGACTACCTTGCTGAGGACGTCGGCTTCGACTTGCGACGTGATCGAGGGGAAA
Source organism: Haloarcula sp. Atlit-7R (assembly GCF_003666065.1). NCBI lineage: Archaea > Methanobacteriati > Methanobacteriota > Halobacteria > Halobacteriales > Haloarculaceae > Haloarcula > Haloarcula sp. Atlit-7R. The sequence goes on along the minus strand of NZ_QXIK01000009.1, from coordinate 55,906 downwards.
ATTCTACCCTCCGGAGAATAATTGAGAAGTACTTGACGTGGGATTTCTGCGGCCAAATCCTCGATATTGTAGACTACGTCCATACTTCGTTGGTTGAAAATGCCTCGGAGCCGACTGGTCTTTCCACCATACTCAAATGTCAGAATTGCAAACCGGTATTGCCGATGTATCTGCTCAAAGATTCCCTTATTCTCGAAACCGATTAGGTTCTCTATGTCTGTGTGGTCCAGTAGATGCGTTCGGAGGTCTTTCCCCATCACTCCCCCGAAAATAGTGCCGGGGAGGAGCAGACTCACCCTCACGCCGTCTCTGGAGAGTCTGAAGACCCGCTCTAGGAAAAGAGCGGACAGTTCATTCTTTGTCGGCATCGTCCGTCCGCCCACCACCGGCGATTGAAGCTTGTAGACCTCTCCCTGTGTGAAGAAGTTTGCTTGAGTCTCCATAGAGTTCTTGTATTCTTCCCATTCCCACGCAACCTGAGGGTTTGAGAGGAGGTCTTCCATCACACCGTCTTTTTCCTCCGACGGATAGGTACGGAACTGCTCATCGTATCGAATAAAGAAGTCGTCGCGGTTCGCGTAGAGCATGTCCCATGGTGGATTCCCGATAAACACGTCGAATCCGCCCTTCTCGAAGACGTCGGCGAACTCCAACGGCCAGTGGAAGGGGGACCACTCCCGTATTTCTTCGATCGTGATGTCGTCAAAGCCAGCGTCTTGGAATTCTCGCTGAAGAACTGCGTCAAATTTGTCGCGGTGTTTCTCTATTCTGTCTTCCGCCTCTTTCCGCCATTTTTGCGCTTCGACACTGGTCTCTGCCTTTTTATGCTGCTTGATTGCTTTCTTAACATCTTCAAACCGAGTTTTCACCTCCCACGAATCAAGGTCACTATCACCGTCTTCGTTACTCTCTATGGCCGTATCAAGCTCCCCGATCAGGCTGTTCCCCTGCCGGACATTGAAATCGATATTCGGAAGCGGTTCCACCTCGCTCGGCTCATCTTCAATGTCGGCAACCATCGACAACCAGAGTCTGAGCTTGCAAATCTCAACAGCACCTTCGTCGATATCGACCCCGTACAAATTGTGGAGGATGGCCGTCCGCTTTGCATACAGTGATGCAGAACTTTTCCCAGACTCGATATCCTCTATCTCTTCTCTTGTTCTGGACTCTAGCTCCCACCCTTTCCCCTCTGCTTCGAGCTGCTGGAAATACTCAATGCACTGCATCAATTGTTTGTAGAGTTTTGGTGGAGTTCTGACTCACTGGGCGATGAGCTAGTATGTCAAGTCTCCAATCGAAGTTCAGTTTAAATCCTCATTGAACAATGGAGGGGTAAATGGTAGATATACACATCAAATTTGATGTGTGATTAGATACTTTCAGGTGGTATGACTTTACAACAGATTACTGCCTCCGATATCGCAGGCTGGGACTCTCTACCTGACATTGCGAATTCCCTAGAAAAACGTGGGCTCAAACCACGCCCAAAGCTGGGTGAGGACAACGAGCTCGTGTTGCAACTCGATGATGACGAATTCATTGTCATCGTTAACGCTGGTCCAGGTGAGACAGCTACAGACTTCAAACCGGAAAACCGCTCACGTCACACCAACCTCGTTGCTACCAACGACTTCGAGAGCTTCACCTTCATTACTCGAGTCCGAAGCTGGGAGGGTCAGCAGCACGGTCGAATTAAGCATCAAAAGATTTCGTTCTCGAAAGAGCAGTTCACGCGGGACAGCGGAGAGAAGAACACTATTCTCCAGAAATTGAACTCAATCGAGTATGGTTCCTCCGCTGCGATTTACGATACTCTATACGACACGCAACAGGTCGTCAAGGAGTTCTATGAACAGTTTGAGGAACTCCGGACTGACCTCATTCAAGAGGTCACTGGTATTCCTGAAGATCGTGGTGATGCGAAGCAACGATATGTGCAAGTAATCCTCGATCGAATGATCTTCCTATACTTCATTCAAGAAAAGCGCCTCCTTGATCGGAACCCGAACTACCTTCACGAACAGCCGAATGAAGTCGTTGACGAGGGCGGTGACCACTATACAGATTTCTATGAACCCCTCTTCTTCGAATACCTTGCAGAGGACAAGCAGAACCCTGATTTCGGTAGTCTTCCATACTTGAACGGTGGCTTGTTTGCACGGAATCCTGTCGAAGAGGAGTTTGAAGATGCGAAGTTAGGTGGCTCTACCGAAGAAACGAACGGGCTCTTCGACGATATTCTTGATTTTCTCTCCGACTGGAATTGGAACGTAGACGAGCGACTCGACATCGTTGACCCCAAGAATCTCTCCCCTGCAATTTTGGGTCACATCTTCGAGCAAACGGTCAATCAGAAAGAGATGGGGGCGTACTACACCCCGGAAGAGATCACTGGTTTCATGGCTCGTCGAACGATCCATCCGTATCTACTCGATCAACTCAATGAGGCTGTAGACGCAGACTACGACGAGATCGACTATGTGTTCGGATTCCCCGTGCCCGAGACAGATAGTGGTGCAGAAGCCGTTGCCGATGGCGGAACGATAACTCAGCAAGTTCCAACAGAAAACGTTCAGACTAGTCACGTGGAGACTCTCTACCACGACATTCTGAAGGAGGCGCACATTCTTGATCCCGCGGTTGGAAGTGGTGCCTTCCTGCTCGCTGCACAGGAGGTGCTGATGGACCTATACATGCAGTGCATTGAGTATTTCCAGCGGCTCGAAGCAGAGGGGAAAGGATGGGAGCTGGAGAGCCGTACTCGTGAAGAATTGGAGAGTATCGGAGAGGGGCATGGTGGGATATCACTCTTTGCAAAACGATCTATCATTCTGAACAACCTCTACGGAGTGGATATTGAGGACGGAGCAGTCGAAATTTGCAAACTACGCTTGTGGTTGTCGATGGTAGCTGATATCGAAGACGAGCCGAACGAAGTAGAACCGCTCCCGAATATTGACTTCAACATCCGTCAGGGAAACTCGCTGATTGGATTTACCGAACTTCATGAAGTTGCACGAGAGGAGGCCGGCGATGCGTCACTATCGAATTGGGGTGTTGGAACTGCGGTCAAAGACCTGTATGAGGATGTCATTCGAGAGCAAGACCGCCATCGAGCTGCGGATTCAGCCCGCGAAGCACAGAACGCTCGTAAAATGGCTGAGCGGAAAATCGACACACACAGCCAGGAGCTTAATGAGAAGATTCGCGACCAGTTCAACGAACTCGTTGATGAGGATATTTCTCTTAAGGAATTGGAGGAGTTCTCACCGTTTCATTGGGTGCTGGAGTTTGCTACTGTCTACCGCGAAGGTGGGTTTGATGTCATCATTGGTAACCCGCCGTGGGATGAGCTAAAACCGTACCGTACGGACTTTTTCCCAAAGCATGATACTGAGTTCCGTAGCCGCTCACCAAGTGAGAAGGACAAAAAGGTAGAGGAACTCTTAGAGAACTCCGACATCGCTGCTGAATGGGAGAAGTTCCAGCGAGATAAAGAACGGCAAGCGACCTATATCAACCAGAGTGGAGAATACGAGTACCAGACGCCAAGCGTCGAAGGTCAACAGGTTGCAAGGACGAACGATTTGTCCCTCCTGTTCTTCGAGCGAGTCTATGATATTGTCAGAAATGGAGGTTACATTTCACAGCTGCTTCCTGGCCCATTCTTTAATGCCGCCGCTGGGAAGGATTTGCGGGTTCATGCTTTGGAAGAATCTGAGATACAGAGTATCATCGGTTTTGAAAACAGAGGAATCTTCTCTGACATAGACACTAGATATAATTTCGGTATCGTTACTCTCCGGACAGGGGGAAGCACTCATACTGTTCATGGTATATTCCATCAGACCACTGTTGATGTCCTCCGGTCGATTGATGATGTAGCTTTAGATATACCGGCGCGCATCCTCAAGGAGTATTCCCCTGGTGCTCGAATATTCCCAAATATCGAGGAACAACAGGAGGTCTCAGTACTGGATAAAATCCTCCAGACACCACCATTGGCGACTGAAATTGAAGCTGCTTGGCGTACTGTCTTGTACAAGGAATTGGATCGGGGACGAGATCGGGATAGATTCATCGAAGACGAATCCAAAGGTGACTATCCGGTTTATCAAGGAAAGAACATCCATCAATTCTGTTATGATCCGACATACGTCGACGATCTTGAACCCATCTCTTTCTGGAGTGTCGATGAGGATAACGAGGATTTGAGTGCTAAGCGTCGCGTTCGAGAAAAGAACTTCCGTGCCCGGGACTCTGCTATTAGTCTCAAGAAGGCTATCTACAACAAGTTCGCTGATGATCCTGAGTTCAGCCACCTACCTTCAAGTTCACAGAAGCGTTTCGTCAATCGGTTGCTGACGGAGGAATTTGACCGCCCCGAACTTTCTCTGGAGGACATCCGTCTTCATAGTTCTGAGTACCGAATTGTGCTCCGTGAGGTCGCTCGTGCAACTGACGAACGGACGCTCATTGCGGCTGTAATTCCTCCGGGCGGAGTCGTCGTCCATACGCTTTACACGGTCCGGCCATTTGAGGCGAACCCTAGTAAGAACGATCTTTCGCAATTCCCGATGCACAGTGCTTACGACCGTGTTTTCACCGATATGGAGCTTTTCGTCGCGCTTGGGCTGATCAATAGTATCCCGTTCGATTTCTTGATGCGGACGAAGGTTGATTCACACGCCTCGAAGTACAAGTTTGAGGAGTCACAGGCACCTAGACTTACTGACGGCGACAACTGGTTCCACTACATTGCCGATCGTGCGTCGAAACTTAGCTGCTACGGTGAGGAGTTTGCTGAGATGCGAGAGCGACTCGGTGGGATCGAGCCAGCGACAGATATGGACACTCGGCGTGAATTACAAGCCGAAGTAGATGCAGCTGTATTCCACGCTTACGAGCTAGATGAGGAGGATATGCAGTTCGTTCTTGATGACTTCCACCGAGTGTCGAATCCCCGAATTATGACAGAAGCGTATTTCGAGAAGGTCGCTGAAAAATACACTCACCTTGGAGACGTAGGGCCGATGGAATAACTACTGAATTAGCGCTACACCTTGTTCCTAAACATCAGTGGGTTCAGCTTTACTGATGAATACTGTCCAGCGCTCGCCGGGTCATAGCTCCATCGACATTCAAATATTGTCGTGCAGTCTTGATGTCTTCCCAACCGAACATTGCTCTGAGTGCAGGAAGGTCCAAGCCTCTTCCCGCATGGTATGAGGCAGCTGTGGCACGTAGTCCGTGTAAGGAGGTTGCGTCGTCGGCGAGTTCTGGAGACAGTTCAAGAGCTGTTTCTAGACGTCGCTGTAAGGTTGAGAACGAATATGGCCAACCTCCATGTTCGTCAAGTAGTAATTCGATGGCAATTCGGACCCGGTACGAGAAATGGTACGGTACTGTCCGAGATGCAGCTTCTGTTTTTGGGAGCCAGTAGCGATCTGCAAAACTCTGAAATTCAGTCTCGGGGTTGTGATTCATTCGTTGCTTCACTGCCTGACGGCAGTATCCACAGATACCGCCGTCACGTCCCTTTGTACAATCTTCCTGTGGGGGAATTTGGATCATCTGCCGCTCTAGGTCAATCCAAGAGGTCGTCAGATGCGTGGTCTCTCCGGGTCGAAATCCAAGACGTCCGCCGAGGAGAATAGCCGCTCGTGTTTCAAGACGCCGTTGTGTATCCGTTATTCGGCCCGCTCCTTCCAATAACAGCTCGAACTCACGCTCGCTAAGAGCTCTTTCTCGTGTTGCAACCATACCTGTCGCTCTCTGTCGATACAAAGATAATCTGCATCTTCTCCGATTGCCAGATAGTATATAAGGAATATGCACTCGCTGGTTTCAGTACAAACCTAGTACTTTCGACGGGGCCGTTAGAAGGCTGATAACTTATACAGTCGACCGACACCGCAGGAAGTATGCCTGAAATCGGCTTCTACGCCCGTGTCTCGACAACAGACCAAGACCCACAACGACAACTCGACGAACTTCGGGAGTTTGCCGAAGACACGTATGACGACCCAGAGATTCATGCCTACGCTGATCTCATCAGCGGGACCGAAACTGGCCGCGGTGGAGAGTACCAGCGACTCCGTGCAGATATTGAAGACGGTAAACTGGATGTCGTCGTTGTCCACGAACTCTCACGTCTGTCTCGACTCGGTGCCGGCGAAATCCACGAGTTTCTAGAGTTCTGTCTTAGTCACGAAACTGGCGTTCAGGATATTGAGGTCGGTCTCGAAATCAGCCTCGAGGATGACCTCGTCGACAGAGCGGTGAGTCAGCTTATCGCTGGTGTGATGGGTGACCTAGCCCGCGTAGAGCACAAACAGAAGCTCCGCCGAATTCAGTCCGGAATCGATGCTGCGAAAGATGCTGGCCGATGGACTGGACGGCCGCCAGCCGGTTTCGGCGTTGAAGACGGCTATCTCCAGGTCAATGCCGACGAGTTCCTGACTATTCGACGTGCACTCGAACGCGTAGAGCAGGGATATACTTACGCAGAAGCAGCTGACGGAACGCCTGTCGCCGAGTCAACGTTGCGAGCTCTCTACGACGACCGTCGTGACCTGTATTTCTATGCCGAAGCTGAAGATGAGAGACTCAAAGCTGCCGCTCAAGAACTTGAACCACTCGAGAAACCGGACATTCCTGCAGATTCAAATCTCCCCGAACGGGAAATTCGGACTATCGTTCGCGATGAGATACGGCGCCACCAGCAATAGCTATCCGAAGTCAGGGCGTGCAATAGTCGTGATGGCTGCCTCGGAGCCCCTCAATACGGTGAGTCCGTTTCCAGCTCGTAAGAGACCGCAAAAATAGCTCTGAAAAGCAGTCCTATCTAGTGGCTGGAGAAGTGTCCAGATATTAGACGTTTGCTTACATCAGTTCGACCTCAATCACCGTCGAGCTTAGGATACCAAACTTAACAACCAACAGTTCTTGTCATTTCTTATCGTTTATGCAGCTATCGTTCCCTCATTCCCGATATACGTCCCGTTGGTCCCAGTTACCCGGTCTTTCGGTTTGTAACAATAACTGAGGTGAATGATGGTCCCCAAAACAGTGATACAGCAACATGGAACTGGCCGTCTTCGGTGCGACAGGTGGGACCGGTCGTGAACTGACTGCACAGGCAAGCAATCGCGGGCATGATATCCGGGTCCTCACGCGGTCACCGGCAACGATTTCGACTGGGAGTGCTCTCACCACTGTCGAAGGGAACGTCCTCGATCCGGATGCTGTCTCGGCAACAATTGAAGGGGTTGATGCTGTGTGTTGTCTCCTCGGTCGCACACCGAACAACCCGGACGATATCGTCTCACGGGGAACGGCACGTATCATCGCTGCGATGGAGCGCCACGGGGTCGAGCGACTGGTGGTTCTGACGTCGATGGGACTCGGTAGCAGCACGTCTGCTGTTCCTTGGTACGTCAGATTAGCGAACGCAACGGTTCTGGCCGACCTCATGGCAGACAAAGCTCGGCAAGAAGAACGGGTCATGCAGAGCGACCTCGATTGGACTATCGTTCGGCCAGGTGGCCTGACGGACGAACCAGGAACCGGTGAATACGTCCACGGTGTAGACACCCACGTGACCGCTGGTCCAATCCCTCGTGCCGATGTTGCCGAGTTCCTTTTATGGGTGATCGAGACTGAGGGGTATGTACACGAGACGCCGTCGCTCACCACGAGACGCGATATCGATATCGAGTTCCTTTGGGACCAGGCCACTGGCGTGGCCCGCCGAGTAGTCGGCTAATGACGAATCTGTGCCTTGGTGGAACTATTTTAAGCTCCCTTTGTTCCCGTCACCACGTAGACCGTCCCTCCGTGAAACGTCTCGCTGGAAACCGATGCGAACGTCTCTTCGACTGATTGGACGATTGGGGCCTCGGGATACCAGTTGGTAATGTAAGCCGAGACGCCTTCGATGAGTGGGTTGAGCCAGCGAAGCGGTGCCATCTGGAACGACCGAGCGTCGAGAATTGCAGTGTGTCCTCCATGACGCAATACGTCGGACATCTCGGCCACGACCGCCTCGACATCGCCCATTGCGCTCAACGACAGTGTTGCGCAAACCCCATCGAAACGGTCACTCGCCAGTGGCAGCCTCCTTGCGTCCGCTCGAAGTACTTCGACTTCACAGTTCAACTGTTCGCCGCGTTCCCTCGCGCGCTTGACCATACCGGGGCTGGCGTCGACGCCGACGATAGTTCCACTCGGGCCAACGGCGTCGGCAAGTCGGTCGAAGTTCGGACCAGGCCCACAGCCGACATCGAGGACGGTATCACCGTCGTCCAACGAGAGGGCGGCGACCGTCCGGTCGCGAAATTCGCCTGTTCGACCGAACAGGAAGCCCGTGACGAAAGCAGCGTACACCCGGTCGTGCCGGCTCCACCAGTCGTACACGCGCTGGCTGTGCGTGTGGTCGCGACGGGCGAAGGCCCACTGGCGAAACGCGTCAATCACGAAAGATCGACTCCACGGAGTCTGCGGGCATTGATAGCGACGATGACCGTCGACAGCGACATGAACACCGCGCCGATGGCCGGCGACAGGAGAATCCCGACGGGTGCGAGGACGCCGGCTGCGAGGGGCAACGCGAATACGTTGTAACCGGTCGCCCACACGAGGTTCTCCTGCATCTTCCGGTAGCTCGCCTTCGAGAGTTTGATGAGTCGAACGACGTCGCGGGGGTTGTTCTCGACGAGAATGATATCTCCCGACTCGATTGCCACGTCTGTCCCCGAGCCGATGGCGATACCGACATCCGCTCTAGTTAGTGCCGGGGCGTCATTGACGCCGTCGCCGACCATCGCGACCAGCTTCCCCTCGGACTGGAGCTGTTCGACTTTCGTGTCTTTCTCCTCGGGGAGCACTTCAGCAAAGTACTGGTCGATACCGAGTTCTTCGGAGACGGCCTTCGCGACGTCTTCGGAGTCCCCGGTTAGCATCGCCACCTCGATGTCCATCGCGTGTAGTGCGTCGATGGCCTGCCGGCTTTCCTCCCGGATGACGTCTGCCAGCGCGAACGCAGCGACGACCTCGGATTCGTCTTGGATGAGGTAGATAACTGTCTGGGCGTTTGAGCCGGCCTCATCGGCGAATGAAGCGATAGACGATGGTCTGTCGATGCCGAGCTTCTCGATTAGGTTGGGACCGCCAAGATGGACTAGCTCGCCGCCCACGGTTGCTTTGACCCCGAGCCCACGGAGGTTCTCGAAGTTCGAGACACTCGCTCGCTGGACGCCACGTTCGTCGGCGGCGGTCCGAATCGCGCGAGCGATCATGTGCTCAGAGTCGCCTTCCACGCCAGCAGCGACCTCGAACGCTTCTTCTTCGGACCAACCAGCTGCCGTCTCGACACCGACGACACCTTGCTCGCCCTTGGTGAGCGTCCCGGTCTTATCGAACATCACCGTGTCCAGGTTCCGAGCTTCCTCCATGGCGATACGGTCGCGGATGAGCATCCCGTTTCGGGCGGCCGTCGACGTGTTGATTGCGACGACGAGCGGGACGGCCAGACCGAGTGCATGTGGACAGGCGATGACGAGCACCGTGACGACGCGTTCCAGTACGGCGATGTTCAGCCCCACCGCAATGACCCATGCCACAGCCGTGATAGCCGCCACACCCAACGCGGCGTAGAACAGCCAACCGGACGCTCGGTCGGCGAGCAGCTGTGTCTTTGACTTCGACTGCTGGGCATCCTCGACGAGTCGCATGATGCCTGCCAGTGCTGTCTCGTCGCCCGTCTTCGTCACGCGGACCCGGAGACTCCCATCTTGGTTAACCGTCCCAGCGACGACATCAGAACCTTCCTCCTTGTCCACGGGTCGCGATTCCCCCGTTATCATCGACTCGTCGACCGAGGACGCCCCCTCGACGACTTCGCCGTCGGCTGGAACACTCGCTCCAGGTCGGACGAGTAGGACGTCTCCGTCCTGAAGTTCCGAGACGGGTACCCCCTCGGTCTCGCCACTCTCGGTGACTCGCTCGGCCGTATCGGGCATGAGTTTGGCCAGTTCGTCGAGCGCACCGGAGGCCGCCCGGACCGACCGCATTTCGATCCAGTGACCGAGCAGCATGATATCTATCAGCGTGACCAGCTCCCAGAAGAACGGAGTCGTACCGGGAATGAATAGGCTGGCGACGGAATATAGAAATGCTACGACGATCGCCATCGAGATGAGCGTCATCATCCCCGGCGACCGGTCTTTCAGTTCAGGAACCGCCATCTTGAGGAACGGAACGCCACCGTAAGCGAACACGACTACCGCGAAGACGGGTGTTATCCAACTGCTTCCGGGAAACGCCGGCGCGGAGAATCCGAGTGCCCCTTGTATGAACGGGCTATACAGGAGTACGGGTATCGACAGCGCCGTTGAGACGAAGAACCGACGGCGAAACATCTGTTCGTGACCGGCGTGCATCCCACCGTGACCGTCGTGATCCGCGTGGTCACCGTCTTGATCGTGGCCTGCGTGCTCGCCGTGTTCTGCTCGGTCGTGTAACTCCCGTTCGGCTTCGGCAGCCCGCTCGGCCTCGTCTTCGAGCAGTTCCTGTTCGACGCTAGAATCGGTATGGGTCCCGGGACCGCTTTGTTGTGGATGGTTGTGTTGGTGCTCGTTACCGGGTTTATCAGTTCCATCGCCAGCAGATTCGAGTTCACAGATGCGGCAACAGGCGCAATCGTCGTCTGACTGCGGAGTAGCGGGGCGGTCTGGCGGCTGTTCGTCCGGCGGGTCGTCGTCTGGGTGGTTGGTCATGTATTGTTTATTGGTACCGTCACCCATTGTACTAGCTACACGCCGACACTATCGCGTACGGCCGGCGGAAGGACTCGAATGAGAACGACGGGATGATTTTCAGTACGTTGCCGGTTCAGGCTTGCGCGGTGTATCCCGCATCTTCGACGGTTTCCACGAGACTCGATACGTCGGTGTCCCCCTCGACAGTAACCTGTTCGGCGTCTCGGTCGGCGGCGGCACCTGTGACGCCAGAGACTTCCTCGACCGCTTCTTCGACTGTCTGTTCACAGTGTCCGCAGGTCATCCCTTCGACGGTGATGGTGGTGGACATACACTACTCTCTACGTACCCCTCTTTTATTCTGATTTCCCTTTCGCTATGGGGGATACGATACCCATCTTACTTTGGAATCAAATCCAGAATTGTCGGAGAGCTTTAGTCATTCATAGCCGTACTCGAAGTATGCGCGAACTTGACGAAACTGACCTCGAAATCCTTCAGTTACTGCAATCGAACGCCCGCCGGGCCTACAGTGACATCGCAGAGGTAGTCGGCCTCTCAGCACCTGCCGTTTCGGATCGGGTGGCAAAGATGCAAGATATGGGCGTCATCAATCGTTTCACGCTCGATATCGACCGGTCACAACTCCAGAAAGGCATCCCGGTGTTACTGACTATCGAGGTAGCTCGGGAGGGTCCAGACGTTTCCGCGCTTCGGAGTACCTTGCTTGATGATGGGGCAGTGGAACACGTGTTCACCTCGGCCGACGGTGAACTGATAGTGTACGCTCGGGTACCTGATAACGATGTTTCGAGCTGGCTCGCTGAAACCGTGGCCGAAGATGCAATCGCTGATGTCGAGGTGACGCTTCTTGCGGCGGCTGATTGGTCCCCAGACCTTGGCGGGGCAGAGTTCGCGCTCACCTGCGCCCAGTGTGAGAATACGGTCGACAGCGAGGGGACTGCGGTTCGCATCGACGGGAAGTTGTATCAGTTCTGTTGTCAGTCGTGTGAAACCCGGTTTACCGAGAAGTACGAACAGCTTCAGCAGGGGGCTGATTGAGTCGACACTGATCGACGGGTAGGTTTACAATCAAAAGCTCAGGTGGCGATTTGCTGAATAGACAAAGGCACAAATCGATTGAATATAGAGTGTGTATGTATGAGTGATGAGTAAGCGAAAAAGCCACGTCGATATCCAGGGGATGAGTTGTGCGAACTGCGCACAGACAATCACCGATGCAGTCACCTCGGTTGACGGCGTCTCGGACGCGAACGTTAATTTCGCGACCGACGAGGGAAGCGTCGAATACGACCCCGACGAGGTATCGCTCGAACGAGTCTTCGATGCTATAGAGGAGGCCGGGTACACGCCAATTACGGATTCGGTGACGATCGGTATCACCGATATGACGTGTGCCAACTGTTCGGAGACAGTAGAAAATGCACTCCGGCAGACGCCGGGTGTCGTTGCGGCCGATGTCAATTTCGCGACTGACGAGGCACAGGTCACGTACAACCCGGCTGAAGCGAGTCGCTCGGATCTATACGATGCTATCGAGGATGCTGGCTACTCACCCGTCCGTGAAGGTGATGATACTACTGACGGTTCTGACGGGGATGCACGAGAGGCTGCCCGACAAGAAGAAATCCGTCGGCAACTCCGACTGACGCTGTTCGGCGCCGTACTATCCTTGCCCTTGCTGGTGTTCATGGCTGACCACCTGCTGGGGCTCGGGCTCGTCGGCGACGAGCTCTTTGGCTTTCCGTCCGGATGGATAGCGTTTGTCCTGGCGACGCCCGTCCAGCTAGTGCTCGGCAAGCCGTTCTACGAGAACTCCTACAAGGCGCTCGTCAAGAACGGGCGTGCCAACATGGACGTCCTGATTGCGCTGGGCTCGACGACTGCGTACGTCTACTCCGTGGCGGTTCTGCTTGAGGTAATTGCCGGCGGACTGTACTTCGACACCGCGGCGTTCATCCTCGTCTTCATCACGCTTGGAAACTACCTCGAAGCCCGCTCGAAGGGACAGGCCGGCGAGGCACTCCGCAAGTTGCTGGAAATGGAGGCTGACACCGCCACTGTCGTTGATGAGGACGGAAACGAGGAGGAAATTCCGCTCGAAGACGTCGAGGTCGGAGACCGGATGAAGGTTCGCCCCGGTGAGCAGATCCCCACCGACGGAGTCGTCGTCGATGGGCAGAGTGCCGTCGACGAGTCGATGGTGACTGGTGAGTCAGTCCCTGTCGAGAAAGGCGAAGGAGACGAGGTGGTCGGCTCGACGATCAACGAGAACGGCGTGCTCGTCGTGGAAGCGACGAAGGTCGGAAAGGACACCGCCCTCCAGCAGATCGTCCAGACTGTCAAGGAGGCGCAGTCGCGCCAGCCGGACATTCAGAATCTTGCCGACCGCATCTCTGCGTACTTCGTGCCTGCAGTCATCGCGAACGCAGTTCTCTGGGGAATCGTCTGGTACCTGTTCCCCGAGGTCCTTGCGGGCTTCGTTGATGCGCTGCCGCTATGGGGTCTCGTCGCGGGTGGTCCCGTCGCCGCTGGCGGTGTCTCAATCTTCGAGTTTGCGATAATCGTGTTCGCCTCGTCCGTACTGATCGCCTGTCCATGTGCGCTGGGGCTGGCGACGCCCGCGGCTACCATGGTCGGGACGACCATCGGTGCACAGCACGGCGTCCTGTTCAAAGGTGGCGACATCCTCGAACGCGCGAAGGACGTCGACACCGTCGTCTTCGACAAGACTGGAACGCTCACCAAAGGCCAGATGGAACTGACCGATGTGGTGGTCTTTGATGGCGAGGACCAGCCCGTCGCCGATGGTGGAGATCCTGCCGTAGACGGTGGCCAGCTAACCACGCACGATCAACTCAGCGAGGATGACGTGTTGCGACTCGCAGCCACCGCTGAGAGCGGGAGCGAACACCCGCTTGCCCGTGCGATTGTCGATGGAGCCGAAGATCGCGGTATCGATGTGACTGTCCCCGACGACTTCGAGAACGTTCCTGGACACGGTATCAAAGCGACCGTGAGCAACAGCGAGGTGCTGGTCGGTAATCGAAAACTCCTCCGTGACAACGGAATCGACCCTTCGCCGGCCGAGGACACGATGGAGCGCCTTGAAAACGAGGGCAAAACGGCGATGCTAGTCGCATACGAGGGCAAAATCGTCGGCGTGGTCGCCGATGCCGACACCGTCAAAGAGAGTGCGAAGGACGCCGTGAGCCAACTGCAGGAGCGTAGCGTCGACGTGATGATGATCACCGGCGACAACGAGCGCACCGCCCGCGCTGTCGCCGAACAGGTCGGCATTGACCCCGAAAACGTCCGTGCTGGGGTTCTCCCGGAAGACAAGTCCGATGCCGTCGAGGCGATTCAAGACGATGGGCGCAAGGCGATGATGGTCGGTGACGGCGTCAACGATGCCCCGGCACTCGCGGTTGCGTACGTTGGCACGGCTATCGGCAGCGGGACGGACGTCGCCATCGAAGCGGCGGACGTTACGCTGATGCGTGACGATCCGGTGGATGTCGTGAAGGCAATCCGCATCTCGGATGCGACGCTCGTGAAGATCAAGCAGAACCTCGTGTGGGCGCTGGGCTACAACACGGCAATGATTCCGCTGGCCTCGCTCGGCCTGCTCCAGCCCGTCCTCGCCGCCGGCGCGATGGCCTTCTCCAGCGTGTCGGTGCTGTCGAACAGCCTGATGTTCCGCCGATACACCCCCGACCACGACTACAAACTGCTGGGCTGGTTCCGATAGACCGACTGAATCTGGCCTCATTGATTCCAACCTCGCTACTGTAACCGGACAGTGGCTTCGAGGAAACCGACATCCCGAAACTCAGTCTTGCTTTCGTATATTCGGAATCTCGCCGCTCCGAGCTTGGTTTGTTAAGAACAACGGCAAAAAATCAGCCCCGCGATGTACTAGATATGCAAGCCGCCATCGTCGACGGGATTTTCGAATCCTTACGGATCGGGTTCGGATTCCTTTGGACAGCAGCATGGGCAATCATCATGGGCCTCGTCATCACGAGTCTCGTGCAGGTCTACGTCTCGAAAGAACGGATGGCTCAAGTCCTGGGCGAGGAGACTGTGGGTGGCGTCACGAAAGCGACATTGTTTGGCGCTGCAAGTAGCGGGTGTAGCTTCGGTGCGATTGCTATCGGGAAAGGGCTGTTCAAGAAGGGGGCACACGTGGTGAACGTCCTCGCCTTCATGTTCGCCTCGACGAATCTCATCGTCGAGCTGGGACTGATGATTCTCATACTGCTGGGCTGGGAGTTCCTCGTCGCAGAACTGCTCGGTGGTGTCATTCTCATCGCGGTGATGGCAGTCCTTGTCCATCTGACGCTCCCTGAGAATCTCTTCGACGAAGTCAGACAGGCGCTCAACGACCGTGACCACGACCACGGGATTACGGAGGACCCGACCTGCGGGATGGAAGGCAAAGACGAGTACTCGCTGGTGACCGATGGCGGCGAGACGCTGAAGTTCTGCTCGGAAGGCTGTATGGAGACCTACGAGCAGGAAGCCGCCAGCAGCGGCGGGTGGCGCGATGAACTCTTGTCGTGGGGTGGCTGGTACAAGGTCGGTAATCAGTACCGAAAGGAGTGGTCGATG
The DNA here is from genome assembly GCF_003666065.1 of Haloarcula sp. Atlit-7R. Lineage (NCBI taxonomy): Archaea > Methanobacteriati > Methanobacteriota > Halobacteria > Halobacteriales > Haloarculaceae > Haloarcula > Haloarcula sp. Atlit-7R. The sequence goes on along the minus strand of NZ_QXIK01000009.1, from coordinate 40,508 downwards.
ATCTGGAAGGATGTCGTGGCCGGTTTTCTCATCTCGGGGTTCGTCATCGTGTTCGTTCCACAGTCGGTGTGGAACACGCTGTTCATCCAGGGCGAGGGTGTGCTCGTCAGCGCAGAGAACGCCATCATGGGCGTCGCTATCGCCGTCATCAGCTTCGTCGGGAGCATGGGGAACGTCCCATTCGCCGTCGCGCTCTGGGGCGGGGGTATCAGCTTCGCCGGCGTCATCGCGTTCGTCTATGCCGACCTCATCACGATTCCCGTCCTGAACGTCTACCGGAAGTACTACGGCTGGAAGGTGATGCTGTACATCCTCGGCGTGTTTTTCGTGACGATGGCCTTCACGGGCTTTCTCATGGAAGAACTGTTTGACGTGCTCGGTCTCGTGCCAGACCTCGCTGGCGGACAGACTGCGACCGAACAGACGTACTTCGAAATCAACTACACGTTCTACCTCAACCTCATCGCGTTTGCGCTCTCGGGGTTCCTGCTCTACGTCTACCGTCGAGGGCTCGGTGCGCCCGGCAAGTATCGTGACCCAGTCTGTGGGATGCGGACTGACGATAGTGGACCGAGTCTTACTCACGATGATGAGACGTACTACTTCTGCTCGAAACGGTGCAAGCAGTCCTTTGAAGAACACCCGACCGAGTTCTCAGACCAACACCCACACGTTTCTGAAGGAGGTGGAGCCGGCAGCCATGACCACTGACCAAATTGGCATCCACTGTCGGGCTACGACGTTCAGGCAGCGGCGACAGCCACACGATGTGCCCGTAAAACGTCAGTCAGTATGAGACACGTTTGAATGGTAATCAAAACTGGTACACCGCCGTCTCACTGATGATTACATATGATCACGCGACACACTAGAGCGAGGTGGGTGACATGAATAGCCGGCGAGCAGATACGGCTGCCGGCCTCCTCGTCGCGGCTATCTTTCTCTTTGGCGGAGTGCTCAGCTGGCAAGCATACCAGCGACAGCAGGCGTTCGAACAGATGGGGTCGATGATGGGGATGGGGTCGTCGATGGGCGCTGCGCACGGAACGAGTCCACTCTGGTACGTCTTCGGGACGCTCTTCGTCTCCGCTGTCGTGGGTGGCGGGTATCTCTTGGTTCGAGATGAGTTCGCTGGCCCAGATGCAGAGACCCGTTCGCAGGCCTCGGCAACGAGTGCGGATGGTCCTAAGAGTACGGCGTCACCGGCGGAACAACCAGCTGGAGAGACTACTCCGGAATCGCAACCACAGGCCCGTGTGTTAGATCTCCTGCCAGAAGACGAGCGCCGAATCCTCGAACCGGTGCTGTCCTCACCCGGCCTCACGCAAATCGAACTGCGAGACCGCTCTGACTTTTCGAAGAGCAAGGTGAGCCAGACGGTCAGCTCCCTCGAGAAGCGCGGCCTGCTGTACCGCGAACGGCAGGGCCGAACGTATCGTATCTATCCGAGTGATGACCTGGAGCACAACCAGACCAGCTGATGACAGACGCAGGGGTCTTTATGTGCAGTGTGGTTTTGGCGCATAACATTCGGAGATAGTCACGTAGGGGTTCGAAAATACCCGACTGATTTGATGACCTCATCGGTCGAAATCTTTCGCAGGAAACTCTCTAAACACATTATAGGGTAAAGCCGAAATCGAGGAAAAATATGGTACCGTATAGACTCACACATGCACCTTGGCAACCGTTCGCTCAGCGCGCATCGACTCCCGGAACCGCTGAATCGAATTGCCACCGTCGGCGAGAGATTGACCATTGTCGCCGTTGGACTGGTGGTAGTGGCTTTCCTGACGAACCCATCGCCGACCCAGGACCTGCTAGGGTGGGGTCTACCGGTAACGCTGCCCGTGTCCCAGCCGCGATGGGGCCATTCGGTTGCGAGCTACATGATTGGCATGTGGCTTCTCGAGTTTACGTTCCCGCTGGCACTGTTGGGGGCGTACGACCGGTGGGCTGACTCGAAGACAGCGAGTCACCGGTGGCTCTTGGCTATACCAGCAGTGTACATGCTCGTGCTGTCGCTGTACTGCCGAGTTATATACGTTCCGAATGTCACGCCGACGCCGCTGGGTCCCGCCGCAACCGCTCTGTGTTGGGCATACTGTGCGACCGGTATTGGTCTCTGGAGTAACCTCGCTCTCGGCACGGCTGGGATGGGACTGATTGCATGGGCCGCGTCCCGCCGAGAGTGGCAGTCGCATTGGCTGTTCGCGGTCCTATTCGGCGTCCTTTCGCTACCACTGGGCGTGCCAGCCATCTGGTATGGCTTCCGTTCCCGTCGTCGAAACGATAGCCTCTCGAACTGAGATGCCTCGGGTAGGTCCTATCTCTCCTGACGGTCGGAGTTAGCTGCAGTTGCTTTCGTCGGGGTTCCACTCACACGCATCGCCCGTCACGAGATCGTTGTCGTCGATATAGGCTGATAGGCAGGCGTGGTTACAGAAGTAGTTGGGTGACCCACAGTCATCGGTGCAGTCTCGGACACAGATTGGCTCGTGATCGAAGATACGTGACCCACAGTACGCACATGTTTCGTCTGCGTCAGGTGTCTCGACAGTCGTTGACATACGTTTGCGAAGTGGCGCGCTACTGAAAACGGTTCTTCTGAGTATGACGGCTACCTCACCAGTACTTAGCTAATCGACTCTCTTGGCTATCGGACGCGAATCGTGATTCACTGAAGATTCACATTCGGACGCACGCTTCTGCATGCTTCTGAGACAACGGAGTTCTCCACCCTGTCGAATTCGGCTGCTATGAACGGTCCTGTTTCTGAAAAACGATTAGAACGCTCTATATACGTTCTCGAACGCTCTCCTATGCCAGTTCACACCTATCGTGATAACTCCAAAGCGGGCCTACGACTACCTGAGGAGAAAGACAATGACCAATTTCACTATTGGCCGCTGGCTGCTCGTAGCGCTCGCAATCGTCGGCCTCGCGCTGGCCCCGGGGCTGGGGAGCGCACACGGCAACGATACGACGGCAGATGACGCCCATCCGTATGATGAAACCGCTGACGACTGGCCGACGTGGATGGAAGACCACGTGACCGATCACATGGGTCCCGGCGCCGTCGAGTGGATGGAAGACCACATGGGTGTGACCGTCGGCGAAATGGCCCAGGACCACGACAACCACCAGGGGACGAACGGACAGGACCACGCTAGCGACTATCACAGACCCTACGGACAGGGTCAGACTGACGACCACCGCGGAACGCACGGACAGGGCCACTGCTGAGGACCCTGCCCAATTCGAATGCACCGACCGACCACCGCGACCCGCCAATACAGAATCATGACCCAACACACTACGCAGATTGGACGCACCGCTTATCGACTCACGTTATCCGTCGCCTTCGGGCTGGTCGTGATGACTGGCACCGCTGCTGCCCACGGGGGCGGGGGTTACGGAGGTGGCATGATGGGGGGATCAACGATGGGGGGCGGCTGGGGACTTCTCGGCGGAGCGATGGGACTTTGGGGGCTCCTCTGGATGGGGCTGCTGGTCGCGCTCCCGCTGTACCTCGTCTGGAGGGTCTGGGGTCGTCGAGACGACGAGCGGGGCGAGCGCTCGATGGCGGTCCTCCGAGAACGTTACGCGCGTGGTGATCTCTCGGATGAAGAGTTCGAACGCCGGCGAGAACAGCTGGAGCGGTCCCTCTGAAACGGGTCTCGGACCGATATGGCAGACACAGTACCCGCGCGTGCTTCATCTGGACACTAATGTTAAATATGCAACAATTGTACCATGGCGTATGAGCTACACGATGGAAACGTCAGCGACTGGTGCCTTCGACAAAGTGGTCGAACGTACCGTCGACGCGCTCGAAGACGAGGGGTTCGGTGTCCTCTGTGACATCGACGTTCGGAGCACGTTTGAGGAGAAACTCGGGGAGGAGTTCCGACAGTATCGCATCCTCGGCGCCTGCACCCCAGCGCTCGCACATGAGGGGCTGACTGCGGAGCGCGACCTCGGCGCACTCCTCCCGTGTAACGTCATCGTCTACGAGACTGACGATGGCGATGTCACCGTGAGCGCTGTCGACCCGCAACGACTTGTCGGCATCGCGGACAACGATGCACTCGACTCGATTGCAACAGACGTTACCGACCGATTCGAACGGATGTTATCGACAGTCGGCAACGGAACTCGATAGTCGCATGTCCATCGACCAGACGTCCGATGGTCTGCTCCGGGCCGTCTTGCTCGTCCTCGCGGTCATCGTCTTGTTGCCAGTGTTGATGATGGTGCTTGCGATGCCGATGATGGGGATGATGGGCTGGTGGTGGAACGGGGGGATGGCCGGTGGTCTCTCGCCACTGTGGGGCGTCGGGATGATGCTCGTCTGGGTACTTGTTCTCGGTGGGATTGGGTACCTCTTGTATCGTGGTTTCGCCGGTCGCGCTGGAACGTCCGGGACCACTGACCCTGCACTCCGGGAACTCCGGATGGCATATGCTCGCGGTGACCTCTCCGAAGAGGAATTCGAAGAGCGCCGTACGAAACTTAGTCGCCAGGAGTCAAACTAGTCTAATAACAGAATTTCAAGCGTATTACCTCAGTCTTCTATCGATCTTTGTTATGTTAGGTGGAGTTGCTGTGATAGCTACTGATTTTTCAGAGGCGCAATATCGCTATCTACGAAATAACTCGGATAGCACAAGACACTTGTCAGTTAGTAATCACCGTAATCTATGTCCAGTGTCCGTGGATCATTCCCCTGTTGTGCACTGGTGGTTTGTCTCACTGTCCTGCTTGCAGGCTGTGGAGGAACTCCCGCCTCACCGCCCGCATCGCCGCCAGCAAATCCTGGTTCGCCACCTACAGCCCCAGCCGATTCAACCCCCACATCGTCTACGGAAACACCCATATCGTCCACAGAAACCCCCACAGAGGCGCAGAACATCCACAGTGATCCGTATTCTGTGACGCTCTACGTGAGTGCAAACCCAGTTAACGAGGAACCGGACATGAGTGCAGAGATTCTTTCACTGTCCACGGCCAACCTCACAAATTACCAACGGGAGCAAGTTAGTATGGTAATCGAAGCTGGTCAAACTGAACCCTGGAGCGGGCTGAGCAACGAAACACCTCCCAGAAACCTTCGACTGCTCGTCGCGGCTACTGATCGCCTCCCTCCTAGCCCAGAGAGTCGAATTCCATCGGAAGCTTGGCGTGTTGCACGAGAGACCACAGGGTACGTGGCCTACCAGAATACAACCTATAGACTTCAGATGGTGAAGGTCGCACCGTAACCTCGCCCAGAGTCTTGATCCTTCTTCTGAATCTAAATAACTCAGTTGTCATTTTGTTAGGTAGTCCTATCGACAAAAGGTAACGGGCCGCAACCTCAACTGATACTGCGATAGCTGGGCCTTGGGTTCCCCATTCGAATAACCAACAGCTGGTCAATGGAGACACTGGCGTTAGTCGGATTACAGCTGACACAACAGGTGCTGCTGCCGTCAACCACCGCTTTCACCGCGGTATCCCTCAAGAGCGCTGGGAATCAGAACCGGAATTTATTATAGCCGCGTTTGAAATCCGAATGAATGTACAACCGAATTCTCCTCTCGACCGACGGTACCGTCGCGTCTGAACAGGCTGCAGCGCATGCACTCGACCTCGCAGCCACGCACGACGCGACCCTCCATGTGCTCTACGTCGTTGACGAGGATGTCGTGACTGCGTACAGCGGCGACGAGTACGTCGACGAAGCTGAAGGCCCAGAACACGGCCTCGAAGAACACGGCGAAGATACGCTTTCAGAGCTCCGTACTCGAGCGTCGGAAGCCGGCATCGACATCGAAACGGCAATTCACCACGGTCGCCCCGCAGAGACCATCGTTGCGTACGCCGATGATCACGACGCGGACTTGCTCGTACTTGGCACCAAACGGCGGCCCGAAGAATATCGTGCTCTACTTGGGAGTGTCACTGACCGCGTTCTCCGATTGACGACACGGCCCGCAACGGTCGTAAAAACCGAAGTCAGCGAGTAGCGAACGACCGTGGTCCGGTGTGATGGGCGGCATCTCCGTGTAGAGCACAAGTAGAAGATTCGCCGGATTCAGTTCGGTATTGGCGTTGCTAATGAGAGCAGGTGATGGACTGCTCGCCCATCTGTTGGATCGGGTCGAGGACGGATCTGTAGGTCAACGTTGACGAATTATTGACTATTCAACGCACGCTCGAACGCGTCGTGCAAGGTTACACCTACGCTGAAGCGGCTGAGGAACGCCTGTCGGCAAATCAGTGCTGGGCACGTTCTACGAGGAACGTCGTGATCTCTATTTTTACGCCGAAGCTGGAGACGAGCGACTCCAAGCGGCCGCAGAAGAACTTGAACCACTAGACATACCAGATGCTCCCGCTGATAGAAGTTTCCCCGAACAAGAAATCAGGACTATCGTTCGCGATGAAATCTGCCGCCATCAGCAGTAGCGACAATCGTCTTCTCGGCTGGTACGCTAGCTTGCAAGAATCGTCACATCGGGATTGACTACTGACCGTGACCTGTGCAGTTTTAGTTAATATCTAATGCATTTGGTTGAAAAAATAAATGTTTTCCACTCACTAGTCTGATTTAATGCTTTTCCACAGATTAAGCTGCGTCAGACATAGTTTCTTACTCAAATGGATCATGCCGATTTCAAGGAGGGGCGGGATGAATCGATCCTTACGAGAACATTCCGTGCTACCAGCCTGCCGGACTCCCGCCAGAGCTCACACACAGCGATGATATCCTCCGTGCCTACGGGGATGCGCGCTATGCCCTCGAACAGCTCTCGACACTCTACGACGATATCGAGAACGAGAACCTTCTTATCGTGTCGTTTGTCGTCCGAGAAGCGGCGATGAGCTCGCAAATCGAAGGGACTGACGTCACTGTCTCAGATATCGTTCTTCACAATCTCGACGACGATCCAGAGCACTCAGCAACCAACCTTCGGGACATCCGAGAAGCGTATAATTACGCCGAGGCGATCCGGACAGGCTTCAATGCCCTGGATGATGGCAGACAGATTGATCGAGAACTTCTTTGTGACCTTGTCGGCGTACTTCAACCACTATCGGACGGAGTACTTCGACCGCCTTTTCGCCGTGAGCCAGCACGGTGACTGGGAGTCGTGGATCACGTTCGTCCTCAACGCGATTGCCGAACAGGCTATCGATGCCTACCAATGTGGTATCGAACTTGTGGCGCTCCGTGCGGACTACCGAGGCGTTTTCCGAACAGTCCAGCAGTCCGAGATGTCCTTGAGCACCTGTTCGAAGAGCCGTATCTGAAGGCTCCACGGGCCATCGACGTGACCGGGCGCTCACGACAGGCAGTCTACGACGCGATCGAGAAACCTTGCGCCGAAGGAATCATAGTAGAAGTGACTGACAAAAAGCGCAACAGAGTATACAAAGCGCCAGATATCCTTGCTCTTGTCGAATCGCCCTGATTGCCGGTGAACCGCCTCTAAGTCAAGTGGTTCGAGACGCGAAGCATCTCGTCATCCGGAAGACGAAGTCTTCCGTACGACCCCAGGGCGCTCGCCCTGCTACGCCTGTAGAGAAACAGACAGCCCAGCTGATACCCTTCCACAAGATCCAGTTTACCAATCTTAAGCGGACAGCAACCCTGGTTGTGAAAAGCTTAAGCTATGAGAAAGCTTCTATGATGGGCTCGTAGTGGCCATGACTCTCCGCATTCCAGAAACAATAATAATATTGTTATTAACTTATCTTTGAATAATTATTAGAAATAGTGTCTAAATGGGCATATATTAACAGCCAGTTTAATAATTCTGGGCTGTCCAGGATGAGAGACGAGACGATTGCAATGGAACATGATCATGCTACTGAGAATGGTCACGAGCACAGTGTTAGCGGCGGCGATAGCATCCGTAAACTCGGTGCCGTAGCAGGTATCAATCTGGTCGGATTCGTCGCTGAATTAGCTGGTGGGCTCTTGTTTGGTTCCGTCGCATTACTGAGTGACGCGCTGCATATGCTGTTTGACGCGCTGGCGTACGTGATGGCCTTTGCAGCTGCGGCCGTCGCTGACCGGTACGATAGGTCGCCGGAGTGGTCCTATGGGCTGCACCGACTCGAACCGCTCGCCGCGTTTCTGAACGGTGCGCTGTTGATTCCAATGGTAATCTACATCGTCTACGAGTCGTATCAGCGGTTTCTGAACCCGATTGATATTGGAACAGGCCCAACACTCGCAATCGCAGTGGCTGGCCTCGTAATCAATCTCGTGTCGGTCTATGTCGTCCAGGGTGGTGAGATGAATCTCAACGAACGCGGCGCGTTTTATCATCTGCTCGGTGATGCCGGCGGATCGGTCGCTGTTATTGTTTCAGTGGTGGCGATTGACCTCACCGGCCTTCGAGTCATCGACCCCGTTGTCGCTATCCTCATCGCCGGTATCGTTCTCTGGTCGGCTGGGAAACTCTTGCGAGGCAGCGGTATCATCTTCCTTCATAAAGGCCCCATCTCCGGTGAGGAAGTGGAGACAGCTGTCCTCCGTATTGACGGCGTCGAAGCTATCGAAGACCTCCACACGTGGCAGATCTGTAGTGAACTGACAATCGCGACGTTACACCTGCGGACGGCAGTTGAGACACTCGCCGCTGCGGACCGAATTCGCCGGGAGGTCCACGAGGCATTAGCCGATATTGGCGTGAATCACGCCACAATCGAATTCCTGCACAGTGAGCACGACGACCGCCTCGACGCCCACACTCACTGACGATGATTCCAACTACGACTCACGACGACACGCACCAGGACCACACTGGCACCCCGATGTATGAACTCTTGGAGGCAACCGAAAATAATGTCATCGCGCTCCAGATGCACAATGGAACACGATCAGGGTACCAGGAGTTCTACGAGTTGTTAAGTGAGAAAACCAGCAAATACGGGGCGATCCATGTCTACGAGGAGACCACTGACTGGACTGTGTGGACGTTCCTAACCCACCTGACTGGCCTGATCCCTGACGTACGATATGGATCGGAGTTCGCCATCAAGCGATACGCCGCAGTCGGTGACAACGTGTGGGCGAGGCTTCTCTATGAATTGTGGAAGGTGATTCGTCCTCTCTGGCCCGTTGCACCGACGGAAATGCGGTATTTCGATGTCGATGACCGCGACGAAGCACTTCGCTGGGTCAAATACGGTGAGATAGTATGAGAACCTCTCAGGTTACGCGTAATCCCCAGAGTGTGGGGTTCATTCGTTTCTCGTCGGCGCTATCATCGCGACGAATTCCCAGAAAGTAGCGATACACGGAACGTTGACGATTGTCGTCTCTGCCCTCTTCCCATTTGCTGAAGAGCCATGGCTGCGGGAACACTATGGCGAAGAGTATGAAGCATTCCGTGAGCGGACCCCTCGGTTTGTCGGGTGGGATTTGCTGACCAAACCTTTGGGCGTGTCGTAGGACTCTCTCGGTTTCACTACATTCTCAGTCTGCTGGGCTGAAATCGGCAATTTCGCTGGAGCGTGTTGCTGATTCTATCGAGTAGACTAGACTCCCAGTGAACAAAGCAATACTCCCGGCGATAAAGAGTACACCTAGCGGTGATGCTGGGTCAACGAAGACCCAGTACAGTGGCGCCGCAATCGATGGCCCCGCTGCGAGAATCGCAATTTTCGCTACCAGCGGGCCACAGCACCCACAGGTACACGAGCCAACAACTGTCGCTGTGCCTGCAGTCCCCTCTGTAAGTCCAGCACTCTCCTCGATTCGCCAGTACCGAGCGATAATCCCTGCGTTGAATCCGATGAGCGAACTCAGGAGACCAACAACTATCACCAGCCCTGGAGAGATTGCGAGGAAGAACGGAATGTGCGGCCGGACGACTTCGAGTGTCGGCCAAGAAACCAGTTGATAAATGACCGGTAAGACGACCAGTTTCGGCTCGTGTGGTAGCCCTTCTTCGGGAAATACGGAGAGATATCCTGTAATGAAGAGGAAAAACAGCCCAACGACGACCGCCACACCAATGCCGAAACGTCGGGCCACTGGGTCACGGAAGACGTCTCGAATAACGTGGGCTGCATCTTTTTTGAGGATATACCCAACAGCGATGGGGAGACTCAATACCAGCAAGTATCCGAGGGGATGGGAGTTACTCGCTGGTCCTGGGATGAGATATGGGTAGGTCACCCACAGCCCCAAAATGAACCCAAGTCCGGTGTATCGAGGGCGCGTCCGCCATCTAAACCAACCGATTGAGAGACTCCCAATCATGATAGTAAGCCCGACAGCGAACGCTATCAAGGGGTACAACGACCGCGAAAACGGCATAGTCGCAGCCGAGTACTGGACATCAATCGAGAGTGCATCGAACAGAACAGCTCCCGTCGCTGCTGTTACGATACCGATAAAGACACCGGTGAGGGCCTGTTCGGGAGTGAGTCGACTATGTCGTTTGAATCCGACAGCTCCACCGACAATAGCAATCCCAACGAGGGTGAGCATGGCCCCGTGTATCTCTGTGAGACCAGCGGCTCCGGTCACGCTATGTGCTGACGCGGTTGGGACCTGTGTCAATGCAATAATACAGGAGACAAGCACCGTTCCTGTCCGAACCCCGACGCCAGTCGAGCGAGTATTTGCTGACCCAGGTTGTATCTGCCACTGAGACCGGGTTCCCGTACTCATAGTACTATAGAATTTGGGTCCATCGTTTTGCATCCACTGGTACACCCTTCGAATTCCGTTGTCGTCGTCGGGATTTATGAAACCACTCTGTCGATTCGCTCTTTTGCTTGCGATGCTTGTATGCTAGACGCTTGTATTTGCGTTTCATGTTCATCCGGAATCCATGAAGGCGATGAACTGAATGTGTTTGAGGAACCAAAACGGGAGGAATACACCGACCAGTGCAGCGAGTAGCACCGCCGTTGACACTTGCCACACAATCTCTGCGATGACTGTTCCAAGAACTAGTACACCGTTGTATGCGATGGCGTTTATGACGATATCCGCTCCTGACTCAGGACGAGGCCAGTCGAGTACAGTGACTGAAATTGTGGGTGCCCGGCCCGTCCATATCACCAGTATGAGTCCTCCAACCCCACAGGAGAACCATGCCAGTACGGTTGGTGGCCACGAGAAGAGAATCGTACTGACGATAATCAGCAAAAGGACCGGAAGTACCGTTCCGACGATTTCGATGGCAGTGAACTCTCTAAACACAGAATAGTCTGTGCCACTCTGCTCAATCATAATAGGCGCTCATCCATTGAAAGTTGGGTAAGTCCTATTCACTTCATGTCTCGAAATCGGGGCTAGCAGCACTGAAACTGCCAACATTCGGGCACTATTCTCTATATCGGTTTTCGCGGTTCGGGTATATCAACGCATGGCGATGTCCTATGATGTGGGAAGCCGCACCTGTCTCATAATCAGGTACTGTATATTGACCAGTATGGAGCGCAGACAACTTCTCAAAACTACCGGCTTGTTGACGACCGGTGGAGTCATTGGCCTCGCTGGATGCAGCTCAGCGGAAGATAACGGTAGCAACCGGACCAATACTAGAGAGCCGAACACTGTCCTGATGATTACTGAGGGCGGTGAGTACTATTTTGACCCAATCGGATTATTCGTCGAGCCTGGTGAGACTGTCACATTTGAAATCCGGGGTGGCCGTCATTCAGCGACAGCGTACACTGAGGAGGCTACTTCGGCGTCGGTAACGCGCATTCCTGTGGGTGCTGACTCTTTCAATAGTGGCACTCTCAACGCGCAAGGGGCCACGTTTGAGCATACGTTTGAAACAGCAGGGACATACGATTATTTCTGTATCCCACACAAAACCATTGGAATGGTTGGCCGCATTGTGGTCGGTGAACCTGGTGGACCGGCTCAGGGGAGTATGCCACCGGACGGTTCTGTCCCAGAGAGTCAAACAATCGTTAATCAGGGCTCGGTATCTTATGAAGACTTCACCGGATGATGTACGGTATGACCGATAGCTTGTGTCGATTCGCCGTGTAGAAGAAGGGACACATACGTGGTATCAGAATCCACCAGTCGAAGAAATATATGCACCTGCGAACTGTAATGCGTTGTACGCGCCGTGCATCAGGGCTGGGACCGTGAGATTGCCGGTGTACTCGTATGCGCCGCCCAAGACCAGTGCCAAAATAAAGGCAATGGCAATGTAGACCAGTTTCCCCTCACCCGACAACGAGAAGAGGTGGATTGATGCGAACAGCGCGCTTGCCAATATCACTGCTCTTGTGGGGTGGAGTGACTCTGCGAGTGTCCCCTGAACGAGTCCTCTGAACAGCAGTTCCTCACCTGGGCCCACTAACAGAAACGAGAGCGGGATGAGAATGAGAAACACGACTGGGTTCTGTTGACCGATGGTAACAACGGTGTTCTGCGCTGATTCGATATCCAGTATTGAGATTATTCCTGAGACTGACAACAGAAGAAGGATAAGAGCGATTGTCCCAACGACTGTGACTGCGATATCACGTTTATTAGGTACCGAAACGGGGACGAATCCGCATCCGAGCCCTCGAATTTTGAGATATACGAGTGCAAGGCCGCCAAAGGTGAGTCCCTGCAGTAGAACTGTACTCAGGAGTAGCCGTAGCGATGGCCGTGATGAGACATCGATTCCGACCACAAGCAGCACTGACGAGGCTCCAAGGACTACCACGGACCCGATAACGATTGGGACAAAGGTTAGTCCGATTGCAGTTGCGACAGAACGGATTCCTGTATCGAACCCGGATGTGTTATTCAATATGCTACCCCACCATCTAGCAACTGCTTATTTTTACCATGGTTATACATCTGGCGAGAATCATCAGTGACTCTGCTGTCAGCCTGTTTCTGAGACATTGTAATGCGCCGATAGCACGATTTTTGGGCCAACAAATTCAGTCAAGAATTCACAGTTCAGTAGTATAGTGGCACCTCGGATTCCTACCAACTGGGACACCGCCGCATGTTCATACGATACGGGCACCTTCTGTGTGATAAGGACCACCATGACTTCTGGAGGGACGTAACGATGTCTGATGATATCACTACACGGACCAGCGGTGACCGTGAACATGAGTCCCAGAAGCAGGAACCAGAGCGCGATGGCTCTGCCATCGAAGCCTGCCCAGAGTGTGGTGGTGGTATAATTGAAGACGAGGCTCACGGTGAACAGACCTGTGAGAGCTGTGGGTTAGTTTTCGAGGAAGCTCTCGTCGATCGAGGACCAGAGTGGCGAACCTTCGAAGCTGGCGACAACAGCAAAAAGAGTCGTGTAGGCGCTCCGACAACTGAGTTGATGCACGATAAGGGACTGAGTACAAAAATCAGCTGGCAGGACAAAGATGCCAATGGGGCAGCCATAGCTGCTCGGAAGCGGGCACGCTTACAGCGTCTTCGAACGTGGGACGAACGATTTCGGGCCAAGGACGCCACTGAACGGAACCTCAAACAGGCGTTCGGAGAAATTGACCGGATGGCATCCGCACTAGGTATCCCGGAATCTGTTCGTGAAACTGCTGGTGTACTATACCGGCGGGCAGCCGAAGAGGATCTACTCCCGGGGCGGTCAATAGAGGGCATGTCAACAGCAGCGTTGTATGCAGCCGCGCGGCAACAGGGAATGCCCCGTCCCCTTTCAGCGTTTGCTGATGTCAGTCGAGTCGAAGAGATTCGGATCCAACGGGCCTATCGATATCTCTCCCGTGAGCTAGGACTGACACTCGAACCCGAGGATCCTACGGAATACTTGCCTCAGTTCGCTTCTGCACTCGATGTGAGTGAGGAAGCACAGCGAGTGGCTCGCGACATTCTAGAAGTAGCGACTCAAAACGCGATTCAAAGTGGGAAGAGTCCAGCCGGATTAGCGGCCGCGGCATTGTATGCTTCTACTCACCTTACGAACGAGCAGTTAACACAAGAGACTGTGAGTAACGTCTGTCACATCTGCCAGACGACTATCCGGAGTCGCTATCAAGAACTCCTCGAAGTATACGCGGAACATCAATAACAGTGCCTGCATGTTCGAGATCCTTTCAGCGGCTGAACACACCGAGTTGTATCGAATACACCGATGGTCGATTAGCATTCAATACCGCCATAACAAAACTCACATCTTCTCTCGCAAAAAAACGAGGCAGACAGCAAATGGGTGACAATCCGGGTTCTACCGTCGACACACCCCCTTTTCAGGCTGTTGTTGACGCGTTAGATGACCCAGATTGTCAAGCTATCCTCCGTGAAACAGTTGACCCTATGACTGCAACAGAACTTACCGAAGCGTGTGACATCCCTAAATCAACGTTGTACCGAAAACTGGACCTATTGAGCACGGCATCTCTCGTTCGAGAACGGGATCAAATAAATCCTGGTGGTGGGCGTGTCACGCAGTATGAACGGGACTTCGAAGATATCACCATTTCCATGACCAAGTCTGGTGAGTTCTCCGTCGCTGTTGACAGAGACCAGCGGACGACGGACGAACGGCTTGCAGATATCTGGTCCAAGATGGGTGACGAGCTGTGAACGCTGTTTTGACCGCAATTGCGGCCGTGAAGTTGGTGATTTTGCTCCTTGGTGGCGCAATTACCTATATTGCGTTTAGGGCTTATCGGCATACTAATTCCCCCTCGTTACGAGTGCTCGGTGTCGGATTCGGAATTATTACCTTCGGAGCGTTTCTCTCGGGTATCGCCAATCAGTTCTTTGCCGTCTCACTTGCAGTCGGCGTGCTCGCAAATAGTGTCTTCGTCGCTGCTGGTCTTGCTGTAATCATGTATTCACTCTACATCCAGCAGTGAATTTTCTCGGCGACTGGATTGAGCTTAATAGGTTTCATCCCCGATGATGTTATAGAACGATTCCCAAGGTGTTGTTTGCATCCGCAATTAGGTGAACTAGCTATTAGAACGAGCATGCTTATTGAACGGTTGAGTCAGATTGAGTGGTCGCCCATTTCAATAGCGGTTCAAGCCGCTTTCGAACCGCATACCCATCCTCAGTAAGTGCATATTCGACCCGGGGCGGGATTTCGTCGTACTGTGTCCGTGTCACGAGTCCGGCGTCGTCAAATTCGCTGAGTCGCTTCGAGATCGTTGAGGTACTAGCTTTTGAAAGGTGTGCTTCGATCTCGACGAATCGCAGCGACTCATGGGCACCGATGATGCTGATGAGTTGCATTGCGTACTTTTGGCTCAACGTATTGATGATCCCCGTGAGCGGACAATAACACGTCCCGTCAACGTCACACGTTGGCGAGGGCTGTGAAGTTGAATCTGCCATTACTTTGTGGCCTCGAACTTGCTCCAGTGCTTCGGACTCCACAGTATAAACACTTCACTCACCAAAGTTATCTCATGTCTCAACACCAATCGTACGATCTCGTCATTCTCGGTGGGGGTGCCGCAGCTTTCGCCGCCATCACTGAGGCCAGTTCCCGGGGGCTCACGACCGCACTTGTCAACACAAGACTGCCGCTTGGGGGAACGTGTGTCAACGTCGGCTGCGTCCCGAGCAAACACTTGCTTGCGGTGGCGGAGACTGCTTCCGAACCCGCACACAATCCCTTTGATGGTGTCGAGTACAGCGACAACGAACCATCGATAGATTGGGCAGCAGCGCTCGACGAGAAGGATCGGCTCGTCGAACAACTCCGTCACGAGAACTACGTCGCCGTCGCTGACCACTTCGAGACCGACATCTACGAGGGATACGGCCGACTCGTCGATGACACGACGATCGAAGTCGTCGAAGGCACGGACGAAGGCGTTCGTATCACCGGTAAGAAAGTACTCGTAGCAACCGGGAGTTCCCCGCAGGCCGCACCGATCGATGGACTTGCAGACATCGATTCCGAGACGAGTGAAACGATCCTCGAACGCCGTGAACTCCCCGAGAGTATCGTCATCATCGGTGGGGGATACATCGCTTTAGAATGGGGACAGATTCTCCACCGTGTTGGCGTCGATACTACGATACTGCAACGGTCAGACCGCGTCCTGTCTCGAATGGAAGGCCAGCTCGGTCGGGAAATTCAGCAATGTTTCCGTGATGAAGGTATCGAGGTTATCACCGGAACTGACTTCGATCATGTTCGGTCTGTACACGCGGACGACGATGGCACACCCCGTCGAACGAAGATCATTGTCGAAACTACGGTTGATGGTGACGCTCGGCAATTCGCCGCAGAAGAGCTGTTCGTTGCAACCGGCGTCAAACCTAATACCGGGAACATCGGCCTCGATACGGTTGGCATCGAAACGAACGACCGTGGCGCAGTAATCGTTGATGAACACTTCCAGACGGCGAATCCGGATGTGTACGCAGCAGGTGATGTGATCGGGGAACCCGAACTGGAAACAGTCGCTGCCAAGGAAGGCAATCACGCAGTAAAAAATGCCTTCGGCAACGACGGAAAGACAATCGATTACAACGCCGTTCCTGCGGTCGTATTCACGAGTCCAGAGGTTGCCTCGGTAGGCACGACTGAACTCGAATATATGGACAAGTACGGGACATGCACGTGCCGGACAGTACAGATGTCCGATGTGCCGAAAGCCAAAGCCGTGAAGGACACGCGGGGGCTGCTTCAGGTCGTCAAGCACCACGAGACCGATGAGATTGTCGGTGTGCATATGGTCGGGCCACGTGCTGCTGATATGATCCCGGAAGCAACACTCGCGGTGAAGTTCGGCATTACAATTGACGATATCATCGATACGATTCACCCGTTTCCGACGTTTAGTGAAGCGTTCAAACACGCCTGTCAGGCATTCCGCCGGGATACGTCTACGATGAGTTGTTGCGTTGAGTAAACGCCCTGTATCGAACGATTCGCAATGCGAACACTACAGTGTGTGGAACTGTTCTATAACACTCTTTACATCTCTTACTTAGCGAGGTCTACTTGATGAGAACACACAATCAAGGAGTGGTAGTTCAGGATTATTCGATGTCCTTTGAAGATGAAGTATCTACACTTTCCGGGGTGTTATTTTGAGTGTCTCCTCCTTTTTCGCTCGGTACTTTTGCTAACTCGCCCCATCCTGATATTTCCCATTCTGGGCCGTCTTTAGCTGATGAGTCGGCAGTTGTATCTTCGTTTTTAGAACTATCGCCCGTCTCTCGACCTGCCGGCCCAACGAGTTCTACCGGTCGGAGCCAGACAACCCATATAATGCAAACTGCGACACCATAGCCGAGTATCCACACAAAATCGGCCACTAAAGGGAGATTCGCCTGCTCCATGGTGTAGACTAGCAGTCCCGAACCAGCGACGACTGTGGCACTAAGCAGGACAAGAAATGGTCCGTAGGGGAGTCCAGATTGTTCATCGGCAGTGGGACTCTGTTCGGTGTCTTCGGATGTGCTACTCATCGGTGTGAACCTCCGCTGGAAATCGTTTCAGCCCCGCTGTCTTCTGGTGGACGAATTCTGGAGAGGCGCATTGCATTCCCGGTGACGGCAGTCGTCATTCCTGCATCGCCGGCGAGCACTGCCAACCAAATTGGGGCGTAACCAAACGGTACTGCCAATGCCAGTGCGGCCTTGACTCCGAGACTGGCCCAGATGTTCTGCTGGATAACGCCGTTAGCGTCATTGGCCAGTTCGTAGAGATACGGCAGCTTGCCCAGATCATCACCCATTAGTGCGATATCGGCCGTCTCCAGTGCCGTGTCCGTCCCAGCGGCGCCCATAGCGACGCCTACGGTAGCGGTGGCAAGGGCAGGGGCATCGTTTACACCATCTCCAACCATCGCGACACCGTCGTGCTCATCGGTGAGTTTCTCGATCGCAGTGACCTTATCTTCCGGAAGGAGTTCTGCGTGAAACTCATCGATACCCACCTGCTCGGCGATAGCCTGTGCAGTCCGCTCATTATCTCCCGTTAGCATCACTGTTCGTTTGACGCCGAGGTCTTGGAGTCGGGCTATCGTCTGTTTCGCTGCTGGCCTGACTTCGTCGGCGACGGCGATGAGCCCTTCTAGTTCTTCGTCTGTCCCGACAAGCACCACAGTCTTCCCTTCACTCTGGAGTTCTGGGACCGTCTCTTCCAGCAAATCGAGGCAATTGTGACGGTCACATAGTGACTGGGCTGTGTCGGTAACCACGCCTCCCTCGGTGGTCGCGTGAACGTGTGACAGATCGAACTCAAGTTCTTCAAACAGCCCGGGCTTCCCGGCAAAGTGATCGGTCCCGTCAAGCTCTGCCCGAACCCCCTTACCGGTGATACTCTCGAAATCCGAGATTTCGCGCTCTGCGACGCTTGCACCGTCTGCTTCCGCGACTATTGCTTCTCCGATAGGGTGTTCGCTACGTTGTTCAAGGCCACGGGCACACCGAAGGACGTCGTCCTCGGAGTTTCCATTGAGGGGGATGACATCAGTTACCGTGAGTTCCCCCTTCGTAAGTGTCCCCGTCTTATCGAATGCAACGGCGTCGACTTCGCCCATTGCCTCGAGATGGTTTCCGCCTTTAATCAGCACGCCGTTCTTCGCCGCGCTCGTAATGCCCGAGACGACCGAGACTGGCGTCGAGATGACGAACGCACAGGGGCAGGCGAGTACGAGCAATGTAAGCCCGTAGACGATAGCTGTTGGCCACGTCGTGCCGAGAAGGTAGGGGCTCCCAATCGTGACGAGGATAGCAAAAGCGACGACAGCAGGTGTGTAGTACGCGGAGAATCGCTCGACGAACTGTTCGCGCTCGGTTTTGTTCGACTGGGCGTCCTCAACCATCTCGACGATACGCGAGAGGGTATTATCGCTCGCCGTAGCGGTGACTTCCACTTCGAGATATCCTTCTTCGTTGATTGTCCCTGCGTACACCTCTCCACCCTCGCTCTTATCCACTGGAACACTCTCGCCAGTGATTGGTGCCTGATTCACCGCACTCTCCCCGTCTACGACCGTGCCATCCATGGGAATCTTCTCTCCTGGCCGAACGACGACGATGTCACCGACCGTTATTTCCGCAACAGGGACAGTCTCTTCGCCCCCATTGCGTTTGACGACCGCTTCATCCGGAGACAGATCCATCAGCTCTTGCAGCGAGTTGCGGGCACGGTCCATCGAGTAGCGCTCGAGAAGTTCGGCCACGCTAAAGAGGAACGCAAGCGTCGCTGCTTCAAAATAGAGACCCTCCCCGAATGCAACACTTGCCACCAGGGCACCCAAGATCGCAATGGACATCAACAGATCAATGTCGAGGTTCCTATTTCGCAACGAGTAATACCCGTTGCGGAGAATTTCGTGGCCACCGAGCGCAATCGCGACAAGAAAGAGGGCGTCAGCTAACACCAGGTCGCTTCCGAGGAGGCTCGCGACCTGTATATTCTCCCCGGGTAGGAAGAATTCCAGCAGGAGTCCACCGGCGAGGAACACACCACTAATCCACGTCTTGATAGCCCGGCGGCTTCGCCAGATACTGTCACCAGATTCGCTATTATCTTTGTTACCCTGCTGTGCGGTCGTATCTGTAACTTCGTATCCTGCGCCCTCGATGGCGGCACTGATGTCTGAACCCGTCACGGTTGCAGAATCGTATGTGACTGTGATTTTCCCAGTCGTCGGGTGGGGTTCCGCCGTTGCAATGCCGTCGAGATTGTCCAGTGCCTTCGTGACCTTCTCCGCACAGGACGGACAATCCATTTCTGGGACAGAAAACTTCTCCGTGACCTCGTCGCTGTTTTTGACAGTGTAGCCAGCTTTCTCGACGCGCTCGGTGATTGCCTCCGTCGACGTGATGTCGGCCTCGTATGTGACTGTGAGAGTTCCTGTCGTCACCTGTGGCTCGATTTCTTTGATTCCCTCGACCTTGCTAACACTGTTTTCAACTTTCCCCGCACACGACGGGCAGTCCATATCGGGTACTGAGAGCTGTGCCACACTTCCATCATGGGCTATCGAAGGATCCGATACTTCATCTCTCTCTGAATGTTCACGATCAAAATGGTCATGTGAATGATCGTGTTCATGCGAGTCGTCTGTCTCATCTGACTCGTCACTGTTCTCGTCTGATGAGGTCATTAGCGAATTCTAGACAATCGTATTTTATTAAACTAGCTGTTATAAAAGCCGCATATGACAATAGATACTATTAACAATATGCGCCTAAGTTAATAATACGGCCATCGATAAGATCTTGTTTTCGAGATTCCGTGTTCTCCGTCGCTATTCCATCGGTTGGGTCGTTCGTTCAGACGTCCTCTCGGACCGCTGCAAAGTTACAGTTAGTCGAGCACTGGCAAGGACAGAACTACCGATCGCTTCGACGGCGTCGTCATGTTTCGTGCCCGCCTCGATATCCAATATCTCACCGAGTGCATAGAGTTGGAATCGGTGCTCGTACGGTTGGCCGGGCGGTGGACACGGTGCTTTGTATCCTACTTCACCGCCACGCTGTCGACCCTGAGGAGCACCACCCAGTGTCTCTACAGTCGGTGTCCGCGGTATACCGGCGGGGATCGTGGTCCGCTCAGGAGGAATATTCCATATCGACCAGAACACTGGCTCATTTATCGGCCCACGGTCGTACTCTCCGGTAATCGCCAGTGCCGCTGTCGGATCCGGGTGATTCTGTATCTCGAACGGGGGTGACTCTCCAGCCCCATCGCACGTGTACCGGGCTGGGAGTGTCCCCCCGTTTTCCATGGCGGGACTCGAGATACTAAATGAGCGTTGCGTATCGGTTGTTCGACTTGCACATCCAGCGATCAGTCCTGTAATTGAGGCGCTGGCCGTCTGTATCAGTCGTCGTCGAGTCAGTTTCATTGTATTGCCGTTTTAGAGGGATTTTGTCGTATGTATCAGGTCAGACAAGCGCGTAAATCATGAGCAAGCAAAAATACAGCAGTATAAGCACACCAAGAGCTCGGAGGCGGAATCGTCCGAGTTCTCCTTCCTCTGCCTCGTACGCTGTCTGAAACGCTGAAATATGCTCATCAGATAATTCGTTAGGATGCTCTAGCCCCCGGTGTAAGTCTAGCCACTCCTGCTGGCTGAAAGGACGACCGCAGTACTCACACAGATGGGGCGATTGGTCATCTCCGATTGTATATTCGTGATTGCTCATATGTATGGAAGTGCCACCTCGGGGCGAGTGATGACCCACAGACTGGTCATCGTGTAGAACACCATCACCGCGATAAACGGATACTGTGACCTGATCGCCTGAATCCGACTGGGGAACAGGTCATAGGCCGCCGCATGTGCGACCCAGATAGCAACTAGATGGCCAATAACCACGGCCGCAATACCAACTCCACCGAACCAACTTGGCGGTTGATATACTGGGACTGTGCCGGGATCTGAAAACGGTGAGAGGAATGCCAACCAGAGAGCTGGTGCGAGTTCAAGAAAATACCCTAGATAGTGAGCGAAGTGATACCCAGCAGCAATTGCGAGCAATGGTGGAGCAAACTGAATTGCCACCATGCGTGACTGGAGATAGGTCTCTGCAGTTCGTCGACTTAGCTCGACCGCGATGAGGTAGATTCCAAAGAAGAGGCCAAAGCCAGCGAGGAGCGCTACCGGATACAGTAATTGTGGAGGGACCCCCGCTGCGACAAGTGGTTCCGTCAGGCCACGCCACCCAGGTGTCGTAACGAACCCGTCGAAGGTTGTCCCCCAGAGCAACGCTATAATAAATGCGACTTCATCGAAATCGTCTACCAAACGGGGAACGGAAAGGTCCATACCGAACAATCGGAATTTAATTTTCCGTCCAGTATTTCCGATGGGTGCCACACGACCGTAGTAGCGGAATACTCTCTCTACGGGATCCGCCTTGTCAAACCACGTGTCCCGTCCAAAGATAACGACACCAAACAGGGTCACTACGCTGTACGCGACCACAGCGGTAGCGAGTAATTGTGGGTCAGCAGCTAATGGACTTATGACCTCGATCCAGATTAACGCCAAGAGTCCAATTACGCTAGGCCATGCCCCGTACGAGTCGGGATAGCGTCGATTTAGTGAGGGCAGCACCAGTGCGATGGTAGAAAGTGGGTTGAGAGTCTGCCAAGTGTTCCCAAGCAGATAGCTTGTCATCGCTAGTCCCGCCCACCAGCCAACCCACACAAGAAGTATCGCCACATTGGTTTGTGGCGTGGAGGGACCGATGAATCCGATGACCAGAACAGTAACATAGCCCACCAACCCGATTACACGACCCGCAGTAACAGCCACATGACTGTTCTCAGCATGAATCGGGAAGCCCCACTGATGGAGCTGTCTGATAAATTGTCTATCTGTCACAAAGGAGGCTAACAGAAAAGATGCCCCGACTGCTGCTCCGCCCGTACTCAGAAACAGCCATGTCGGAACGCGAATGGGTTCACGTGAGCCACTTGAGAGACTTGCTCCGTGAGCAGAGACGGTCCCAGCTGCAAGAATTAAGAGCAGGACGCTCACAATTAGTTGCGTAATCCGTTGCTGGTTTTCTCTCATCATTGGTGTTGATATATTCTACTGGGACTCATCAATCGAAACGTGCATATCTCACAGCAAAAAGGATCGAGTGTTTCACGCAGTCTATTATTTTTTACAGCGGTACTTTGGCCCAACAGTTTGGTCGTCATGTGTCGCGTTAGATAGTTCCCTGTGTACTGTTGGATTTGTCTTGGCTACATCCGACTTTGGACATGCTCGGGAGATATAGTGGTACCAAATAAAACTCTCAGGCGGATTCCCACCTAATGGGACAGCGAGATCAAGCAGAGGCTGGATGTATGAGTACGCCGAGGGAAGTGGTTCGTCCCGAGTGACCTCGCAGTTGATACATCAACCACTACCGATTATCCAACATCACACTAAAGGGGCTGATTGGGGGGTTTCCGGTACCAACCACGCCGGGACGACTCGCGTGAGGACCACCATCCCCGTCAGCTCGACGAGCGTCTGAGTAACGACCACCGCTGGTGCGAGCCCATAGCCCGATGGCAGCGCGAGCGCCAGCGGAAGAATGACAAGCGAGTTCCGTGTGACAGCGGTGAACACGAGGGCCCGGCTCTCGCCAGCTCCCATCTCGAGCACTCCAGCCACTAACCGACCGAGCAACGGCATAATGACCAGAAACGCAACGTAGATCGGGACGACCGACACGATCTGTCCGATTGAATCCTGGACGCGCGGCAGTTGGGAGGCGATCACGACGAACAGCGTCGCCCCCATCATCGGAACCGGAAACCAGCCCATCGTGTTCTGCCACTGAGCGCCGCGCTCGGACCGGCCAGCCCAGTATTCAGTCGCCCACGCGAGCGTCAGCGGCAGCGCGATAATGACGACGAACGCCTCGATGAACGGCCCTGCCTCGATGAATTCGGCCACCTGCTGGCCCATGAACAGCCAGAGATACAGCGGGAGCAACAACAGCTGGATGAGCATCAGCGCCGGCGTCGCGGCAGTAATCTGTTCGGCGTCACCGCCGGCAAGTTCGGTGAACGTAATGACGTAGTCGATACACGGCGTCAACAACACCATAAACGCGCCAACGAGAATCACCGGCTCCTGTGGCAGGAACCGCGTGAGACCAAATACGACGACCGGCACGACCACGAAGTTCATCCCGAGCGCAGCCGTCATGAACTGGGCGTTCCGGAAGGCCTGCCGGATTTGGACAAACGGTATCTCGAGGAACGTGACGTACAACAGGACAGCCAACACGGGATTGATAAGCGGTTCCAAGAGAGAGCTCGCGCTTGAAAGTCCGAGGCCGACACCAATTGCGAGGATGACACCGACGGCGTAGATACCGACTTGATTGTGCTGAACCCACTGTTTCGAGAGTCGTGTCATAGATTGATTTGAATCATTAGCGAATCGTGATTCCCAGAGCGGTCACTACCCCGAGGACAACCAAGACCGGTACGGAGACGGATCGAACGAATCGTTTGCCTCCGACAGACCAGTCCGGATATCGAACACTGATACCCGACGAAGTGCAAAGATCGGACTAGCACCGGTGAAGACGTCCTAGAGCTCACTCATGTGCTGAAATATTAATAAGACAGGCGTAAGTTTCCATTGATAGCCACCTCACAACTGTCAGTATAGACCAATGGTTCGTATTCGAAACAGGAGGAATGAGTCACAGATTCGACAGATATCATAGAATTCACCGTAAACGAGTCAACTCTAGCTACACTTCTAACACTACCCATTTCCGACCCGAGAGTGAACAAGCAGCTATGCCCGACGATTCCCATTCGAACAGTGTCCGCGTCTGGCTCGTCGAGCGGACGTATTCCGACGACGAGCAGAACCTTATCATCCTCACCTATGCGACCCCAGACGGCGAACAGTACTACCGCAAGGAGCGGGCCCTCACTTCCTTCACCGACGTCCGCGACACGACGGCTGCCGTCGATACCGAGCCGGACAATCTCGGTTCGGTCAACGATGCCGATCTGCAGGAGCAGTACGCCGCCGAGGCCCAACGAATGCAGGAGGTACACGACCCCGACGACGTGATCTGACTCTAACCAGTACGATGGCAACTCCGAGCCGACGTGTTATATCCAGCCACCCTTTACGTGTGAGTATGCGCGAACTCGTCTTCGCCCTCGAATACGAGCCGGGGTGTAACAGGGTAGCGGACGCCCTCGCCGACCACCCCGACGCCCGCGTCCGCTCGCTCTCGCTGCACGCCACTGCCGAGCAGCTCTGGCGAGTCGACCACGCCAGCGGCAGCCCGGACGCACTCGACGCCATCGAGGATGCCTTTCTCACTAGCGACTACTACGCCGACTGTTTGGCTACCGAGGATTGCAGTGCAACTCAGACCACCCGCGTCCTCGATAGCACGGACGACACGCTCGTTCTCTACTCCGACTGGGAGCGAACCCCCACCTGCGCGTCCGTCCCCCACATCGCCCGCGATCACCTCGGCGACGGCGTGCTGTTCGAGACTCGTCACGAGGGCCGCCACTACACGTGGCGGCTCATCCACTCCGGAGAGGGCGACATGGCCGCGTTCTTCGACGCGCTCGAAGTCGCTGTCGGAGACTGCGCCCAGATGGAGATGCTCCGAACCACGGAGACGACGGCGTCGATGGGGGGAGCCGACGAGAAGCATGGCGTCCTGTCGCCGGAGCAGGAAGCTGCACTCCAAGCAGCCGTCGAACACGGGTACTACGAGTCGCCCCGAGAGGTCGATGTCGGCACGTTGGCCGAGCATCTCGACCTGCCGCGGTCGACGCTCACCTACCGACTCCGTCGGGCGGAAGAACACTTGGCGAAGCAGCACGTCGCCGGCGACCAGTCGCCCGAAGAGACCCCGGCAACACGCTGATTCTCGGTTTGGAATATTCCAACTAAGGCTTATCGAACTGACGCCCCTACAGTGAGGTAATGACAGAGAATCCGAACACAGCGGGGGACGCGAGCGGGGACGGCCATCGACGGGAGCTGACCGCTCGCCTCGTCGTTCCCGAGATGGACTGTCCGTCCTGCGCCCAGAAGGTCGACAAGAGCCTCCAGCGCGTCGACGGCATCGTCGACGCCACGCTCCAGCCAACGACCGGCACGGCCAACATCACGTACAATCCAGATCGCACCAGTGAGGCCGACGTGGTCAACGCGATTGAGTCCGCCGGCTACGAGGTCGTCGGGGGCTCGGACGCCGAGGGCGATGATGAGGACAACCAGGCGGCCGATGGCGTCGACATCGCACCACCATCGGAGGTCTGGACGAGTCCTCGCGCGAATAAGACGTGGCTCGGCGCGGCGTTCCTCACCGCCGGGCTCCTCTTCGAGTTCCTCCTCGCAGGACAGAATATCGCCATCGCAAGTGTCCTCGAGTACCCGCTCCACATCGCAGATGTCCTGTTCCTCGGCGCCGTCGCGGCCAGTGGCATCCCGGTCGTCCGTAGCGGGTACTACTCCGCGAAGAACCGGAGTCTGGACATCGACCTGCTAATGGGGACGGCCATCATCGCAGCGACCGGCATCGGCTATTTCGTCGAGGCCGCGACGCTGGCTGTCTTGTTCAGTATCGCCGAACTGCTCGAAGACTACGCGATGGACAGGGCGCGAGACTCCCTGCGTGAGTTGATGGAACTTTCGCCAGAGGAGGCGACCGTCCTTCGCGATGGTGAGGAAGTCACGGTGCCCGCCGACGAAGTGGAGGTGGGCGAGACCGTGGTTGTTCGCCCCGGTGACAAGATTCCGCTCGACGGGACGGTCATCGAAGGCGAGAGTGCAGTCGACCAGTCGCCGATCACGGGCGAGAGCGTCCCCGTCGACAAGGCTGCCGGCGACGAAGTGTACGCGGGCAGCATCAACGAGGAAGGATACCTCGAGTTCGAGGCCACTTCGGCCGCCTCGGATTCGACGCTCTCGCAGATCATCGAGATGGTGCAGGGCGCACAGGCGAAGAAGACCGAGTCCGAGCAGTTCGTCGACCAGTTCGCCGGCTACTACACACCCCTCGTCGTCGTGCTGGCAATCCTGACCGCCGCTATCCCGCCGCTGGTTATCGCTGACCCGGTGTCGGTGGACCTAGCCGGTTACGGGTTCACCTTCGCGGGCGACTGGCAGGCGTGGTTCATTCGGGGGCTTACTCTGCTGGTGATCGCCTGCCCGTGTGCGTTTGTCATCTCGACGCCAGTCTCCGTGGTGTCGGGGATCACCAGTGCCGCGAAGAACGGTGTCCTCATCAAAGGCGGAAACCACCTCGAAGCGATGGGCGATGTCGACGCCATCGCCCTCGACAAGACTGGTACCCTCACCAAGGGCGAACTCGCGGTCACGGACATCGTAGCGCTTGGCGGTACGAACGACGAGACGGTACTCCGGCACGCGGCTGCACTCGAGCAGCGAAGCGAACACCCAATCGCCGAGGCGATACTCGAACGCGCCGAGAAGGATGCCGGCGATGACGTGCCGAGTATCGAGAAATTCGAGAGCATCACCGGGAAGGGGATCAGCGCAGACATCGACGGTGAGACGTACTATGCAGGCAAGCCCGCCCTCTTCGAGGAGTTGGGTTTCGACCTGTCGCACGCCCACCTCCGTGCCGACGGCGGCGCAGTCGCCGAAGTGGCCCACGAGCAGTGCGAACGCGAGGACTGCACCGACCTCGAGGACGGCGCGATCTCGCGGTTCGAGAATGAGGGGAAGACGGTAGTCCTCGTCGGCACGGATACCGAATTGATCGGCATTATCGCCATTGCCGACGAGGTGCGGCCGGCCGCCGAACGGGCGGTCGCACGGCTGCACGAACTCGGCGTCGCGCATGTCGTGATGCTGACCGGCGACAACGAGGGGACGGCCCGTGCGATCGCCGAACAGGTCGGCGTCGACGAGTATCGCGCAGAACTATTGCCCGACGAGAAGGTCGATGCCGTGGAGGCGTTACAGGCGGAGTACGGCGACGTGGCGATGGTCGGCGACGGCATCAACGACGCGCCTGCGCTGGCGACCGCTGAGGTCGGCATCGCGATGGGCGCGGCCGGAACGGACACCGCAATCGAGACCGCCGACATCGCGCTGATGGGCGACGACATCGGCAAGCTGCCGTATCTCTACGGGCTGTCGCACACGGCGAACGGCGTGATCCGTCAGAACATCTGGTCGAGCCTCGGCGTGAAGGCCCTGCTTGCACTCGGCGTCCCACTGGGACTGGTGAGCGTCGCGGTCGCGGTCATCGTCGGCGACATGGGAATGAGCCTCGGCGTCACCGGGAACGCGATGCGGTTGTCACGGATCGAGCCCGACCGGTCCTACGACACCTGACGTCCACCTTCACCTATCAAATAGGTCGCGGCGTGCAGCGAACCGATTCACAATGACGTGGATCGACACGCTAGGCACATTTACAAGCGGTTAAGCGAATGCCCCGAGGCTAGATCCCGAGGCGATTCACTGGGGCGCAAAACGAGGTTTGGCCTGTATTTGAGACTGGCCACTCGATATACTTGTGTGCGAACTGGAGCGTGAAACGTGGGGAGAACGCTGACTCATCGAACATGGCTCGGTGTGCTGAAATTTCGACCCGTGCTATTCAGACACCGGTTTCCCCACTCCAGTATCCGAGAATCGACCAGAAAGGGAATCACAGCCTTTGCAGTGCTCTACGGTGCGATTCTCTAAAGTTAAGACCTATCTTAACCCACGTATAACCAACTAGTCCCTGGTCAGAGAATCTATTGTGGCATCCAAGTCTTTTCTCCGTATATTCTTCATCATCATAATCGGTTTATCCAGTATTGGTTTAGCCTACGGATATACGCTTGGCGCAACCAACGATACCTTCGAGAGCCATCTCACGAACCAGGGGGTTGCGAACCCACAGCAACAGGCCGTCGAACCTCGCGACAATATTACTGTCGTCGCGACTGATTCAAATTCGTGGCGAGGTGAGGCGAGTAGCGGGCCTCGTGCCCGAGCAGAACTTGTCGCATTCAACCCGGACGGAAGTATCCTCTACTACAATGACTCACATACGCGGTACTGGGACGTCGATCCGGTACCTGAAACGAGAACCACTGTAGAGTATATGTTCGCAGACCACCTCGAGCCGTCGGCCTGTCCAAATACAACTAATTTTGCCCAGCGCCGGGTTGACGAGGAAGTCTGGAACGAATATGAGGCTGCTCGCTCGACCGACGCCTGCACGCGCAACGGATACGAACGCGTCAACTTGACGACCGGCGAGGTAACGCGCGTCTGGAGCGAAACCACCCCCGGGAAGGAAGCAACACGCTACCACGATGCCGACCGGCTCAACGAGACACACTTGGCCGTCGCAGATATCTACCTCGACCGGGTATTCGTTGTGAATTCCACCTCCGACCAGACCGAGTGGACGTGGAACGCCAGTAGCGCATTCCCCAGAGAAACGGGTGGTCCATACCCTGAGGATTGGACACATATCAATGACATCGAAGTGCTCGAGGATGGCCAGCTCATGGTGAGTGCCCGGAACCAGGACCGGGTCGTGTTCCTCAACCGGAGTGGTCTCATCGAAGGATGGACGCTCGGCGAGGAGGACAACTACAGTATCCTCTACGAACAGCACAATCCGGATTACATCCCCACTGAGCGTGGCGGTCCCGCAGTCCTCGTCGGAGATTCGGAGAACAACCGTGTCGTTGAGTACCAACGAACGGGAGACAGCTGGGAACAGTCGTGGGTGTGGCGAGACACGCGGATGCAGTGGCCACGGGACGCCGACCGGCTCCCGAACGGTCACACTTTGATAACAGATTCGAACGGGAATCGTGTATTCGAAGTTGACAAACAAGGTGAGGTGGTTTGGAGCGTCAATATCGCTTTCCCATACGAGGCGGAACGTCTCGGGACTGGAGACGAGAGTGCCGGTGGGCCGAGTGCGACGCAAGCGAATCTTGACTCACGAACAGGCAGTTTGCGTGATAGTTTACTTATCATTGCTAAACAGCTCATCCCCGGGAAGTACTTGAATGGTCTTATGTACATCACACCGGTCTGGATGGGATTTCTGGAGGTCCTCGAACTCGTGGTCCTCCTCACTAGTTGCCTGCTGTGGGCTGGGATAGAGATAGTCTGGCGACGACAATCTTAACAATTCCAATTTCCGGCTCTGATTGATCTCCGGATAGCACGGTTTCGACTGTCAGAACTAGAAGATGAATAGAACACGTTGATTTTCTCATGACCAGGATTGACCATCTCTCAAGGGACTGTATGACTACCCGAGGAGCACTAGATATGTCACGGTGTACGCGGCGGCCGCGAGCGTAATGGCAGCAAGCGCAGTCGCAACAGCATCGATCAGCTGAATCGATCTATCTTCTCGCCAATCCGAACGACTCGGAGTGCCAATAAAACCGACTGTGAGGACGGTGAATACGAACGGTGACGCGGTCTCAACAGTCGGTAGGGGGATTGCGAAAACCGCACCTGCGTAAGTAACCCCGAGCGCTGCACGCCGATTGATGTGTCGCTTGAGGCGCCATCCTCGCAGCCGTGCGACGACGAGTAGTCCCATCCAAATAATCGTGAGCTCAATGAAGAAGGCGCTGAGAAGATGTAGTGTCGGATCGGGGTTGAGGAGAATCTGACCGTTCAATAACCCGGATTCGGTAAGAAGTGGATAGAATAACGCCGGCGACGGGCCGGCTAATACATCTCCGAACGGGTGCGATAAGAGCCCGAGGGCTCCAGCACCGAGAACGGCTCTCGGGCCGAGACCGACGCGCTCGGCAAATGTAACCAACCCGACTCCAGCAAGAACGAACGCGGCGACCACAGCGCCCGGAGCTATCCCACCGACGACCGTCACGATGAGGACCAGGCCGCCGAGGATGAGGCCACCGAGTGTGCCGGCCCCAGAATTGTAGCCATCGCGAGCGCGCCAAGCGGCAAACCCGATTGCTGCGAAGACACCGACGATCAGCGAGTGGGTGGCCCCGCGATGAATCTCGTTTGCGATAGCCCAGAACGCGTCAAAGGTTACGAAGGCGCCTTCCAGGCTTCCGACAAGCCCAACTACGGCGTACAGCATATCAATATCTGGGAGCGTCGCGAACGAGCCAGCCACCGCCCCGACCGCAAGCGCGCGCTCTTCTGGCCACCCCCGCCATACGGCGACACTCGCCGCTATGGCGAACGCAGCCAGAAAATGTCCGATGAACATACAATTTATACGTCGTCACGGAAGATAAGTATAGCATGAGTGAGAGCCTCAACCATATGTGTAATAGGGACGGCGACGGCTTGGAGAATTGAATGTCGGTTGTCCGCTTACCTCACTCGCACTGTCCCGACCATCTCAGACCCCTCATGTGGGATACAGAAGTACCCGTACGTTCCCGGCTGATCGAACGTGTGCTCGTAGCTCTCTCCCGGAGCTATGAGCCCTTCGGTGATCCGGTTCCTCGCGGCACGCTCTGACTCGAAGCCACCACTTGCGAAGTACGCCGCCGCGTCTGGAATCTCGTCTTCATACGCCGTAACCGTGTGCTCGATGTCACTCTCGTTCGTCCACGTAACCGACTCACCAGGTTTGCTCGTCGCGGTCTTCGGGTCAAATGTGAGATCACCGGGCATCGTGACGGTCTGTGCCGACGAGGATTGTCCACCCAAACACCCAGCCGTGCTGAGCGTCGCCATGGTGGCAGTGCCGAGTCGTAACACCGTCCGTCGATCGTAGATTTCGAATGACATTGTAACAGAGATGGGGTGTGCCTATTAGAGCGCCACGAAGAGGTCAGTCACGTACATAATGCCGAGTCCGAGCAGAAATGCAAGCAGATTCGTGGCACTGGCCACGCGACCCCCTGCATCACGAACCATGC
Organism: Haloarcula sp. Atlit-7R; assembly: GCF_003666065.1. NCBI lineage: Archaea > Methanobacteriati > Methanobacteriota > Halobacteria > Halobacteriales > Haloarculaceae > Haloarcula > Haloarcula sp. Atlit-7R. The sequence continues at coordinate 9,213 of NZ_QXIK01000009.1, read as the reverse complement.
TCGCAATCTCCCAGTTGACCTGCAGGATAGCGCCAACGCCGATAGCGAGGAAGAAGGCGCCGATCGTCGGTGAGTAGGCGAGGCTGCCGATCCAGCCACCGAGGATGACGGGCGCGCCGGCGATGACGCCCAGCGCGGCGAAGTGCTTCAGCGACGGACGTTTTCCGCGGGCGACCGGCGCAATGACAGCCGGCCCCTCCGTCACGTTGTGGAGCATAAACCCGATCACGAGGAATGCACCGAGCGACACGCGACCGAGTGCGAACGAACTCCCGATAGCAAGTCCTTCCGCGAGGTTGTGCAGGCCGATTCCTACGGCGACCAGATACGCAATCCAGAGACCGCTGCTAGCACGACTATCACCAGCGGCGACACGGCCCTCACGCCACGCACTGATCGCCTGGACGAGGAGGAGTGCGCCGAAGATTCCGAAGACGACCAGGAGGTTACCCTCGTACGCGCCTGGAACCCGCTCGGCGAGTTCGAACGCCTCGAACCCGGCGTCAAACGCCAAGAAGCCCAGTACGCCGGCCGCAAATATGAGCACGGCGTGCAGCCACCGATCGCTCATCGTCTTGATGTAGGGGAACCAGAGCATCCCCAAGGCGACCGGGATTACGCCGACGAACAGCCCGATGACTGCCAGCGTTCCGAGCAGACTGAGACTAAACCCGGGTGACTGACTCGGAGCGACGATCGTGTTATGGAACGTCGCCCCGTCAGACAGTACGAGAGCGACTTCGAGATCCCATCCCGGATTCCAGTGATAGGGGATCACGATCTGTGCGCTTTCCATCGGGGCGAGCGTTTGGTCACCACCAGCTCCTTCAACCCGGAAATCCCAGTAGGCTTCGTCGACGAGGACCTGTGATATCGTCACGGATTCGGGCCCGTTGTTCGTCACGTGCAGTACGACCGTTTCGTCGCTCGGAAGCGTCGTATGCGTGACCGTCACGTCTGGGAGCGGGGTGCCGCTCTGAACACCGGCGAGCGGTGATGTGAACGCGAATAAGCCCAGGACGAGCACGAGCAACACGATCGGGAGTAACGCGCTGACCCATCGCGGAAGCCCGAGCGGTTGTATGCTCTCGTTCTCGGCTGGTACACCACCGTCCGTCGTCGAATCTCGTGTCTTGTCCGTCATATTAGACCACCTCGAAGAAACTCATCCAGCCGAGTTCGGCGAACTCGGACTGGTGGGCGTGGAACATGTACAGTCCTGGCTCGTGGTTGGAGTAGTCCATCTCGATGATGCCGCGCTGTGCTTGGCACTGCATAATCGTGTCCACGGTTTTGCTCGTCGGCGTCAGCGTTGTCCCGTGGTCGTAGTAGTCGAAGAACTGCGAGTGCGTGTGGAACGAATTGATGAGATCGAACTCCGTCGCATTGGAGAGGTACACGCGCTGGCGTTCGTTCTTGTCGATTTGGATGGGGCGTTTCGTCTCACCCGCCGTCCAGTTGCCCTGTCCGTCGGTGTCACCGACTCCATATCCAAACGCCCGTGTGTTCGCCGCGTAGACCTCGTTTCCGCCGTCGAAGTTGGTATCGAACGAGTTCATCACCATCACCATCTCGTTCACGGCGTCGTTTTCGGCGTACTCGTGATTCCGGCTCTTTGCCTCTTCGACGAGCTGCGCCCGGAAGTCGTCGGTAATCGGACCGGGGTAATTGACGTAATCGCGTGGGTTCTCCCTGACGCGGTCGGGGTCCGGATCAACGATGATCGTGCCGTAGAGTCCGCGATGGATGTGCTCTTTCAGGGGGAGCGAGTGGCAGTGATAGAAGTGCGTACCGGCGGGCTGGGCGATCCACTCATAGGTGAAGGATTCACCCGTATCAAGGACGCCGGGGCCGTTCTGGGGAATCCCGTCCATTCGCGGGTTGAGGTTCTTCAGGTGTGGATGAATCGTGTGCGCGTGTCGTCCGAGATTCGTAAACTCCACGCGAATCAGGTCGCCCTCGACGGCGCGGATCGTCGGACCCGGCACTTGGCCGTTGTACGCCCACGCTTGAAACTCGACGCCCGGCGCGATAGTTATCCTCGTGTCGACGGCAGTGAACTCGAATTCCCGTACGGTTCGGCTGTCCTCTTCGTAAACCTGTTGAGGAATGTTATCCTGCCCACTCTCTCCTGTATTGAACGCGGTGAGAAACTCATGCGGATCGAAATTCAAATCTCGATATTCGCCCACCGCACCGAAGTTACCGTGTTCGTCTTCATCGTCGTGACCGGACGAGGCACTTGCTCGGGAACTCCCCAGTCCAACTGCTGCACTCCCGGCAACACCGAGACCGCCGAGGACGGTGCGGCGACTGACGTTCGTTTCACCGGTGAGTGATTCGACTAGTCGCTCTTCGAGGCGTTCTGTGACCTTCGCTGCGCTGTTGTAATCTATCGATGGCATGATCTCCTCCGCTGGTCAAGCCTTAGCATAGCCATGTGCGCTTATTCCTCGCCCAACATATAAATTAGACCCATCTAAAGTTAGAATGAGTCTAAACTAAAACTCGGTCTGATGGGCCTCAATATGTTTGGTTTGAAGCCCCAGTGAGAGCGTGACCGGTAGACCCGAGTTTTGAACTAGCCCTGAAGCTCGCCACCGAATTCGATTATCAGGTCGAGGACCTGTTCTGGTGGGGCTACCTCAACCGTGACCTCAGGATACTCGACCCTGCTGCTGTGTACGGCCAACTTCGTAATTTCCCTCCAGTAGCGTCTCGACGAACGGCGAACTGTCGAACAGTTCCTGAATGTGCAAGACGCCCGCTGGTTGTGACGATCCCACCAGTTCCGATGTAACTTGAACTGCAACGAGTGCCGTCGCGCGGGCCTGGTCTGGCCCACGAACCCATTGTTCGATGCGGCTGAGGCGACCGTTCTTCGAGCCGCGAACCGCCGTCTTGATGACCGATTCGTCGGAACCAACCGGAAGGGTGTCGGCCAGTTTCACGATAATGTTGACGCCGAGCATCGACACGACCGGCTGGAACAGCCCAGTCCGACGTAACGCTGCCAGGTAGCGGGTGACAACACGAGAGTCGTAACAGAGTCGGCTTTCCACCGTGGGGATGTCCGTAGTCCGGGCGAGCACCTGTTGATCCGCGAGATTCGCTCGATACGCCCGCCGTCGCCCCCACTCCGGAATCCTGACCATTCGCGGCTCCGTGAGACCAGTCACAGAAATTGATTGCTCGGAATTCTGCACTGAAAAGCGCCCGAACGCGTCTTCGACGGTCCATTTGATCGTATCCGGGCCGAATGCTTCGCCGAGACCGAGGAGCAACGTGATGTCGGCCCTGTCGACGGTATCGAGTTCGGCAGCCGCATCGGAAACAAACAGGTTTGTCATTCCTGGGGACAGACCCACGCTGAGGACAGCTGTAGATCCGTTCTTACGGGCGATGCCATCGGCTGTTTCGATGTCTCGGAGAAGTGAATCGTCCGGTGAGATGTCGACGTAGTCGATACCGCGCTCGAAACAAGATCTGGCGAACGTGGCGTCCGCTGCATCGAGACACATGACGACCGTTCCGACGCCAGCGAGGGACTCATCGAATGACTCCTCGTTCACGTCGAGCGTACGAGCATTCACTCCTGCAATAGTGTCGGCGAAGCGATGTGCCTTTTCGGGGGAACGGCCAGCCGCAATAACCCCTTCTGACACGCTATTGGCCAATTCATTACAGACCGTGCGGCCGATGGTCCCGTATCCGCCGACAACGAGAATCGCGTCACCGGTAGCAGTCATACTCCCAATTTAGGATGGTTGCTAGTAGCTTTAATCCCGAGTATTCTTGGAGTATATATAAAATCTACTTAGTCACCGAGATACTGGAGCAGGAATTTTGATTCGATGCGCTGGAGCTGTTCAGAGATCGTCGCCGGGGACCGATAGACTTCGGTAGCGATCTGTTCGTGCGTCGTTTCCCGTGGGACTTCGTAATACCCGACCTCGACGGCAACCTCGAACACGGTCTGTTGCCGATCAGTCAACAGGCCCGATAGCCCAGGCCGTTCAGGGACGTATTCCCCGACTTGTTCGGGATGCAATTCGATTCCGTGGGGCACCTCTGCAGAGATAGCAGTAATCGCGGACTCGGTGCCAGCCACTGTGAGTCGAATGCCACGCTTGCCATAGTCGTCTGTGTACTCTATCGGTGGCACGACGATGAGTGAGTATGCGGCAAGGATGTCGAACATGCTCGTCATTGACGGCGACGGCTGGTACTCAAGATACACCAGTCCGGTTTCTCGTGTAATTTCGAACTCTAGCACTGTCGTTTCTTCCGAGAGTTCGCCAGCGGTATTATCGATTGTCTCCGATGTCTCCTCTAATCGCTCAACTGCAGCGATTTTATGAACCGTCTCAGTCTTGCAGATATCACTAGCGAGCAGCTCACGATTGTTACCAAAGGGTCTGCGACCGGCTGAGGCGGTACTTTCTCTGCACGGAAAGCAGATCCAGGGATGATCCACAGCGTTGGCTCTGTACTCCCGAACTCCGAAGTAATCAACTTCCAACGAGCTAAAAATAGTATAGCGGCATACAGTATATGGTGTGTCGACTAGTCCTAAAACCGTGTGTATGAGCCTTTAAACCCCCGAATATGGACAACACAGACTTGAGCTCAAGTGCTTACGTTTACTCCAATAAGCGTAATACCGCCTATCACAGAACTCTCAACGTGTATTCTTCCACCATTTTTCGATAAAAAGACCACGGTGGTCAGTCAGCTCTGGTACGAGATGACAGATGGATCGTTACGGTTCATCAGGATTTGTTGAGCCACAATGTTTTATTCTGATTCAGACATCCCCAACTCTTCTCGGACAATCTCTCGATTCTGTAGCACTGCTCTGAAGAGAGCCGTGTAGAAGTCCCAGTGCTTGTCGAGTTCACCTCCGAACTCTTGGGAGAACTCGTAGTCTACCTGCTTATAGAACGCGTTGACCTCCTTTTTCACTTCGGGAGGAACGTACACGTTGAAATTTTCGTATGTATCGATCAGCGCCCCCAAGTCCTTGTCTGGGTTCGGGTAGACGTGATCGTCAAGACCGCCTGGTTCAGGGTCCCCTTCGTCTCCTTTCTCTTCAGTTTCTTGCGTTTCTAACGTTTCTGATGTTGCTGACGTTTCTGTTGTTTCCTCTTCTTCGCTCGCAGTTTCACCGCCGTCGTGCTCATCATCTACTGTCTCCTCGTCCTCTTTAACTAACTCAGATGGGTCTGTCGGCTGATCACCGCTCACACCCAGTGCCTTTGCTCGCTCGGCCGTCTCTTCCATTTCTTGTTCGAGATCGCTCATGCTTCAGGGGCCTCCTTGATACGCTCTCGGAGTTCTTCGGTACTCATGTTCCGTGCGTGTTTGAGGTCGACATCGTGATCTGGAGGTGATGTCTGCTCGAGGACATGCTGCACGACTTGGTCAAATACAGGGAATTGGTCGTTCTCGACAGCCTCACTGTGTGTGTAGATCGACGCCTGATTCCATTTTGCTCGGTCGAAGGCAGCTCTGTCGTCGACGAGGACTCCTTTCTCGTCGAATGTGTCCTCGAACCAGTCGATGACCTTTCGCTTTTCTTTGGTGAGCTTCGTCGAATCGTAGGTCATAGTGAACGCAAGATACTCGATTTCGAGGCTGTGCATCATCGCCAGCGTCTCGTAGTGGTCAAACAGCAGGTTCGCCGAGTGTATCATCTCCGAGCGCGGCTGCATCGGTACGATGACGTTCTCGCCGGCCGTGACAGCATTCTTCGAATACGCTGAAAGATCAGGCGGACAGTCACAGACGATGAAATGGTAGTCTTGGTCGATTTGTTCGATGACCTTGCCGAGTCGGTTCTCACCGGCATCAGCCGAATCGAGTGGCGTCTTGTTCCCGTTGAACGTCGTGTTCGAAGGAATCAGATCGAACTCCTCGTGATCCTTGAGGATGATCTCGTTGATCTCCGACCACTTGTTCACATCCAGGAGAACGTTGTCCAGTGACAGCTGGTCGATGTCCTCGTAGACTTCTCTCTTACCGAGGTTTGCCGTTAGCGACCCCTGTGGATCGAGGTCGATAAGGAGGACATCGAACCCGCGTGCTGCGAGTCCACCCGCGAGGTTGAGTGCGGTGAAGGTCTTTCCTGTTCCGCCTTTCTGGAACGATACTGCGATTACCTCTGGTTGGGTGGTTTCCGACATTTCTAATGCTCTATTCATTTCGACTGTTTCTAACGCTAAAAACGTTAGTCAGCCACTTGTCTGACGGTTCTAATATTAATAATGTTTCTAACGCTGATTACGTATCAGAGACCATTGACGCTGAGAACGTCATTAATCGGTCTAAGACGGGTACTTTAGCAAGAGCGAGATTTCGACTCCCCCCCCCATGCTGTTAGAAACACTCTCTATGTTTTTAACATTGGCAGTGTTTCTAACGCTATTAACATTAGAAATGTACGGTGTTGACTACTCACGCGATACGTCGACCGACGTGAGTGGTGTATCTTCCAGATGTGGCCCAATCTCTCTTCGAGCCCTTCGCTCTGCCTCCTCTGCTGACTTAGCCTGGACATCAAGGGTCACAAAGAGACCGACGAGCGCAGTCTTTGAAACCAACAGCAGGGCTTCTGTCCTACTGTTACAGTCGTTGCAACCCAGGCTTTGAACCTCGATATTACGGTTCCTTGTGCGATCGCTGGCAGCACTAATCCGCTTGCCGACTTCGCTAACCGCGATATTGATGGCATCTTGTCCCGTGTCAGCTCCACGGACGACCCACGGCACGGAGAACGTCACGCTCTGCCACTCATTACCGGTGGCAGCGCTGTGACTCTCATCCTGGGGTGTCGGTTCTGGATGGGATTCACTCTCAACCACCGGGGAACCATGGTTAGTGGCCATACTAGATTGAGTTTGTCTTTCGGCCATGACGATTCAGAAGCGAGCAACGGTCAATAGGGCAACTCCAAGGACAGTGTAACGAGTTGTGGAACATTTCTTTCCAACAAATCATGTTACCTCCGTCTGTGGTACTGACGATTGAACCGAACGTTCGCGACTTTGTTCATCTCTGAGGGCACTTGCTACATGCTCCTGAAATACACGTATAGGCGGACGAGCGCCTTCGAGGTATTGGTTGAAGAGGCCCTGTACCCATTCTATAACACAGGAGTCGGATGAGTCGAGAGCTGTTGACTCTGCTTCCGTAACTCCAGTTGAGGGAGCAGGTGCCATGATTACCCGCGAATCGTCGTATATCGCGAGATGAAGCGGTATCGGTCCGGGGACGAACAGCAGTCGTACTCCTGGCCTGATGGAGCCCTCTTCGAGGTAGAGCGAATAATCTTCCTGTGCGGCATAGTCCACAAATCGGTCGGCGGCGTGGAATTGGAAGAGAACCTGGTCAGTGAATATAACGGTGACATTGGGGGTATGTTCGATGACGGGACGATATGCCTGATCGAGTGCAGGGCTCCGGATGGCACTCATACCCTGTAGTCGCTCTAAATCTACTTTAGCACCGCTCACGAACGCGTTCAATACGTTGTGGGGCTGGTCAGGAGTGTTATGTATAAGCGTGGATTCTTCAAGGGCTTCGAGCGGGAATGAATCGAGCTCAGCGGGTAGCCACCGAATGAACTTCTTGTATTCAATAGCTCCTGCTGCTATGGTCTGAAGTTGTTCGAATGCCTGCTGAAGTAGCTCACCTGTCTCTGATAGTTCATAGACACCTGCTCGGAGCTCGACGTAGCCATCTTTCTGCAGACAGGTGATGATCCGATGGACCGTCGTTCGAGAGATTGCTCTCTCATCTCGGGCACGCTCGATGACATTGCTCTTTCTCATGGGCTCTTCACTGAGAGCACGGAGTAGCCACTGTTGGTGTGATGAACGTGCGAGGCGGGCAAGCGATTCGATTGTTACCTTCGCATCGATATTGGAGTAGGCCTGCAGCAGTCTCGCTCCAGAGCAGGTCAACGTGTACCGCTCGTTCCGCTCTCGAACGAGACCGGCTTCTTCGAGTGGGGCAACCGCTCGATACGTCGTCTGGCGAGTAACATCTGTCATCTCTGCAAGATCGGGAATACAGAGGCTTCCACGTTGGAGGGCTTGCAAGACGCGGATACGCGTTGGATGCTGGCTCCGATGTGATGTGCTAGCATTGGCTTGTACCCGGGAGTCTAGAAGAGATTGGAGGAATTTCTCGGGATTCATAGTATGATTACCGCATATCTAGTGGTTATTAGAGAGAATGAATGTTTGCATACCAGATACTACAGATTGTACTGCACAAGGGCTGACTCTCAGCTAGTCTCTAAGACTGGCCTCGGGAGCAGCCGAAAAATAGTATAGCAGTATATGATTTACGGAATAGCTACTTACCGAATTTCTCCGGCTGTGGGCTTCTAAACGCGTGATTAGAAGAGAATGAGAATTAAGCCAGTTGGTCATGATTACGCCGGTAATCACGACCACTTTGAAGTACCCCGACGCCGTCGGTGAACCACGAATGCTGCAATCGGCTCAGAACGGCGCTTCCCCCAGGTTAGAGCCCCCGAGACCGGGCTGTGAGTTTGCTGTAGCTCCACTCAGCTACGTCGAAGACTTGGCGGAATACCCAAGTTCGATATAGAACGAAGGGACTCAACTTATATGAAGATAGAGCGCGAACGGAAGGGTATGACCGACGACGAATCGAATTCCAAGGGTCTGATGGAGCGCCAGACCACGGGCGAAGACCGGGTGAGGATGGCCGCCCGACAGTTGTCGGAGCCGCGGACGGCAAACTGGATCGCCTCCGAAGCGGGCTGGTCACACGAGCCGACCAAGCGCGTCCTCGAACGACTCGTCGACGACGGGATCCTCCACCGTGACGAGAGCGGTACTCACACGACGTACTACCCTGATTACCGCCGCCAAGCGATGCAGGAAGCGATGCGGCTTCGCGACAGCGGGCACACTGTCGAGGAACTCACGGACCGTCTCGCCGACATGAAAGCGCAGATCCGCGACTGGGAGGACGAATTCGACGTCGAGTCACCGAACCACCTTCGCGGAACGCTCGCCGAGGAGGGTCTCGACGCCGACGACGAAGACCGCCGCCGTGAGATCGCCCGCGAGTGGGAACACCTCCAGCGGCGCATCGACATCGTCGGCTTCGCCATCCGCGAATGGGACTTTCTCACTCCAACGAACGAGCCTGCCGAGGCCAGTAGCTGACGGATGT
>NZ_QXIK01000008.1:0-143344 GCF_003666065.1 Haloarcula sp. Atlit-7R | reverse complement strand
GTTCGGGACTGAAGAGTACGAACGCATTTTGAAATACTGCGCGAAAAAAGGCGTACCACCAGAAGTTGCTGAAACAATCTTTTTTGATTCATCAGTCCGGAAAGAAATACCCGGGCCGACCCCCGTTACTGACCTGACCCCTGGAGAGAGCCAGCGCCGCGCACAGATCAATAAAAGCCGTAACCGTCAATACGTCGATACACACGTAACCTCCAACGGGCCATCGAGTTTCAATCCAACTCATGGAAACTACGATTATCAGGCCCCAATAGAGGTGAAAGCAACAGTTGAGGTAGTCCACAAACCAAATAATCCAGAACACGGCGAGCATCAAGTCGCCCGGATCAAGGACCACGAAGGGAACCTCAGCAAGCTCACAATATACAAAGACTCCCTACATCAGTGGGAAGACGACGACCAGTTTGCATCTGGAGTCAGCGACTGGGGTGAAACAACAGACCCAGACACCGCTGTCGATCCAAATCTAGTCCTCACCGAAGGGGATGAAATAACAATCAGAAATCCACAGGTCAACGAATATGGTGGCAGCGACGACGACCATTACGACGGGAAAACCATCGCGACTACTCCGGACACCACAATTGAAACCGATGCCCCTCCGCGGTCTGGTACAGATGGGACAGTCGCGTGGACCGAACCGTCTCTAAGCGGAGTAAAGAAGAAGCAAGCAAGAACCGGCATTCCAGACTACGTCGAAAACAAGAGCCGAGATATACGGCGCAGGGAACGCCAGTATGGTCAACGCTACGGCCAACAGAACAGCCAATCCTACGACGACGAAGACCTGACCAGTGGAGACTTTGAAGTTGAAGACCAGCAACAAGAGCAGAAAGAGAAATCTATTGACGACAGGACAGAAACCTCAGAAGAATCTCGTGATACCGACGACCTCTACAGCCACTAACTTCTCTGTTTTTTCGACGCGAACAAGTTAATCGCTATCACTGTCCTTGATCTTCTCCGCGATATCATCCGGAATATAGTCAGAACGGTCGGCCTGTTCAACCTCGGACCCGCTATATAGTTCAACCCCATCCATGGAATCAACATCAAGGAGTTCGACATCCCCCTCCTGTAACCCGGCGAGAATCATACCCGGTGCAAGTGGGATATGATATCTATCTTCAACTTCCCAAGAAAAGGGGTCAAACATGATGAATTCTGTCGCATGGCCCTGTTCAGCCTCTGCGATAGCATATGATACAGCAGTTGGGTCCCCTGCCTGAGGATACCGGATGACTGCAAGCAACCTCTCGCGGTCAATGTTGAGTTTGGTCACGCTTGACAAATTAATCGGTGGACGATATCCTGAAAGTGTCGGTCGGTGCTTCGAAGGCGACTACATACGCGAGTTCTGGCCAAAATGTATTAACCGTTAATAGAGTTCCGGGGCGAAAAGCGACTTTCCTTTATACCGACTTACAATGTACGACGGGGTGCATGTCAGGCAATAAAAAGTGGTTCGGGGTTGGTGAAACCCCAGACGGTATCGTAGACCCCCCACGAAATTACAAGGAAGACGGAGAAATCGTTGGGCAGACGAAACGCGAAGTGGGATTACTCACGGTGAGGCACTACAATGCACTCCAGGTAATCGAGAAATTTGATGGAGGTGTTCTCATTCGTGCTGGCTGTTATAAAAGGACCGGGAGTGGGTGGAGATGGTATCCGAAGCACATGGTTATGGGACGCGACGATTTCTCGAAACTAGTTGTATTCGGGTGTATGGAAGGGATTCTCAATGAGGCACCCATCGTTTGCAGAAGACATCGCTGAATAACGGAGTCGAAGGGTCGAGGGTATTCAGGACTAAGCGAAATGCGATGGACCAAGAACTCAGAGAGGACATAGAAACACGCATCGGCTCCGCCTGGTCTCTTTCAGATAGCGAAGGCTCTGAAGATGACCGGCTCTGGATGAGTGCCACCCACGAAGGGGGAGCTGAGTTTGAAATAGAAGAGTGCGGTGACGATATTACGATCATTTTCGAACACAACAGCGGGCGGGCAGAATACATCACTGTCACCGAGAATAATGTGGCTGAGACTGTACTCAAAATCACTGAAGAGTACGAAATTGCCTACGAGATCGATGCCGAATCAGACGCCGAAGACACTGGGAATCGCTTCTTTGGTGTCATCAACCCAAGCGGTCTGCAAGCAATAACGTTCTGCCGAGAAGGTTCGGACGACATGGTGTTTCACCGGGCGACCTACGCAGCGGTAGCCGCTATCAGAGTCAGGCGGCGGTACCAGAACGAGAACCTCCAAGTAGTAGAGCTATCTCAAGAGTGGGGTGGTGACTTTTCAGACGGGTTCCACTCCGAAGCGGTGGCAGAAGCCCATTAGCAACAGTATTCGGCTCGGTCGCAAAGTGACTCATGTCTGACGATACAGACCAAGACAACTCGAAACAAGCGAATGCGGAGAAAGTGACGAGAACTGACGTAGGAAGCTCTATCGAAGTAACCCTGAAACGGGGGGAGGGTACCCGTGACGAAGACAGGGTCAAAATCAAGGCCAAAGGCGAAACTGCTAGCGAAACAATCGAAGAATTCGATGAACTCCTGCGAGAATACGAAAAAGAGTACGGGACTAGGCTCAGAAATATTGATCCCCAGCGGGAGTCAGAATCTGCTCAAGGAACAGATGAGACTTAGGCTACTCTAACCGATGTTCGAATATCACTGCCCGAATCCAGACTGCCAAACAGCCTGCGATATCCACGAAGCCGGGTGTCCGCACGAAGAGAGAAGTCGGAGCGAGATAGAGAAGGCCTATGTAGACATCCTCTCTGTGCTATCGCGGCTGACTTGCTCCAAAAAGAGTCTGAAAGAGAATGCCCACGAATGGGATGAACTCCACGACAAAGCATTCGAGAGGTTAGTTCAGCTCGGCCACATCGCAAAAACTGACGAAGGATACTACACCATCGGAGATCACAGCACCCGCGAATCGAAACGGCCGTACAGTGACCCTCTAGCAACGATATACCGTCACGGCACTGTAGCGGGTTGTCATGACAACGGACTCTTCGCTCTCATAGCCTTCTACTCACATATCGGACTCTCGTGGGAAGAAACGAAGAAAGAACTCAAAGATTGGTACGAGAGAACAGGAACCTGGGAACGAGGAGGATTCACTGAACCGAGCCCAGAAGCCCTCATACTCAAAAAGAAACACATCTACGACGAAGGCTACGGGTGGAAAACGAAGGGGCAAGCAGCGAGAGAGGTGATTGACAGACACCGGCGCAGCAGAGACACTTCTCAACAAGAATCAGTTCATTCATAATAAAAACCAGATTTAAAGTGAAAACTTCTTGCATAATGGCTGTCACACCGTGATAGTATAAAAACAGAATTAAGAACATGGATATATCTACTGCCCAGGAAATACTCGGAGTCAAAGATGAGGCAACGGATGAAGACATTGAAGAAGCATTCCGAGAAAAAATCAAAGAAGTCCATCCAGACCAGAACAACTCTCACAATGCTGACGAACACTCTAAACGAGTAATCAAAGCTCGGAAACTCCTTCTTTCAAGCTCGGCCACTACCGAGAGCAATTCTGCCCGAACCGGGCAACGCCAGTCCCACCAAGAAGATCGAACATCTGCTTCACCATATGGGGATGCGTCCAATCGCGGTCAAGACCACACCAAGGGCAGTAGTGCGAACACGAGCGGGAATAGCACATACTCAGATTCGGTCCAGGGAGACTCGAGTACCCAGAATCAAAGCCAAAGTCGAAACAGAAGCACAGATGCAGGAGGGCGCAACGCATCCACAGACACCGCCTGGGGATCGGACTCCCAGAGTGGAAGTGACCAATCCTCTCAGCAATCTGCGACAGAGAGCGCGGAGAACAGTTATAATAACAGCCAATCACACACCCGGTCGAACTCAACCGCAAGGTCATCAGCACAAAGTGCTACCAACCGGTCTACCGCCACAGTAGGGGGATCAAAGTCTAATCGCAGCCAAAGCAAACAGTCACACAAACCCCAGCAATCAGCTGGAATCCTGCAATTACTTCTGGGTGGATTATCCTCACTACCAGATGGAAAACTTGGGGGGATGGTCTTTTCCGTGATTAATGTAGGTAGCATCGGGGTCATCGCACTGTCCGCCCTCTATAGCAACATGCTCTTTCTCTCTGAATTGTGGTTTCGGCTGAGCGCATTCGGTCTCTGGATCTTATCATCTGGATTTGTCGGTGTGAGCTTAGATATTAGAGAGGGGTGGAGCGAGGGCCTCATGTTCCTCATGTACCCATTCGCCGCAGCGTGGATAGTCGCTGACCCCGATGTTGGGCCACAATTCGGGGGAGCTGGCGGAACTCTGCTCCTGATTGTTGTGCTCTTATTCCCAGCCATCATCGGTTTCGGAGCCGTAGGTTGGCACGTCCTTCGACATGCAGTAGAAGAGTATAGGACCGTATAGGGTCTCCCCGTTTCCGATTATTACAAATTTGAATTGGGGACTAACTCATCATACACTCGCCCACGGAAAACCAACTTTAGCCACTCCTACCACGGTTTTAAAACGCGGACTCAGTGTCAAATCAAAATCCCCGTTGGACTTCTTTTTTATATCTGGAGTATTTTTACAGATAATAGGGACAGTACTCAGACTGTTCCTGATGCACGGCCCCAGTAGTGGTAGGGGTTCAAAGGGCAAGGAGCGTGTGACACATACACCGCCTCCATTCAATTGGCGCGAGCGTGCCCCCTCGTCGACGATGGACTAGGCAGTGGCGTGAATAATGTTCCTCCTGTGACTGTCATTCCTCTGTAACGACTGTCTGTAACAGACAGGGGTGGCCGAATCTAGACTCCTGGTATGGTAGTCTGTAGCGGATACCAATTACAGACATCTGTTACAGAAGCCAAGTGGCCGTTCCGAATTCCTTGTACAGATATCTATCACAGACGCCTGTTACAGAAGCCCAGCCAGAAATTCCGAATCTTTTGTACAGATATCTATCACAGACCTCTGTTACAGATGTATAGGATTCCGTCTGGGAATTTCGCACATTTCTCTGAAACCGCAAGACATGGCCGCTATATGTGACTCCAACAACTGTCTGTAATAGCTATCTGTACCAGTTGTCTGTACTGAGCGTCTGACACAGATTTATGTAACAGCCTGTTGTAAGCGCACATATATGATAACAGCCGTTGTGTACTCGGAGTCCGGCGGAACGTTCAAGACGACGATGACGGCGAACTTGGCCGTCGCGCTGGAGCGAATGGGGCAAGACACACTCGTTCTAGATTTTGACCCACAAGAAGGGAATCTGACTAGCCTCTTTGACGTTGGCGAGCACCGGAGCGACCCAGAGGCAGACAACCTAGTGAAACACATTCTGGATATGCCTGACGGGGACTTCGAGGACCTGATTGAGACAACCGAAGAGGGCGTCGACGTCATCCCAAGTCACGATATGCTAGGTGACTTTACCTCCAACCTGGAGCAGAAGATATCCTACGAGACTGGGATGCAGAATATGTCCCGAGAGGAGTATCCACGGTTTGAGTTATTATACGAACTCCTTTGGGAGAAACAATCCCTACATGAAAAGTACGACGCTATCCTCATTGACCCCAACGCCCGTGCCGAGGACCTGTTGTATAATGCCATCTTCGCTCTGCGAACACTCGTAGCGCCTGTCAAGCCAGCAGGTAAGGGGAACTTGAGCCTTGACGGGTTGGATGACCTAGTTGGCAACATGGAGGCTGAACTCGAAATCGATATCGGACTATCGTGTGTCGTGCCTTCAGGGGTCGGACAGACTAATGCTCATCAACAGTACCAACAACAGTTTGAAGATACATCTGAGTTTGCGACGCCAGTAGCAATTGGCAATCGCGAGAGTCTGATGGACGCGATGTGGGAGGCACGGGGGTCTGCATTTAAAGTTGTAGAAGAACGCTGGAAGACCTTTGAGAGAGATGATGAGATGGTCAGTGAACCCGGTCAAAGACGTGTCCGTGACCGAGAGATCGACACATTAGAGAAACTCTATGTCTTGGCACATTTCATCGCGACAGAAACATTCGATGCTGACGTCAAATCAGTTCTAGAATTAGATATCGAAGACCACGACAATCGCGTGGTCGAACTTGACAGAGATGAGCCGGAAGGGGTGACAACCACATGAGCAACTTCAAGTCCGGAGCTGGGGATCTTGACTTCGGGGGAGATAGCGACGATGATGGCAGTAACGAGGTACCGGAAGAGAGCAGCGAAGATCAACGCCCCTCTGGGAGCCATCAGTCTGGTTCCACCGAAGACGACGATTCCACGACGTCGACGGATAGCAAAGCAGTGTCAGCAGAAGAGCCCGCAACTCCAAACTATCCATACTTCGTTCGTCGAAGCAATGTCGGAGACGAACGAGATAAACGGATAGAAATTCACCTTCGAGAAGCGGTCGCTGAACAGGAAGCCGAATTCCGAAATGCCCTCGCCGACAGACTCGGCACAGACGAAGTCGCAAAAACCGACGCCCGTGAATTCGCCCTGCTCGCTGCATTCAAAAACCCCGAGCAAGTCGCCGAGTTGATGGAAGACGAAGGCTTCGGCGAACTAGATTGAACTGTCGCAGCGGGTTCACATTTCTCCAAGATTTTGCTCTCGACGAGGAGGGAGGCAGACAGCACGTATTCCGCTCACCGGCCTCGCCGAGGCAGTCCAACAATGGAGCAAATTAGGATAAAGATAGAGATAGAAACAGAGGTTGAAAAAACAGGACAGTGAACAAGTTGAGCTAATCTCTGAGCAGAAAATGTGTGATATACATTCTCTAGAGCCTGGAGATAGAGTCCGATCAACCCTTACTGGCTATATCTATACTGTAAAGACAATCGACCAAGACGAAGGTGAGATACAGATGGAAGGGAACCCACCAGTCTCCATCGAAGCACTACAAGACGACCTCGATGAAGGACGACTAGAGGTACTCTCTGAGGACGCCAATTCTGATACTATCCCCTGATTAAACTCCGAGGAAGAGGGTCCCTGGTATCTGTTTTCGTCTCTAGTTTCAAATCGCGGTGCAGGTTCACTGTCAAAGTAGTATTGAGTTATGTCGCCGGGGTGACCTATGCCAACCAGAGTCAACAATGGTCACTACAGGGTCGGGCGAATCGAACTAAGACGAGATGGGCCACGACCACTGGACTGTGGAACCTTTGGAGTCATCCTCGGCGAACGTGCAGAAGAACTAGGCCATCTAGAGTGGATGTCATTCTGCGAGGGGTCGCTGAAGTCTAGTAAATGGTTTGCATATCGGATCGGACCGGACGAAAACGGGAATGGAAGCCGAACCGACCTTCTGAGCCCGTTCGACACCAAGTCAGCTGGCGTAGAGTACTTACACAAACAATACGGGTCGCAGTTCGACGAGGTGTACTAAACGATGCCAGGTGAAGAGTCCGAGCCTGAAGTGGACCAAGACAATGAGTACGTCGTCTACTGCTACTCCGAGTCAACACTCAGTTTTTACAGTGAACAGACGGGGGACTCGCCGGAAGAAGCAGTCAGAAAAGCCGTAGAGGAGCGGGGTGATGAGAGTCTACTCCCCCTCAAGGATGGCTATCAAATGGGATGTAGCGGATTCCACGTAGTCCAG
The DNA here is from genome assembly GCF_003666065.1 of Haloarcula sp. Atlit-7R. Taxonomy (NCBI): domain Archaea; kingdom Methanobacteriati; phylum Methanobacteriota; class Halobacteria; order Halobacteriales; family Haloarculaceae; genus Haloarcula; species Haloarcula sp. Atlit-7R. The sequence continues at coordinate 135,686 of NZ_QXIK01000008.1, read as the reverse complement.
AAACAGGATCTTCACACCTTTCACCACCAATGACACCTAACATTACGTACGGAGTCGAGTCCGGAGAGCCTTCTATATCGACCTCGGTGCGGAGTTTTCAAACAAATGAATAGCGACACAGAACACACCTGGACCGTGATTTCTTATAACCGGCCACTTACTCGTCAATCTCGTCGCGCTCTCTCAGACTGTGAGATACTCGAAATACGCCACCCCCGAGAGCTGAATCGATGGTCAGAGGTCGACGTCGACGAGCGTCCAGCAGAGGAACTACTCAAGGAACACGAACTCCGGTTGGAGGACCCGACAGGAGGAGAAGAACCAAATGTAGTCTACGACTCTCCCGACGGGACCCGAGTCGAAGTGTACGACGAACTGGTCTATACAAACGGGTCAAAAAGTAGTATAAGTCCAGAAAAGGCCCAGGACGTAGCTGAGCGGAACGGTTGGGAGAAAGTCTCCGGACAAGAGTGAACGTATTCAGTGTTTTGCTGGAATGAGATATAGATGGTAGAGATAACATCCAAATCAGGGCGCGGGACGATAGCCGTATCTGAATCGGCTATCGGACCGGAGAGTACCGACAACACAGTGCTGACCGACAATAAAAGCGAGAACAGCCAAGTCACGAATGGGTCTGGGAAAAACAGGACACGCGACATCGAATCTCCGAAGGTGGATAAATGAGCAACAGCGCTCAGTGTCAGGGGGGAGTGTACTACGACAGAGACAACAGCAGATTCGTCAGAGTAAAAGAACCACAGGGAGGCGAAGCGGTAGCAGCAGAGGTTATCACCCCGCTTGAACCAGGAGTAGAACCAGTCCCACTCACTGCCGAAGAGTGGGAAGACCTCCAAGACGACCTCCTACCAGTCCCGGGAAAAGCAGTCGAAGACCCCGTGGCATACTACGAGCATGTGGTTGAAACTCTTAGGCGAGACGACCACCAGTACGATGTCGGGTTCATGTACGCTGATAAGATGACCGAAGTTGCGGCTCTCCAGACCGAATAAACATCAAGAGCATCGAAGAGCGGATGGACTAATTCGTCTCTCTCCCCTCCCGCCGGGCGCGAAGGGACACTGTACGGCTCTTTTTACAGTACGCTGGGTTCGAATCCCAGCCCCGGCATTTATGCCAAGTGAAACGACCAGAGCCGCACTATCCAGCCTCGATATCAATGACGTCATCATCCACCCAGACACCGGTGAAGAGGTCCTTCTGATTGACTACAAGCAAGTCGAAGAGTACAGTAATGGCGTCTGGGCTTACGGTGAGCCAGAATCGGGAGAGTATCTGGGGTTAATCGAAGACGGCGGTCTGCCGTTTGGAGCCGAAGTTGAGGTGGAATTTGTGAGGCACGCGAGGCCGAATCCGCTTCACTCAGGCGCAGACGCATAGAATTCTTGTTTCAACCATGTCTGCTGATACATCCCAATCATCAACAGCCGGAAGTATCGATTGTAGTCCAATCATCAGCCCACTAGAAACCATCGAGCGACGAGGTTTCAGTCGGCACAATCTGTTCCGAGATTGGCTTGAACTGATACTCTCTGCCCTACAGCGGGATGATGATACCTATCTCTCGACACTGGAAAAGTACAATTCAGACGGTTCATACAAGAAAGGGAACCGAAATGCAGACCTGTTTTCCAAGTCTTTTGGCGAGCTCATACGGCTCACCCGCGAGACAAATCTTGATGTTCTCGGAGATGTCTACGAAGAGTTCGGGATGAGCAGTTCGCACTTCGGGCAGTACTTTACTCCACACCCGGCAGCAAAGATGGTTGCCGGCGTCAGTGTTGATGAGTCTCACGACAGTTCTCCAGTCAGTATTGCAGACCCGACATGTGGGTCCGGTCGACTGCTAGTCTACGCAGCACGAAACATTGACGAAGAAGTCTGGGCATTCGGACAAGACCTAGACGAAATGTGTGCGAGAATGGCAGCCATCAATTTTACTCTCTTCAATTTGAACGGGATCATCATACAGGGAGATAGCCTCAAACTCACTAAGCATCGTGCATGGCAGACCACCCACTCAAAGATGGGAGGGGGTATTCGCGAGATCGACCCGAAGCAGTGTTCAGTACACGAAAACGCCCTACGAGATGCCAAAGAAAACAGCCAAAGAGAGGATTCAGCACAACACGACGAGAACTCATCCGTTACAGACCTATCTAACCAGACCGACATCAGTACCTGGACCTGAAATATAATGAACGACCCCAATTGGGATACTCGCCCCCTCCCAGCAGTAGTTCACGACTGGGCAGAAGATGTTTCTGACTACCTATGTAGTCTCTACGCACAAGTAAAAGAAGATGCCGACGACCCCAGCACAGATGCAGACTGGGAATTTTATCAGCGAGAAAAAGAGTACACGCTGGGGGATGACGACATACACTGGATTGTCGAAGGGTCCGAAAGGACAGTCGTGTACCTCGGACGAACATGGAATGGGAAGCCATTATTCCACGACCGGGCGGGGCTCGTCATCAAATTCCAACCTAGTGTGGAGGTCTCTGAGAATCCAACTGCAGCAGCGAACCACCAAGCCATCGAGACTTTCACAGAAATATGCCAGAGGGGTGACGAAGATTTAGTCGCACCTTTCTATGGCGCCGCAGACAATGGAAGTTGGATAGCTCAAAAGTACGCAATTCCCGTTAACCCTCCTCGAAGTGGTGACAGTAGCCCACGAGACTGGATACGAGATACCTCAGAGAAGCAATTACGTGAGAAATTTAAACGAAGGTGCCAGAAACGAGGGCTCTCAGTAAACGTCTCTCGAGGGAATGTCGGCGTCAATGAAGCGGGGGATGCAGTGCTAACAGACATTGGAGGCCATACTGACTATTCGTGAAACCTCCCCCGAAGTCCGAGTTATGCCCCCTGAAGACCCGAGCAGTAGTTGACCTACTGTAGTACCTGGACACAAAGCAGCAGGTATTCAGGAGCGGCGCACAGGTGACCCATGATACGGACAGGAGAAAAATACATAGTGGAATCGCCAGAACAATTTGTCGAACTGACAAAGTTTTCCAAGATTGACGTTTTGAAAGCCAGTGACACTGATTTCCTCAAAAAGACTCAGGGAGACTTACTCAAGGAGGAATCTGAGTTAGAAAGCGTTAGCGACCTCCCAGAGTCTCTGGTCAATGAATACTTCAACAGCGTTGAGGACCCCATTCAGGCAACTCTAGAGGCAGACAGCGGAGAGTGGGTTCATCTCTACGACGGGGCTATACACACCATCATCAATCTGGAACCCTTGGAGACGCCTGTCTGGGCAGAAGGGGAAATCACACCAGAAGGGTTCAGCGCCTCCCTATATCGAGAAGCCGGTCTCTCACCCTCACTCCTAGACGAATACTGGATCACCTGGTCCGAAATCATCGATGGCGAGCACAGCTGGGCCAGTTTCCAAGACACCGACATCGACGTTGAAAAATTCACTCTCAAAGGGCGTGGCCAATGACTGAGTCAGAACAAACAAAGTCAGATAGAACAGTACTCGCCGGCGTCGACGAATCCAACTACTATCGGGTGAAAGACGTTGCAGCCCCCGACGTGGGTAACGCCGAGTATTTTAATCACCCAAAATTGGGCTGGTGTCCTGTTCTCGACATCCTCACTGACATCGAAACAGACAGCGTAGTGATTGCATTTGGAGACAGCGAAACCGGCGCTTTTGCTGGGATTCTCAAGACGTACTACAGCGAGTACGCCGATATCATCACCAGTTCCGAAAAAGCAGCCCAGTTCATCAGAAATTACCCAGATGCTCAAATTGAAGACGCCGAATCTCTCGTTGAAGACCTCCCTGCAGAAACACCGGGAGCGCGGAACGTCTGAGTAGCTACAAGAGAAATATGAGTACCAACGAATCCTCAAACCACGAACTCGAACTCGGTATCAGCGCGTACGCCGGCGACAAGACATCAACATCTGAACTTCTACTGAATCTAGAAGGGTGTACAGTTCACAGATTTATTGAAGGAACTGGAGACCACGCTGGGACCGCGCTCATGGCGGTCGAGCTTCCAACAGGAGATGGGGTCGGGGTGCAGATATCGATGGAAGTAGATACCTCTCAGGTTAGGGTCCATCCAATTGCGTCACAACAAGATGACGGCTCCTGGGTCGTTGATCCGACCACTGAGAAGTGGGCACTCAGCAGTCTTGATAAACCCTGTCCGGAGTGCGAGATAATCGAGGTTGTACAAAAAGACATCATGGACCCAGAAAACGCCCGCGTGGTCATTATCCTCAAATCAAAAATCCACGAGTCGCCTTTCGCGATAGATATCCATATAAACGATAGAGGTGGCACAGAGTTCTTCGAAATTGGACTCTGAACCCGTAGCAAGATGAGAAATTTGCCAGTACAGGCACTACACGTGTCGTACAAATCGGTCAACATCCCGGAGATGCCTAGGACTACCACAAAATCGAGATCAGGATACACGAAGAGGCAGATAATCCACACTATGGGTGACCGTTAGTTGTATCAGCCCCAGTTGGTGATGCACGGGTTCGAATCCCGTGTGGGGAGTATGGGCTCGCAAGATGCTCAATCTGATAGAGAACAACATCCAGACAATACGCTCGCGGTCGGGGCCCAGGCTGACTTGGACATCTTCAAATCAGGAGGTCACTACTACCTCACCGGTCCACAATCAGCGTGGAAGCAACTGGAAACCGCCGCGAAGGATATGCAGGGAAAAGCAGTCGAAGTCCCAGAAGACGACGACACTGTCGAAATAAGCCGTAATACGCTTCGGTCGCTTCTAGAACTCGTCTACATGTACCGGGGTGACGAGCGGGTCACTCACGGCGCAGATGCGAAAGAACGGTTCGGTGTCGTTCACGATGCTGAAGAGAGTCTCCAGGCACTAACCAACAAAGAGAGTCGCTGACAGACTTTATTGGTTAGCTAGGCAGTCTTAATATGTCATCTGTTGCTAATCTGGTTTGGCTATTCAACAGATGGGCAGGGTGTAGTATTTAAATAGGGATTGGTCTACACTTCTGGACCGTTCTCAGCGACCCAAAATTAATTTTGGAGTAGTTAAATGGATATTATATGAGTATTAGCGTCCGGACAATTGAAACAGGGGAGGTCCCCTCGGGGTGTGTGGAGCCTCCAGAATCGCTGCTTGAACAGTATCGAGATGCATACGGAGGGTCACTCAGGCAGTGGGTCGAAGAGGTGCGGGGAGAATCCTGTCCATGCCAAACATACGAATGTGAAGGGATCGACGAAATCGGCCGAGGAGACTCTGTGATACGCGTATCCATTCAGTTTCCTGAGACAATCACTGAAAAGATTCGTGCTGCCTACCAGGATATGCGTGGGTACTGTCGGAATATTAGCAATGTCTCAGAAGAAACCGCAGCAAACGCTCTCCATGATGCTCACGGGAATCTAGCGAGAGCCCACTTCACATGTGGCAGATGCGGGTACCAGTATGGGCATCACCGAGAAGGGGAACGTTGGAAACTTAGCACCGATGTCAATGAAGCATCCATTTACCGTCAGGCAATCGGGGACTTCCCCCTCGAATCCCAGCACCCCTAATTATCTGATATCAGACGCAAAAGGGTTTCATAAGGCACGCCGATACAGCTGAGCCAACAGCAACACACCCACCGGGCCATATATTTCATGGCAACATCAAGTTATCTTAGTGCCTCATCACACCAATCGAACTTAATGACGGGCACGTCCGCGAGAGGAAAGCAAGACAGTAGACTCTCCAGTCGACAAAGCATTCGGAAAAAGATGGCGATGTAGTCCGTTCTCGTAGTGGTAGAGCAAGCGCCTACGCCGATGAAACAAGCGTTGACAGGGACTGGCTTACAGAACTTGACGACGTCGACGAAGTCACGGTCAGCGAAGAGACCCCACTCGGTAGTGGGAGTCCACACAGGGTAGAGTAATTAGCGATGGGTGGTTCTATCAGCGTCATTAGTAGCCACAGATTGGAGCCACGCTTCGTCATCTCGATACAGCGGTGTCGCCGGCACCTCGCATTCAGGAGTCCAACACCCCACGTCAATGCGGTTTGCTGACGCATCTGGCCGAAGCTCAGTATATGTCGGCGGTGACTCGGGGAGTGTGAACTCGGTTGTGGAAGATTTACCGCGTACACGGCGAGACTCCTGCATACTCTCTAGCCCCGTTTCCGAGAAATAGCGGCCTTTCGTCTTCTCATTCACCCAACCGTGTTTTTTCTCAAGGGCTGATAGCCGTGCCCCAGCCCACAGATAATGTGTCGCCGCTGTTGCCTGAAGCGTGTGTCCATATATCGCCGTGGCTTTGACCCCCTCAGTCAGTTCTGCAACTCGCTTTATCTGCCGGAGGGTCGACATATATGAAGGTGAGTCGGAAGATAGCTCAGAAAAATACAGATTCACAATCTCGGTCGCTCTTTCCGTCTCCAGCGGAATATCTCGGTGGGCTCCCGATTTGGCCGTCCAGAAGTCAGCCAATACATCCTCGAACGACCTAGAATCCTCACCAGTAGCCGCCGCCTGGGCCCGACGTCGGCACAACCCACAGGCACAATCACGATGCGGTGGTACCGTTAGCACTCCGGTCTCGTGATTCATCCAATTGGGTTGGGCGTGGATAGCCTCGCCAATCCGAAGGCCGGCCCGGCCGAGCAGAGTCAGGTAATAAAAACTGCTAATGCTCTTTTCTCGATCCTCGACCGCCGCTGCAGTTTCGAGCAGGCTTTGATATTGTTCTTTCGTCAGTGGCCGCAAAACAGCATCTCGTCGCCTGTCCATATCTATTCTACATTTGATGCCGTGCTGAAAACCACTTTGGGTTTGGGGATCGCGTGGAGCCGGTAGACGTCGACCCCCAAGAGTTGGACTGGGACTTTGAGGGTAGCGGTAAAGAGTAGAGAGCCGCCAAACAGTGGATTTGGGGAGAGACAACGACTGAGACCTCCCACAGACATTTGTCAATCCCTGTCTAGAGTTCCCCCTGATGTCGGATATATGGTTAAACTCGGAAACTCGTAAATGGCTCCCTGACGCTGTACGTGAGAAACGGCTTGAACAAGGACTAGACCCTGCTCAAAAGCCCACACACGAGTGGCTTCGACAAAACGGCTATCAAGATTTCCTTGAATCCACCCAGAGGCTGGGAGAAACAGTTGACCTAATATTGGTCGAACAATATGGCTTCGATACGAGGTACCAAGCATGGCCTTGTTTTGACAGGGAACTAATTGTCTACATAGAAGGCTGGCTGGAACATCTTGAGGAGGTAGGGGAACTCTCCGATATAGGTGATGAGATCGACGCTCGTATCCATCTGCGGAAGGTTATGAGCCTCTCGCACGAAAGCATCGGAACCTCAAATCTCCTGAAATATGGACGTGGCCGACAGTCAGACTGTGTTCGCCGAAGTAAATCTTTGATGAGATGCCTAAAAAACAATATTGAACAGAGCCAACGACGACAGAGGTGTGTCACTACCTTTCGAGACTTTATCCAATATGCGTGTGAACAGGGATTTATTGAGCACGATCAGATCACGCCGCTAGTTGAGCGGTCTTGCTGGGGCTGACATCCTCCCATAGCCGGTCGGATATAAACAAGATGTGGGAGTTGAGACTACGGTGGGTTTAGCAGGGCTATGATACATGGTTTCGGCTATTTCAGTGATCGGGAACTGGCTCAGATTGGTCTCCTAACGGCTATTCCTATTGAATGTCGAAAGCCAATGTCCAATCCGTAGCCAAAGGCATCGCTATACTCAGCATGGGCGCGCTCGTGACCGGGGTTATTATAGAGGCTTGGGACAGTTCAGCCCTCGATCTTGGGAGGTATGCCTTGGGGTGTATCGTGATTCTCGTATCGGCCTGGCTGATCTATCCTGGCTCTGGCGAAGACCACACGCTGTACGATGGGCAGCGGCTGAAAGCCTACATACTACTCGGTGCCGGTGCGTTTATACTCACTCTTGGTATCCCTTAGCATAGTATATGAACTGCCTTGGGGTCAGGCCCGAAATACTCGTCCTACAGATAAACAAGGGGAGTGCCCGCGTCTTTAGGCGCGGAAGGGTGTCAAAGGTGACAGAAAGCCGAATTATGCATGCTTAGTGAACGAACGTATAGCTGCAAAAAGGAAGTTTACGCTGATTCACACGCCTTAATAACAATATCGGGGTCGTCGACGAGCTGGTTTACTGTGTGTGCACCTTTCCCTTTTCCCCGCCCTTTACGCTCCTGTTCAATGAGCGAGAGAAACGCAAGTTCCGACAGTAAATCACGAACACGGCGAACCTTCAACGCGTCCACTCCATCCCTCTCACATATTCGTTCATACGTCGAATAAAGACTCTTTGTCGGGATTTCAGGGTTCTTATCCGGCGAATCTTTTGCCTTGGACCCAAGAGCCTGCAACAGATGTTTCGAGTGATCTGGTTGCTTAGAAATGAGTTCAGATAGTCTTGCCTCCTCTTCCCGTTCGTGAGCTTCGTCAACGTATTCAATCGTCACTGTATCATCATCATGTTCGTCGGCGATCTCCCCAGCGTATCGAAGGATATCGATTGCTTTGCGTGCATCACCGTGCTCTTTCGCAGCGAGTGCTGCTACTTTAGGGATGACATCTCCCTCAAGAACTCCTTCACGAAAGGCATCTGACCGGGATTTGAGGATTTCGCGAAGTTGGGACGCATCGTATGGAGGGAAAACAAAGTCACGCTCTGAGAGGCTTGATTTGACACGCTCGTTGAGAGAATCTTTATACCGTATCTTGTTGCTGATACCAACCACCCCGAGAGTACTGTCTGTTACTTTTCCCGCTTCTGCGGCCCGTGATAACTGCATCAAGACATTATCGCCCTCTAGTTTATCAATTTCGTCGAGGATGACAATACCAACGTCCAGTCGTTCATCAAGGATATCCCAGAGACGTCGGTAATAGTCTGACGTGCTGACACCGGTGTGAGGGACTGTTATACCCGTTTCATCGGGGTCATTAAGAGCTTGAGCTATTGTACGAACGGTCTGTGTCTCAGTAGATTCCTGGAAGCAGTCTACGTATGCAACACCGACTTTGACCCCATTATCGGCAGCTGCTTCAGTCAAATCACGAGTGATATATTTTGAACAGAGGCTTTTACCTGTCCCCGTTTTTCCATAAATCAACACGTTATTCGGGGTATTCCCACGCTGGGCATCTTTGATAGCATCAGCGAGTTTTTGGAGTTCGGTATCTCGTCCAATTATCCGATCACTATCCGGAAGGTGGCTCACTCTGAGGAGTTCTTTGTCCGCGAAAATTGGGTCTGGTTTTCCAAAAAACGATTTAGACTCGCTCATATCAGTACACACCCGGGCGGATTACATTAAACTTACCCACCATCTTGCCGCTGTAAAACACACGAGAGTTAGGGGGTATGATTGGATAACCGTATCTTAGCTCCGCTACTCGCCAAGATTAGCCAGTCTTCTAATCCCGAAATGAATGTAGATTCAAGAGAAGGGTCACACCCACACCCCGTATTGCCGCTGTAAAGAACAAGGTAGTAGTCCAAATGAAATTGAGCATAGGATTGGAATGGAACGGGTCTATCGCGCTCGAGCTTACTTTAACGAAAAGACGAGGCAGCCTGCGATTCGCGTGCTTGACGCTAAAGCGTCGTTACTATCTCAAGCTAAAGTGCGGTGCGGTAGCAAACGTCACAGCAGGTAATAAAACTAGGGAAGGGTCAGGTAGGATATATATCTGCCTCAAAGGGGCTTATTCCAATTCCCGCTAGCTAGCCACTCTATAGCCCCTCAAGTGGAGTTTTACAGCGGCAACGAGGGGTGGGCGTCTCGTGCCTAAGTCTCACCCAGGTGAACCCAGACCATCTTACAGCGGCAATGAGGGGTGGGTGCCGATAGCCCTTCAGAACAGGTGAAAGCAGTCGTTTTACAGCGGCAATGCGGGGTCAGTCTTCCTCAGTAGCAAGCAATCGTTATCCAAATTGTCGGATACGCCGAAATCATGTGACCCACCTCTTTCGAAATGAATGCCCCGTCTTCGAAATGAAATAATTCGAAGCCCCGAATAGAGTCCCCGTCCCCGTTAGAAACCATAATATGTAGGTTCAGGCGGAGATTACATCTCGAAAATAGGGTGGGGAAACGGCAACCCATACACTCGAACCACCAGCAACACACCCCACCGTTTCATGTATTTCATGCCAACATCCAGTTCTCTTCTTTTCTCTTCACACCAATCGAATAAACGGCCTGGATAGGTTCTAAGTGGTTGTAAGCCTAATGTTTAGTATGTCGATATCCGACCCACCCGAAGAAAATAACCCGGGTCACTACACCGTCGACGATATGGCAGTTATCCGGCCTGATGGGACAGAGTTAGTCAAGCTCGGGGATGATTTCGGCCCCGAAGACGGCGGCTTTTTAGACCTCTCTCCAGGGGACTCCGTGATTGTCGCTGCATACGACACGGATGCTGGCGACGTCCTGATGATAGAAGTTGTCGGGTCCACAGCAATCGACCGCATCGCAGCAGAAAGTCTCGACAGACTCCTAGACTCAGCACTCACACTCAGTTAGTTTCGGTATTCAGTTCTACGCCGGAGTAGATGTCCATCCAGATGTCCGTTTGCGATTCATGCCAGTTTACTGGCCTTCGGAAAGACGGTGCACCCTGACCTCCCTGCTCTCGCATATATCGATCATGAAGAGCTCGACGTACCAGTTGCTGTCCTCCCCCAACGATATCCGTAATCTGAACGCAGCGCTCCGCTTGTAATACCCCGTTTGAACGCAGTGGACCGCCTTGAGGCCAGGGGCTGAGAATTCTCGTGGGTCAGTCAGACATCTCCAACCGACCGTCAGCGAAACTCGAATTATACCACCAGTAGATGGCAGATAGAGTATTCAGAGTGCAGGCCGTGTTGAGCATGGAAAACCAAAGCAAATCGGGTCGAGCTAAGGTTGGTAGCGCACATATTTCGGTTTATCTCGAAGATCGACCAGACGCCTACCCGATGATCGTTCCGACAGAGAACGATGTCAATGCCAGCGCCATCGGGGAACTCGTTGCTGACCGACTGGAAGCAACTAGTCTCCTGACGGACTCCGACAATATCCCAGAGCCGGGCGAGCGTAAAGGGCTTGGGACAGTTCATTGGGACGACAACGGCATCCCAGTTCGTCTTGAGTTTGATACAGGTGAAACCCTGTTCTTCGATAGAGATGGGGTGCAGTCCCAAACAGAAGACTTCCAACTGGAAGAATTGAAAGAACTCGCTCAAGATGTCGATGACCAGATCGAAGCCGCAAAACAGCAGATACGGCGCTGTCAAGATACCAAACAGGCCCTCTCAGAGATTGACCAGACCATCTCACACTTTGACTCCGTAGCCTGTGGATCTATCGAAGTAGATGAAGACGCGAACACGCTTGCAGCAATCATTTCTACCCATGAGATCGGTGAGCGAATTGAAGAGTTCCATCGAAAGTTCCGCTGGGATTCGTTCGAGGTGGACCACCTACAGGATTTGAGGCTGTTCCAGGTGCGGATGGAGATTCCCTTGAAGAGGGTAAAAGCAGGTTCCGGCATGCCAGCTGGGCAGGCCTAACAGCGGTTCATTACGTCTTTCAACAGGTTTTCCCCGACTATCGGGACACTCCAATGACCACTATCACGACTCTCAGGCAGAGCACCGCCCCATTCAAGTCGCCAAATGGGTTCCACCGAGAATCTGAGCCCCCGAATACGCTTACTGCGTCAGTTGCTGACTGCTTTAAACACAACGGAGGGCACGGATATATTGTAATCAAAAAACTTCAGACAGTCGACGGTGAGTATTTTTGGCAGGTAGAACGCTGGACGCTACGAGATGGGACCTACCGGCGGGAAACAACTTTTGCAGAGGTGAATCGGAGGCAAGTCCACGATAGGATCTGTGAAGAAATAAACCACATTCGGCAATGACCTCTACCGCTGACGACACACCCGAAAGGCAACGAAAAGTAACACGCCGGGAGCTGGCAGAAGCCATCCAGACTGTCACCTACGAATTCTCGCGAGAACACAATTATATTCCAGCCGGCGACGCGCTAAGTATCAACAGCGGTCCCTAGTGGCTGCCAGTGTATTCGGTTGGGTGCCAAATGCAATGCCAGATGTACATACCGAACAGCAGTATCTAGAGTATTCAGCACGTCGCCCAGTGGACTATGAGAAACTCGCTTCAAGATATTACTGGTCCAGTTCGGAAAATCAGCCCGATTCTGGAAATTAGAGCAGACAACTATCAGCACCTACGACTCATCTGTGGGTCGAGCCGGGGGGAATCGCTCAAACATGTTCTCGAACAGCAGAACTTCGGAGGAACAGAAATCCTCTGGGCCTCAAACCCCCACATTCCCAGCCCCCAAGACATCTGTGAAGTATCACACTTTGGCCACAGTGTCAGCTGTGACGGCAACTGCCATGGAGGAGGGGTCTATCGACTCTTCGAGATAGAGATCCTCATCCCCGAAGACGCTAGCGTGATTTCAGAAACATGGAAGGTCGGAGATGGAATTGAACTCCGGATAACCCACTCGGGGCCAGTTGTGAGCAATTCCGAACTCCAGAAACTCCCATCCGGGGACCCAGAAGTCGGTCGGATTGGTAGAGACTACTCTTCTGACGCAGGTTCAGAGGAAGAGGGGGAATTAAATAAACGAACCACTTCGATAGGGCTCACAGGAGGTAGTTCCCATCAAGGGACTATTTCATCGTTCTGAACCCGGTATGCCAGGGCTTACACCTCAATGGTGAACTAGTAGCGACACATCACTAATCGCCTGACACCATATGGATATTTTATTGTCTTCAAGCCTGTAATAATGGATATGCCACAGTCGATGACGATGTTACTTGTTGGGGTAAAATATGAGTGAACCTACAACTGACGAGTTGCTTGATGAAATCTGTCGCCTCAAACGCGAACTAGACAAGACCCCTGCATCCACAGACATGGATGAAATAGGGCAGTATTCAGTAAGAGACTATCAGAAGGAATTTGGGAAGTGGAACGATGCCCTCCGCGAAGCCGGTTTAGAGCCAAACCAACCTAAGAAAATCCCTACAGACGAGCTATTGAATGAAATCCAACGGCTTGCCAGGAAATTCCATAAGGTCCCCACAAAGAAACAGATGAACGATATCGGAGAATACTATGGCGGGAGTTATCAACGACGGTTCGGCAGTTGGAGTGAAGCAATCCGTCAAGCCGGGTTTGAACCGAATCAACAGATTTCAGAGTCTGATTTCCGTAATAAGCCATCTGTCTGCCAACTCTGTGACTCCCCTACCAGAAAGTTAGATTTTCATCATTGGCGATATGGTAGCAACAAAGCCGGGTGTTATCTCTGTCGTGACTGCCACGATCAAGTCCACGCTGATGGTGCGCGACCCAGAGAGGATACAGACTGGTTAATTACGGCTGTCGAGAACCTCATTCGTGCACATAGGGAACGGGGGAAAAAAATAGACGCATCTACGATATCAGAACGTTACAATATTCCATCTGAAAATCTTGTTGAGCACGTCATTGAAAAAATTGGCACTTGAAACCCCGCGAAGTTGCAGTTTGTGGCACCTAAAATATTAGTAACATCAGCCGCCGAGGGTTTAACCCTAGTTTTATATTTGTAGTACGTAATACGAAATACAAAATGCCAGATAAACCTAAGACAGTTCGACTGCCGCAGGTTGACCATGACTTCATCGACCGGTCAGAATTCAATTTCTCACGGGAAGTCAAACAGTTCATTCACGAAGAGCGAATTGAACGTGCAATCGGTCGATGTGCTGCATGCGGTGTAGAAGTCTATGAAGGTGGGGGACACGCTCAGATTGAACAAGATTCAGAATTTTATGAGATCCTCGATTTAGAAGACTATAGTGACGACCTCGAAGTGTGTGGAGAGTGCTTTGATCAGGTGAAATCTGTCCTCCTCCAGACAGAGAAGGAAAATCCCACACCAGAATATCTCGAAACCGTTGGTCCCAACATCTACAGAGTGGAACGGCTCGCAATCAAAGATGCAAGGGCTGACACCTATTGGAGTGGGCTTCTGGAAGAACCCGATGAGAACCTGAAAACAAAAATCCTCGCTGACTGGGTGAACCACTCTGAGACTGATTTCCCTACCTCAGAGGTGCCGGAAGAGCTAGCCGAAGCAATCGGGATGTAAGCCCTGTTACTAGACTGTATTGACCGCGGCCGGGTCAAAGCATATCACTTGGCGAGGGTTTCAACAGAGCCAACTATTTCTACTGAAAGTCAGCAAGGCGGTATGTAGATTCTCGCTTAGTTGAGTAACGGAGCTACCTCCGGGGGGACCTCTTTTCCTTTGACTGCACCCTCTTTGATTTTCTCCACGACTTCAGATACGTCACCATTGGAATTATCTTGTAAGCCCAGCAACCCTTCAATTCGGCTCCATCGGACTAGACCGACATCCTGGTATTGGATGAGAACCTGCAAATTGATTTTCGGGGGGTGATAACCAGACCCGTCCTTGGACACGTCGACCAGCCTCAATTCGGAGGCGTCAGCTGTAACCTGGCCGGCGGTGTCCGCAATATTGAGCATGACAAGTGCCTCGTCAAATCCATCTGTCTCAAGCGAGAGTGTATCTAACTCACAATCCCTGCAGCGTAGGGCGTCGAGTTCCCAGCCGTCAGGATTGGGTAGTGGAGACGAAGCCAAGATCGTCCTTAGATTCGGCATCGTTCCAAGTTTAGCGACTTCACACTGGACTGGGCTTCGAGTTTCGATGTCTTCTCCACAGTAATCGCATTTCCGGGCTGCGTCTATCTCAAGACCATGGATATCCGATGATATTGTGTCGCGGAAGTCCTTTGACATTGGTTCAAGATTGAATTATCCCCTTGAAATTAGTTCCTTCCCAATTTTCATCTGTAGAAACATACAGGAAATAGGCTAACCAACAACAGCGGGGAATAGGGGTCATGTTGGTTAGCTCAAATACCGACCCCACAAATCTTACTCTATAAAAAACCGTTGTGTCGCTCGTATAAGGTCAGAAGTCTACGGAGGTTTGTTATAGCGGCATATAGTTTATAGCCAGCAGAAAGTGCAGAAATCAATGGTTTCAGGAGTTGAAACCGCAATATTCTTGTTTACGGATTAGGTTTGTATTAATGTAATAAGCACCACCAGTTTTACCCGGAGCGCCGCTGTACGGGAAGCATGGATCGTCTTCCGCCTGAGTACGACGCTACTCCCAGGGGCGACGCCCTCGAAGAAGCAATCGAAAAACGACTGATCGATGTCGACTCCGGGCGCTACCGGACAAACGTCGCGAGCGTCCTGCGAAAGTTCGCAGCCTGGTCCCGAGACCAGCACGGGATTGACAGCCCCGAGAATATCGACGACGATCTTTGCCGACAGTATGCTCGTGACCTGGCACGAGCGGACGACCGAAATAACATCTCTCCGGAGACAGCACGTCGGTACTTCGCCTACGTCCGGTCGTTTCTGACATGGGCCGTGTACGAGGGGCTAATACCGACGAATCCAGCCAAAACCAACCACGCCGAAGACCCACTCCCAACAGACGAGACTGAAACAGACCAGCAGTATTGGACCTCACGGGACCGCGAAGCCATCTGTGCAACTGCGACCGCCCGCGTCGACGACGCCGGTGAGAACGACGACGTCGACCGCACGGCAGCCTACCGCGACCAGGCACTCGTCTTCCTGCTCGCGTACTCCGGAGCCCGTAGTGCAGAACTCGTGGCTGTCTCTGATGATGAAGAACGGAACGGCCTCCGGTGGCGAAACGTCGACCTCGAAGCCGGGACGATGCAGGTGTTCGGCAAGAATCGCACTCGTGAGTCTGCGCCGGTCCTCGACGATGCTATCCGTCCACTTCGACGGTGGAAGCAACTCCGAAATCCCGATGAAGACGAAGCTGTGTTTCCCCGTCTCGACAATGCGGCGAAAGCCCTTGACCCAACGCCGTCGATCACCACGCAGTCGGCCCGGGACATCTTGGCAGACCTGTGTGAGTGGTCTGACTACGAGTTCGAAGACCCACTGAAGCCACACGGCGCTCGTCGTGGGCTCGGCCGGGAAATCTATCGCGAGAATCCACAGCTGGCACAGGACGTGCTCCGGCACAAATCCATCGAGACGACCCACGAAGGGTATGCTCAGGAGGCTGCGAAGCGCACTCGCGATGAAGCGAATGATATCATCTCTAACGAGTGAGACGAGACAAATCTAACTGAGTAGGTCTTAGCGTCAACCAAACAGACGGATTCGCAAAGAGTTTTCGGCAAGGTTGCATTGCGTACAGGCATACGCCGGTATCTAGAGGTGCTAGTCCTGCGGGCCATAAAGAACCGTTCTCTCAAGTTCCTCCTCCCGGTCAAAGCTCAGCGGCATATCCTTCTCACCCCAGATTGTCTCCTCAAGCTGCAATGCGTTCAGATACCGATCATATTCTTTCTCCGGTGCCTCAGAGATCGCTGTTGCTAAGCGATATGCAGTTGAATCTTGATAGTCGGCTAATGACTCATAGTTTGAAAAGGAGGGGTAATAGAACCGGCCATTCTTCGCTTGTCTGTTGCTTAACTTTACGGAATACACAGAACTGCCATCCCAGTTTACATCATACTTGTAGAGGTCATTGTACGTAACTGTGGGGTGGTTGAAGAGATCATCAACAGACGGGTCAAGACCAAAAACTAGCTCTACGCTCAATTCATCTTCGTCTTTGTCGAACCAATCGGCGTGCTTATCAAGTTCTTCTTCGGTGATTTCAGAGAAGAAATACACCACTGTGCCTAGCTCTGTGTGTGGATGTTCACTACTTTCGTATTCGAGATCAACATCTATCGTTAGACGAACATCGTGCCGATATTGGAATCGGCACTCTCTCGGAAATCTATCAGCGTCCCTCTGTATGCGTTTAAAATCACTCCTCGTTGAGTTGCTGAGAACTGAGTCAATCTTGTCTGTGGTAATAGGAGGAGATATTCGATACGGCTGATTACCAGAATTGTTTGCTAAGGTGACTTTGACTGTTTCACCAATGAATTCCTTCGGGAGAGTGACATGGCCGGAATTGCCAAACCTCTTTACTTTTTTTAATGACGTCTCATCCTGCCCTTCCTGTTTTTCGGTGTCCGTCATGGTACAGTACTGCGCCTATGCTATCATAATAGTTCGTATATACAGGTATATACATTCAAACTCTCGGTTATGAAAGAAGCCTACTCCCCCAGTCCACGTTTCGTTGGTGAGATTCCTTCGCGTGAACGCGGAGTGGGGGGATGTCAAAAGACATAACTAATTATTGCAGAGTTGCTTCGTGGCAAATCTGTAGTTGGCGCTGCCGGATGCTCTTAATTCAAACCAAGTCAAGACAGTTGCCACGAGTCAAACCTCCAGAAAAGTATTCAGACCGACTGCCCACACAGTACAGTGAGTACAGAGAACGAGTCGAAGGATTCTGTAGCACAACCAGAGGGAAGCCCCGACCAAGTCGAAAAATACTTCCCCGAAATCAATAGTACAGTAACAGATGTCGGGTTTTTTGCCCGTCAAATAAACAGCGCTCAAATCGGGGTTGACGATGATGGGTTTCTCCACCACTACTGGCGAAAGGCGGACGCAATCGTAGTCTACGATGAGAGCGGTGTTGTCAGGGTTGAATATCTCGATGGGACACTCATTGAGAAGTGGATAAAATTTGTCGGTCAAGAGCGTGGATGGGAGTCCCCAGGCCAATGTGCCAATGCACTAATCAAGGCCGATAAGTGGCGAAAAGAATGAGTCAAGCCGCGTCCTCCACGTCGAGCATTCCCGACCGCGACAAACGGGCACTGACCGAGACTATGACGGTCAACTACTGGGATGACCCCAACATGTACGACCATCAAGTTGCAGTCTACTCCAGTCACAAAGAAGATGGAAAGTGGGTCACAGAACGATACACTGTAAACCCGTCTGCCGGCATCTGCGATTGTGGCGATATGGTCCATCGACGCCCGACAGAGGGCTGCAAACACATCAGACGGGTCCGGTTCGAGCTGGGGAAACGCCTCATCCCTCCAACGATTGATGCGGAGTCTCTCGCTGACGGAATCACAAGGCCGACTCAGGGGGTGTCAACCAGTGGCAAACTGTCGCTTCGCACAATACTCGAATCACCCAGCCTCGTGGCTACGAAACCAACAGGCGATAGTGTTTAATCAATGGGTGAGAAATTGAGCGAGAAATGTTTGTATCGCTATTGAGACCCAAATTCGATATTCCATTGGCCGCACTAATAGCAGGGCTGGGAACTGGAGCATTGCTCTGGGTGACTGGATTCAAAGCCGAATCGATATCGACCCTGTCGGAGTTACTACTAGGTTTTCAATATGACCCACTCAGCTACGCTCTGATATCTACAATGGTATCAATTGCCTCCATCAAAGCAATCGGGCAAACAGATAGTGACGCCGATTCAACAAAAAGTAAATCATAAATGAGCGGCCGCAACGGAAGAGCGAGTTTAGTTCCAGATGGCAAGACGTGCGGCAGTCGTTCACTGA
The DNA here is from genome assembly GCF_003666065.1 of Haloarcula sp. Atlit-7R. Lineage (NCBI taxonomy): Archaea > Methanobacteriati > Methanobacteriota > Halobacteria > Halobacteriales > Haloarculaceae > Haloarcula > Haloarcula sp. Atlit-7R. Next base: position 117,068 of record NZ_QXIK01000008.1, on the reverse strand, counting down.
GCGCAGGAGGTGAAAAATAGATGGACGATGCTGAACAGAAGCCCGCTTATATCCATGGAGAAGCACGGTCACTTCTTGAGGGGGACTCGGTGCTATTGAACGAGCGAGAAGTCCCGTTAACCGTAACAGGAAGGCATTCCCGTCCAAATCTTTCCCGTTCCAGTCACGGGCCTTACCACGTCATTGAATTAGAAGGCAACAACACACGGTACCACCTCCTCTGTTGGGAAAGTGCAAGCCACGGCCCAATGCTCTACAAGCAATCCGAGTGGAGTTCTGCTGAGGACGATCCTCGCGTGGATTACAAGTATCCCCGTGGGGGAGAACGGGTAACATCCCTACAGTCAGTGGACACAGGAGACGAACAATAGATGAGTGAAACTAACCATCTCTCCGTCGACGAACTGCTAAGCACCGGGTACACCACGGGTGACAAGTTTCACAAGTCCAAACCACAACCGTTGCTTCCGGGGAATAAAACGCACTTGACCATGGCGGGGAACAAGCAGTGACCGACCGAACGTCTGAAAGGGACAGTCTTGTTCTGAATGTCGGTATAGTTGTGCTGTCTGTGACTGTCGTATTATTCGGATTGAATTATTCAAGTCTGTTCGACGTAACGCTCTCTCCAATCGCACGGGCCGCTATCATCGTAGCCTGTGGAACTGTATATTACGCCGCTCTCCGGCGCTACATAGGGAGAGAGAACGCGTAACCGAGGACACGATGATAGATGCTCAAACACTCACATGGTCGTTCCTGGGAGTCCTCTTGACCGGCGTCTGCTACCTACTTGGGTTAGGACTACGCCAGATACTCCCAGATGGAGGCACTAAAAAGGACGGTCAGAAGTAGTCTCAAGAGTTGTATCAGCAGTTGACTGCCACGAAGCAAATCCGACATCTGGCACGAAGCAAACTCACTAGCCAGTCTGGACTGTGTTAAGAACCCTCACTATTTTGTTTGTAGACAGTCCTCGGTAATTGAGCCTCAATTCTCAATTTCAAATTGGTGTTCTGGGGCATCATCTCGGTGTGTCTGAGGGTGGCAATTCAGCCGCCGTTTTCAGACGACTTCTCTGATTCCTGACTATCTTCAGAACCGAGGCCAGCAAGCCACCAGACGGTTCCTCGACCGCCAATCTTCTTCCGACCCAACTCACCCTCATCGGCCAGCTGCTCCAGGCGCTTGTAGACGCCCCGACGACCGATGGGAAGTTCTGCCGCAACCTCGGACGCGATGAGAACAGGATCCTGTGACTCTCGGAACACCGCTAAGATTTCGTTATCCGAGACTCTCGGCGGTCGGCCTGCGTTCGTCACTGTGTAGCTGTTCATCGCCCCGACGTTTTGATTATTGCCATGGTGGGTATTAGTTCCATGGTAGTAACTTATTTAGTGCCATGGTAGGAACAAACTGTTGCGGTATGCCAGAGTTACAGACTGACACGCCCGCGGACGCGATGAGGCTCTCCGAGCTCGTCGCCGAAACGGACAGCGTAGAACCACCAGACGAACCGGACGAGACGGGCAAGTGCATGATCTGCGGCCTCGGCGGCCCGATAAAACCCGTCCGACGAACCAATGGCGTCTTCTCCAGCACGTTCACCACCGACTATGCACTCTTCGATGGCGATGGCATCTGCTATCGGTGTGAGCACTTTGCCGGGGAGATGGATTACCGTCGCTACCATTGGGTTGCCACGCCCGAGGACGGCGTTCAGATCATCAAGGAGCGCCCCGATCTCCTCGATGTTCTTCTCGACCCGCCTGAAGGGCCGTGGATGCTAAAGTACAAGAACAACTCCGACTTCCTACCCGTGTTCAACGGCTGGATTGTAGCGCAGACACTTAACACGTCGCGTGAAGACTACCAGCTCCTCGTGGACAAGCGACTGGTCAACATCAACCGCGAGCGGTTCGCGGACATGATTGAGTTCGGCCAGCAGCTTCGGAGCAAAGACGACGAACCCTCGAAGCGCGCGCTGAAGGGGCCAGTCCGGGCCGCAGACCTCGCCCGGTACGACTTCGAGCGCGACGAAGTGGAACGCATCAACAACGACCTCACCGGCCGTGAGGACTGGCGGATCGCGGTTCAACTCATCCAATGACGACAGCCGACACCCCCGAGATCACTCGGGACGAACTCGCAGAGCACTGGACAGTTATCCTCGCAGAGTACTGGCGACAGGCCGATTGGGATCAGTTCCCGGACACGAAGCGCCGGAGCGAATCCTTCGAGGAGCGGCTTCTCCGCGCACAGAACGCGGGAGACGTACACGGCGCACTGAAGAAACTTGCCCGGGGCCTCGGCATGGCCGCGCCAGACCTTCCGACAGAGAACCTGGACCCGCTCGTCAAGAACGACGAGGAATCGATGCGAGTCCTCCGCCGAGAGGACATCTGGCTGATCGCCAAGGCGCAGGAGACCGTCCAGAACTACTTCGACGCCAAGCAGAACGAGGACAGCGAGCCCGAGCCGACGACCAGCGAACTCAGCGACTTCATCACGGAGGACTAACATGAGCGAAGCTACCACCACCGACGAACTCAGCGAGATCGGCGCGACCGAGACCGTCACCGGCAACGCAACCACACTTTCCCAAATCCACACGGGGGCGGACGAACACACCGGGAACACGCAGCTGCTCCGCAAGGAGAAGATCCGGCTCCCGGACGAGGACCGCTTCGACGACGTGCCGTTCATCGCGGGTAACTCGGTCCGCGGCCACCTCCGCCGGCTGCTCGCCGAGGATCTCGTGCAGCGACTCGACTACACGATCACCGACGAACGACTGTTTCACCTGCTCCGGGCGGGCGGCGTCCTCGAAAAGGGCGGAACGTCGGACATCGACGTCGGGATGAGACGAGACCTCAGGGATGCCTTCCCGATCATCGACCTGCTCGGCGGCAGCACGGGGAACCAGATGTTCGGCGGAACGGTGGACATCCACCATATGACGCTGGTGTGCCGGGAGAACAACTGGCGCACCGAAGCAGAGTCGGAGACCTCGTGGCGCGAGTTCGTCGATGAGATGCACCAGACGCGGATGCACGACGAGCCCGACGACACCGGGATGGACGTGGACTTCGGGTTCGACTTCGACGCTAACGACGAGGACGCCGCCGGGAGTCAGCAGATGATCTACCACTTCGACACCATCGTCCCTGGCGCACAGTTCGAACACAGCGTCCGATTCGAGTCCTACGCAACCGAACTCGCCCGGGCCTGCCTCCTGCACGGCCTCCGCCTCTGGCAGAACGAGGGTGTCATCGGGGCCATGTCGTCGTCGGGCCTCGGGCGCATCGACATCGACTACGAGACGGGCCTCTCGGAAGCTGAGCGCTACACCACGTACGTGGACGAACAGGGCGGAGAGATCATCGAAGCGCTGGACGAGATCGCCAACAAGTAGCGACCATGTACCAGCTCTTGCTCCGGCTCGAAGCCGACCGCGACTGCGCGTGGGAACGTGAGTACCACCGCCGGATTCGCGGCCGTCTCGGGCAGACACTCAAACGCGCTGGAATCGACGATTACCGCGAGACGCAACGACCGCCGTTCGCGTTCTCGGATCTGATGCCGCTCGGCGACGACAAACAGCCCGGCAGACCGCTCGATGAGGGTGACGCCGTCCATCTCCTGATCGCAACACCACGGACTGAAATCATGAAGGCAATCGCGGGCGACCTCCAGCGCGATCCCGAGCTCACGGCAGGGTCGATGGCCTTCGAAACCAGGGCCGCGAAGCCGCTTAAGACGGACGTGGGCGAGCCCGGTTCTGAGGGCGTCCTCACCACCGGTTCGGGCATCATCGTCGCGCTCGACGACGGCGACACGGATGGGGAGCACAGCCAGCCGGAATACTGGACCGAACGCAAGCACTCGGTTCACGAGTTCAAGACGACACTCTCTGAAACGATAGACCGGGTTCTGGACCACGAGACTGGCGACACGGACACGCTCCGGCCGTACTTCAGCGACTACCAGCATCTGAAGACTTACTCCTCGAAGCTTCGCGTGACGCCAGAACAGGCGCTTACGGTCGTTGCGAGTAAGTGGGACCTCCACTACCACGTCCGGGATGAGAAACACCGAGAGGCGCTGAATGCACTCCTCGGGACCGGCGTCGGGCGGCGACGCTCGTACGGCTTCGGGATGCTACAGACCCGTAACGACGGGACGCACGAGGTGAGCGGATGACCGCGACGAACCTCCAGCTGACGCTGGAACTCGGATCGGGAATCGCGCTCGGCCACCCGTGGCTCAACGGTGATGGCGTCCTTGAGCGTCTGGCGCTCATCGATCACGCAGGCCGCGAGTACGACCGGTGGGTAGCCGACCTCGAAGAGGACGGACCTGCCGACCTACGCAACGTGGACGCCGTCGAGACCGGGCTCGCGTACACTGACGGCCTCGCGCACGCCTCTGTCTCGCAGTTCGACACCGAACGGACGGTAGAGACGACGCTGTACTCCTCGTACGACGAGGTTCGGGCGCACACCGTCGGTGGGTCTCGTGCCCGGTCGAAGATCCCCATCGGCGGCGGGGCGTTCAAGTCGCAGATGATAAATGTCGTCTACCGGCCTGCCCGGCAGTGTACGTTCTACTTCCGAGGCGACCGCGAGCGGATCGAGTACCTTCTCGAAACCCACCTGACTGACCTCGGGAAGAAGACGGCGGCTGGCTTCGGAAAGGTCGCCGATTGGGGACTTAGGGAACTGGACACGGACTACTCGCTCGTACATCCGACAGATGGCGTTGCGATGCGGCCGCTTCCGACAAGCGCCCTCGACGAGTGGGGCGATCAGCAGACACTCACCTGGAAGACGCCATACTGGTACAACGAGTGGGCCAGCGAATGCGCACCACCCGGCACGGAGGTAGAACTGGCGTGGTAGACTTCCCTGACCCTGAGATGGACACCGAGTTCGACTACGATCAGGGCGACGACGGGATGCCCGAGCGGACACGGCGAGCGTTCCAAGCTCATGCCGACCAAAACCTCGGTAGTAAAATCCAGAGGGCTATCGAAGAAATCGAACGGGTCTACGAATCCTATCCGACGACAGTCGTTGCGACCTCAGGCGGGAAAGACTCGATGACGGCGGTGGCACTTGCGTCCGAGGCGTCTGTCGATCACCGCGCCCTCCATTGGGACTACGGCCCCGATCTCGTCCCTCGGGAGTACGAGCAGGAGATCATCAACAACATTCTCGAATACGTATCACGCGGTGACCTTTTGGTCGCAGTAGAGGGAATGAACCGCTACGAGCCATATTCATCTCCAGCTGCTGAGCCGTTCCTGTCGCAATTGGCGACGAAAGAACGCCTCTCGGATTGGAAGCCAGCAACCGACTCGGACAAGAAGCCCATCCTTCGGTCAATTCGCCCTCTCAACAACTCTCGGGAATCGGATGTGTTCGACCGGCAAATAGTCGCCCTTCGGCGCGGTGAGAGTGGAAAGCGTGACCGGAAGATATCGGGACTCTACGGCGAGTCGATGGGCTTCCCGGTAGCGTTCCCACTTCGAGACTGGTCGGCACGCGATGTATGGGCGTTCATCGTAGACCGGGGCGTCTCCTATCCAGAGCACTACGACAGGGCAGCGTATGCCATCGGAGATGCGTCACCGCGAGATTACGAGGACACGCGCATGAGTGCCTTCTTCTTCGAGTTTCTGGACCCGTTCGTCCACCACGGGGTTTCTGCTTGGCGACACCTCGACCTTCCTGCCCGCGAGTGGGACGAATAGACCGTCCTGGTAAAAAGAGCGTTACTCTACACTCTCATCATCGTCGCCGTTTGGTACAGCTACTACCTCAATCTCAACAACGCCAACCGTTTCACGGTCACAGCGACCGCAACGCGGCATTTCACGCTTCGGGACACCACCCGTGATTGGAATGATATCGTGCCCGTCCGGGCAGGCGACGATTGTCGTCGCACGGTCAAGATCCCGAGCCAGCGCTTTTGCCGACTTCGGCGAGTAGCCAGCGCGGAAGGACCCATGCGTCAGCGTCTCAACTTCAAAGACGACTTGGCCAGCGTGCGGATCTTGGTCGCTGTCCGCAGGCTCGTCGTCAGTCATATCTCGGGCCCGTGATCGGCAAGCCAGTCCACCTCGTCTCGATTATCTCGGTACCTCCGTACGTGCGTTGAGACCTCGCTCCGCTTGTCGAGCCCCAATTCTTCTTTGACTTCTTGATGCGTCCTACCCTCCTCGATCAGGGCGACGACCTTCGCCTGCTTCTTGGCGACACCGCCCTTCTCGTGCAGCTCCTCTGCTCGTTCCTCCCACGTCTGATCAACGCTTTCGCTTGACCAGCCGCAGTTCGGGCAACTCACGACACCGGTGCCGCGTTCGGTCACGGCTACATCGCAGTAACACTGCCGGCAGTGGACGCCGGTATTGTAGGCGTACTCGTCCGTGACGAATATCGGGGAAACGTACGGGTTAGATGGGTCGCCGTCCCCGAACAGCGGCTCCGCATCCTCGGGGACGAACTCCTCGATATCGTCCGAGCGGGACGTTCCGAGTCGGGATTCGTAGGTAGTTTCGGTCATTCTTCACTCCCGTTGTACGCGGTTGGTTTGACGTGGATGAGGATGTACTGGTCACGTCCCGGTGCGTCGCCGTGCCGGAGGTGCGCCTGGTGGCCGACGCTTGTGACAAGCTGCCGGAGGATTCGGACGTACTCATCCGAGAGCGAGTCGCGGTAGTCGCCGCGCTGCTCGGGCAGCGCCTCACGAATGACCTGCGCCATCCTGCTGGTTTGGCCGGGGCCGTAGAGCGCGAGCCAGTATTCCTCGGTCTCCGAGGCAAGACAGTCGCCGCTCGGCTCGGTTCCCTGCCCCATCTTGGCCGCTATTGCGCGGAAGGCGTCGCGCACGTCGTCAGGATGGCTGTCCATCTTGGGGTCGTCCAGGTTCATTTCGTTGTCGATGATCGTTGCGGCTGCGGCGTCGGCGTCGAAATTATCGTCGGTCATTGTATCAGTAGGTGTGGGTCCGGCGACTCTCTATGTCGCCCTCCGGCGTTGCGACGCGGGTGACGTGGTCGAGGTTGCACTCTTTCGAGGAGTCGTTGCAGCTCGTCGTTGACTTGTTGATGACGACCTCTTCGCCGGTCTCGGCAGCCTCGTCGAGCGCGTCCTCGTCTTTCTCTTCGTTGGTCCGCGCGTCATCGAGGAGATCTTCGAAGGTAAGCACGTCGCCCGGTTCGGCATCGTCCGGGACGCGGTCGGTGTCAACCTTCATGGAGAGGTCCTGCTCGCGCTCGGTCATCTCGTTGTAGGACTTGCTCGGGACGAGTTTCTGGCCCGTGAGTTCCTGCCCCCACGATCCGGTGCCCTTCGAGTACTCTTCGACCTCGTAGGTGAGCGGGCTGTCGTCCTTGCTATCCTCACGGAGTTGCTCGATCTCGTCGCGGCGGTCATCGACCGGGATGAGCGCTCGGAACCGCTCCCCGCTGTTGTCGCGGTGAGTGCCGGCGTCGAGAACGTCCATGCCCTTCTCGCGGTCGAGTCGGGCGCTGGAGTCCTCAACTGATGCGTTACCGGCGTCGAAGGTGACGAAGAGCGTTCCGGACTCGGCTCTGACCGTCACGTCCGCGCCGCGGTCAGTCGTGAACGAGAGTTCGTCGTGACCGCCGTCGGCGACCGCAACCGGCGCGCTGCTGGCCTCACCAGCGGAGGCCTTGCGCCAGGTCACGAACTGCCCACTGGAGTTCCGGAGCACGTGCACGTCCGTGCCGTTCCACGTTTCGGTGGTTCCGAGTTTCTTGGCCGGGTCGTTCGCCGCTTCGACTTTGGTGGTGAGTTCTTCGGTCGTCATCTGTCTTGCCACACATAGTTGTATGGCGGTATACCACTTAAGTCTTGCCCTACAAAATTGTGTGGCGGTATGGTCACCTGCTATTTTATATCCTGTAAGCCAGTAACTATCGAGAAACGTGCCACGTTCTCCGGGATTCGGTGATATCGACGAGTGGCCGTCTGAAAGTGACGGGTTTGAAATTGAGGGAGAAGGTTCCCTCTCCGGCCTGTCGGACGAATTCTGGCGGTACACCTCGGCACAGTTGGAATTAGGATACGGGCCTATCGAACCGATAGCCGACCAACTGAAACGAAACCTCAATTTGGGATACGATCCCGCCGAAGCTGTCGGGAAACTCAACCTCGTCACCGACACCGTCCCGTTCTGGAGTCTTGAGAAGAACTGGTACAAGCTCGACCGAGAGGATGCCGCGCGGCTCTACCTCTACCGATCCATCACCGCTTCGAAGGACTACGCCATCGAGAACGAACTGGAGGATGGCGCAGCCGACAAACTCGGCCTGAACGACGCCGTCACCGAAAACACCATCGAGCGCATCAGCAAGGAAGTCGAGAAGCAACTCGGCGGCGATGTGAGCGCAGAGGTTCGTGATGTCGTCGAGCAGCTGGAGGACAACGACGAGATCGTGACACTTCCCGATCCCGCTTCCGACGGGCGCGGCGAGCCGGAACTGGTACTCATCGCGCGCGAGATGCGGAAGGACGCGTACCACAACATCCAGTTGGACCGCGACGAGTCCCGGGTTACGTACCCGAAGTGGCAGTTGTTCAAACTCATGGAGATAGCCGGACTCTGCAACATCCACCCGAACGATGCCGAAGCCTCGCTTCGCTTCCTCCCGTACTTCTACTACCGAGACGCGCCCGGATTCAAAGCGCTCTGGAACCAGCTCCGCGAGCACGACATGGCCGAACTGCGGAAGATGTACCTCGCCGCCCTGGAGTCGCTGATCACGGTTATCAACGAGTACGGCTACCTTCCCGAGACGGCCGACCTCGCCATGGACCTCACGAACATCATGTGGTACGGCCGCCACTCCACCGAGAAAGACGAGAAGGGGAAGCGCCTCGACCGTGGTGAGATACCACATGCGGACCAACCTATCGGCGTGGAGGGGGTCGATAATAAATCGGGGTCGTCCTTTGCGTTCCAGATTGCAAGCGTGAATCTCGCAAACGTCGATATTCCGGTCACGCTGGCCGCGAAAAGCATCCAGCGAAGAGGGAACATTGAGCACCAGATCGACGAGTTGCTCACCTACGCGAAGCACCACGTTGACCCCGATGTCGTCTGCATGGACGGTGGCTTCTACGGGCGCGGAATGCACGACTGTCTCGAAGAGCACGACCTCAAGTTTATCAGCCGGCTCCGTGGGCGGACGCCGTCCATCATTGACGACCTGAAGGAGGCCGCCATCCACTACGACCTGGACTACAACGCGGCAGGGTACGACGTCCGAATCGGTGAGGTAGTCCCCGAGAGCGAAGCCGAGTCGTGGCTCATCACGATGCCGTCGGAGAAACGCATCTCCAGGGCCGAGACCGGGACGGACGACAAAGGCAATTGGGAGGTCTACTACACCAACCTCGATCCCGAGGAGTTCGGCGGCCTGGAGATCGGGAGACGGTACCGACAGAGATGGGCTGTGGAGACGGCCTACCGCCTGATGAAGCACGACTTCACCGCGAAGTCTGCCAGCGAACTACGGAGCCAGCGGGAGTTTATCGCCAACATGGCGTTCATCTACAACGCGATGTGGATGGCAACGAATGTGACCTACGCCGTCGAGAACGACCGCCCGGTCAAAGACGACCAGGGCCGATACCCCTTCACAGCCAATCAGTTCATGGTCGCCATGCTGCTCGACATGGAGAATATCGACATCGGAGAAGTCCGCGACCTATCAGTTCGAAGTAACATCATTCGGGAGGTGTTCGGCGACGGCTATCCGTTCGAACTTGAGGGTCACCCCGAATTTGAGAATTGAGGCTCAATTACCGAGGACTGTAGAAGCAAAATTGCAGTTGAGTTCGTCAGAAGGGGCCTACCGGCTCTGAAACGAGTCTGTCGCGGCTTCGATACCAGTACTTCCGTGGCATAATTAGGCGGGTCCCGCCTGTGACCCCGATGACTGGGGTAACCAGAAAAATTCGGGATTTCAAGTCGCTTACCGGTCGAGTCCAGCGACGAAATCCGAAGCCCATCGTGGTGTCGGAAGGACATCGCGACGGACGGCCGCCGGAACAAGACGAACTCAGCCAAAATCCCGCCGGCGAACTGCCGGTTGGGGGAGTCGGTTTCTTGTTCGGGAAATAGCTTCAAGCGATGTAGAGTATGTGTGATAGTGTCGGCCACGGATAACTGATGCAGAAGTGATAGTAATGGCGCAAGACGTGCGGCAGACACGTGGGAACTCCTTTTAAACGAGATCCCCCTCGCTCGGAAAGCCGCTTCAGGTACTGTTCAGTGTATTCGGTATTCCAGGCTATAGCGAGCCAATATGGGAACGATAGCACCAGCGCAAGACGTGCGACAGACAGATGAGAACATTTTTAAGCCGCTCATTTGAAATGGAGGTAACATGAGCATCCTTAAGCGCGACTTATCTGGGCTCCTGCCCCAAGGTGAAGTCATCGGGGCAATGCTAGGCCTCGTAGTAATGGTGCTTTCAAGTGCTATCCTGACTGGTTCATTTCCATTCATCCCCGGGGTAGTAATTAGCACAGTTCTGGTTGGGCTGTCTTTCGCTCTTGCAGCCCAAGCACCGTAACGTAGGACCGGGCAACGTAGCGGGTCTGAAATAATAACTAGCAGCAGTACATTTCACACAACCAGACAGATGTTAGAACAGATACTCGACTTAGTAGTGGGTATGGTTTTACTCCTTTTTCTTATGGGAGGTGTTGTATTTTATTTACGTACAGCGAACATTTATTTTGACAAACTATACTTGTACCACACTCCGAAAAAAGAGTTTGAAGGAATCAACTACATCCCACCAGATACCAGCAAGGTCGACCCTTCTGAATATATCGACGAACTACCAGAAGGGGAAACTGAAACAGAGCAGGTTAAACCTGTAGGCAGTTCGAATAGTTTCGATTCTCCAGAAAAGGTCTACGACTTTCAAAACGATATAATTGAGACGTATGGAGAGACACTGCTGCATAAGATGTGGGCCGTGCTGCTGTGGTTATTCATTGGTGGAGGATACGCGGCGCTTGTTTTGACAGTCTACCTCTTTTTGAGGGGTGGAAGTGATGGTGAGTCAATACTATATACGGTCAGTATGTTCGCCCCGACACTTCTCCTCACAAGCCGATACGTAGTGTTGGCTCCATTCACCCCGTTCAATGAAACCCTCGATACAGACTATCATGATTTGATCCGCGACACGATGTTTTCATTTATCGGCTCAACTCTGGTGGTTACGGCTATCGTCATTGTGAATTTGATAATTAGTGGAACAGAGCAGTTCCAACAGACGATTGACGCCTCTCAGATTGCTATTGCCTCCGTTTTAACTATTAGCGTCTCTGCGGTTGGTATCTACTTAGGCGAAAGATATCTGTTTAATCATGGTGTCAATGAAAACTGCATTGACACAAAGGACCTCAATAAGGTAGACCGTGAACCGGACTGGTTGGATGATAAAAATTGAGACGATAATGGGTAAGTTGGATCATCCAGTAGGGCGGCCTACGCAGTTCTATTAAATACCACCGTCTTTGTCCCTCGGGGTGGGATATTCATCTGCTGGGAGTAGAGAACACTAGTATTCGGCCTGATGCTACGGTGATGTCTGTTACTGATTCCCAGAAGCCTATCGTCGCTATCGACCTCTTCTGCGGGGCCGGTGGGTTCAGCGCTGCGCTTGATAGGGTTGGCGAGACCCTCAATCGAGAAGTCCACCATTCGGGAGTGAACCACGACGAAGCCGCAATCAAGTCGTACAAAGCCAACCGGAGCGATGCAATCTGCTACAACCGGAAAGCACAAGCGCTGAACCCTGGAGAAGTGCTGTACGACAGGCTGACCGAAATCGCATACGACCGGTGTGACGACCCAGATGTGACCCGAGAGGAGATAGAACCGGTTGACCGCGACGAAGTTGAGCTTATCTTGACAGCCGGGCCTCAGTGTACAGCGTTTTCTCAGGCCTCGGGCGGTAAGCCCGACCCATCAAACCAGCCGCGGGTGTCTGCCTTTGAGGTGCTGACGTGGATCAACCAGCTGCCCGGTGGTGTAGACATCTTTGTCCTCGAGAACGTTGGGGGGATTCGACGGTGGGGACCCGTAGTTGACGACGAATATCATGATGATGGGGCCGTCTTTAACCAGTGGATCAATACGATGAGCTCCATGGGATACGCCGTCGACTGGAAAATGCTTGAAGCCAGTGACTTCGGGGACCCAACCAGTCGCGAGCGGTTCATTCTACTCGGGAAAAAGGAAGGGACTGTATCGTTCCCAGAACCGACCCACGATGACGACGACCCCAACAAGCCAGATCGTCGAACGGCAGCTGAAATAATCGACTGGGACGACCTAGGGAGCTCAATCTGGGATCGTCACAAGCACCGAAGTCGAGTCACGCCGCCAGCAAGTACGACGCTCAACCGGATTGCCGAAGGGCTACGGCGGCACTGTCACGACAGTCTAGAACCGTTTGCTGATGTGCTGGAGACGTTCGACCGGGATACTGTCCACGACCTACGGGAAAACCGGGTAATCCCCCGTGAGTATGTCGCGGAAGCAGTCCAGGCGCTCGACGAGCCCTTCCTCGTCCGGTTCGGAGCACACGAAAAAGAAGCAAGTACCCACTACCTGCTAAAGTACTACGGTACGAGCCCCCCGAAACCAGTTGACGTACCCATCGATGCAATCACTGCTGGGGGCAATAAGTACGCTCCAACAACAGCGTCGACGTACCTCCTTCGGCAACAAGACCAGTACGGGTCCCCCGTCGACGTGACGAAAGAGAGCACCCCAACAGTCACTGCAAGTGGGAGTCATCAGATCGTCACGCCGGCGATAACCTCGCTTATTGCACCAAGAAACCAGTGGGCACGGGGGACCCATAGCAATCCCCTCTACCCAGCAGATAGCAAACCGTTGCACACGGTGACGGCGAAGAATCATGACGGGCATCTCGCAACACCGTCACTGGTCCGTCTCTCACATGGCGGTCGTGCTCTAGATTGTAACAAGCCGGTTCCGGCCCTCCAGACCACGGGGGGTGACTACAATCTCGCCACGCCGTATCTGACGCCGCTGTACAACGGTCGAAAAGGTCAGCAGCCTCGGACCCGGTGTCTCACCCGACCGCTGATGACAGTACCCGCAAGCAAGTCACCAGCGCAACTCATCACACCGGGGGCTGCATTTATCGACGACTGTCAAGGAGAACCGAAGCCACTGGACAAGCCACTCAATACACAGCCTGCGAGCGACCGGTTCGCACTCGTCGTACCCGACCTTGTTCAAGACGGTCTCAATTTTGCCTTAGACGTGAAATACAGGATGCTCAAGCCGATTGAGCTTAAGATGGCTCAAGGCTTCGCAGAAGATTTCGAATTGAAGGGGTCGAAGACAGAACGAACGGCTCAAATCGGTAATGCAGTCCCGGTCAACATGGCCCGGGCAGTGTTGCTACACGCACTATCCGACGAGAGCGTTTCACTGGCATCCTTCGGTGGGGGAATTCAGGAACCAGAAGACGTGTCGCTGCCGGATTACGAGACGTTCCGAACTCGGAGCCGAAGTCAAGGTTAGCGGTGCGTTCAGTCAGCGTCCCATGTCTACATCCACAGTGTAGTAGAACTCCCTCTACATCTGATGTCCCAATATTACAACTCAGAGGCGGGTGAACTGTGATAAATCATCTAGTCATTTTGATATTCTATTCATGCCGCTAAAGAGTATATTCAGGCACTCAGAGATAATATCAACAGATAATCATTGGTTGGTTATCAAAAGGAATATTAACTATAGACCAAATAACTGTAAAGCATGGGCGAAAAAGGGAGAGTGTTGCATGTTGATGACCAACAGCAAATTCGGTATTTATTTTGTGATTTTGTAGATGAGTTCCAGTACGATTTTGCCGTCGACACTGCCCCAGATGGCGATGAAGCTCTAGATATGATTGATGGGTCAACTTACGACTGCATAATAACTGACCAAGAGATGCCGAAAGTTACTGGGTTGGAGCTAGTCAGGAATCTTGAGGAAAGGCCCGTCTCGATACCAGTAGTCGTCTTCACAAGTGTAGGAGACAAAGAGACGCTTGCAGAACTGAGAGGAGCGGACGTCTCTGGAGTCTATACTAAAGGGGACATAGGCTACCAAGAATTGCTTTCCAATGTAAACAGTATCGTGAAGGCACAGACGGACTCTACTGCCCCTCAACAACAGACCGACGAGTCGCCGAAATCTACGCAAATCTCCGCCCCCTTCTCGGAAAGTATTTAGCTGCTGTCGCCGGCGTAGCAGGTTTTAACCATGAGCAACTACCCAGCCGGTGCTGAGTCTGACCCTCGCGCACCATACAATCAACCTCCCGTCCCAGAGTGTCGAGGTTGTGGAGAGAAGATCGGTCACGGAGACGACCACGAACGGGGATGTCCGAACGAGGGGATGTGTGCAGGAGAGCTACTACAGCAGCGTGAAGATGATGCAAAAATCGAGCAGGCGGAACGGCGTATGGAGGAACAGCGAATCCAGTCTCAGATAGAGAGCGGGGTGGACAGCGAATGAGCTCTGTTACTGAAAGAAGCCCTGGCTCGGTGTCGAGCACCAATCAAGCAGGGAAGCAGCCTCTCACCCGGCTACGGCTCAATCATCCAAAAAATTACGTTGGTGTCCCCGTGGCTATCGCTGCTCCTGGTGACACCGGGAGCTTAGTCATGGGGAATCTCACCGCAATGGCCGGCGCAGCGAAACTCGGAGCACGCGCCTTCGGACTGATCGACACCGATGGGGAAGTAACGTCTTGGGGGTGGGAACTCTTAGAAAATATTCTTGAGCAGACTCACCCTGAAGCATATCTTAAGGAATTAAAGCAGTTGCAGAACAGCAGGGGCCGGTTCGTAGAGCAACGGCCCGAATGGGAGAGTTTCGGTGGATCAGTGGCGCGGCGATACGGTGCGACAGAACCAGTTATTGAGCAGCTGCAAAAATATGGCCCACTGGAACTCCCCGACCTCGTCTCTCGGTTAGCAGAAGACCACTGGAATATTGCCAATCGGCTCTTTCTAAAAGACGGCGTGGCCGAATCTCCCGAAGAGATTACAGATGGCATCTTGTGGGACTCAGATTCGTATCGCGGAGCGGGGGTATGCCAGTTCAAAGGAATACTCTATCACTTTGGGGTTATCAACATGCCGGGATCATCTACAGACTACTTAGACCCAGGTGCAGACCACTGGGAGCTTGAGCCTCACATCAACCACGAGGGGGGCATCTAAAATGTTTCAAGAGTTAGCGAACAAGATGGAAATCATAGGGGCGAACACCAACGTGAAGGTTTTCGCGGTCTCTGTCTGTGACCGCTATTTTTACCCATATGCGCTGGGGCACAGTGGATACGTCACTGATCGACACCGGAATGCCTGCTACGAGTTGATAGTAGACAGTGATAAAAACAATCTAGCGGTAGACAACGCGGACGTCATCGAGAAGGCAATGGAAGTCAATGCCGACTCAGTTATTCCAAAAGACTACGTCTCAAAGCCGTACGAAACGCACGAATCGGTCAAAGAATTCGTCTCGCTCTATCAAGAGTCGGAGTGCCAAGCCCAGCCGTATATTGTGCTTCAGCCACCGTACAAGCAGATATATTCCGAGTTTGAGGACTTCTACAGCCAGTTTAACCATTTCGCACTTGGTGGGCTCCAATCGCTCAGTTCCCCAGAGATGCAGGTCCAAGAAATAAATCGGTTCCACGAGGTCGCTCACAATGACGTGACTGTCCACGGATTCGGGGTGGGCACCTCAGTTGAGATAATCCGTGCCTGCCGGAACAACAGGAACTTCTTAGATTCACTCGATATCGGGACTCCAGAATTATCCATCAAGAACGATAATATCGTTGACGCTGAAATGGAACAGTTCGATTTCCGTGTTCCAAAAGGAAACAACAGTTCGACGATCAGGGGGCAATTTGCAGAGGCAATGCTGTATCTACTCAACTACGTTCTATCTCCTCTCCCCAATGAAGGGTTCATAGAGGAGTTCTACGGTCACGAAACCGTTGAAGAGGCAATGACAGAACAGGGAGAATTATCTCAATTCACCGACGAAGCAACTGCTCGAAACGTATTTAGCTAATCCTGAAAGAGGGATCGCCTCTTGGGGTATTCAGTCCAGTGCAAACTGGCCCATGGATAATTCCAGTTCTGACCCACATACGGAAAGTCTGCCACGTAGCAAGTTTCCGAATTCGGAGACGGAAGCCGTCTCTATACTGCTACGAAAGATAGCCGACGGTGAAGTTGATCCACAGGACCTGCTCGCTCGCATTTGCCACGAAACAGATTCCGCAGACATGGAGAGTGAAGACGTTGAGGACCTAATCTGCGATCTTACAGACGCCGCCCTCGAACATCTGGAAGGCGTCGGAGACGTATCGAGGGCGGTCTCAATGGCACTCGATGAATACGAGAAGGATATCACCGGTAACCGTGAGGAAGTCCGCAAACAGGTTGCACAACGGGTAGACGAGCGGCTCCCAGACCAATTCGAATACGAAATTGTGCACCATCCCAACCAAGGTATCGGTATCGCAGTCCAGACAGGATGTCCTCAGTGCGGCCACGAGGACATATTCAATGGGTCACTCACCCATAGTCCTGCTCAGTTCGTGGGGATGACGGTAGACCGGGGGGAGCTACAGGATATAGAGGGAGCAGATATCGGTGACGGGACTACGCTCTGCTTCATTGACGATGCAGACGTCTCTCTCGATTTCGTCACATGCGGACTGTGTGGGGCGGAGCTGGAAACGGCCTAACCAGTTCCCCTGGAAGGTAGCTAGTCGTCTGCAGCCCCCTCCTGTTGCGGTGGGGTGTCCGCAGTGTACGCTGTCACCTCCCCATTGACAGTTATACCCTCTACCGAGACAGGATAGTTTTCGGTAACCTCATTGATGAGCGATTGAGTGACTTTCCGGATGTTCACTCGAAGTTGTTTCTGCCCTCGGAATTCTCCGTATCTGAACCCTTCGCCGTTTCCAGCAATTTCCATAAGCGTGTAGGCATAGTCGTGAGATGGGCCTTTCCCGAGATTCTGCTCAAACATGTCTTGTACCTCCCGGTACGTGCAAGCATGTCTTTCCTGACCCGCTTCAAGAGCAGATTTCACGATGAGGCGTCGCAAACGAACTGCCCTGGTCTCACGGTTTAGATCGCACCAGAAGGTGCGTTTGTCTCGCTCCGACTTTGGTATATAAACAGGCGAGTACGGATGCTTTACACAGTTCTTGTATTCAGCAACGGCTTCAATATAGTTCTGTACAGTCTCAGAATCACCGGATACAGTCTTCGCAATAGTTTTCGCTAATTGAGATTCTGTGAATTGGTCGTCAAGTCCCTCAGCTATATCCATTACTATGCTGGGGTCCACTCCAGAGGTATCCTCTGAAGCGGTACCAGAGTCGGCGAACGATGAAAGGCCAGGCGATTCAACAGAGTCAGAGAGACTTTCATCGGTCTGGACAGTGGAACCAGACTCGTTACGCCGTCCTAAATCACTTTCATCAGATTCAGGTTTGGTACCAGTTGATGACGGAGACTTTGTTAGTTGCTTAATCCCCTCGAGAAGACGTCGAGACCGGCCTCCCTTCCGATACGCGTTGAGTGCACGGGCTAGAACCCCGCCGTAGGAGTCTTGATAGTGCTCATCTCCAAATGTAGCAAACTCCGATTTCAGACCAGCATTAACACGCTGTCCCAATTTTACCGTATCTGAGTGGTCGATATCTGAGGGCACAGGAGTTGATGAAGAAGAAAGCCCCCGCGAATCAAGGTACTTCCTGAGCAGCGATTCTGCCTTGGCGAGGGTTTCATCCCGATCCAAGAACTCTCGCATTGCTGCTTCCATCTCAAACCGGAGATATGGACCCAGCTCGTCCCATTTCTCTTCAACGTATGCAACGAATTGGTCCCACTCTATACGTGGGACGCGCCAGCCCAGTTGCTTTCTCTGCGTCATGCCGCCGCCCCCCTCGATGAAAGGTATGGAACCAGGATGGTACCACCTTCCTTCCTTCCTGTCGGGAAGGGGGAAGGAATGGTAACAATATGGTACCAGTGGGTGGTGGTGTTGAAAGCATCCTGGCGCTCGCAGAGTCCTTGGAAGATATCTAAACTCCGTCCCGTACAGGGATTTCTCTGAGAAATCAATTGTGGCCTATCACACAGGACACTCCTAGTCCGGCTTTCTTCTTCATTGGCGACGGCCGTGGTACCAGCTCGTTCCCAAAGGCAGGTCGTTCCAAGTGCAATCGCACCTTGACCTGCTCTAGTTCCCGGGTGAGGTGGAAAATGGGCAATCGCTCCGAAACCCGATATACTGTTTCTATGCCGGTTCATCTTCCGTCGCAGTTCATTCCGCCAATCTTGCATTGATAGATGTGCTTTCCGCTAATCATTTCAGAGCGCTATCCAGAGCTACCGCTATTTCTAAGGGCGGTAGCTTTACATACCCGGCAACAAAAGAGACGAGTGTCCTACTTCTCGTCCTCTTGGCGTTGACCGGTGAGCCGCTGGTGTCTGGTTCCCTGTTGTACTATTACGGTTCAACCTGCGATACTACTTAAATGATTTGGAGGCTGTTTGACTATTTAGAATATACGTCCGATTCTGGAGCAATCTCGTGAATCGCAAAACGCTGAGTATGGGACTTTGAGACTCTTTAACCTCCATCTGGGAAAAAATATACTGTCATTGAAATGTAGTTTGTATTTACTATTCCTGAGGGCTACTTTCCAAATAATACAGAAAACCTCGTGGTGGTGAGTTATATCCACTTCCGTACTTAGTTTATTAAACTCAATATTCGAAGGACGGATCGGAAATTGGAGTTTGTATTCGGTCCTTCGCAAAACCTGACCTCTATGGCAGAATCATACAGCGATACGACAAACGGCTTCGGTTCTACGAAGACCCAGGAGACATCTATCCAAGATTGCCTCGAGGTGATCAGCCCAACACGGCGGAAAGACTACAAGGCGGTCGTCATCAACGATGTGAGTCCGACGGAGCAGGCAGAGCAACGTGGGGTATATCCCTCGACAGTTTCAGAGAACGTCCGCCGTGGTCACCAACAAGTAGAGCAGCACCTCAGAGAACAAGGTATCATCACGGGGCCACAGGGGCCGGGATACACTGTCGACATTCACTCGGTTGGTGGACGAGAACCAGATGGGTCTCCAGCAGCTGTTTCAAAATGGACGTTCGAAACTAGTGCTATCCGTACCATCGTCGAAGATGCGATACAGGGGCGGACGCTTAATGCGTGCGCCGGGGAGACTCACCTCACAAGTGGCACTGGGACAATTATCAGAAACGACCTCAATCCGGAGAGGCCTGCTGAATACCACCAAGACATCTGTGATTTGGAAAACGGGGTTTTCGAAGAGCGGTCATTCGATAGTGCTATTCTAGACCCTCCGTTTGACCCTCAAAATGCTGACAAGCATTACGAGGGTTGGCACGCCGGCGATCTGGCCGCTGCTCGCGAGAACCTTAGTAGTCTCATCAAGCCAGGTGGAGTGGTGGTCGAACTAGGATGGAACTCTCACGATCTCTCAAAGGCCAGTGACTCCTGGGAACGAACTGAACTCCATCTCTTCTATCGTGGGCCGTGTCTCCCAGATATCTTCCTAACAGTGTCACAGAAAACTCAGATGTCCCTCTTCTAAGGCGAAAACTCTCTCAAGCAGAAGAATTGCTTCAAGGCAATCGAAGTATGGCTGAGTTTCAGAGTCTTCGGCTCGTAGCCTTGCTCGAGTATTTCAGGACTATGCTGTAGTAGATGAGCAGAAACAGATTACCAGCCCCAGGAGAGCCACCGGTTCTCTCATACTATTCTATCCGGGCTGGGGCCATGTCGTTTGAGAACGATAAGGTGAGGAAGCATCTTTTAGATTTTATCGAACCAGAAGATAAAGTTTTGAACGTCTGCGCCGGCGAAACTAGACTACCTGTTTCTGATGTTGACAGAAATGACCTCAGAGACGACGTCGACGCAGAGTACAACTTAGATGCGCGGGTTTTGTTCGACGAAATTGATGAGACATACGATGTCGTCGTCTACGATCCTCCATTCTCGTTGAACCAACACACACAGACATATGGACTAGAGCCCGAACTGTGGCCTGGATACGGGGAACAAATTGCCCGAGGGATGGAGTCGGTACTAGAAGAGGGCGGGCTTGCTATTCAACTCGGGTTCCACGGTACAATCGACCCAGCAGACGAAACGGCCCTCACACCAGTCAGTGTCAGTGCCTTCCAGCAGCTCGGTCGAATGGACGACTGGTGTCTCACTGTTGCCGTCAAAGCCTCAGAACCGACAACGTGCTCAAATACGAAAGTGGAAAACTGTGTTCAGCCTAATACCAGCTCCACCAACGAACTCGTCGAGGGGAGAGGATTCAACATGGAATATACCCGGGTCGACAGCCATCTGTCTCGTGGCAAAACTGCTGCCAAAGTGTTAGAGACACTTGATGAGCCAGCAGGGAAGACACTCGCCCTCATATGGGGGGAAGAACCGAGTCCATTCCAATCCACCTTGGCGCAGCGAGAATCTTTCGTTGACGGCATCGTCCCATATAGAGGGCCCGCAGACCGGATTGTTTCCGTGCGTCTGGGGAGTGGTAGAAACAAAAGGGGAATCGAAATCCATCCAGACGACCTAACCGAAGCAATCCCATCTCTAGATTATGACAACGTCATTCTTTGGCCACACTCCCACGGGTGGAACTGGAATATCACTCGAAACGGGGGGCCGTGTGGGTATATCAAAGCTATAAAACAACAATTAGACGCTGCGCTCGGTTCCGGGACGACAGTCACAACAGTCGGCCATACAATGACAGGGATGCGCGACGCGTGGGGATATACTCACTCCGGCGTGCATATCCTCGATCCGTCCAACGATATCCGGTGTACGTACATCAGTCACTTCGAAAAACCGCAGACCGGTCTGGGAGAATCCCAGTCGGCGAACACTCCAATTGATATCGGCTACCGTCAAACTAGTGCAGAGCCGAACTGGATTTCGGTGGATACCCTAACAACCTGGAACAGGCATCCAGCATACTATATCTCCTGTCCTGTGTGTGGGGCTCATGGAAACCATTACTGCATAGAGGACAACGAGCAGTGTGGAATGCACTCAGAACGGATGGAGTGGTTCCGGGAAAACTATCGGGAGAACGAGACCGTCCGATGGTATCGGCACAGAGAATTCGGAGAAGTGAAACAAGAACCCACCTGCGAATTTGAGTCCGTTGCTACAGAGAGTGGAACAACTCGATGCGAAAACAACCCAGACCCAGGGCCAGAAACGAAGACAGTCAGTACCACTTTAGAAGACTACGCGAACGGGTAGCTGTTGGCAACGGATTGTGACAGAGTAGTTCAGAGCAGATATCGTCTAAATCAGTCTGAGAGTATTCAGTCTGATGCTGAAATACCACCATGAGTGACGACGCTTTAGAAGTAAGTATCCGGCCCCCCTGTCGAGACGACCAGTGGGCGCTACTCGGTGCGTTGTTCATTGATGAGGACTACAAGTATCGCCATGTGTCATCGAAAGAAGATGCGATATCTATTCTCACCGAGGCAATCGAAAACCCCAGTATGCCGGCATATTGGAGTGACGAACCATCAAGAGATACAATTGAATTTGATACACATCCAGACTATTCCAACAGTATCACTCACGACGATCTCTCACCGTCGACGGCTACACTAACTGACTTCGGGGTTAAATCAGATCGATTTCCAGACGGCAATTGGCGTGAGGCACAGCCAGAATATGAGCAAGTGAAGGAGTTCATTGATTCGAGCGCCAGCGACGAAGTGTGGGTCGTAACCGACGACAAAACTGGCACCGGGGAGTGGCCTTGGAACAAAGCGGTCTGGGTTTCAGTAGCCGAAGAAGAACCCCCCACTGACGGCGCGGATACGCTCTTCTCCGTGTGGGCACATTGGAGTAAAGCTCACTTCTGGTATCGTCTTGAGGTTCCGGAGACCGTTCTCATACAGTTGCTACAAGGATTCTGGAATGTGGACTACGGAGAAGACCTCAGGCAGTACCAACAATTCCGCGATGCAGCCAGGAGAAGTAGTAGCGGTGACTCTGACGCTCACTCATTATATGAGTGGTGCCCTGGGACAATTGAGAGCGCTCATCGAGATGGAACTCCATTCAGCGAAGACTGGTCCTACATACCAAAATTCCCAGACGAAATTAATGGGTGGGAGTACGTACCCGGGTCAGTGTATAGGGGAGACGTGTGGAGTGGCCCAGAGGGGGACCGCGAAGTCCAATTAAAACACAACTGCTCAGATTTCTCTTTTGGGTCTGTCAGAGACCGCCGCTTTTTTGGAACGGGAGCATCGGTCACACCTTCACAGTGGCCGTCGAAAATACAGTCCGAATGGACAATTGAAGAGAGTCGCGAAGCAGCTGTCCAATGGATGGAGAATCACGACCCAGAGTTATGGTCACACCCTGCATGGAGAATCTGGCGTCAAATCGACACCAACCCTCCAGGTAACTACACAGTCAAACGAAGTCCACACGTTGGTAACAACGGGAAGAAAATAGCATACAGACTTAGACAAGATATTGGTAGCGGGTATACGCGTTCCCTCTCGGTTGAAGGCAGTTTGAATGATTCCGAATGGGTGACCGAAATTGGCTATTACAAACCAAAGAACGGTGGCCCCATCCACAGAGAACAAATAGGGACTTTCTCGCAGGGTAGACCGTATCAAAGTCTCCAAAGGGCAGTAGACCACATCGAGTCGACTGCAAAAAAGATGGACTACAAGGGTCTCTCAGATGAAGAGCGAGAGTGGTTGACAAAAAATGTCTGGGATACTACTGTTGAAAAACACATAGACCCTCTACCAGAGGCAAAACAGTGCCCAGTTGAATTGAATAGCGGCAGTGCATCCAAGACCTTTCTAAGCATGGCTCGGAGTGGATAGAGATAGACTCCCGATTTCACTCAGTATTCGGAATCTCTGCTAAGCCGGAACTCAGATGATATCGATTGACCCATACGATATTAGCGCTCCAGACGAATCTGTACGCACAGAGACGATACAAAAACCTCAGCCGAATAGCGATCCCCTTGAAATCCTTGAGAGCGACCGAATCCTCGACACGAGCTGTGTGGGTCACGGGAAAGACAAGGCTGTTCTATTCAGCGGCGGAGACGATTCACTCGCCCTCACTCATCTTGCGATGGAAAAAGGATGGGCAGATGTGGTCGTTCACTTAGCAACAAATTCAGCGATACCTGAAAATATAGACTACGTCAGGCGGGTCGCAAAGGAGCACTGCTGGCCGCTTATTATCATTTCATCGCCCGTCGAATTGGATACCTTTAGCTACAGATACGGCTTTCCAGGGGCGCAAGAGCACACAGCCGCATATCACTCTTTCAAGGGACGGCAATTAGCATACCTCTACCGCCGGCGGAGTGGAGGGGTCAAATTCATTTCTGGAGTTCGAAAGTTAGAATCAGACCGCCGGATGAAAAATATCTCTGCTGAGGTCCAGTATTCCGATGCCACATCTGGAGGGAACTTCACAGGGTGGTGGGTCAGTCCTTTGATACACAAATCTGACGAATGGGTGCATAAATATCGGCGCAAACACGACCTCCCCCGAAACCCTGTCGCAAAGCAAATCCATCGAAGCGGAGACTGTCAGTGCTTAGCGTACGGGAACCGGTCCGAAGAACTGATTCTGATTGAAAGCGAATACCCAGAGTTTGGAGAATGGCTGAGAAACGTTGAAAAGCGGACTCAGGAATACCGTGGACGGATTCATATTCTTGAAGACGAGTTTCCTGATGTCGCTAGCGAGGTAGCCAGATTACGGAAGCAAACTCGCCCAAACCCGATGAAAATGACAATACTCAAAGAAAACTTCCCCGGTGTCTATCATGATATCATCAGTGTCAGTCGAGACGATGCGATCCTTCGGGGACAAATGGAACCGACCAATTACATTGGGCATGGGGGTATGTCGTCAGATGACCTCCAACGGTTGGTCGCTTCTGCAGATCAGTCGCAGGCGACACTCTGCGAGACATGTGGTGATGGATGTTCACTCTCATCATCAGCTGTGGAACGTCAAATTGAACGAGCAGAACAAGCATATAATCAGACATCGGCGGTGCAAGAAGAACTTCCGGGAATAACAAAACGGGATGCACGCCCCATCGAAACATCACAGTCTGAATCCGGAGAAGGCGACAACACTGTCCAGACGACGCTACTCTGACTGATTTTGAAAATTCTGATAGCAAAGCGTAACAAATAGTAACCTACAGATAAGTTTGGTACTAAAGTGGAATGCAGGTGTTGGATGGTGACAAGCGCTTGTAGCCGAACTCTTAGTAAAAATCTCGTCGAGGTGGGGTCTGGGAATGGGTGAGCGTGTTGACGATATCGATATGAAATGGGTGGGGGCTGCTCGGTGTGTAACATGTGGGATAACTGGGCCACTGAAAACGACAAATCCAAACCAAGACGAAATCTGGCTTGATTGCCCCAATTGTGAGACGATGAGAAAGCACGAAATAGTGATTATATCAGATACGACTGCCGCTGCACTCAGTAGAGTAACCGAAAATGGCACTTAAGAAAAAAGAACTCCGAGGCAAGTGTACAGGCTCATGAAGCCTCTCTCTCATCAATTCGCAATCGGGCTGGCGGTCATGCTATTACTTTTCAGCGGTTGCTCAGGGTATGTCCAAGACAGCGACGAAACGAGGACAGATTATGAGTTGGAGGTCAATAGTTACAAATGCTCAACGGAAGGGGTTCCAGAGGAGCCAGCCAACCACTCCGATTGTGAGCCTGTCACGCCTGTAGCCTCCAACGAAACTGTCTCAGGAGTAGAAGACTATTCCCCCACGATACCCAACGAAACCGGGCTGGAACCTGACTGTACTCGTGTTGTCTTCGGAGGCAATGGAACGCTCAAAGAGAGAGAGTGTACTGAAAGGTAATAGAAGGGCGGGCAAGAAACCAACTTCCGTTGACGAAAAAGCCGAACAGTTCTCATCCTGTATTCAGCCCTCTGCTACAGTGCATTCATGGCTCAGTCCACACTTGTCGATAGCCAATCGACCAGTCCTGAAAACTCATCACAATCTTCCAAAGAAGCAAACGATACAGATGATTCACGACACTTCGTTGAATATCTGGATGTGAATTCGATGCGTCCGATCCGAGGCCTCGCAGCAACCCTTCACACAGAAGCAGAAGTCAGGAAGTACATCGAGGCAGAAGAAGCTCGATGGAACCGAGATGCAGTCCTACGGATACTCCGCAACCGGCTTGATGAAGTGGAATGACCTCCTAGTCGATATCCTTTGTTCTCCCTCACATCGAACTGACAGCTAAGGCTCACTATTGGTCGAGGGGGGGAAGGCGAGGAAATTTAACCTACTAAAATATTATACCTGATAACGTGTTTCCCTCCCGGATACATGAACAGTTCCCGGCCCCTGGTTACCGGGGGGCTCAGGAACAAGCCCTCGATGATATTCAGGCGGCTTTCGAGAAAGGTGCCGATATAGTTCTCGTACAAGCTCCCACCGGCAGCGGGAAGTCACTGCTGGCTAGAGCAATAGCGGGGTGTGCCCGAGCTAATCGCGAGGCCGACGGCGAGGAGGTATATGATGCATACTACACGACACCTCAAGTGTCTCAGTTAGACGATGTTGAAGACGACGACCTTCTTGAGGACCTCTGTATCGTCAGAGGGAAAAACAATTACAACTGCATTCTCCCAGGGCAGACCGACACCCCGGTAAGCCGCGCCAAGTGCGTTCGGGAGACTGGGTTTGACTGTGACGTCAAGCATCGGTGTCCATATTTCACAGACAGAGCGACAGCAGCAGACAGTCGTATAGCGGCAATGACTCTCGCGTACTTTATGCAAACCGCTAGTAGCGATTTATTCGGAAAACGAGATGTCGTTGTAATTGACGAGGCCCACGGTCTCGGGAAGTGGGCAGAAATGTACGGCACAATCAGTCTCTCCCCCTCGACAATTCCGTTTTGGGATCAACTAGATGTGCCAAATATCTCAAGCCTGCAAGAGGCAGTTCGGTTCTGCGAGCGCCTTTATACTATCAGTGGCCGCCGTCTAGATGAACTGAGTACAAAAGAAGTGCTGAATGGGAGAGAGACTGCCGAGAGAGAGCAAATATATCGGATACGGGGGGACATCAGCTGGCTCACAGCGGACTTCGAGTCCCAAGACGCTGGTACGGAATGGGTGGTGAATCAGCCGGACGACCACGGTACAATATCAATTAAACCACTTAATCCAGAACGATATCTGAAGCACACTATCTGGGATAGAGGGAATAAATTCGCTCTACTGTCTGCGACAATTCTGAATAAGGACGCCTTTTGTCATAAAATGGGCCTCTCACCCAGCGACGTAGCAATGGTAAAGGTGCCTCACACCTTCCCTGTTGAGAACAGGCCACTGTACGATGTGACTCAGGGAAAAATGACCATGCAACACCGGGATGAAACACTCCCGAAAATCGCCCGGGTGGTTGCTCAAGTGATGAAAAAACACAGTGATACGAAAGGACTCATCCACTGCCACTCATACGCTATTCAAGAGCAACTGGCCGATATGCTAACAAAAATCGGTGTCGGAGAGAGAATCCGACAACACGGGAAAGAAAACCGAGATGCTGAACTTGTGAACTGGAAAGCATTGGACGGCAACGACGTTTTCCTCTCAGTGAAGATGGAGGAAGCTCTCGATCTATCCGGCGACCTCGCTCGATGGCAGGTAATCTGCAAGGCCCCTTATTTGAATACCGGCGACTCTGCCGTATCGGCGCGACTTGAAGACGGTCGGTGGAACTGGTACTATCGGAACGCTCTTGAAACGGTCATTCAAGCCTGCGGTCGTATCATCAGGACTCCCGATGACTACGGGGCGACGTACTTAGCTGATTCCTCACTGCTCGATGTGTTCGAGAATGCAGAGCACGATATGCCCCCGTGGTTCGAGGCTCAAGTCGAACGGATCAGCAAGCCAAATCTCCCACGAATCGCGCCAGAGCAGTAGGTGTAGAGCCCCCCCTCATCATGGGGGAGAAATGCCCTTGACAGTAGAGTTGGCCTTGAGAGAAGGGAATCGTATCCTCTGAACGCTTTAGTATTGAGTAGATAGCCTATACGGGCTGGTCTATAGCCGTGATGATGGGGCTTCCGGACCGTACCACACGACTGATTCAAACCTATGAGTCTCCCAGATATCGATGCAGACGGCAGTACCGACAGCGTTGTGACGTATAGACGCACTCGGGCCATCCCCGCAAGTGTACTGAACGCTTTGGTGTACGTTCTAGGCTATCAGCAGTGGCTCTGTCCAAATGCTGACTGTGAGTACGCCTCAGATGCCCGGAAAATCTGCCAAGGCATCTACGCTGCCATCCTCATTACAAACGGCCAATACGACAAGTCAAACCGGTATAGTTCGGAGCCGAACTGGGAGCGGATTCGGGCTATGCGGGAGAGTATCTTCAGCGACCATTTCTATTGTCCTGACCTGTTCGACGAACACATCAAGGAGGAGACCCCCGACGAGATGTTTGATGCAGTTGAAGCAGAACTCAGCGCTCATGGGCTCCTGCACGATATTCCTCCGGAGCGCGAGCAGTCATACGTCCAGAGACGCGAGTAGTGTACTCAATACCGAGGGCCGGTCTGGAAGGTATTGAGTGATCACGGCCAGAGTGAGGCGATTAGCAGTTGCTTGTGCTGGTCAGTCCACATCTGAATAGCCGCGATACGGTCGGATTGACGACTCCAATGAGAAGGTATTGGGCTGAGTAGCACAAGTGCGCGGTCTTGCAGTTAGTTCAAGTGATTAGTTATGTCCACGACACCAGCAGAAGCCGACAGTAGCACCGACACTCCATTCACCATCGGCGAACTCCAGAACCACATCGATATCCAGTCGTCTCCTGTAGGCGAACTCATCCAGTCACTGAGTGGCTGGGCAGAACTCCGTGCGGGGGTTTCCAATGGTCGCGACTGGGAGGAAATCGATGGAGTCGGACCATCGACAGCTGAGAGCCTGAACAACACCGACGCAGAAACTCTCCCCACTGGAGGACCCGTGGGGCCCACGGAGCCGGCAGAGCCGGAAGTCGAAACCGAGACCGAGGATAACATCGAGACCGACGACGATGCCGAGTCCGAAGATGGACCCGAGTCGGGTAGTCAAGATGATGAAGACGAGGGCGGCAAGGACAACGAAGCAGATAGTGAGGACGCCGGCGAAGAGGACTTCGAACCGACCGTGGAACAGAGCGACGAAGATAGCCCCGACGAACAAGAAGCAGAGGGAAGTAATCCCACAGACGAACCGGAGGATGAAGACGAGAGCAAGGGGCTGTACGACATCCGGAACACGCCTGCTCAGTTCGAAGCGTCCATCGAACTCTCTCGCCTGAAGAGCATCTTCGACGCAGTAACCAACCTCGTCGACGAAGCGAAATTCCGAATCGGCGAGGACCGAGTCGCCATTCGAGCAGTCGATCCCGCAAACGTGGGGATGGTCGACTTAGACATGAGCACTCGGGCGTTCCAGAGCTATCAGGCGGACCCTGGAGTCATCGGCATCAACCTCAATCGGATGGTCGATGTGCTCTCTGTCGGGGACTCTGACGACACTGTCCATCTCGAACTCGATGTCGCAACGCGGAAACTGACAGTGACTGTCGATGGGCTCGAGTACACGCTGGCTCTCATCGACCCCGATTCAATCCGGCAAGAGCCAAACATCCCGGACCTGCAGCTCGACACCGAAATCAAGATGAGCAGCAGTGTCCTGAACCGTGGTGTGACGGCCTCCGACATGGTCTCGGACCACATGGGTCTCTGCTACACCCAAGACGGAGCAACCATCTATGCAAATGGTGACACCGACGACGTCAACCTGGACCTCACCAGCGTCGACGGCGTGGAAAGCATCAAGGCCAGTGGCGAGGGAGACTCGCTATTCTCTCTCGACTATCTCAAGAAGTTCGACCGGATGGTCCCCAAGGACGAAACCGTGCGGATGGAAATCGGAGACGATTTCCCGATCAAGATGTACTTCGGCGTAGCAGACTCGCATGCCGAAGTGGAGACGCTACTCGCTCCGCGAATCAAGGCCGACTAAGACCTGAGACACTACTCTCCGGTTGTCTGTGAGCCAAAATTAGCCTCTGCTGTCCCTGTCCTCATTTTGATGCCTTCCAAATCCAACGTCGATTTGAGCGCGATGCTGGAATCTGTTTCAACCGATGCTAACAATACTCCTTTCAACTCATATTCGCTCTCTTTTCCGGAAACCGAGAACAGAGAGGAGTTGATGAGTTCAGTAACGGAGTCGTTCACGGAGACTATTACCCAATCATCTGGCGTCGAGCTCACACCCGAGCAAAAGCGATTCTTTCAGGGTTGGCTCCGTACTCAAGCCACATTTCCAGAATATAGTTGGCGGAATACTGTCTTAATCCAGGCGCAGTTTCCATCAGCGGACTATCTTAAGAGTCCTGATGTCTGGAATGACGAAGGGGTCTCTATCAAGAAAGGCGAAACGGCTATCTGGATTTGGGAGCCGATTACTGGCAGAGCATGTCCAAAGTGCGGAAACACAGCCAGATATCATAGATTGGGGAAAGTAGACTGTCAAAACCATCTCAC
The DNA here is from genome assembly GCF_003666065.1 of Haloarcula sp. Atlit-7R. Lineage (NCBI taxonomy): Archaea > Methanobacteriati > Methanobacteriota > Halobacteria > Halobacteriales > Haloarculaceae > Haloarcula > Haloarcula sp. Atlit-7R. Next base: position 87,240 of record NZ_QXIK01000008.1, on the reverse strand, counting down.
AGGCTCCCCAGAGTACTGGCCTGAAGACGTCGTAGGGACACGGCCCAGTGCATACTTCGACCGCTCACAGGTGGAGTCACTATCAGGACCTTTCGAAAAATACAGTATTGACCTCTCTTCCCTATCTGCAAGCGTGATTGAACAATTAGTAGAGCGTCTAGTTGACGACGATGAATACCGGTTGTCAACTGTCAAACCACACCAAGCAGATTTCGACGGGGGTGGGCAAATCACTCGGGACGTAATGACGTTCGAGCCGACCATTACAATCAAAGACAGTAGACCAAGTATCAGAGCAGGAAATATCATCAAATACCATCTGCTCGGAGCTCACTACGATAATAACGGAGAGCCTGGAACTAGGACCCACCTGGCTATAGAATGCGCTGCAGGGGCTATCTCAATGGTTCTCGGAATCACCCCTCCAGAGCGGACACATCATCTCACTGCACTTGGAGAGACAAAATCAGGAGTTGAGTCGTCGCTCACCAATATCAGCAGTACCATCGAATCATATCTGCGGCGGCTGCGGACAGCCGCACATAGTCGGCGAGAGCAAATCTAATCGAAGACAGCCCAACAGAGAATCTCCGATTTAGTATTCAGTCCCCCCGCCAGGATGCGAGCAAGCGGTTGTATCAAATCAGTCGATTAGTCCAAGGAACACATGACGACAACACTCAGTAATTTCGGAAGTGGAGATGCACAGCCGACCGGCGGGCTCAAAGGGATAGCAAACGCTGCATACCTAACCGCACCGCCTGAACGAGAGAATGTCGGGGAGTGGCAGTCCCCGGACACCGAATACGGTCTGACGACCCATCGTCACGACGGAGGGTACACCGGTGGGGATACTCACAGGGCAGCAACTCACGAAGTCCGCTGGGTTTCTGGCGGGGATCTCAGTGGGTACGTTGAAAAGTATGGTCAGGAACTAATAGGCATTCCAGACACATACTCTGGATTCGAAACGTTTGATCCGTATCTGAGCTGTATCGATGGTCTGCTCACGGAGGCCTACGGATACGGAATAGACGGGACGGCCGCAGAACGAGCACTTCGAATCCTGATCGACAATGGGCGGTATAGCCGCAACAACTACCATATCATCGCCTGCGGGCAATATCCGTGGCTGCTAATCGGTGATGAGGGAGTTCTACTCTGTTCGACGACTCCCATTGACCGAACTAATTCAATAAGCCGGGAAGTACCGCTGTCACTTCCAACTGGAGAAGTCAGTGTTGAAGAGGAAAACCCGGTCGTCTTGACTGCCCTCCGCCGAATCGGAACATTCCTATCTGGTGATATCCCCGATGAAGCATCAGGTAGCAACCCTATCACCAATACTGTCTCACTTAAAGAACATCTTCACCCGCCACTGACGAAGCGTCGGTCGAAATATCACAAGTTTGCAGTTGAATCTGGAGAAGCAGGGTCTGAAACGGAACTCAGAGTCAAGAGAAGTGACTTAGAGTGTCTCGGAACGATGGAGTTAGACCCTCGTTCCATTCCTGGTGGTGATGGTCCAGAGCAGATTACAGCTCCGAACTGTGGGGACGATGTCGAGATCGCATTCACCGAGCCGCGAGAAATCGGGGAAACCTATTCCGAAGGAATCGTCATCGGGTACTCGTTCGACTGGGAATGCTACGAGTACTCTACCGAAGAGGCCGCGGTTGTGACGACCTACCATCTCGAAGAACCGGTGTTCGATGGGAGCAGAATCGAGGTGACAATCAATACGACCCACAGCCGTCTCGCAACGGTTACACCGGAATACGAAATTCATGACAACTGAAACCCGCTCATCTGCCCCCATCCCAGACAGCGAGATAGAACCTAACGATGTGGATGTGGATTCAGAACCGGAGGAGGTCATCGGAGGACCGCTAAGAGAGCCCCAAGGGCTGTGGCATTTCCAACGAGCAGACCGACTCTAATCTATTCCACAGGATATCCAATCATGAGTTCAACGACGCAACACCACAGCATCGAGGAGAAGTACAATGTGCAAGATATCCCACGTCTCGGTCCCGCACGAGATGCGAGGAGCGAAACGGAAGTTCAAGTTCAGCGAGGTGACGGGGAATTCGTCACAGTAGCCATTGGCGACACCATAGTTCGAGACAGTAGTGTCGGTACTGAGCACCGAATCGTCCTCGAAACCTACACTCACGGGTTTGTGACGTGGATTCTCGACGAACAGAGATATTCCTATTATCCGCGTGACCACCTAGAAGAAGATATCACAGCGGGGGCCTACGAAATCACAATCGCAGCAAACCCGTGAGGGGTCGCCAATTAGTACTGCTACAACGGGTCCACACCAATCTAGTCTATACAGCACAACTATTTTGGATAGTAACTAGCAATCAACTGAACAATGCATAAACAAGGTCATTTCGGACTGGGTCTGCTATCAACATCGGTCCTGACGCTCCTGCTACTAGAAGGGGGGTTCTTTCTCTGGGCACCGCTGATAGGACTGGCTGGAATCGCCGGGGGGCTTACTCCTGATATAGATAACAAGCAGATTGTCCCGTTCAAACACCACGGGTGGACCCATACGGTTGTTTTTGGGCTGTTCATTTCAGCTATCATCTCTGGCTGCTTGTTTGGAGTCTTCCATGCCGCTATCAGGCTCACCTCGGGGACAACCTTCGCCATTACCAGTCCGCCCCTACTCGGGAATCTGGCTCTCGCAATACTGCTTTACGTTGGGACTCTCGCTGGATTTCTCTCACACTTATTTGGAGATACACTATCGACAGCAGGAGGAACCCTTCTCATTCGACCGTGGAAACCCATCTCGAACAACCATGTACGCATTGGTGTGACTACTGCAGGAAATCCAGTGTACAACCTAGCCTTCTTTCTACTCGGTGTGATCTCTCACATTCTACCATACTACGTCTACCTCTGATACGAGAGTATTCGGTCAAATTGCTTGAGTGAGTCATGTCTCAGAGCAAATCACAATCAACCCTCAGTGGCGACACTGCACAGATAGAGAAAGAATCTGATGAGGGAGCTGACCAAGATGGGCAGCAGGCCTCTCTCGTCGACGGTATCGAATCGGGCGAATCATCTCAAGATGGTGTCGACGGGGGAGAAAACCGAGCAAACAGTAAAAAAGGCAGCCAAGATACTTCAGACAGTGAGGAGAGTCTAGAAGGTTTCGGGGTTGAAGACGACCCAAGGCCCAATAACTCGAAACTAGACAATCCTGACGGAGAAATGGAAGCAGACCGACGAGTGAACCGCCGCAGTGATGACAACAACGAAGACACTGGAGCGCAGAAGCAACTCTTCCCAGATGTTGAAGATGACCAAGCAACCCTCACAGGCGAACGGGCACATAACCAGTGTCTCTTCGAGTAAACTCTACCTCCCGACATTTTCAAGTCGCCTAATTAAGGCTTAGAATTAAGTACGAGAATGTCTTCGAAATATCTACTATTATGACCAGATCTAACAAGAATCGCTGCAAGACAACCGATAAGGAAACCGTCCAGTCAATGCTAACCGACTCTGAGCTATCTCAATTACACTCTCAGCGATATTTCAGTGGCGATGGTACCTGGACCGAGGCCCACGTTATCGTTGCTATTGTCGATGGGGCTACCGATGATATTGCCCTCTCGAAGGCTGCCGCTGCTTTTAAAAACAGAGAAGATAGACCAGACCCACTCTTCGCCCACGACAAAGAGGATACGTACGACCTAGCTATAGGACTCCAATCGCTCCCTCTGGCAATATCCGAATCCCCCTGGTCTGCAAGAGACGCAATTATCCAGCTAGGGACTGATGAAGCCGAAGAAGCCCTAGACCTGATCGTATCTGACTCTACATTCGCGGAAGGTGAGTCCATTGCATACAACGAGTGGGGGGAACAGTTTACCTCTGAAGCGGCGCTCCGAAACCAGGCCGCCTCGATAGAGGATAATGGGTGGATTGTAGTTGGTGTCGGTCTAAAGCCGACAGGTGCAGGAGAAGGGAATGAAGAGTATATTGGAGAAACGTTCAATGTCCACTGTCCGAGCTGCGGGCCCAAACCGGCACAGTGTAAGAATATCGTCTATGAAGAGCGCCACGACGGGCACAGTGGAATTTGGGAATGCTCCAACTGCAGCGACATCTTCCGAGGACCTCATCCCCGCGGGCCAGCGCGGCAGGAACTCATCACGGACAAGTAACAATACAACGTTCCCACGCTTGTAATATGAAAATCAAGTCTCCCTCACTCGGACACGTACTCAAAAATTTTCTATCAGTCGCTGCATTCGGAATCGCCATCGTCTCCATCAATAGTTGGGCACTGTCCATCATCTCTGCTGGAGCCCTATTCTCGTGGTTCTATATTTTTGGCGAGTGTCTGTCTGCTTCGCCTCAATCCAAACAAGAGAAATATCTACAGTATATAGCAGAACAGCGAGAATACGACCAGCAAGATGAGATAAAGCCTCCTGAAAACTGAATCTCTCCTTCTTTAAGATTGTTCGCTGCTATCCTGATCCTTTGTCGTCCGGATGTTCTGAATGTTATTCCGAACAGTTTCAGGTTGCACACCACGAGCCTCAGCAATCGTTTCAGGTGTCCACCGGTCAGACCCATGTTCGAACACTAGGTAATCAAGAACGGGGTTAACTACATCCCGGCGGTCAAGTTCTTCCATCATTAGGTCCCACGCGTTCTTGTTACTCGCCTCCCACCCTAACGACACATTTGAGAATTCCTTCCGGTCAGAGCTGTACTCCCCACGTATTCGGACATATTCTTTCTCTTCTAACTCGCTCAATATGTGGGCCGGGAGAGATTCAACAGCGTCAGAAGGTACTCGGTACGCTCTCCGATCATTCATCTTCGCCACATCCACAGCAGGCAAATGGGTGTCAGATTCGTCGACGAACTCCATCATGTACCCCGACTCGATTGTCACGTACCCTCGCTCAGAAGCCATAATATCTGTTACCTCATCACCGTCCTCGACCGTCCGGACCACTTCAGACAGCCCGCGACTTCTTGCCAGTCGACAAGCCAGGTCCTCTCCGTCGCGTAAGTTTTTCACACTCTCTGAGGATGCAATGTACAATAAAATATACGCCATTTGAGTACTAATACATTATTTATAGGATAAAAATACTTCCCCTGGTATTTAGTAGGGGTAGCTAACACAGAAACTTCGAATTTTTAGTATTCTCATGACTCAAACTTCACCTCCAATCGGCATTGACCTAGGGACGTCGAACAGTGTTATTGCGACCGTGAGCGGCGGAGACTTCGAAATCCTCGAAAATAAGCGGGGAGACCTAAAAACGCCCTCTGTCGTCAGTTACGACTGGGACACAGACCAGGTTTTCGTTGGAAAGCAAGCAGCGAACCGAGCCGTGAGTAACCCTGAAGATACCATCCAGTCCATCAAGCGTCACATGGGCGATGATGATACATTCCCTCTTGGAAACGAGACACACCGCCCAGAAGGTATTAGCGCACTCATCTTGAAGAAGCTCATCCAAGACGCAGAAGAGCAACTGGACCGCCCCGTCGAAAACGCGGTCATTACCGTTCCTGCGTACTTTTCCGAAAAGCAACGAAAGGCGACGAAGAAGGCCGGAGAAATTGCTGGGATCACTGTAGACAGAATAATCTCAGAGCCTACTGCAGCATGTCTTGCTTACGGTCTTCAGACGAGTTCAGAGAAGACTGTGTTCGTATATGACCTCGGTGGCGGTACTCTGGATTGTTCAATTGTAAATATTACAGACGGTATCGTCGAGGTGGAAGGAGTCGACGGGAACGACGATCTTGGAGGCGGCGACTACGATGGGCTCATCGTTTCATGGTTGATGGACCAGATAGAGCAAGAGCATGGAAGCAGGCCTGCCGTTACTGACCCCACAGTCGAAGCCCGGCTATTCGAAGCCGCAAAGAAAGCAAAGCACGAACTCACCTCTCTCCGTTCAACCACATTTTCACTGCCCTACGTTGAATTAGAAGATGGTAGTACAGCCAACTTCGAGAAGACACTCACCAGAGATACGTTCAAGCAGATAACTGCGGGTCCAACCCAAGAGACACTCGATATTACGAAAGACTTTCTCAGGAGTGCTGGTGTCACTCCATCTGATATTGATGATGTGATTCTAGTTGGGGGCTCGACCCGTATGCCTGCCATCCAAAATGCTATAGAACAACTATTCGGTCAAAAACCACGGGTAGGGATTAACCCAGATACTATCGTCGCACTGGGCGCTACGGCCCAAGCCTGTATCAGCCAAGATATACCGGTGCCGTCAGCTGCCAAGACGAACATCACCCCAAAAGCAGAGCATTCAACCGATAAGCCCATTCTTGGCGACGATTCACAGCCGGTCTTAGTCGATGTCCTTCCACAAACAATCGGTGTAGGGCTGGCCGATGAAAAGACAGGAGAACTCTATTTCCAGCCTCTAATTGCGAAAAACGAATCAATCCCTGCCGAGACAGAGGTCTCAACTACACCGCTCGAAGACTATCAGACCCACTCCACGTTCAAAATTTACCAAGGAGAATCAGAATCGCTTGAAGAAAACGAATTAGTCGATGAGTTCACCCTCGGCCCATATCCGCCGAAAGAACGGGATGAAGCTAGTCATCGGATACATATCCATATCGATGCTGACGGAATAATCAACGTCGAAGCAGTTGACGAACAACACAACATCAGAGAAGGTATTCAGATCGATGCAGAATTCGAACTCAGTGAAAGCGACATGGAAACAATGCAATCAAATCTCCCAGCGCTCCACGAGTGAGCACATCTCTGTATGAAGCGTAGTGTCGCCGCCAAAGTCCTCGACGTGTCAGAGACCGCTGCCGAAAGCGAAATTGAAGAAGCCTACCGAACAGCGGTCAAATCACATCACCCGGATGTTTCTGATGAACCAAACGCCACGGAAAAATTTCTCAGAGCAAAAAAGGCGAAGGAAACACTTCTAAATAACCAACCAGGAGAGCATCGACGGTCAGTACAGGACTCAGAAGAAGATTCACAAGACAAGACGGAATCAAACAAGCAAAGGTCGTCGCAGTACCGACGTCGACGGAAGACCTATCGTAAGCCGGGAGAGGATACGAACGGAACTAACACAAATTCATCTGACTATTCTACCACTTCGGATTGGCGTTCTGAACGGCAACGCCGGAAGGGAGGGAAGAGAAAATCACGGTCCGGTACAGATCGACACTCCAGAACTGAACATAGAACCCAAACACAGTCTCAATCGAAGACCAAAACACAGTCTCAGTCTCAATCTCAGTCTCAGACAGATCAGCGTTCATCAACTTGGACAACCCCCCTTGCTAAGGAGTTCCGAGGATCTATTCTTAGCATATTAGCTGGATACGTTCTCATCGTCTGTGATGGGTTCCTTCCCCCGAAAGTAACTCGAAGTTCAAAAGTCGACGAGGAAGCATTCCGATCCGCACCGAATCAACTTCTAACAGCACTCACCCTGTCAACCGAAAAATGTGTCGCTGTACTCAAGCAGTGGAAAAGTGGAACCGCATTTATATCAAGTGTTATCGGGGTGACTCCTGCTATTATTCTTACTGAATTCTACCGCCCACTTTCGTGGGCTGAGGGAGCTGCCACCGTCACTTTAGCAACAGCCGTATATGTCGGAGCAGCACTCTACTTATCGACCCGCAGCAGCATCCAAATTGGTAAAATAGTGAGCCAGCCAACTGAACAGTTCAGTATTGACCGGTGGTCTCCCCTAGGAGAACTGCAACTGCTGGTACTCTATGGGCTCTCGTACGCCATCATTACTACAATCAATCCTGGTTTGCTCTATATGTCGTTACAGTTTTTCCCGATTCTGCTCATCTATTCTCTCCCCGTCGCCTACATTCTCGATAGATTTTACACGAATATATCAAATAACGTCTCAGGAACTATATTTGGGTACAAGGGACAGGTAGGGACGCTCTGTACCAGTATGGTCATAACTGGGGGTGTCGTCCATATGGGGCCCCTCGTAGAGATTTCACCATCTGTGTTGTTAAACCTGGACCCCGACCAACTGCCATTCGCCACCCTCTCAGCGAACGGGATTCTGATATCTATTTCGAGTGCATCGCTATACCTGTTCTTATCACCTGTCCTCGAAGTTCTTGACATTGGGTGGGTCCGGTGTCTAAAAGACTGGGAAGAAAATCTCCTAGGGAAATTTGTGTGGAACAGTATTGTGAGTATCTTTGTCGGAGTGCTCCTTTGGACAGTTCTCCCGACAACCGCAGCACCCCAACTTCACATATGGTTCCGACACGCAATTATCGGAACTGGACTGTTCCTGTACGTCTACGGAATAGTAACTAGCTGAGACAAAATCTAAGCCAGTGGACGTCTGAAGAAAGAAACCGAATAGTTTCTAAATCGGTGAATGAGTGCGGCGGGACTCGTCCTTCATACTCTCACGTATCAACTTAGCGGCACGGGCTGGTTTAGGGATATCTCGCAATACAACATCTGTGTCACCCGTTCCAGCCGTCTCAACATAGACGTCTCCTTTACCGACAAGTCTGTCAAAGTAATCCTGTTCATAGCGGCAGTCCTGTACTCGAGTAAGGATGACAGGGTCTACGTTTCTAGCAAAGATTCTCCTTTTGGCCCAAAGATTTCTTTCTGTGATAACGTAGTGTACTGATAACCTCCGGAGCTGCGCCGTCACGACGGGAATAAAAACTAGAGGAATAGCAAGAGCTATCAGAAGTCTCGCATTGTAACCAAAAATTTCCACACCTCTTGTAACATCCCAAAACAGTAGCATTACCAGGTTTATCGCCATGAATACCGACAGGAAAACCTGCTTTATCACAAGCCATTGAGAAGGGTGTGTATGAACTGGAATTCGCTCGTCTGGTTTCGTCTCCAACCACTCTGCTCCAAACATTATTTGTGATATCTTGAACGTACTAGGTACAATTATTTTGGGGAGGCCAACAACAGGCAGTAGATGATCATAGATAATAGTTGAATGCTACCCATAAATTATGTTCAAGTATTTTTATGAGAAACAAAGAAGCAAGCGGTTCTTGGCCACTGCCTTTATATGCTGAGGAAGATTTAAAATAATACATGCGTCACGAACGCCGGCGAGACAGGGTATGGAAAAACGCCATCATCATGGCATACCGATACGGCGAAGTAGATATCAAAGACCTCGATGTCACGGTGACGAAAAAAGTCGAAACAAAGGAGCAAGCAAACAAGCTCATCGAGGAGGAAGAATACCGGAGCGAAGAAGACATGACTCAGAACCCGGACGGTTCATATACCGTGATCCTTGAACCGGACATGTCTGACACAGGCAAGCGGTCTGTTCTAAAAACGCTATCTTCAGATCGGTATAACTTCTTGAAGAAGGCAGAAGATAAAGCGGGCATCTGGGAAGTGGGCCCCCTGCTGCAGGCACTATTTGGCGTTGACGATCCATCTGCTGGTCACGAACTCGTCAAAATAAGTGGCCCCGCAAAAGAGCAGACTGACTTGGAAGAAAAGGAACTCGGGACGGTTTTGCAGGTATTCAACGGTTCGACTGTCAAGAACCCAGTTGAATAGGATTATACCCTGTCTTCACCACCTGCCGGATTTTTAGCCGCCCTTCAGTAAAGGCAGATTCACTAGGGTCTCACCATCTCGGGTTTCATTATTCTACTAGGCGGAGAGTCTTCAAGTCAGGAATACCTACTATTTGTAATCAGCAAAATCACCGGTATGAGGCTCAATTAGTCTGATTGCTTCACCCAGAACCGATATTTACAGAAGTTTTTAGTGCGGTGTCCAATTATTACAGTTAACAGAAACCTAAGCACCTGTTAACATGTTGTTACTACCTGTCACGGGAGACACACAACATGGTCGCAGTTGCCCTCTACAAAACAGGACTCATTGGTGATTAAAGTGGCTAATAACTCCCTCGAAGACATCAGTACTACATCAAGAAGCGGAATGGTCTGTCCTCACTGTTGGACAAAAGGACTGAAAAAATCAGAAAGCTACGCCTCGCAATTTAGCGGTAGTGGCAAAGAAGAGGTGATTTATGCATCTGCCTGTACAAACTCAAGTTGCCCAAATTACGACTCTGGCCGTGAGGACCCAGGGCGTGTTCCTCCAGAGCAAATAAAAAAGCAGTATTCTTCTATGCCGCTCGCAGGGCAGATTGGTGATCTGATAGGAGGCAATCTGAAAGTCGCTGGAATTGCGGTTATTATCGCTATTGTCGGAATCGTTCTCGTTACTACGGGCCTTCCTTTTGGGGCAGGTGGGAGCGGTTCTGGAACCGCACAAGCCGGGGACGTGGCGTATGAAAATATCACAGAAACTGATAGTGGATTCACTGCTATCAAGACGGAGGGGGAGTGGACGATATACGAGTCGGCTGATGGGGAGAGGTATCTTGTCGCCGGTGAGATCAACGGGAATGTGACGTACCTAGAAGAGGGCGGGGAGACAACTCTGCAACCATATATTTTCGATTCTGTCAGTGCTGCCGAGAATGCTATCTTTGCATGGAGAACGAAACACGATCAAGATCCAGACGCATACCCTGAACCAACTCAGACTAGCGACACTCTTGTTAATCAAACCGACTGGAAAGTATATGAGCACAAGGACAAGTACATTGTTGCCGCCGTTATTGACGGGGAGGTAGTTTACTTGGATGGAGACTCCAACATCTCCGATACTCCGTATCTTTTCGACACGCGAGAAGATGCCCGCAACGCGATATTAGATTACTACAATCAATACGGGAACGAATCTCCTAATGGAGAATCTATTGACCCCGTCAAACGAAGCCAATTACGAGAAGATCTCACTGACCACGATTCAGACGGCGACCTCACTGACGATGGTCCCAGTGACGATGGGATTTTTAATTCAAATGATGGTGCTGATTCAGACGGTGATGGCTCAATAGACGAAGATGTTTCTGGTTCAGACGGTGATGACAGCCTAAATTCAGGTGACAGTCAATCCGGTGAAACCAGTTCGCAAATCAACGGTCGAGTTGTGAATTCCAACGGAGAGCCCGTTGAGGGGGCTACTGTTCACCTCTATTCGACCCATCGTACGACTACTACAAATTCTGAAGGCCGGTATAACTTCGGCGGCGTCCCGGTAGGTGAACACCACCTGTTCGTCAACCCACCGACAGGCACCGAACTAGTAGCGACGGAAAACGCGACGCTCCAAATGAGTGAGACTGGCGAACTACAGATTGTAGACAGTAGTAACCAATACTCCGCCTTCGAATCAGGCGGTACTGTTACTAACAACGAAATCACCATCCAACCACCAAAAGGACGACCCATCGATATTGCAGGCCAAGGCTCTCGAGTAGCAGCGCCAGTTATTTTCAGGAATAGTAAGAACGCAGAGGATGTTGAAGTAACACTAGAGGGAGTTTACACCGACGGAACCACTCGAAAACAGTACCAAGGAAGTAGCTATACTTCTACCGCCACTATTGACGGAAACACCAAGCCGAAAAACCAGCAACTGACGATACAAGGGAGCGCTTCTGCCGAAGAAATCACCAACACTGGCTGGACAGACCCGTCAGGGTCCGAGATACCAATCAAAGGAAACAGTGACCCCAGAGATGTTTCTGTCGAACTAAGAGAAAATTATACCAAGACGGTGAAAAAAGATAGTGGAAGGTTGAATGGCACCGCTGTTCTACTGAACAACACAGGGAACCTCTCTCCACACGATATCAACCTTACACTGAAGACCACTCAGAAAAGGCACAGTCACCGTACCGGAGAAGTTGACCTTTCGGATAGCTCTCCAAACAAAACAACCGTATATCAGGCCAGTGAGACAGAGACAGTTCAGATCAAGTCGTACTATAAGTACAATTATGACAACTATGATGGGTATTCGACCAGCGACGATCATGAACACCACCACTACGAGTTTGAGGACGATGTCAGCGTAATTATTGACAGAGCTGATGGGCCTAATGAAACGGTTTATAACTACCACGCGGAAAAACATCCAGACAGTGTCAACTCCCCATACAGGAACTATAACGATTGGTATTACGGTATAGATGACAGCGGATGGAGCAATTCAACAGTCGAACTAAGACCTGAAGACAAGGTCATTATTGAGGCCGAAAGGAGCGCTCGGAATGACTGGGCAATAGGGAACAATCTTAAGTTGAAGTCCCACGTTCTCCAACTGGAACCTCCGCAAAGCGTTTCCGTTCAGGGAGCCGGTGACGGGATGAATACGGAGAGGGTTGGGAGTGGTGACTCGGTTACCATCACAGGGTCCGATATCGAAACTGAGCCTGGTCTAGATAAGATTGAAGTTTCTGCTGATAATCTCAATATCACGTACTTCTTGAATTATACCGAACGTGCCGGGACAGTTGGTGCAACAGTCAGTGCCAGTGGAGAAAATTTCTGTAGAAACCCAGATGGTCTCACGAAGCCAATCTCTTGCGATATTCCAAGACAGGAATTAGAAGGCGATGTCTTAGAAATTAGCAGTGCTGAGGGGTCTGTCCCATATGCCCTCACGTACAAGAAGCGAGACGTTCCGGAGCAGGCTTCTGTTGAAATCAATGGGGAGCAGTACGACTACCCACAAGATTTCACAGGAGAAGGTCCACTAGGAGGGAACGGTCAATCGATAGAAATTGATTCTCTAAAGCCCGGGAGCAATAGTGTTAAGATAGAAACAGGCTCCGTCAACGGGGTCCAGCCAGAACTGAAAACAGTTATCCGTCACAGCAGCGAGCCGAAGCAGACCCACAACCCGACAATCTATGTCATTTCAGCGTCTGGCGAAGTCAGCTCCAAACAATTGCCTGATTCATCCCTGATCAACGGGCAACTGGTTGATACTGAGACAGTGACCCTCCCAGAAACATGGTTCAGCGAAGGACGGAATGTCATCGTTGTCGAGACAACAGACTCCTCCCAAGTGAGCATCACAGTCACAGGTGAGGGCCTAGAAGCTCAGACACTAGAATTTATGCCAGCCGCACAGGTTTCAACTCCGGCAGAAGTTCCAGACAAGGCTGATCAGGAGTAGAGATACCAATGTCTGAGAACTCTACAACGGCAGCTGCCACTTCAAAAAGCGAACTGGTCTGTCCTGCGTGCAGCGGAGAGGGCGTTAAAATAATATCCAGTCACGCTTCCCGATACAACACATACCTTACTAAAGTGCGGCAAGCATCTGGCTGTACTACTCCCGGATGCCAGCATTACTACCGGAGCGAAAATCCAACGCCCATACCGTCCTTCGAAATTGACAAGCAGTATTCTCCGGGGAGGGTTGACAGAATACGCGACGTACTTGGTCAGTGGCGTGCAGAAGCTCGACTTCCCCAGGTTCGGGGGAGGGTTTTCCAGATAGCCCTTACCGTCTTGATTACTGCCCTCCTGATTGGAGGTCTCCTGTCCCTCGGATTCGTGTATAACGGCGGTACCGCAGAAGCCGACTCTGGATTCAATAAAGTGGGAGAAGTAGACGGGTGGGTTATCTATATGAACAATGGAGAATATCTGGTATCTGGGAATTTTGATGGGGAAATTCGATATCTCGGTGAGGGTGCAAATGTTTCCGAAAATCCACACTTCTTTGACACCGAATCTGCTGCGAGAGATGCTATTTCAGCGTGGCAAACAGCAAGAAACGAAAACCCTGAGCAATACCCCGCACCAGACGAGCAGGAAGACAGGAACGACATCTACCCGGCAGCAGACATATGGAGCCTCTACGAGCAGGACGGCGAGTTCATCGTTTCAGGTGTGAAGAACGGAGACGTCGTTTACCTACACCCAGGTGGGGTTGTCAGTGACCGCCCCTACATATTTGATGACCGGTCTTCAGCCGAAGAAGCGATAGTCGCATGGTTGAATAAGAATCAGGAGAATGCCACCCAAATTCGGCCCGCTGATCAGCCAGACTTGACCTCAGACCTCCAAAATCAGTCGTCAGATACTACTGATTCAACTGAGATTGACCAGCAGACTGAAACTGACAATTCAGACGGCTCAGATGGTTCTGACGGGCCATCGGGCACTACCCCAAGTCAACGGACAGATACCTCATTGAGCGAAGATTGGGAGCAAAATTGGGACCGGGTTGAAGTGTATGATTCAGTCCTGCGGGAAGCCAACACTGAGTACGTAGTTCAAGGTCGTGTCTACGATGCAAAAGGCAATCCAGCTGAGGATGTTACTGTTCATTTGCATTCTGACCCCCGAACCACACGGACCAACGAACACGGTGAATACATATTCACTAACGTTTCGTCTGGGGACCACACTCTCTTCGTCGAGCCGAAGAACGCTTCAAAAAATGTTGCTCCACGAGACGTTAGGCTACGGGTTGACTCCGGGGGGAACGTTTCCGTCATAACCGAGAGAAACGGTGTGCTCTACTTTGAAGATGAGGAGAATGTGATCTTGAATCGTATCGGGTTCGAGTTAGAGCAGTCTGAAAGAGTATATCTCCAAGGGAAGGGGGGCAGGTTATCCGGGAACTTCACGGTGTACCAATCTGCTAACGCTAAAAACTATAGTATTGCACTAACAGGAGCCTACAACAGTACCCTGAGCAAAGAGGCAGTAAGTGGGAAATCATCTAATGGGTTGCTTTACGTGGATGGTAACGAGGAAACGAAGACCACGCTGCTCGCACTCAGCGCCAACGAGACAGTCGCAGTACAAGATACCGAAGGCGCGTACCAGTCTGGAGAGCCTAACCCCAGCATTGAGATCATCGGGAATAGACACCCCAGAAACGCCACAATAACGCTCTACGGGCAATATAATACTACAGATGTTACGCTAACAGGCAATTCAAATACTGTACGGGTCGTTGACGTCGAGGGGTCAATTAATCCAGTAGGCCCCTCGGAGAATAACGAGCCGACTCTCACTATCTACGGTTCAAACCGAACAGAGCCATTCTCAAAATCACACAGCGATATCTCAAATAAAGACTTCAATAAAAACATCAAAGGAAACAGTGGCCCAATCAATACCCAAATTCAATTATTTGGAAACACGCTAATCGGTGAGGAACAGTCTCGACAAATTGGATATTCTAGAAGAATAAACGTTGGCGGAAACATTCCCCCCTCAGATGCGTTTGTCACGTTTTACCCAGAAACACGACTTGCTCAAAAATCCATTAGCGGTACTGGGACAGAACAGGCTGACATCTCGGGGAACATGCCACCCGACCCGCCCGATGGGAAGAATGGGGCAGAAATCACTTTGAAGGGTCGTGAAAAGGTAACCTCCGAAAAGATATCTGGCACGTCTAGTTCTACAACGCAGTCTATTGATTTAGTCGGAAATACCCAACCACGAAACGGGGAGATCACATTCACTGGTGAGGAAACCCTAGTATCGAAAACTTATACCAGTGAGTCAGACCCGTGGATTGCCAATGACGGCAACGTTGACTCATCTGCAACAGTAACGATTACCGGAAATACGAATCACCTTGGAACAGCGAGACAGACTGGAAGTGTTTCTGATGGAGGTTCTATAACGGTACACGTCGACGGAAATGTTCCTGCTGAAAATGTCCAATTAGAACTAGACGGTGAAAGCAGAGACGACTACTATTACCTGCTAAATGTGGAATGTAGTAAAAGCAGGCTTAAGGATGATGCAGACTTCACAAAGTGCTACGACCGAATCGGGTCTATTTATCTGGATCAGGGAACCACGTACAGGGTTGATTGGAATGCTGGTGGCTCTGTTGGCATAGAACATCAGGGTGACGAGCCTGTAGCCGCGGGCGGGAGGGTTAGTATCACAGGTAAAGGAACGGTGGGGTCCGCAAGCGTAAGGTGTGAAAAGTGGTCTGAATGTTCAATCCACGGTGATGATGACAATGAAAAAACGGATTACGTGTGGGGTAGTACCACCGTGACGATAGGTGAAAATGCCGACAATCCAAGGGTTCGGTTAGTTGGGTGGCAAACCATAGAGGGTGAATATGGTAAAGCCTCGGGAGATGCTGGAGCGAGAGTTTACAAAATAGAAGGTCCAGGGAAAACGACGGTCTCAGTTGATGGACAATCAGTCTCAACAGCAAATGTCGGGCCCAAGGGTACTACCACTCTCAATCTTGGGACTCTCGAACCAGGGACACACGAAATAAAAATTGATACCGAAAACCGTCTCGGGGCTGATTATACCGTCAATTGGGATGAGAAGTCAGTGACAGAAGACATTTCTGTCACTTCGAGCGACGGTGAAATTGATGGATGGAGTGAAACTGGGCCGTTGGAGAACGGAGAGTCCATATCAAAGTCAGTCACGCTTCCCCCAGGAGACACCAGTATAAGTATCAGCCATCATGGCGCAGAACCGAGTTGGGAAGCCACTGTTAACGAAGTAACAGCTACAGAAGACCCAACGGTAGAACTCTCTAATGGGGGAACGGTTACCTACCCGGGGATTCTGAGAGAGGATGAATCAGTGAGCCGTAATATCCCAATCGACAGCAGTGGCAACCAATTACTATCTATCTCTACTGCACGAGAAAGAGTACACTATACTTTATATTATGAAGCAGTGACCTCCACCGAGGACATTTCAGTCGACATAGATGACGACAGTAACGGTGAAGCAAAATTGAATACGATATTAAAGGAAGATGAAACTGCGACGAGGACGCTTGAAACACTTGATAGTGGTCAAGTATCTCTCTCAGCTGAATCAGAGACTGGACCTGACCCGAAATGGACTGTGGTCTACGTTGCGAATTGGACCACAAAAAGCCCCACTGTTGATGTAGGGAAAGATGGAAATGTTGACGGAACCAAGCAAGGTCCAGTCACGTCGCCTACTACGGTTAGCCTTAGCGGTCTTTCATCAGGGAGTAATGAAATCTCATCCGATAGTGCTTCAGGTCCGAGGCCAGAGGTTGTGGTAACATATAAAAATCGCACTGCGGCTGAAAACCCGAAAATCTCCGTACAAGGGGAGGAGTTGAAGCATAATGAAATACTTCGTCAGGGCGAGAGCATTACGTATGACCTTTCAGGATTAGAAGAAGGTCAAACCCCCCTTACAGTCACTACAAAAGCAGGTGTTGTTGATTACACTCTATCTGGAGAGTCGGTTTACCTACTTGAAGATCCGGGGGTAGACTACGATGATGATAAATTCAACGACGCCGGATATCGGGGGACCCTCGATGAAGGAGAATCTGTTACCCTTGAGGCCCCTGGGCTCCAACACGGGACTCAAGAGCTTGATTTCAACGCAGAAGTGAACAAGATCGAATATGAATTAAAGTACACTGAAAGAAACGTTACAAAAACTCCAAGTTTCAAAATAGGCGGGGCAACTGCGTGTAAGCAACCAGGGATTACGGGTGAGGCACAAGAGTGTGATGTTCCCGTTTCCAATCTCTCACTAGGAAGTAATACGTTGAACCTGTCCACGCTGAATGGAACAGTCAGATACGAAGTTGAATATACTGCTGTCACAGCTCCTGAATCAGTAACGGTCTCAATGGCTGGTTCGACTCATCAATATCCTGCCGACTTTGCAGGAAGTGGAAAACTGCCTGACGACCCCACTCAGGAAGAAACAAAAAGTATCTCGTCGCTTCCACCGGGGACCCACTCTGTTTCAATCTCCACTGGAAAGGTTGATGGGCTGGATACCGCAGCTAATGCAGTTGTTACATTCTCTAACCGGTCATATCAGACTGAAAATCCAACTATAACTGTCACCGACTCAGACGGTGTCCAGCATTCGGCGACGGTTCCGGATACGGCTCTAAGTGCTGACGGCCACTTGACCGGGACATACCGGATGGAGCTCGAACCGCAGTGGATGACCGAGGGGAGGAATACTGTCCGTGTCCAGCCCCCAGGACAAACAACAATCAATGCGACTGTCCGAGGAACCGGGTTAGTCAACCAAACCCGTCAATTCCAAGAAGGGTGACGTCTCCGTCGACGACGTTTACTCGCCCCACTACAGGAATCTGGCTCTAAAGGCGAGTATGGGCTGATCCTCTGGAAATCACATCCCAAGATAGTCCGAGCCAAAATAGTACACATACACTCCGGTTATCACCTTTGATTTTAGATTTATAAATAAAGCTCCTTCAAACCCCCAATATTCAGTGTTTTTCTCTTCGGCGTAGAATAGACTCTACTCGCTGAATTAGACAGGTAGAATACATTTATCTCTTACCGGACACCTGTGGTGTGCATACGGCTTGCATAAATTTTAAAACGGACTAGTCGAGTATGATAACTGGAAGGATAGTACAACTATTAGGAATTCAAAATGGTAACAACTCGGGACCGGATGACAATCTCGCTAAAACAACGCCACAGTGTCTGGCTGGAGTGGAATAGTCAGATTGTGGCGTCCAAAATATTACAAACCGAGATTGACGACGAAATCGCCGCTACCGTTGACCCGGAGCGATTCGAGAAAGAACTCGAATTCATCCGGGAAAGCGGAGAAGCAATAACGGACATCGGGGAACAGTTTGAAAACTACCAAGAGTTCCAAGATTACCTTCAGACGCAAATACTCAAAGATGCATAACGACAACTCGGAACAAGACGAACAAGCCAGTACAGACCCTCTTATTAGTCGCACAGACCTTGTACTACTGAAAGCGATGGCCATGGTCGGGGTGGCGCTCCTGTTCATGGGCACTGCTGCAGCTCAAAGCGATGGCGATCCCATCTGCGGAGAGGGGCAAGCCAGCGTTATCAGTAACACAGTCAACACTATCATCCAGCTGGCAACCTACGGTGGGCTGATAGGCACCGCTGTTACCTTCTTTGGCACCTCTGCTGTTGAGTCAGCACCTGTTGATGATGAACGGCGAGAGAGCCTGAAGAGCATCCGAAAGAAGTCATACAGTGCTTCAACCAAACTGGTGTTCGGAGGGCCTATCCTTTACATCATCATTACCCAGAGCGGCCTCCCGTGGGGAGACTGCATCACGCTCGTCCCATTCTGAGACCTGTAAATGGATATCCGAACCGTAACCGTGGTTGTTATCGCCGGCGTGGCTATTGGGTCGCTCGTTCCAGTAGCACAAGCAGACTCATTCGATGGTCTGCAAAACTCCACTGAACACGGTTACGAGAACGGCACGATGGGAGTTGCCTTTTCACTCGATCAAGACGTCCCTGCTAACCACAGTAGCAGCCGTCAATACGATGGGGACACAGGGGTTTACTTTGCAGATTACGATGGCTCTGGCAATTCAGAGTCTGGTCCTCCTTTGCCCCCGTTCAACAGCATCGGGAATCATACCGATGTTACCTACAACACTCCCCCAGATACCTACCACAACTGGAATCGCTACGAAGTTAGCAATTTCAGCGTTGGCGACTCGGATACGTCTAGGTATCCAAGTTCAGCTGAGACAGTTGATGATGAGTGGGTACAGGACGCCCACTCCACAAAATTCTGGCACGCGCCGTCGACGACGGTTCGGCTAAGTAACGAAAAGACAGTCCAATATATCCCCGAAAGTGGGACAGTCTACGGGGTTGTAGATTACCGACTCAAAAGCCCCGTTGATGATCGCGACGGTGGCGACGGGGTGAAGGTGTACAGAACGATTGACAGTCACAAAATCGAATCTGTCTGCCTCATCGAAGGCCGGACAGAGCAGCAGATCAAGTCTGACCCCGACCCCTGCAGCGAGGACCAGTACGTCCTCGGGAAAGAAACAAGCAACATGTCTCACCCCTCGATTGAATATACCGCTCGGGGGGCGAGCACAGAAGAACGGACGTATCACCTCGTTGCTGATATCCATACTGAGATAGAGGTGGTCAGATGGGTTGAAGTCGAATACGAGGTGTGCAATAGGAAAATCAAGCCAGATGGTTCAATCGTTACTATCTGCACCCCGAAGACGAAATTCGAGAAAGAAGACACCAGCATCGTTGAAAAAGATACAATCACCACAGACAGTTGGGATATCAAGGTCTACGATACCAGCAACTTCCAGGTGAGTCGGTCTACCGATGAAAATAAGACCGAAATCTGGGCCGAGTCAAAAGGTCAACCGTGGGCCGGTCTGAACGTCAGCGGGACACAGTTCTCAACCGGGTGGAGATTCTACACTCGGCGCGACACAGGCTGGGATACGGTTACTACTACCAGCACTGACGACGGGTCATCATCAACCCGTTTTGAGACTGTCCCGGTCAAGACATACGCGTACCCCAGCAGCCGGGGAACGTCTCGAGTCAGTCAATCACCGACTCAGAAAGTGTTCCTCGAAGGGACTCTGGATGGAAAGAGTCGATCATCTCCCACGTCGACCATTGATGATAATGTGTCCGTCGACGTCGCGAAAAACAACTCCCAGGCATTTCAGCCCCACTACAATCAGACCAGAGGATTGCAGGTTAAAGCGCTCGGGAGGGGTGCGAATCAGATGGAAATGGCCGGGATTGTCCACGGAGAACAGAAACTGGTGAGCGAAACCGCTCTCACGAGGACTGTTGAACAGAAAGAATCTGAACTTTCTGTTTCCGTGATTGAGGCGAACGGTACGCACGTCGCACTCAATATCACACTGCAAACTCTCGAAGGAGAGCCAATCAACCTTGTCAGTCGGAACAGCCGAGGTCGTGACGGAGGGGCGATCCACCTTCCAAATGGAGATTCCGTTCTGACTGGTGAAAACGGTAGAGTGACTGTGACATTCGAAGGGCCAGCATCTGGAACTGTACGGTTTAAGCCAGCGAGCTGGCGCGGGCAAAGTGTTGCCTACGAGAGTTCAATAGCGAGGTACAGCGTAGCGCCCTTCACTTCGGTTGAAGGGGTGATTACGCTATTCCTCAGTCTATTTGCTGTTACGGGCCCGGTCTTAGTCACGATGTACCTCTTGGACGACGTCGCCGGCATCGACACTTGGCCACCTCACAAACGGTGATAAACTCATGAATGCTCAACTGACAGACTTTACCGACGTACTACACGCCGAAAGTATTCGGAAGATTACGCAAACACAGGAGGAAGGATAATGGTGAACTACAGTCGGCGGTCAATACTCCGAGGTCTCGTACCGGTCAGTGCAATCGCTGTGGCTGGATGTAGCTCAAACTCAGCCGACTCAACTGAAAGTGAGAGTACCGAAGGGGGTGGCAGTTCGGTACTCCAAAATATCCACTTTGAGGGGTTTGACCTTGTCGTCGGACTCCAGTCTACTGACCGATTCAACACCGTGACCGTGTTTGATCCAAGTGGCGAAGAAGAGGCGTCAACTGACATCGCCACTGGGGCAGAAAGGGTCTCTTTCGGGGTCGAAGGGTACTCTCCCGGAGAGTATAGAATCGTCGCAGTCGACAGCGAAGCAGAAGAGATCGTTGATGAGGCGACAAAGGATATCCGTCCGGAGGTGTCCATCAGCATTCAGATTCCCCCGAACGAAGAAGTGGGCGACCAGAACCCTCTGACCGTCCCCGCCGTTAATGTTGAAAATAACGGGTCGGGTCCCACCTCAATTAACTGGATTGCTTGGGAGGATAGTGAAGGTATTATTCCGCCCAAATACAATATTGAGAATACAGAAGCCAGGTACCCCAGTAATGACCTGGCACCAGAACAAGAGTACCCAATCGAGGTTTACTCAGGGGACACATCTTCAATTCAGTACGGGGTTGGTTCCAAGGTTCTCGGGCTTCCCCTCCCGGCCGAAAATGTAACCACAGACCTCGTGGTGACGGTCAATACCCCCCAAGGGAATTTCGAATTTAGTCGGAGGGTCGAGTACGAAATCGAGTCCAACCGGATGCCGGACGAACCAGGAGACTCGACAGTGACCATTTCACAGCCGGATTCGAGGTAGCCACGATGCAACTTCAAGGTTCAGTTCAGTGGGTCATCGATGGCTTGATGGGGTTCTTAGATGCATTGTTCACCCCGCTCGCCAATGCAATGGGGCAGATTTTAGCAGACATTGCTGACTTCACTGTTTTAGTACCACATCCGGAGTGGACTACAGCGAACCAGGTTATGTCTGCGCCAAGTGGCGGACTCTGGCTTACTCTATGGGAGTTCCACTGGACAGTAATGGTCCCAGCATCGCTTGCGGTTCTTATCACCAGTTGGTTTGCTCGACAGGGGGGAGTTGCAGCGAACCTCATTAGCGTAGAGCAAAGCGCACGCTCTAGGAAAAGTATGGCAAAGGGGTTCGGTCTCATCCTGATCAGCTGGTGGCTTGCTGGAGCGTATCTAAACCTGGCCCACGCACTCACACAAATCATCACGCCCGATGCTGCAGCTATGACAGCCGCTATACCCGAACTCAGTGTAGCGAGTGTGGGTATTGCAGCAGCGTTCTACTACTTAGAACTGACAGTCGGGTCCACATTGTTCGTGTTGCTAATCCTAGTAAATGTTATTCGATTAATCGGTTCAATCGCGTTCGTCATCCTCTTTCCGATGATACTCGCGGTTGTCTACGGGAAAATACCTGTCATGAGCGACTTGTTCAAAAGTTTCGGGAACAAGCTCGCTACCACGGCACTGTGGACGATTCCTGTTGCCGCCGGGTGGCGAGTCATGGCTATTCTTGGAGGGAGTGACGAAGGCATTCTAGAAAGCGTTTTATCTTCAAGCGGCATCGGAGTCGGTGTTGTAGACTCCGTTATCAATCCTTTCCTCATCATGATTCCCGCGCTCATCGGGATTGCATCTCCGTTCCTTATGTCGAATGTGAGCCAGATGTATTATCTCAGTAATATGGCTGATGTGAACCTCGGCGCTGATGCAGCAGGTGTAGGTAGCGGTGCAGGTGGCGGTGCAGGTAGCGGTGCAGGTGTCGGTAGTGGAGGTCCTGGTGGAGGCCCAGCGGGTAGTGGCGGTAGTACAAGAGTAAATGAGGGGCAGAACACTCTCGGCGACTACGGTCAAGGAGACGGGCGAACCAGTAGCGATATCAAAAAAGGTGGCCCCCCGGGAGAACGTCAAACCGCAGTTCGAGAAGGGCTCTCACAGACAAAGGAAACCTTCGATGCCCTCGACGAGGACTCCAACGCTATCGACTGGGAGAACGTTGACAAGACTAAAGACCGGATGCAGGCTGCTGGAGGTTTGGCGAAGCGGGGCGGAGGATTAATGAAAGAAGGTTACTCCGACTGGAAAGACATCTTCACCGAAGATGGCCCCGGGTCAGTTGATGCAGGTTCAGTTGATCCAGATCGGGCCGGACTTCAATTTGGCCATAGAAGGGCTGAAGGTCATGAAGAACCAGATTGGGTCAACAGCGCTTCACCCAGCGAGGGTGAAGAAGGCACCGACAGTGCTGACACAGTTGACATTGCAGACGACTCAATCAACAGCAGTGTCGACAACACCGATGACCTCTTTGATAGTAGCCCCCCTGATAGCGAAGACACCCCTGGAAGAGATGTCGACAGCACTGACGACGAGATAAGTCAGGAGACTGAGAGCATCAGCAACACTACAGGTAGTTCTGACCCATTCCAAGAATTGTCTGAAAGCGAGGAAGGGGGCAGCGAAGGTGTGCAAGAGACACTACAGGACGTTTTCGGCGACTCTCCGAACGATGGCGAAGAAAGCGAAGAGTCAGGCGGTGTTGAAGAAGAACCAGAAGGGGAAGCGAGTGCGAACGATAGGCCAGTCCCTGATTGGGTTAGAGAGGGGGAGGGTAGGGAATGAAATCTCCTAAGTGTCATAGATGTGGGCTTGATCCCCCTGTTCGTACCACACACAGCCCGGTCGGAACGTGAAGTAACCAACTCAAAACAACATCATACAATGAACCTAAGCACAATCGACTCGCTCGATAAGCCCGACAAAATAACCTTCCTCGGTTGGCAAACTAGCTTCGAGACCGCTGATATCGCTGTGGGACTCGGTCTCCCACTAATGGTATTTCTCTTCTTGACGATCAACGACGTCTCAGTTATGTTCACCGCGCCGATTGTACTATTCGTCGCGACATGCTCACTGACTCTCATCTTCGCCGCGCCTAGCTATCTTAACGTGAGCGAATATCTCTCGACACTCCGTTTTTACTTCAAGCGGAAAGGGGTAGTTGATAATACCTCTACAGAATCAGTTCCTGACGACATTGAAGATGGGCTGCTAAGAGAGTTCAAGGCAGACGAGACGACCCGGGAAATGACCCAAATAAAGCGGTTCTATCCTAATGCACACGTAGTTGAGCGAACGGATGGAAATTACCTCGCTGCCCTCAGGATTGAAGCCCCGAATAGAGACTTTGAC
Organism: Haloarcula sp. Atlit-7R; assembly: GCF_003666065.1. Classification (NCBI taxonomy): domain Archaea; kingdom Methanobacteriati; phylum Methanobacteriota; class Halobacteria; order Halobacteriales; family Haloarculaceae; genus Haloarcula; species Haloarcula sp. Atlit-7R. Next base: position 62,955 of record NZ_QXIK01000008.1, on the reverse strand, counting down.
AGCGCCGATGACTTTGCCTCGCTGGCTATGGACATCGGAGAACAGGCGAACAAGAATGTTGACTTTTATTTCCAGTTCTATGTGACTACGCGGCCATTTCCGATAGAAGACTACATTAGCGAATTAGAGGCGAGGTTAGATGATGAAGATATCCAGACAAAACCCATTATGGAGGCGATCCTGAAAGAAAAGATTGAGCGCCGGCCAGAGGACCTCAAGCAGCGGGGGACTGAAATACCACACTATTACCTCATCTGCAAGGTATCGCCGAGGGACATAAACATCGAGAAATCAGGAACCAAGTCCCCGATAGAGAGGATGGTCGACATTCCTGTTATCGGGTTCTTCTTCGAGATACTGACGAACATTCGTTCCGAAGTTGAAGACCATCAGCGTGAGGTACGGATGCTGCAACAAGTGCGTCGAAAAGTCTCGAAATTGGATAACGCATGCGTTCAGTCTCATGGAGAGTTCGAATCTCGGCCAGTCTCTTCAGCTGAGTACTCTGAAATCATGCACTCCTTCTGGACCGGCGAAAATCGGGCCAGTCCCGAGATCCGTCAGCAGGGTGCGGTGACTGGCGTAACAGATATTCCCGAGGTGAAAGAGCATCTCAAATCACGAACATCGGACGGTGACGCAGAAGAGCAAAAGACTGAGGCTGTCACCGAAGTAGAACAACCCGAAGATTGGACAGGTACATCGGGTTCGGATGACCCGAACTACGGCAATGGGGGGTCATCTGACAGTAACGGTGACCCGTCTCAGGAGGAGGGGGCGAATGCGCCCATCTCAGAAGACCCGCTAGAATTCAACCACGAAGATAATCATACCAACGGTGATGATGAATGAACCTACTGACTATCCTTCAAAGTAACAGCCTTCCGGCTATTCCTGCCAGATGGTGGAACCTACTCTTTGAACCGCTTCCGGTGGTGTCTGAGACGTGTACTAGTACAGCCTGCTCAATCCCCGAGATTGGGGCTGTCCTCTACCTGCTCGTCATCGTCGGGATGTTCAAAGTTTCGTCGACGGTTGTATCCAGGAGCAACCTTGGCAGTAGTGCTGATACCGACCCTGTGCCGGATGATGCCTTCGAGTCAGATGATGATGATGGCGGTGCAGTTTCAGCTGTGCAGGAGGCAAAGCAGGCCGCTATTGATGAATCGCAATCGGAAGCCGGCGGTGGAAATGCATCCGAAGAGTCTGAAGCGACAGCAAATGCTGAGACCGATGAAATCCCCGCTGGTGCTGGGCTTGACGACGTTTCGGAACTCCACCAGCGAACCCTGGCCCCAGGAGGAATTGACAGGGGGTTCTACGACGCCCGTGTTGGACATCAGTATCGGCGAGTCCTCTTCGCTGAAGGATGGCCAGATACGCTGACTACACGTCCGCTGGAGCACATCTTTTCGGACCCGACTCTCCAGTTCGACATGAGCATCCACTTCCAGCCGCAGAATCGGAGGTCGGCCATTCGAGATGCTGAACGTCGGGCCGACGATCTCCGTGCAGCAGCCTCCATCCAGAGCGAAAGCGCGGGGTCCGGGTCGACCTATGCAGCGAGCGACAAGGAAGCCGAAGCACAGAACATGGAACAGATTCGAGAAGCGCTGAAAGAAGGGTCCCGTCCCTTTAAGACCTCGATGTACGTCTCAATCCGGGCAGACGATGAGGAGAGCCTTGAGCAGCAGGAAGAGCAACTCGTGACGAAAATGCGGGACAGTCCCGGTGAAATTAGCCTGACCACGATACGTGGGAGGCAGATGCAGGCACTTCAATCGGTGTCGCCCATCGGCAAAGACGTCCTCCGGAAAGAAGGAGAACTTGATGTCTCACAAGTCCTCCTTGGAGGGGGCGTCGGGTCACTCCTGGGGTCAATGAACGTCTCAAGTGAGCTCAATCCCAATGGCATAGAAATAGGAGAGCACGTCGGGAACGGAATGCCACTAATCCGGGACCCGTTCGACTCAGAGACCAACTACAATCAAGTCATTATCGGAGACAGTGGCGGGGGGAAATCGTACGACGTGAAGTTGCAGGCACTCCGTGAAGCGTCGAGAACCGACGACAAAATGATTGTGATGCTGGACCCGCTGGGGGGGTTCCACGGGGTCGCAGAAGCCCTCAAAGCACAGCATGTAGTTGTCGGTGGTGACCGAGGTCTCAACCCCCTCGAAATTCAGAAGCCTCCACAAGACGCAATTGACCGAATTGGGGAGGCATTTGACCCACTCAGCAACAAGTACGTCTCTGCTCTGAGTTTCTTCGATAACTACTTCAGAGCGCAAGGGTTCCAAGACGGACTCGGAGAGAAACGAGTCATCCTCAATGACGCGCTCGTGGAGACCTACCGTCGAAAGGGTATCACCCACAACGTTGAGACTCACTCAAAGGAGAGCCCGACCATCCGTGACCTGCGGGAAGTGCTGGGTCACATGGCGAATAACCCTGGGGAATTTGATCCTGCTAACGAACAGCAAAAAGAAGTCATTGCAGAGCAAGCAGGAAAACTACACACGTACCTGAAACCCTTCGTCTCCGGCCAGTACCAGAATCTCGGGAAGCAGTCGGAGATGGACATCAAAGACGAGGACTTCATCTACGTCGACCTCGAGCAGCAGGAGTCCTCGAAAGGTGGTGGGTCTGGCCTAATGATGCAGCTGCTCTTCCAGATCATCTACGAACGGGCCAAAGCATCCGAGAAGGAAGTCATATTCATCATCGACGAAGCTCAGTATATGCTGCAAGATGATGCTTCTCTAGAATTCCTCTCACAGCGGGTCCGTCACGCTCGGCACTTCGATATGTCTATCAGATTCGCTACCCAGAACGTCAAAGACTTCATGAGGACTGACGAAGCAACTGACATTATTAACAACAGTTATCTCACTATCTTCCACAGAACCCGTGAAATCCACGAGTTCAAAGACGAACTCAACCTATCCGATACACACGCTAACTTCATCCAAGACCTACGGACTGGTGAAAATTACGACCACAGTCACGCACTATTCCAAATCAACCAGAATGAGTATCCAGTCAAAATACAAGCACTTCCAGCCGAAGACGAGGTAGTCAGTTTCGACCCTGACAAACAGAACCGGGATGAGCTGCCAGGACTCCGCGAATTATCCCAAGAATCTGAACTTGTCCATAATATACGTGCGTATCTAAACGAGTGGAAAGAAGAAGCGTACGAGCACTCGACACTAACCAATCCTGCAGTTCCTGGCGAAGAGTTCACTGGATCTGTCCGAACGCTCGACGAGGAACAGCAACAAGCGCTTGAAGCAATCGGCTGGGAATATCTAGTTGAAGCAATCCCACGGATTAACAATGGAGAAGACCCCGAAAAAGTCCTCGCAGAGTATCTGGATAAGAAGATTATAGATATCCTGCGGGTCTCCGACCACGAACGAGTTGTCGAACGCAGCGCCGAGATGAAAAACCAAACCGTCGCTACTGACGGCGGTGATAATTTAGAATAACCCACGGTGTTCGGTAGCCCGCGCACCACTCAGTCCCAACACGCAACTAAAAACCAAATCCTACTCACAAACGTCCTTCAATAATGTCCTACGACGTCAAACCAGAGTCCGGAGCAGGAATACGACCATTCTACAAAATTACTCCATCGACAGCATCAGAAGGCACCTCAGACATTGATAAACACCTGACAAGCCTTGCTGACCTAAAGAAAACTGTCGAAAAATCAGGGGTCGGGCGAGCCATCAGCGATGCAATTCCAGGGGTGCCAACCCCCGAAAAGAAAGAGCCCGTTACATTCGAATTTGTTGCCCTCTCTAAAGGCGAAAATGAAGCAGTGGAACTGTACTACTCCGCCGACGGGAAGCACGATACCCTCAAAATGCGGCTCAAGTCTGTCTACCCGTCATCCTTCGATATTGAAAAAGTACATCTTGATCTTGGCCACAACCTCATCGAGCCAATTCCAATCAGCATCGACGAATTCAAGGCTAGGCTAAAAGCGGACCAGTTGTACCGAGATAAAGAAGAGTATCTGGACATCATAAACCGGCACGGCGAAATTGATAATGAAGAGAGTACGCCAACCGTCACAGGGGTTCAAGCGGTCGCTGCTATCAACTTGGACGAAGCCCTCGATGACAACAGCGAAGAAACTGATGGCGAAGCCACCGAAAAACTGAGCGACAATCTGCCATGGTTTGACCGAAAAACTACGCAGAATCTCCGTGATAAACTGGGTGTTGAACCGGAAACGTACAATGACAGTGCAGACCACTTCATCCAATCGAAAGGCCGTATCCACGCCTCTACTGGTTCTCCCGAATCTGACTTAGATGGGGAGACAAACTCTCCCGAGTCAACAGAGGGGGAGCGTTCGAAGTCTACTGACCCATTTGCCGCACAGTCTGCTTCCGAAGAGGCGAGTGAGAACAAGAGTGACAACCAGTGGGCTGAATCAGAAAATTCCGGTGAGTCCGTAGAATCTGACGAAGATATCTCTACCGACGGGGGGACCAAAGGCTCGATGGACGGTGCAGATACCAGCACAACATCGTCTACCGACTCCCCAGAAGACTCTGAAGATAAGCCGAGTAGTGACAATAACAGTACTGGGGAAACCGCCTCTGCAGCTGCAATGGAAGATGAAACCGATGATCAATTTTCTTTGGGGGACGGGGACCGGAGTGAGACCAGCACGGATGAAGACGATGACCGGGCAGTCTATGAAGACAGTGACAAAATCTATCCACTGCGGATTGTCATCGAAGATGAGGACTTCACTGGAGTAGTCAAACTAAATCACCCCGACACAATCCCAGAAAACGAACCGCTGGTTACGCTGGATGGGCCGACGCTGACGGAGGACGGAGAGATACTCGTTCGGCCCAGCGTAGAATATACCGAACCTAATGCTACCCGTTGGTACGGTCAAGAAGAGACATCAAAGGACTGGATGACAACTCTCGATACCGCAACAGAATCCAATCCAGAATACGATTCTGAAAATCATGATGAAGATGTTAGCTCACCAGAAGCGCTCCAAACGCTATTCACTCATCTTGAGGAGGCCGTTGACCCAACAGCATATCAAGTCGTATTCGAATCTAAACCAGACTGGGATAAACAAGCACAGCGGAGGAAGAAAAATATCCGGTCGGGGGAATTCGACGAACCTTGGCTGGAAAAATACGTCCTCGGTGGCTACGAGACAGGCGAAGACAGAGACCTGAAAGCCTACGAGTATCGGCGGATCAAGCTCATTGAGAACAAACGGCCCAAGGAAACATTTGATATCAACATTCGGGCTATCTCCCTTGCCCCGAAATCGGACTTTTCGAACGACGCAAGTGACCCCACGGAGCCGCCGGGAGAAAAACAAGAACGCATCCGTGAAACGATGCAGTCCCTCACACCGCTACTGGACCCCCTTGACGGGGTTTATTACGGAATCACAGGGGAAGTAGCCGCAAAAGGGGACAATGGGATGGGCATCAATCCGACCGCTGATGAAGTCGTGACTAACTTCTTTGAGCGAAATATCGTCAGAACCGAAGATCGCCGTGGCACGTTCACATCACTGAACCTCTGGAATGACCCGAAACAGCATCCAGAAATCGTCGTCAACGGACGTGAATTAGGCGAACTAATCATCATTCCAAGCGGAGAAGACATGGACAGCGACGTGTTCCGATCTACCGGGACACGCGACGAAGACATTGAGCCTCTCCGTCGGCCCCGGCCAGCAATCCACAAAGGGTTCTCTGACGGGATGGCACTCGGCTATGCATACGACGAGAACGGTATCCCTGAAGACGATCCAACCTGTCTCCCAGAAGAGAAGCTAACAAATCACTGGGCACTCTTCGGAGCGTCCGGGTCAGGGAAAACCGTCAACACGATATCCATGCTGCTCTCGGCTCACGCAAACACCAGTGGGCCGACGATACTCGTGGACCCCAAGCAGGGGAACATGGTCGAAAACTACTGCAAATCTCACCTAGCTCGGTTTGGCAACCTCCGAGACGTGAAAGTGTTTGACGTCCCAAAAACACTCCCAGCAATCCCCTTCTTCGATATCCGCCCACACCTCCATGAAGGGATGAATCGCGACGACGCAATCCAACAAAAGGTGGACGAGTTCCATATGGTCATGGAGATGATTGACAGTAATTATTCCACCGCGTACGTCGCCAAGACCGTCCTCGGGGCGCTCATCAAAGCACAATTCGACGCAAAGTACGGTGACAGTCACTACACCTTAGACGACCTGTACTCGCTCGCTGTTGACCTCTACGCCAATCAGAACCTCCCTCGAGTCTCACATCAACCACAGGTTGAGCATATCCTGAGCAACCAACTGCATAACAGTGAGCAAGATTTCAAAAACACCATGCAGGCGGTCATCAACCGCCTGGACGACCTGCAGGAAGACATCAACCTCTACCGCCTATTCAATCAAAATCCAGAATGGGACGACGAAAACGGGACCTACAAATTCAACCGGATGACAAAAGAAAAGTACAAAGAGGCGGAAGAAAACGACAACGTCGACATCGAAGACGTCGACCCGCCAAAAAGTGCTCTTGACTTCCGGGAATACCTCGATACGGATACGATATTCCTCTTCGACACTGGCAACTTCGTCAGAGACGAGTCCCAGCAGGCATTCAGCATGTATATCCTATCTGCGCTCTGGGGAGCGGTCAGAGCCCGTTACAACGACCGGGACTCACACGAAGAAATCGAACACACTGTCAAAGTCGTCATCGACGAATCAGCCCCCATCGTTTCAACCGAACTTGTCACGAATACCCTGATTCCAGAAGGTCGAGAATTTGGCCTCTCGTTGGGGATGATTATGCAATTCCCCGGGCAGGTCGCCAACCACGGAGTCGAAGGGAGCTTCGACGAACTGAAAAACAACGTCCAGTCCAAAATATACGGCCACATCGATCCGGACAGAGCAATCGCTGACTCACTTATCCACGGTAAGAAAGACGCCAGCGCCATCAAGAACAAAATACGACGACTCCGGGGCGGTGAGTGGATTGTCGACCTACCAGAACCAGAATTCGGCGTCGACGTGCCACCGCCATTCTCGCTCAAATCACTGGAAATTCCCGAAGGCCACCCCGAAGGGGAAAGGCCATTCAACGACTCTGAACGTGAACTATTCTATGAGAGGTATAGCACTCGAAAATCAGGCACCCAGAACCGGTACGGCTTCACCCGCCCCGACCCAGAAGACCTCGACGACGACGGAGAGGTTACAGAGTTAAATACCGGTTCAGACATCGGTTCCGATGATTCCGAACCTGAGGAACCCGAAGAATCCGAAACATCCACCCCTGAAGCGGAAACCGAAGATGCTGACTCCATATCAGGGTTCACTGATGGAATGTTCGGTGAAACGTCCACAAGTGGCGATGCAATTGCGTCTACTGAATCGGGTCCAGTCTCGCAATCAGATACGGCACTGACTGATGCCTCCGACCAATCTGATAGAGTAGCAGACGGGTCCTCAAACGCAGGAGCTAGTCCGAGTGAAATATCAGCGAACACCAACGGAAGTGGGGATTCAGACCAGCTATTCGAAGATATATCTCCCTTCCCAGCGACCGAAATAAATGATATCCTTAGCAGCAACGATATGACGAGTCCCAGTGGTGTCCAAGCCGCGGCATTCGACGTTGAATCAAAGTACGGCGCTGACACCGAAGAATTCCACCGCGCCCTAGTAACGCTCTCTAACCAAGCGGAGGCCTACGGAACCCATGTCACACCTGCTGAGCTGTGGGAAGCATTTAAGCACAGCGGAGGGGGCGGCACGGATAGCGACACCCAATCAACAGACGTTAGTGACGTCGACGGGCCGCAACAGGAAGGCAGCGTGAATGCAAACGAGTTCACTGACCACAGTAAGTTTGCGTCGTCTAACAGCGATAGTGACAACGAAGAGAGCATGTCTGAACCCGAAACTGAAGATGAAATAATGACGAATCAAGAATCAGTAGAAGTTGACAGTACTGTTGAACAGCCCATTCCCGAATCGGACGAAGATGATACCAGTAGCGAGGATGCCGGCAGTTCAGAAGGGCTTGATACCAATCTCAATATATCGGGAGAAGTAGTGAAGCAAGCAGAAGAAGCAGCTGAAAAAATCGAGTCCGAATCTGATTCTCAGGACCATACCCAATCTCCGGCAGATGTTTCGCTTGAATCTCCAATTCGAAAGAATGGGTCGCTTCTTAGCCGAGAAGAGCGCGAGGAACTCGGGCTAAGCAGAGACGACGTCAAATTCATGTCACTCGTTGCCGACGCATTTCGAGATGCCTTGGAAGGGTACGAGCTTACTGACTCGATGAACAATTTCGATGAGCGAGCGGGTGAACCAGACCTAGAAAAACTCCAAGATGAGGGGTATATCGACCCAGCAACTGTGCTGCGTCAAAAGTACTACTCGCTTACCCGGGACGGGTGGCGGCTAATCAACAATGGCGTCCCCGGCAACAAGTTCGGTGACCACATGGAGAAGATCGGTCACAGAGTGGGTGTTTTCCTACTCTCAAGAGCGCTCTCAGAACTTCCTGGAGTCACTATTTCCGAGTATGAGGAGCACGACGGCGAAACGTATGATGTGATTGGATACAACGAGGACGGTAGTATTCAGTTCGTAGGCGAAGTTGAGACTCAAAGCAATAACAAAGGCGCAGTCGTTGACGACTACCAGAAGTTAGCGGCTGCCCCTGGAGAAGCGGTCTGGGCCTCCCCAAGTCACTCTACACTTGAGGAAGTGTGGAACACTCTTGTAGACCAGGGCGTGGTAGAACCAGCCAACAGGACGACAGATAGGGCGCAGTTCTTACAGAAATATTTGGATGAAAATGAAGAAGATGGTATTCACAAGGTCTGGACCTACTCTCAATTAGAAGAGAAACTCAAAGGGGGGACATAAGATGGCTTGGAAAAATGCCACCGTCGAGCAGTTGAAAGAGTATTATTATAGCGAATTCCCTGAGAGAATCTCAGATATTCCTGAGTTTATTCGAGGGTCTAAATCAAAGCAAATAGGAATCGCATTTCCCGAAGCTCACCCAGTTGAGGGAGAGCAAGTCCCGGCGAAAGATTTTGTTCGGCGTCCACTCTTCGATAACGGCGAGGCCTACCAGAACAACTACATAGACCAGTGGCGGGGAGAAAATGGCATCGTCAAATTTGTGCAATCACCTGGGAGCAACGATCCGATAGAGGGCAAACACGCCCTTGCATCACCAGCACTCATTGACCAGCCCTCTATTCCTGAGGCTGTATATTATGCCGTTGATTTCTACGACCGCAATTGGGCGCTAGTAGTAGATATTGACGCGAAAGACGTTGCACTTGAATGGGCGAAACAGCAACTGACCACGGTACAGAATAAAACTAACGAGGAAATCAAACGAGAAACTGGCGTCTTTGAGGCGGCCCCAGAAGGCTACCCATACAGATTTGACGACATTGACAGATCCATTGAATACGGCTTTGAGGTGAAAGAATTCTTCCGCGATAACCTCGGTAGCACAGCTACTCAGGCTGTTTATTCTGGCCAGGGCTGTCACGTATATCTCTATGACGAGGACTCAATGTACCGATACGGGGAGCAAAATCGCGAGCTGATCACCCACCACCTGATTCACGAATTGGGTATCCCTATCGACAAGCCAGTTACTACTGACCCGTCCAGGGTGATGCGACTTCCTTACTCCCTCCACGCAGACGTCTCTCGGGTGGTCACACCAATCTCCAGCCCAGACTTCGACTACCGCAAGGAAGCCAAGCCCCAGTTCCTGACTGACGCCGACGCGCCGCTGAACGACTCACAGTAGCCCCAAACCAATGCAAGTTGACTCATACAAGAAGGCGTGGGAAGTACTCGCCTTCGCCGACGAGCACTCGAACAGCGAACTCAAACAGGTCCTTGATCGAGGCTTCAAGGAGTACGCCGAAGGGGGCGGCGAAGAAGACCTCATCGAAGACGTCGACACAATTTGCGAGTGGGCATTCAACCCCACAATTCGAACCAAACGATTCGATGAACCCAAGCTCAAAGTCCCAGGTGTCCTTGCAGTCTTGAGTACACTAGCCAGTTGCGCCATCCGCAAACACGAATATCTCGAAAACGCTCCCCCTGAAAAAATCCAGCTGATTCAGCATGTGCAGTACATGCATACGAATTTATTAATGACCATGATGGGGCAATTTGATCCAGACTGGTTCCTTCATATTGGCGATAGACTATACGAAAAAGAGTTGGACCAGGCGCGGCCTCATCCCGCCTGTGGAGCCACTGCAATCGTCTTGCACGAAGATGCCGACCCGGAGTTCGACAAGTTCTTCGAGATCCCCATGGTCGCCGCAACCGAGCGCTGCAAGGCCCGCTTCCACGGGGGCAGTTGGGGCGGTCGATATGGGCCCGAAGACAACGAAGCCGTCGGTGAAACCCACTATCATATTCGTGATAATAACATCTACGTCCCCATCGAACACGCCGAAGCGCTTCTCTGGGAACGACAAAGTAACGCGTTTGAAGCACTCATCGAGTTCGGGTGGGAAGCCATCGACCACGACGAAATTCAGACCATCTTCAACGAGAGCAAGAACATCCAACCGGAGATTGAAGACTTGTTAAAACACGGAGATAAAGACCAACTCTGGACCGACTGGGACCCCCAGGAAAATCTGCTTCGACTCGTCCGAAATGCGGCCAACCAGGTCGACGATCTGGACCCAACCGAGTACAACAAAGCCCGAGTCTACTACGATGCGATAGAAGATTACGGGGCTAATGGCTTTGGAGAAAGCAGCGCAAAAGAGAGGATCAAAAGTGTCCGTTCCCTCGCTAATAGCCTAGCCACCATCGCTGATTCTGCCGACTACAAACAGGTAGATGTGCGGCGGTATGACGACCGCCGGAACTCCGAATATGCGGTTGGGTCGAACGGTAGTGGGAAACAAATCACCCTCGATTCGCTGGATGATATCTTCGAATTACCGTGTTTCAAAAATATGGTGGAAGCGTTAAAATTAGAGAATAGTGGGCCGGTGAGAAAGGACCTGTATAACTTTGTTCGAATGGTGTACTGGCTGGAAGGATATCACAACTTACCCGAGCAACAGAGGGAAGATGCCGTGGTTGATGACATCCACGATCTCTTTGAAAGTAAGTGGGACTGGTACGACCGTGAAACCACTGATTATCAGGCTCGTTATGAATTGCGGAACGGCGATATCAATGGGAATACTCCATTTCCGATGCATTGCGACAACCCCGATATGCAATCTCACTGCATCGGGAAGCATGCCTGTCCGTACTCGATCTACGGGAGCCTTCCTTTCCCTCAAGAGATGTACGACCAGCTCGAAGACAATGAACGGGGCGGGCAGCAACGGTTGTCTGATTAAGATTATCTGTGTTAATTTAACCAGTTTAATTTTCGGATAGTATATGGGCTTCGCGTGTAGACCAGTCTATGATATTGCTACTTTCCCTGGCCTTCTTCCCAGTTATATTAGGATTCTAAGATAATAGCCTGTGAGTGTGGCTAAGGAAGTAATCCCATGATACAGCACCGTTACTCACGGATGGCGGGAATCTCGAGTCTTCTTCTTACTACCCACACCGATTTCTAGTCCCGAAAATGCGATTAGACGTAAGTATGAGTATCTTGCAGCATTTTTTCACCCACAACGCTCGTCAAATCAATTCAAGGATGGCTAAAGTGCTATATTCATCCGTTTACACTCTTCTGACGGGCTTACACTCTTTTTCGAGGGGGTTGCGAATTCCTGGGTGGCAATCTCCAAACTGTAAATCCCGAATCGGCTGAAATCACCCGTTTACACTCTTCTGACGGGCTTACACTCTTCTTGACCGGCGAAATCACTTCGGGAATACCGCTCTACGTGCAGAATTATGCCGTTCACACTCTTCTACACCGAAATTTCCCTCAACGGTAAACCGGCAAAACAGTTTACACACTTGGTTACGAGTTCAAAATGAGTTATAGATGCTATAAACGGATTTGCATAGTTTACACTCTATGTCTACCTGGGGGTATTTGTCCAAAGAAAGAGGGGGGTAGACGGGTAAACAGAGGTGAAGCCGGGCACCGCCGGCAGCGGGCTTCAAACGAGCGCGGATCTGGTGGCCCCCCAGGGGTGGCGATATATCAGGAACGCTAGAGAGAACGAAGCCGGTGGACAGCCGGGAAGCGGGGACCCGCACATGGCCCACAAGAGAGTCTCGATGGTGGGCCAACCCAGGTGGGGTCCGGGTGGGATGAGACGACGTCGACGACAGTAGGTGGACAGGGAGATCGGTGATGGTGAAACGGCAATGTGCAGTGACGGCGCCGTAGGTGGAGACAGTGAGAGTGTGTACAGGAGTACCGGGGCAACCAGTGGGGATAGTGGGAGTGCCATGGGGACAGACGTGCGTGTGACAACTCTTAGCGAGACGTGGTTTTTTCACGAATCTGATACAGGGTAATCACGGCTCGCAGCCGACGAAAGCCCCTCGGGTGAAGCAGGAGGAACGCCCCTCGATGAACGACCACTGTCGCCCCCTGGAGACACGGCGTGCCCGAGTGGGTGTTCGTGACTGCGATGACGGTGACCCAGACCTCGAAAGCCCTCGGTCGCTCGACCGATCATTCCGGGGCCCGCGCTGCGCGCCTCACTCGCCAGCTCGTTGCGGTGCTTGCGGGGCCCGGGACGGACCGAGCGACCTCGCCCTTTCAGTCCAGCCAGGCCGGACCGCACCCGCGACTGCAACGGCACCGCAACCGCGACAGCACCACCACCGCGACAGCACTGCAACCGCCACCGCGACGACGACCGCAACGCCACCGCGACCCCGACCGCACCAGCCCAGCAACCGCACCTGCTACAGCGACCGCAACCGCCTCTGTAGTGCAAGCCACAGGAATGTAGATGAACGGACAGGAAAACGCAAAAAATTTTGCGCCGGCGGGGACAGAACCAGGATTCAAGATATATACGGAACCTGATACGTGGCGGGTCACGGTAGTCAGGGAGTGATTCTGCAGAAGGGGTTATACACGACCCTCAGTCAACTGAAGGTTTCAACCGATGACCAAGACAGAATCACCAAACAGTCGGAGCGGAAGTCACAGTGAAACGTCGCGATATTCAGCAGAATCGCTGGAGTAGACACATATGAAAAGTAACCTGTTCAGATACGTGCTCGTCGCTTGCATCGCGTTCCTCTGCCTCACGTGGACCGGCGCAGTCCTGGGAGGGCTGCTGGCATGACGGACGAAATCGTCGCCGGAATCACCACGACCCTCAACGCGCTGCTGGGAGCAATTCAAGAGTTCGTCTGCGGAGGTGTCCTCGCATGACGCACCCATCGCCACTGCACACGCTCCGGGGCTACGTCGAGGTCGTCCACTCCCCGACCGGCGAGCTTGGGGTCGGGGGCTACTCCAACACCAACGTCGACGAGCTCAAGCAGCGAAGCACCGGGGTCGTTACCAACATGAAGCGAGTGCGCGATATTGCACGTCGCTTCCACAACTGGGACGTGCCGAGCGAGGCCGACCTCCGCCGCGAAGCAATGCGGGGTGGGCGGTAGTGCCTGGCCGTCCGGAGCGGTGTCTGCGAGACGACTGCGATGCCGAGGTCACCGACATCTCGCTGGGGACCTCCTCGAGGGTCGGCAGTCGGTCGCGACCAGAGCCGGTCGCCGAATGCAGTGCCGGGCACTCGACGCCAGTGGGGGCGAACTGACGATGGCCCGGGACGCCCCGACCAGCTGTGTTCGAGACGACTGCGAGGCCGACGTCGACAAAGTGACGATGGAGGATGTGTCGGTCGGACGGATGGCGCCACACACAGAACCTGTCGCCCACTGCGAGGATGGGCACTCGATGACCTTCTAACTCGGCCCGCCGGCGCCTTTTTTTGCCATCTCGATGAACAGTGGTCACTTCAGTGGTCTATTCTGATCGCGCCAGTGACGGGGCGCGATCACCTCCGCCCCACCCTCCGCTCCGGGGCTTCCGTTGCGGCGGCCTCGAGCATGCGGCGCTGACGCGCCGGTCTCGTCGACCGCCGGACGGGTCCGCGCAGCCACGACCTTGACCGCAACCGCTACCGCGACAGCACAACCCCGCACCGCAACAGCTACAGCACCGACCGCACTGCTCAGCGCAGCCCCGCACCACCCCGCTACAGCGACCGCCACCGCTCCACACAGCACCGCACCGGCACCGCCCAGCACCAACTCTGTAGTGCAAGCCCACAGTATGTTGAACGAGAGACATAAAAACGGAAAAAATTCAGTAAGCGGGCTAACATAACGCTCCTCCCCCCCATTGGACTGCATTATACACGGCCCCAGGTAGGGGTGAGGGCTGACGAAGATGAAGGCGTCGGGGGAGAGAGGAGAGCGAGACGTGGTCGGTCAGTTCTCAGTCTGGTGTTCCAACGATGAGTGATTACAACTCCAACAGCGACAGTGGCAAAGTCACGATTACCGATGCGAACAAAGCGCGACACGGATACGCGGACGAGAGCGACATCGCCAAGCGGAAACACGGACTCGACACCCCGGAGCCGAACGAGAACCCGGTCCGTGAGCAGGCAGAAGTCCCGAGCGAGAAGCCGACGATGGCCCTGGGCACTCAAATCGAGAACCAGGACGAACTGATGGCGGAGGTCCAGACCGAGGAGGGACAGGACTTCGAGACGGCTGACGACACGGTTGAGATGGTCGGGAGCAACAGTGCGTCGTTCAAGGCCGACCGGGACGTCCGGTGGGGGTCCGCGGAAGGGTTGGACCGGAGCGCGTACGACACCAAGTCGGACGCCGAGGTTGCTGAAAACCTTGGACTGGCGCATCTCCCCGAGGCCGACCAGTCGGACAAGGAGCCGATTCCGGAGCTCGTTGACCGACGTGCCGGCGAGGACCTCGCGGCCTACGAGAAACGTGTGGGTGAGGAGGCTGACCACGCCCGGATGGACAACGAGGCACGAGCTATCGCGGAACCCCGCGAGGCGACCACGGTGGAGGAGTCCTCGGCAGAATCCTCGTTCGAGACTGCGAAGTACACCGCAGCGTGGGTCACGGAGGACGGCAGTTCCGACGAGGAGCGCGAGATGAGCCCGACCCGGGAGCGGGCGGAGAGCGCGCGAGTCGCGGCGGCGAAGGTGGCGGCACAGCCGGAGGTCCCCCCGGAGCCCGAGCACGAGCAGGCTGGCCAGTTGGACCGCGACCTGGCGGGGTTCGAGGAGCGAGCCAAACTCGCTGCTGGCCTGAAGCCGACCGAGTCGTGGTCGCCCATCGAGCGAATCGGTGAGGAAATCGTCGAACTCGGCCGGTCGGTTGAGGACATCGCGGAGAAGGTCGGTATCACGGAGAAGCAGGCACTCATCCTGCTTGCGGAAATGCGGCTGAAGTCAGACAGCGCCCTCGACGCAGCGATGAAGGCTGTCGAGCAGGCGTCGTCGTACTTCAAGGTCGCACCGACGCCCATCGAGGAGGTGCATCCTCGACAGTACACGACGACGGTCGAAGGGACGGTCACCCGGCTGTTCACTCCCATGAACGCCAGCGAGTACCAAGTCGCCCACGTCGAAGACCGGTTCAGTGGGGAGATGTTCAAGTTCATTGTCCACGAACGGACGCGGTTCTCTCGCTCGTGGACGGAATGGAACGGCGACATCGTGACGGACCTGCACGAGGGTGACGAAATCCGAATCATCGACGGCAAACCCCACTACTCGCCGGGTCGAGGGATTAACACGAAAATCCACGCCTCACAGTGGACGGTCATCCAGAAACGAGAGCGGGGGGATGGAAAGTACGTCAGCCGCCATGCACCCCGAGACCGAGTCATCTCGGAGAAGGACTGGGAAGTCGAGGGTGAACTGGACGAGCCGGCCGTCAAGTCCCCGAAGGCGTACAACATCAAGCAGTCCACGCTGGACCAGCGGCGGGCGAAAACCCCCAACGGGGCAGAGCAGGACAGCGAGTTCGAGCGCCGGGCCACTGCCGACCCGACGCTGGTCCAGTGGGCGTACCCCGCCTCGTGGGTCCCCGAGGAGCACAAGCACCACTACGAAATCGAGACGAGCAGCGAGGCCAGTTCCGAGTAGCGACGCTCGGGGGCTTTTTTTTTGGTCGCGTGATGAACGTCTGTCGCCTGTGTGTACGCCAGCCGGGCCGCGGCGACGGGCGGCCCGGCTCCTCCGCCCCTCCCTCCGCTCCGGGGCTTCCGTTGCGGCGGCCGCGAGCGTGCGGCGCTGACGCGCCGATCTCGTCGACCGCCGGACGGGTCCGCGCAGCCACGACCTTGTCCGCAGTCCCGCTCGGGAGGAGCCAGCGGGACCCTGTTGATAGCGGCCGATATTTAGCGTGTCAGCGAAATCGAGACATGTGTAGTACCAAGACAGAGACCGATTCACCAACCGGAATCTCCGCTGAAGAGTGGGCAGATGAACACGACGTCGACATGCAGCACTTGCTCGCGCTGTTCGAGCGGTTGGACGGACTTCGGGGAGGGTGGGAGGTTTGGTTTTATCGGAACCCTCACCTCAACGCCGGCGAGCGTCAGCCTGTCCTCACAGTTGAGCACGCTTTGTTCGATGACTACACTGCTGTCTGTCTGGATGCAAGTCGGGAAGCTCCGGCGGGCGACTACAAGATTGTCGTCCCGACGGCAACGGATATCTTCACTCACGAGGAGGATATCACAGTCGAAGAGGGTCTCGTCGCAGTCGCAAATCACGCGAATCGTCATCTAGAGCATGCAAAGCCTGACCCACTTCGGGAGACACTCGCGTCCTATGCCCGGGGTGCCTACGAACGGTTGGGACAGGTCACCGTCGCAATCAGCGGTTGACCGGCGATGATCGTCCCGCAGCGATATTCAGTGAAATAGCCTATATGAGGGCCATGAAGGAATCAGTCGTCGTCGCGACCAGCAGAGCAACGCGGCGACAGCAGTGTCCATGGTCCGCCTGGCGTGGGGTTGCTTGCACGTCAGCGACGCGTCCGGCAGCGATATTCAGTGACCAAGCAGGAATAGGGAGAAGGGAAGAGAGAAGCCCTCACCCACACACGAACCATGTCCAGCATTGACTACACCACGGCAGCCGAATCGCTCGCAACCGAACTCGAAAACGAAGGCGTCGACGCCGACGTTGGCCAGCTCGAAGAGGACATCCGAACCAACGCGACCGAATACGGACTCGGTCTCGAAGAGGCAGTCCGGACGGTCGCAAACAACCGTCTTCCCTCGGACGGAGACATCAATCCGTTCGCAGGGAGCAGTGACGACCCCGTCATCTCGCTGGCTGACCTCGAAGAAGAGCACGAGGCCGCCGACGACGGCGAGGCTGCCTGGGTCACCATCGAAGCGGCACAGGTGATGAGCACGTGGGTTCCCGACCACGACTCGATTCATCAGAAGGCTGAAATCGCAGACGAAACTGCACGCACTGTCGTCACGGTGTGGAACGGTGACGGCCAGCCTACCTTCGAGGAGGGGGACGTGGTCCGTCTCGAAAACGTCCCGACGGACGAGTACCAGGGTCGCTACTCCGTCAACATCGCCCCCGGACAGTCGGTCGTCGAACAGACTGACGCTGAAATCTCCCCGGCAGACGACACGGAGTCGGTTTCGGGGCGAGTCGTCCGGGTGCAGGACGGGCTCATCAAGCGATGTAGTGCAGAGGACTGCTCGCGAACGCTTCGGAACGGGCGCTGTAGCGAACACGGGGACGTGGACGGAGACTACGACCTCCGGCTGAAGGTCACTCTCGACGACGGCGTGGAAACCCACGAAATCAACTTCAACCGAGAGGCCGTCGAGGACCTCATGGACACCACCCTGGAAGAGCAGAAGGGAATCGCCCAAGACGAACTGGATTCCGACATCCCTGGCGAGAACATGGCCGAAGAGCTACTCACTGGCCACATGATGGTCGAGGGCCCGGAGATGTACGGGTACATCCTCGCAGAGGAGTTCGGCCACATCAGCGGTGTCGATGCCGATGCCGTCAACGAGGCCCTGGTGGAGGCCCGCGAGGCACGCCCGGCTCTGTAGACTGACCACTCCGCGTCTTTTTTTGTCGAATCGGTGACCCGCAGCACTCGGTGACTGGTGAAGCCTTCCGCAGCGATATTCAGTGGAGTAGCATATATGAGGGACATGACGGAACAGGTCGGTCGGAACGGTCAGACCGACAGCCGGTGTCCACTCACTGCACTGCTTGGTCCCGTCGCGAACAGCGCGATATTCAGTGACCAGAGCAGTCATGAGGGGGATGAGGGAAGCAGACGAGCGTCCCGACAGTCCCGATAAAACTTCGGTGTTACTACCAATGGCAAACTCACGACAACCCGCGAAGCGCGTACTGGCTCCTGAACTCACCTCGGCTCACCTGCAGGTCGAAGGCGAGGTGGATGACGACGAGGACGATGGGGATACCAACCCTCCGAACTTCCTCGTTCTCCCCAGTGGTGTCGGTGCAAACCGTGTCCTCATGGTCGGCGTCGCCACTGAAATCGAAGACGTGGGGCAGGATGATGAGTACCTCCGACTCCGGTGTTCGGACCCGAACGGCAACGTCTTCTACACCTACGCTGGTCAGTACAGCAAGGGCCCCAAGGCCACGATTGCTGCCCTCGAAGTCCCCTCGCGTGTCGCCGTCATCGGGAAGCCAAAAACCTACGAACAGGAGGGTGAAGTGTTCGTCTCCCTGAACCCCGAAACCGTCCACGAAATCTCCGAAGAGGAGTACGACGACATGGTCGTCGAGGCCGCCGAGGCTACGGTCGAACGATTCACCAGCGACCAGGAAGACCAGAAGTTCGAGGAGCTAGCCCAGAGTGCTCACACGGACGAGAAGCGGCTGGAAGTCTACGACCGCTGCGTGGAGGTCCTCGAAGCCGTCCACGAAGGCATGGCCGATGCCCCTGCCGATGACACGTTCTCCGAAGACGAGCTCGAGCAGAAAGGCTACGACGAACTCCGGTCGCTCGCCTCGGAGTTCGACGGCATCTCCGGGAATGCCGCCGCTGACGACATCGTCACTGCGCTCACTGACGAACCCCGGCCTGCCTAACACGCGCCGGAACACCAGGCGTCTTTTTTTGGCAGCCACGGGCAGCTGCTGATACCTCCCGTCGCCTGGTCTCGCCACAGTCGGGCCGCGGCGACTGGCGGCCCGACTCCATCCACACCACCCACCTCCCCACCCTCCGCTCCGGGGCTTCCGTTGCGGCGGCCTCGAGCATGCGGCGCTGACGCGCCGATCTCGTCGACCGCCGGACGGGTCCGCGCAGCCACAACCTTGACCACAACCGCCGCCCCGGCAGAGCCCGATATTTAGTATGAGAAGCATCAATAGGGCTAGTAAAATGAGTGTCACTGATTCAGATACGCGAGTAGGGCACTGTCAAAAGGATGATTGCGACGTCTACATCGGCAGGGGAAACGGCCAGCGCTCAATGAAGGATGGGGAAATCGGAGAGCGCGGATGGATCGGCAATCCATTCGTCCCAGAAAAGAACGCACGCCAAGCCCACCATGATGCCGAGTCGATAACCGTCGTGGGGTCGCTCGAAGAATCCGTCGCGAAGTTCGCCGTGGCGATGAAAGCCCGGCTGGAGGCTGACCCCGAATTCCGCTCAGCGGTTGCCGAACTAGCAGGACAAAACCTCGGCTGTTTCTGCCAACGGCTCGACGAAGATAAGCCCGCCTGCCACGGAGAAGTGGTTGCCCACTACGCAGAGCAACTGGCATAACATGAGTTGCTACTGTTCCCGGCAGGGAGTCACCGTCCAACCTGCCAACTACGAACTTCCTGTTGAGTCCAACGGCTCCCCACTCGTCATTTTCGGCTCGCGGGATTACGCTTCTCAGCCTGGGTCCGTTCGGGACCGTGCTGAGCGTGTTCTTGCTGAGGTCTCGTCCCGGGGGGTAGAGGAACCGGATTACATCATCTCTGGCGGAGCCGATGGAGCTGATGCAGTTGCTGAGGCTGTCTCGATGCTACTCGGTGTCCCGATGGTCGTCTTCTCAGTCGGTGAGCCGTCTGAGCCCACTATCTTTCGTCGCGAACAAGCCGATAACCAGTGGATCATTGAAGCCGTCACCTCCTACAGTGGCGGCAGGGATGATCCTCGGTCCGGACGGGGGGCTTACCTCACTCGGAACTGCCTCATGGCCGAAGTAACCGCAAACGCGGGCGGGGCTGGGTTTGCTATTTATAACGGCGACTCATCCGGCACTGGGCATATGCTCGATAGTTGCCGCGCTCATGGTGTCGACACTATCGAAATCTGGCGATACGATACTGCCAGCAAAACACGGTAAGTACTGTATCCCTGAAACGGGAGTTCTCTCAGACGGCCATATTTTCGTTCTGAGCGGTTTCTCACTCTAGCCGGGCTACCTATCTCGTTCACGCCGACAGTAGAAGCAGTACCCCCTCCGGCTGCAGAAACACGCCCCTCTCGAAATCCGGAGACCATTACTGAATAGATGAGTGTATATTCTATCTACTTGCCAGAAATGTTGCTGATACTACAGTCCTAACACCTGCACGACTGTCATTGTCGGGAGCTCGCTCTGAATAGTGGCAACTCCTCCATCGGGTTCCCTCAGTTACTCGCTGAGAATCACGCCAACAGTACCCAAGATTTCTGCCCGAGTGTGTGTTAACTGCGGACCCCACCTGTTGGTATTCGGGTGGCCGTGCGATTACAGAGGCTGTCGCCGGGCCGCCGGCGACAAAGAATAGCATGACACCAAGGATACACCTTAATCAGGACCGGAACGGTCGCATCGCTTGTGACAACTGTCGCTCCCGAAACACCGAAATCGTCCGGACCTCTCATACCGGGACCACTCACGAGATTGAGTGTCACGACTGCGGACACGAGATGACCAAGTACTCCGGTCCGGAGTGTCCCCGCTGCGGGAGCCACAATACCCAAATGAGGACTGTAGGGGCTGCTCCCCATCGTAGCCACGGGGTCAGTTGCCGGGAATGTGGTCTTTCACCTTAGAACAGTGAGTTGGAAGCATCTGCATCGGGAGGAGGCACAGTCCACCGACCACGATGCCGAGGTACACGAACTCCGTTCTGTGGCACCACCGTGCAGCGAATGTGGCGTCGAACCAGCTGCTCCAGGCTCAGAGTTCTGCCCGGACTGTCAACGAGAAAGCGATTCGGAGCGGAAACGATGAACGCCTGTGCGGTGTGGCCACAGTCGATACTAGCAGTGGAACAGGTAGAACGTACCGCAGCGATATTCAGTCATAGGGCCGGAGTGAGACATGTTCGAACAGACCGAACAGAGCGTGAGTCGAGTTGCACAGCAGTCCGAACTCCCCGCAGAGCCACAGGCCCGTGACGCCGACGGACAGGTCATCCTCGAAGACCAGGACGACATGGACGCCCTCGCCGATGAACGCTTTTTCGAAGCAGAGGAGCAGGGTCCAACGGGGGCAGTGAGCACTCGATTCCAATTCCCGGACCAGGGATAACCGCCTCTCCAACCACCAATGTCATCCACTCCCCACTCGACGCAAGGCGGCCAGACGGTTCTCACCAGTGACCAAGACATCAACACTCGGTCCTGTTCACCTCCCTCTGTCGCGACGTTCAAGGAGGCACTCGATTACGGTATCGAAGACAACATCGACAGTATCGAAGCAGTTGCAGAGTACGTCGCACTGCAGCACCCCAACTTCGACCTGTTCCCGGCACTCCCATCGGTCTTCCAGGTGCAGTTCCTCGGCCAAGTTCTCACTCGCGACGGTGACCAAATCGTTCAGAAATCAGAGTTCGAAGTTCGATACGGTGACCGCTCTGTCCAACAGATTCTGGGGACAGTAACCCTCGAACGGAGGTACGATAGCCTTGACGCATCTCGAAGCCGGTCAGTCGTCGATGAAGCCGTCGACGCAACAGTGGAGTACCGAGAAACCACGACGCCCTGAATGGCGCATCTGGCCTCTTTTTATGGCATGCGCTATCGTTTGAACTCCATACACCCCATCACTCGTGTCTACCAGCCGATCCAAGCACCCCCACACGGTGGTCGCGGCGGCGAATAGGGAGTCATCTCCGAGCGACTCTCAATACTAACCCATCTTCGATAGGAAGCCCGGCAGCTCTCCGGGCTGACGGTGGGGTTTGGCAGTCCAATTGCGCTACTACACACCGCTATCCGCAAGCCTGACTGCCATGATGCGTATTCAGCCCTCGGGCTTACCCGAGGGCTTCAGAGAAGTGAGTCGAACCAAGAACTGCATTCGCCGGAATCTCCAGTGTGCCTACCGACGGCATCTGGCCGGCCACCGTAGCTCCGCTCCCTTCGAGAACTCACTCAGTACACCAGCACAGAACATGAGCGAATCAAAGATTCGCGGGGTCGGACGCGGTCCACCCCGCTCGCACCACAAAGTCGCTCCAGAAGACCGGAACCACAACCACGCCTCCTTTCAGCAGGAAGTGTGGGAGTCCAAGAACTGGGCAGGTGCCCCTGAAGCCCTCAGTTGGAACACCGAAGCGGATGGGAGGTACAACTCCCTTCCACCCCACCAGAAGATCAACACGAATCCCGATCCCCACCCTCTCCCCCATTCCCCACATCAATCCGCCCCGCCCCTGGGAGCCGGGCGGCCATCTCCCGCGATGCTCTTCCTACAGGGCAACAAGATACTGCGGAATCCCAACCTAGCTGTATTCCGCAATCGGTGGTGGAACCGCACTGCCAGAAGTTGGAGATATAACCGCTACTAGGCCCCAGGGTCTTTTTTTATGCTATACCGGTTCAGTGGGACCACGCTCCGGTTACGACCGCATCTGGTAGCGGTTGGGAATGCTAACATCAATCCGCCCCCTACCCGCGTTGCGTAGGGCGGCGATGCGGTCATTCCTGCGGTGCTGATTCCTGTGGGGGGTTCGATACCAACCTCTCGCCGCCAATTCGCGGCCGCTCGATCTCACCACTCGCTTCTCCGCTCTCCGCGCTCTCTCGCCACTCGCTCTCCCCACGCCTTCTCTGCGTTCGCTCTCTCCGCCCTCTCTCGCCGCTCGCCCTCTCCCGTAACGAGCGCAGAAAGCAGTGATGCTTCTTTCGCATCCATATTTATGTTCTGATATTTCTAGCAGCACCCGCGTTACTGTATATTCTCCAAAAATATCAAAACACTTATGTATATATGGTGTGTAGATAGTCCTGTATGAGCCATCCCGATAGTGGCAACGCTCGGCGAACCCCAGCGGAGGACAACCAATGAGAAGCAACTACTTCAAAATCGTACTGCTCGGTTGCATCGGTCTCATCTGGGTGACGAGTGTCGGCGCAATTCTCGGGGGGTTGATTGCCTAACCTTGCCGGGGAAATGGGCGTCGGCCCTCCCAGTATCCGCTCTGACAGTCCTCCTGACCCAGGAGGCGAAATCGATAGTCGCGTATGATACCTCCTGGGGGAGACTGGCTGTCAGAGAACTCTACTCGCGGATGGTCGACGTCCCCGGCCTCACGAATTGTACGTTAATGATCGAACGACGAATCCGCGACAGAGAACCAATGAAAGCACTCAGCAATTTACCGGCAGACGAAGCGCGAAGACGACTACCAGCAGTGAACCTAATTACTGACGAGTACCTCCAAGCAGAAGTACTCCGAGTAGCAGGAAAAGCACCGAAGTATTTCTGGGAGGTGCCTGCATCCTCGCCTACGACACTCAATCAAGTGTGTAGTGGCGAACACGGCTTGTGGGCTCACACGTTGATGGTCAGCACCGTCGTCGAAGAACTCGGAGGGTACTATGAGCGGCGATTCGATGTGAACCTAGACTACGCTCGTGCAGCTGCCGTACTCCATGATATGCGAGAACGGGGGGACCCTGACGCTCCCTCAAAGTCAGTCGTAATTGACCACGACGTCCGTATGGAGAGGTACATCAGAGACCAGACATCGCTCCCGGACGCGATTGCCCATGCAGTAGGTCGTCACATGGGGGCGAAATACGAGGGGCCGGGCCCCATTGGAGCACTTGACGAGCTAGTCCACCAAGCAGATAAAATCGCTTCAACGGCAAATGCCATCTATAAGATTCCAGGGCCTGTCCCGGAAGAACTCGAAGAAATTGGCGTTGAGGAAGCGGAATTTTGAGAGATTCAATATACGGTACTGAATCGGAGGGTCGAGATCGTGTCTCAGTTTCTACTACTGCGAGTGTTCAATAGGGTTCTCTCAGTCGATTAAGAAGGTCGCAAAGGTATTCGGTGCGATGGCATACATGAGGTTTCACATGAGTTCGAATCAACCCACAGCCGGAGACATCGACTCCGCTACGTCGCTATCAGCAGGCGGGCCACAGCGTCCGCAGAACAACGGGGTGAAAAAACACCAGATGACCGTTCCGAACGGATTTTCTCGTCCCCAGATTGCCGCTCACGTTCGTCGTGCCCTGGATTCAGTCTCCGAAGGGATGCGAGTAGCAGTGTACGAGCCCTCCGGTGCCGGTACTACGCTTGTCGTTACTAACGACAGTCGGACTCCGGAGTATGGGCTCACTCAGATTGAGGGAAGTACTCAGAGCGCAGAACAGAAACTGTCGAGAGAAGTAATAGTAGAGACACTCGTTGGTACGCTCTCGGGTGAGGACCGTGGAGAAGGAGGTGAATTTTTCACGAAGCCAGCGAGTGGTTCTGGCTATATCACTGATTTCGACGTGCGGTAGTTCAGAACCACCGAAGTCAACATCCGTCCTCGCAACAACTAATCAACCATGACCGATCCCCTGATTTTGATACTCAGCATTGCCAGTATTACTGCGCTGGTGTTTGTTGTGATACTAACCGCAGGGCTTGGACCGACTCTAAGCGGCTTCCTCATTCGGATGGCCATCTTTCGCTCCCTCTTCAGTAGTCAGTCCCAAGGCAACAGTGGGCAGAGAGGGACAGTCTCATCTGTTTTAATACTGGTCACGATATTTGCCATCGGGTTCAGTATCTCGGTCGTCTTCTCAAGTACACTCGCCTTTTTTGGGATGGTTTCCGCTATCGCGATAATTGAAACAGTAAAGCGAGTCTGAGTATTTCGGTGGACCTGCCTGTGTGAGGCCTGTTTACTTTTCGCGTGAAACCTAACATGACATCTCAAAATCCTGATCTTGAGCCTCCTTCGCGAGTTGAACCGTCAGTTGAAAACCTCGAAGAAGTCTACACCCGGTGTGGGATCGAGTCTCTAGACCAACTCGAATTGGTCATTGAAGACTTGATGGACGACCGAGGATGGTCGCACTACACAGACAGTGACGAATTCCGCAAGGACCTCGTCGCTGCTTATCAGGACGCCTATCTCCAAGAGAGTGAGAAGATTGTCATTTCCAACGCAATGGATGCCGCTCTCAAAGATGCATCCTACTGGCTTATCGAGGGAGACCTCCAGCCCGGAGCCAATATCGGTGACACAGTCGCACCGAAGTTGACCGGCTACATCGGGGCCATACTACCTGCCTACGCGGGCCGGGGTCTAGATGCTTCCGGCTACCTCCAATTCGGTCACCCCGGCGGAGAACCTGGAGAATCATAATGTCAGTCCCGGTTTCCCTCACCCCTCACGAGCCCTGGGACATAACAGCCGAACAGACGCCTATCGGAATGAAAGTCACAGCAGAACGGCCTGATAGGGCTGGCTGGTTCGTGCTGAAGGAGTATCCGAATGGAGCAGAGTTGTCTCACCGCTACGAGGCAGACCTTCCCGGGGGGTTCAAATGTCCTGAAAAGTCCCAGTACGACGGTATGGAGAGTGCGGTTGCCGAACTTGAACGGAGGATGATGGTCGACGCTGGGCGATAGATTGCTATCCCTTGAGTACCATCATCGGGTGTGAGCGACACCGAATCAGACGATATAGAAATCTGCGTTCGCCAGCCGGATGGCTGGGAGACTATCTCATTCCCGAGTGGCACTGACATCGAGGTTGCGGGAGGGAAAACTAACGGACAGCTCGCACTTACACTGATAGGGAAACGAGATGATCGACCCCACATAATCGAGCCAGGAATCCTCGATGTCAAAGTCAGTGACGAGCAGTTCTTAGAAACAGAAGTGCCGAGGACGCCAGATGGGACGAGTAGTGTCTTAGCAGAACTTGTTTCAAAGTGACTCTACGGGTTTTAGTACGTCGTTTCGTCGAACCGCTTCTTCAGGTCCGGGTAGTTGAGCATCTCGGCTACCGCGTCCAGGTACTGCGTTAGGACGTACCCGTGTGTTATATACTCAATATCGTCTACATCTGAGTCTGCTGGTAGTTCCCACTCATCAATCAGATCAAGCAGTGGACCTGCTTCTGCTAACTCAGCGCTTTCATCGGTGACTCTCTCGTAGGTTTCTCTTTTCACTTCGCGGAATTCCGACTGTGCCCACGAGCGGTCGTGGCAAAGCCAATAATACCATGACTGAGTATCGAACGACCCGTTCCAGTCAATTTGGATGTCTACCTTATCGTTGCATGCGGTGAAAAGGTCGACCGCTCGTTTTCCCTTGAGTATTGTTTCAAGCGTTACATGGGCCTGATTGATTGCTTGAAGCAGAGCTGATTGCGCCTCTTCTGGAGATACAGTGGTTCCAACCGGCGTCGCACCTCCTGAGATACACCTTTCAACTTCGTCGACAGCCTCTTCGGTGACCGATGAAAGGTAGTGCTGTATCGCAGTATCTACTCTGTTTTTTGACCGCAGGGAGCTAATGCTATCGCGAAGATTGTCTATCTGAGTCTCTTGGTCAGCGGACAGGTGAGACGCGACATCCATCTCAAAGTTAACAGACGTAGTCTCCCCAGTGGGAACGGTGAATTCGATTTGAGACGATTTAAAATACGAGGCTGGATCAGTGTCTTCAATCTCGACGATATAGTCTCCGGCAACCAACTCAATCTCCGCTATGCCATCGTCTGGGAGCGTTTCACTAGATTCGATATCAGTACCGTACCTCTCCTGTAAGAACTCGTCATCGGGGGTTATCGTATAGCTGAGTGAATCGATGAAATTCCCATCGCAGCCCAAATGTGCTATGCCAGTCCCAATCTCTAATTCAATTGCAGTTTCTGTCTCCCCATCTTGGATATCCAACTTTTCTCTCGTTGTGGCATATCGGTCGTGGGATACCGTTATCCCGCCTGTCTTGACTCGCGGGGCGAGTTTAAATTCAACCATGCCCCGATGCTGTTCATGTTTTGCTGTTTTCGCTGTTGCCGCCGAGTCGCTTTCGCTATCCAACGGAGAGAACTTTACCTCTGCCTCTGGGACTGGGTTTCCCGTCTGTTCATCTATAACGAGTACTTTGACGTGCGTGAACTCGATTGTATGTGAGTTATCATCCGACGAATCTGGATGCGAAATGTGCTGCTCTTGATTTGACATGGTTGATGTTAGTCACCTTCTCCAGAAGTATGAATTTGCCTGCTGGAGCCGATCAGTCTTTTAGTGGTGATAACGGAATTACGCGGTAGCCCCTCTTATTTTTTGTTCACCATCT
Source organism: Haloarcula sp. Atlit-7R (assembly GCF_003666065.1). Classification (NCBI taxonomy): domain Archaea; kingdom Methanobacteriati; phylum Methanobacteriota; class Halobacteria; order Halobacteriales; family Haloarculaceae; genus Haloarcula; species Haloarcula sp. Atlit-7R. The sequence goes on along the minus strand of NZ_QXIK01000008.1, from coordinate 35,389 downwards.
GGGGTTTGGCGAGTAAGAGTATTAGGCTTCGTGCGATAGTGAATCATGACGGGTACCACGAGTGCTGTGAGTGTTCGGACAGCCGACGGCGGCATCGACGAATACCGGGGCGTTATGTTTGCCGACAGAGGGATTGACCCCGATACAGGGGTTCCTGGTGTCGTTCTGCAGTACAAATGCCAGCCGGGAGATAAAAAGCCAGAAATCGAGTTCATCGAAAACGGGTCCATCGTCAGTAGTTACGATGAGGTCTGTCAAACCCAACCAGCGGATGAATTTTCTGAACACCTGTGCCGGGAAGCGCGAAAAGGGGGGTATATGCCCCCTCAAGTGCCAGAAGGGACTGACATCGAAATCAGTACCGCCGTCCTCTCTGGAAACTGTGACAGTGCCGTCCTAGCACCCAAGGACGCTATAGAACTCGTGAAACATCGTGCCGAAATCGAATACAACGATCACGTCCGGGGTTACGGGGCCAACGACGACGAATTTCTTGAACAGTTCAACGACGCACTAACTGAACTCGAAACAGCGTTCGATGAGTCCGTTAGTACCACTCAGGGTTCTGGGTCAGATTCTTCCGAGAGAGTAACCGTCGAGTCATCCCGCAAGTCACTTGAGATACTTCTCAGTGCTGCCGAAGAACGACTCGCTCAGCTCGATGACCACCCTCAAATGATGGCGAAGCCTGCCGAGTTGGGGGCTGCTATCAAAGATATCCGGCAGGGGTTCGAACCCGCATAATGAGTACGGTAGAACTACTCAATCCAGACGGTCGAAATCCAGAGGTCACACATTCATTCGCCCTACAAGAAGAGGTCTGTATTTCGGTTGACGTCGCTGACCCTGCCCGAGGGGGCGAGTTCGTGTGTGGGGTAGTGATTGACCGCGGCTACAGTCAGCCAAGTAACCATCCAGTCTACGCAATCGTAACCGACGAAAATATCGAGTACTCGCGGATGGAGTCAAACATCCGAAGCAGTCACCCAGAGAAAAATGAGTCCACAAAAAACGAATCCCAATAGCCGTGACCCCGAAGATGTCCTCGGAACTTCCCTTCCAGATACCGTCAGTGCTGCCTCTTTCGTCCGACCCTATTCATACATCGTGGTGAGAACGGATGACGGCCGCCTCAAACAATTTGACGACCACGACGAGGGGAGAAAGATGAGTGGAGGCCTCCACACCCGCCACAACGCAGTCGGGCGGAAAGCCATTCTTGCACGGAGACACCCCGATGCCACATACGAGATATTCGCTGAAGAAAACAAAGATTAGAGGAGTATTCTGGGTGGCGGCACAGTAGGCCACGATATCGGTCAATCCCTCTACTGGAGACTAAACTAATGACAGACAGCACTCTTGATCCCGTAGTTGAAACGCTCTATAGTAGCCCCGGTAAATGGCTAAATCCGGTTGCAGACGTGTACTACATGTCTGTTGGCGGAACCGGACGGGTTGAAATACTGTGTCCCGTAGGGATTCAGTTCTCTAATTTCTTGACGACAACTCTACCAGCCCATGCAGAGTTCTATGAAGATATCAAGGAGGAACGAGCGAACAACGACGAAATCGGCGGGGCGGCAGTAGTTTCGAAAAAGCCAGACTTCGATGACGTCGACAACCCCGTAACGTGGGTTGAGCAGAACAAGAACCACGTCTATATCAAGGAGTTCGTTCCGTTCGACGAGCGGGTCACAACTCGAGAGCAACTCCGAGAAGAGCTGGTAGATATACTAGAATACGACCCAGACTTTAGCACTATTTTCCAAGACGCCGCAAGAGCCGTGAAAACTCAGCCCCGAGAAAACGCATGACCCGGGGGCCCATTCGGCCAGACGGCTTAGTCGGCGCAGATTCAATCGACAATCCTCCTGAATGGGAAGGAGGGTCAGTAGTACACACTGGAGGAGGTATCTGGAATCGTATCTGGAGGCAAGAACGTGACAAGGTGAGGATCGAAGTAGTGTACGACCCAGAAAAACCGGGTGGTGTCTCAGCCGGAGTGTACGATGGTGAAGGTGTATGGCTTGGTGCTATCAAGACATTAGAGGTAGACGACACAGACCCTGATGAGGAACAAACAATCGACCTAGCAGTCAAGTTGATGCGAGCGATCAATCAAGGGGTATATGATGATACCATCACTAATTTATCTCCATGAATAGTTCTGAGAACTCAAAGGTAGTTCAGGCCGACGAGTTGGATTTCGGAGAGCGAAGAATTCTCTCAATTATTCATCTCAATACTAACCCGGTCCAGGGAGAGTGGGTCTCAGAAAGAGTCGTGAAAACTATCGGGAGTTCCGCAGGGCTCGATGGGTCAACAACCGAAGACAAGCTGGATGAGCTTGAGGAGGAGGGGCTGGTCATTGAAAAAGAAAACAGGTACCAAACTGCAAAAGGAGTCGGTCGCCCCAAGCACCCCGGCGAAAACTAATCCCCTCCCAAGACGAACACCACGAATCACAAGATTCGCCCACAGCGTTGCTGACGAGTAGAGCGATTCTGCCCTTCGGTTCTATGATTCTCAAAGTATTTTGCACCATGCCAAATGAGCCATGAGCCTGCCCAGTCAAACCATAGTTGAGGACGGCATCATCCCGTTTTCGGGACTGTCTCCGTGTGACGGGGAAGTCAAAATCCCCCGGGTGGTCGCAGATGAACTTGACCTACCACGATATCCTGAATCGTCGCTGAAAGATATCATCGAATCACTGCCATCAGCAGAACGCCGGACGGTAGAGATTGACAACTCGTTCGTCGCCGGCAACGGGATCGTCGCGACCGACGAGGTTAAATCTCTGATAGAGTCTGACGACTCGATGGGGTCCGGCCTCAAGGACTTCAACGATACCAATGCCGGAGACCCGTTCGACGCTGGCCGCCAGGAGCCCACACAGCGAGCTCACGACGCCCGAGCGATTGTGGACCCACGGCGAGAGGCACTTGCCGCTCTCGGATACAACGCCTCCTACCACTGGCAGATTGGGAGCGACGGGTACACGGTGATCAACCCGACCGACTGGTACTATAAATGCCATCAGACCCTTGAAAAGCACGGCGAAAGAGAGCCTATCGGCTGGGTTGAGTTTTCAGACTACGGTGGAGCAGTAGACCTCTACGTGCTGCTTCCATCGCAGCGGTTTATCCCGCCCACGATGGAGGGAGACGATGAAGAACGTGGGGCAGTGTATATGGGCTACCACTCCGGCTACCGCTTCGATGGAACCCGGTCGCTCGATTTCGAACTGTTCGGGTTCGACACAGAACATGAAACAGCGTACTGGGCACTCGGGAAATCCAAGTCCCAACCTCATCGTGGCAATGTTATGCAGTACGCCAAAGACTGGTGGGAGAAAGGGTACGAAGATATCACCAGCGCCACCTCCGTCGACAGCGACCTCCTCAAAACCGTCGACGAAGCATCCACACTCAAGTTGGACTTCAGCGGCGAGGATACCTGGGACCCCGCTGAGTTCATTGAGCATCTTGGACTCCCACCCACATATGCAGAAGAAATCGCAGACCGGGCCCGGAAAATCAGCGCCGAATCAGACGTCCTCTCTATGTGGAATCTATTTGTCAACATCAGCGCCGTCATCAACGAGAAGTACACCGGCGAGGGGAAGTCACGGAATTCGATGACGTTCCAGGGGCACGCCCGTGTAGGCCGGAAACTCTTGCGGGACCCCGAAACAGAAATCAACCGTGCTAAGCGGAAATACGACGAAACAACGGATGAAGGTGAAGACGTTGCGGAGTCACAGCGGACCTTAGGTGAGAGCATTGAGGACATCGACGGCATCATTCAAAGCGAATCCGAAATGTCTACGCGCGAGAAGTTGACCGTGACTCAGCAGATTCAGGACACACTGGGGTAGTGGAAAGATTTGGGAACAGGAGCAGAAACGATTGCGAAGACTCCCCCTGTCGTATTTAGCCTGCTTGCCGCCATGAGCATGAACGGACCGACTCTAACCGATTTTGCGGAAGAGCACGGGACGGCGGATTCCATTAGCAATTCGAATACGGATACCACTGGGGAGTCGGGGGAGGACTCGCCAGACGACATACCGGCCCCTCTACTCCCGCTTGATGGGGCAGTCGGCGAAGAATACATTTTCCCAGATCGTCACGTCTCACTCAATCAGGTCCCTCAGTACTGGGAAAATACCCGGAATTCTTGGAACCTCATTCCGAAAGGTGCGTTTTCAATCATCTTCGATAGCACATCATGTCAGAACGGGTGGCCAAAGGATAGCGAACTTCAGACCGGTGTATATCTCCGGGGGAAACACATTTCAAATCCGCCGGCCCCAGTCGAAGTAGACGATCAACTGCTATGTGGTGCCGCAACGACCGCCGCTCAGGCGGCCTACAAGATTCTCTCCGAGTACGACTTGACCGACGCTCCCGTGGTCGGGCTGACGAAAGAGTGTTCAACAAGCCTCAGTATCTATCTTGACGCGAGGAAAAAGCCCCGACAGCAAACTGTATTCCACCGGTCAGCCCCAGAAAACTCTGAGCTTGAAGCAACTATCCCACCCACAAAACAATCCCCGGCGCTGTTCCACGGCTTCGAGCATATCCGACTGTTCAACAAGAGCATAAAAAATCGAAGCAATCACCCAGGACACGAAATCTACACAGAAGCGACAAAGCCGAGACTCTCCCTAGACGACATAGGCTGGACCGGTATGCTCAACGATTCCCTCTGACTTTGAGCGCTTGGAGTATTCAGTTCAGATGCAACAATGTATGACCATGAAAATGAGCGAGTGCGATTCATGCCGGTGGACAGACATCCAGGTAGATGGGTCCCCCTGTCCACAATGCGACGGCGGAACAATGGTGGTTGAGGATACACCTAGCGAAGTCATCATTCGTTTCGACGGTGGTGCTCGACCAAATCCCGGCGCTGCCGCCGTTGGCTGCTGGATTGACGGTAACGGTTGGAGTGAAGAGTATAGTGATACTATCGGGACAGCTACGAACAATCAGGCCGAGTACATGGCACTCATTCAGTCCCTGAAACTCGCACAGAAAAACGACGTTAAACATGTTGAAGTAGAAGGTGATTCTCAGTTGGTTGTCAAACAGATAACTGACGAATGGGGCACCAATGATGATAAACTCAAAAAACTCCGTGACAGAGCACGTGAGTTAGCGAGTCAGTTCAAAAGTTTCAGCATCCAGCACGTTCCCAGAGAACAGAACGAGAAAGCCGATGAACTAGTAGATCAAGCTCTCTGCGAATAGTTTAGTACTCAAACACCAAACCAACAAATGACGGAATACGAAATCACTTCGACAGGTACCGACGCAAACGGAAAGTTCATTCAGTTCGCCGACTCGGCACCACTGGAGGGTATCACCGTCGACGAAGCAGGGGGGACTGTCACTTTCCACGGGGAACAGGAGGAGTCCGCCATCCTCCAAGCCCTCCATGAACTAGTGGCTATCGAACGCGACCGACTTCTCGGGTACCCACAAGGTGAGCTTCACAAAGACCCGAGTGTCGCGCTACAACAAGCAGTCAACGCTCTAGAATCCAAGGGGGATGACATTGACAACCTCATACTTCCCGAAGATCAAGAAGCGCTGAACATCGAATAACCTCCCGAATCTTCTTGGTCCCCCCGTGGTGTTTAGTTCATGCCCGTCACGTATAACCCCCAATTAGACTCATCTGATTTCCACCCCCGAACAGAGGAAGCGAGGCACGGTTTTGAACTGTCGCATCCGCAAAGCGTAGACGAGATTCGTCTAACTCGGGTCGAGAATAAAGAGAAGATACGGACGTTCCTCGGCCAATTCGGGCGCTGCGCTGAAGTAAGCGACCCAGTGGCCTGTTTCGGAGCCTCCTATCGCGGTTACCTCGTTGCTATCGCTGTCCTTGGACCCGCTTCGATTTTAGAACTGGTCTCCAGTAGCGCTACCGCTGTCACCCATTTATGCGGCAGACCAGATACCCCACATAACACCGGAGCATGGTTACTCGGAAAGGCACGACGATGGGCGACCTTAGAAGGCTACGACTCACTCTACGGGCTTGCAGACAAAAGGGGGTATGCGAGCACGGCCTACGAGAGAGCCGGATTTGAGGAAGCAACCTCCATTCAAGTGCGATCTCCCCCCATGATGGAATCAATTTGGAAGTCTGAACTCATGCAGTTCCGCTAACTTTCGATAAGATCACAATTGAATGCCAAAAAAAGTAAGTATATTACTGCTGAAATATCGTAGTGGGCAATGTCAAATTCTACAGACGAGTATTTCAGCGCATTAGCGGATATTCATCGGCGTAGGGTACTCGTCGGCTTACTTGAGACTGCTTCTCAACAGGGTTCCATAGCCGTACCAGAAGACGTTCACGATGGGCATGCAGAGTTAGAATCTCTCCAGGCAGGGTTTCACCACGTACATCTACCCCGGTTGAAAGCAGCGGGGCTGATCCGCCAAGAGCAGGGCGGACACGAAGTAATGAAAGGGCCGAATTTCGACGAGGTTCGACCAGTTCTTGAGACGATGAGAGACAGAGCCGATGCTCTGCCCAATGACTGTCTCTGATCGGTCAGTAGACAAGATAACAGTGGCTAAAGAAACCTAAAAGACCCAGAATACGGTATTTGAGGAATTCGCACAAGTAGAGATATGGAGATCAAGACTCATCAGCAAACCCTAATAGAGGCAGGCAAAACCAATGGAGAACCAGACGGTCCAAATGAAACTCTCCCGCCCGCCCCCAGTGTTGATGACTTGACTCTCATCCGTGAACGGTCGAAAAAACCAGTTGACCTCTTTCTGGAAGAGCACCACTATCTCGGTTCCATACAAGGCTGGAAAGCCTGCTTCGGCGCTCGATACCAAGGGCATCTTGTTGCAGTCTGCGTTCTCGGCCGCCCAGCGAATCCCGACGTCGACGACGGAACGAATATCTATATCACGCGGTTAGCAGCGCGGCCCGACCGTCCACAAAACACTGGCTCATGGCTTATCGCGAGAGCGAGAGAGTGGGCTGCATTAGAGGACTACGATACCATAATCGCACTTGCTGGTATCGCAGGCAATCCTGGTACCGTCTATCGTGCTGCGGGATTTACGTGCGAAAACTTTGAAAATCCGGATATCGGTGGCGGCGACAGCTGGCAATCTCGAGAGGGACGGCAAGCGTACGAAGAATACAACAAGCGGCGGTGGACGTGCGACCTCAAAAACTACCGATAGCGATGGTAGAATACATCGTCGGGGATGCTCTCGAATATCTTCATGGACTCTCCTCCGAATCAGTAGATTTCGTTCATTTAGACGATGCATGGGCGAGGCCGCAGCGGTCGGGGGGGGGGTTCGGAATTACCTATCGCACACACCCCTTCAATAGCAGCGATGCAGCCCTCGTCGAAGGAGAACCAGGTGTCGATACAAGCCTCACAGTTGTAGAGTTCCTCGATGCAGTGTATGATGCCCTCCAGCCAGGCGGGTTCCTTGCCCTCGATACAGACTCCTACTTAATTTCACGGGCCAGCAACTACTTTCAGAAAGAATGGCCAGGGCACTGCCAGTTCACCTACACAGTCACGTCCCTCACATCAGACGGGGTCCCAGATCGTAGCACACCAGGCATGTACGCTTCATCTGGTGGCTACACAATTCTACTCACACAGAAAGATGCAACGCCCATTCCGCAGTCGCATCCTGCCGGAGGTAGACATACACGGGGCTGTCCGTGCGAACGGGAGCACCGAGACTGGGACTGGGGAACCGTCAAGCCGCTCGCCCCTTATCTGGACCTGATACAAGAATACACCACGTCGAATAGCCGGATTATCGAACCATGTGCAGGGACCGCCCCTGCGGTGATAGCCGCGGAGCGAGAATACGGAGGCAGTGTCGACGCCACAGCCATCGACATCGAGCCTGATGCGAAAGAAGCCTACGAACGCCGGCGTGAAGAAGAGCTCCCACGCCAGACAGGGATAGGAGAATGGGGTGATTAGTTCGTTGTCAGCCGTGGCAGGAAATCAACAGACAGTGGAGGGGATAACAGCGGAAACAGTGGTGTGCTAAAATTATGCCTCTGAGTATTGAGAGCCGTCGCAGAATAGCGCCCTCATGGCGACCCACGATGGACTACCCGTGAGAGTGTGACAAGGGTTCAGTAATTATGGCAATAAAGGATTCAACGCTCGCGGATTACAACCCGGAAAGTGAATTCCAATCAATGGAAATACTGGAGCGGGTCGCAGAACCTGCTGCTCCAGAAGACGTTGACACGGTTACGACCCACCTCGAACGTTTTGGGTCAGTAGTTACTCTTAATCACGACCTAGGCCCATATCTTGTTGGAGGAGCCGTTGGCGGGCCAGAATGCGATTATCGGCTCTACCATCATCCTAACGATGAATCCAACAGTGGACTCGCCGGACTTCTCCGGTGCGGAAAGGAACTAACCAAGAGAGGGGAACCAGACGAGTACAGGTTTGGCTTCGAATTATCCGACAGTTCCGAAGAGACGTCGGTCCAGTATGTCGAGTCAATAGCGGCGTGTTCACACTCTCTCAATAGTAAATTGAACGAGCTGTTGCCACATCTCCGCACGCACCTCACAGAAACCGACTGGGTGAACGCAGAGCGGCCCGACGCTGGCTACGGTGAATGGCTCCAGGCAGCGGGTTCAGTGGCAGACTACATCGCCAATACAGAGACACCATACACCATTGAACCAAACGACATCCACCGGAATCGAGTGACGCACACTATCGCTCGGTATCCCCTTCCCGCGGTCAAGATGCTCGCACAAGTAGAGCAGTGCTTGATCGACACCCGAGACGACGGCGTCAAAACCGTCACTCCCGAAGCCTTCCGGCAGCTCCTATTCGACTACGCTGACGAACACGGAATCAGTAACTATGCAACCGACTGATATATCCTGGTGTAAGTACTCTTGGTCGCCAGTTACCGGTTGTACTCGTCACGGTCCAGAATGTTCGAATTGCTGGGCCGAAGCCTTCACTCGGAGACAGGCCGCCCGAGATAACGCGCCCGAGTACATGGACGACCTCGAATGGACACAGGCAAACGCCGAAGCAGTCGTCGACACACACGAAGATCGTCTTGACGAACCACTGACCTACAGCTATCCTGATGGGCCGGGTCGTATCTTCGTCGTTTCGATGGGAGACATTTTCCACCGCGAAGTGCCAGCGTCATTCATCCGCCGCGTTATTGCTATCGCTCGGCAACTCCCAGAGCACGAGTTCGTATTTTTAACCAAACGTCCCGAGCGAGCAGCTGAAATTGAGGTTTCGTGGCCAGACAACGCCATCGTCGGAACCAGCGTCGGAAGCGGTCCTGGTGGAGAGTACCCCGACACCACCCACCGTATCGAACAATTACGCAACGTCGACGCCCGACGCTGGGTGAGTTTTGAGCCACTCATCGAACCCGTTGGGGGGGTTGAGTTAGACCATATTGAATGGGCGGTTGTTGGTGGCGAAAACGCCAGTGACGATGTGCGGCGTGAGATGGACCACAAGTGGGCGCGAGATATCCTTCGTCAGTGCCGACGCGACGATGTCGCGTTCCACTTCAAGCAGAGCAGCGCAGCGACAAACGAAACGGGTACCCGACTTACTGTTAACAGTTGTTTCAAAATTCGGGGGGATTTGTTGCACAGCTTCCGCGACCGAGGTGCCGCGAATTCGCTTACCGAAGACCCACCCAGTCATCCGCTTCGGCAGGGTCAAACGCGCCGCCCCAGTCTGGTACTCCCCCCGGGCGTACCTCACGCGTCGCATGCAGTAGTTCTTCGCCACTCCATTCGATCTCGTCAGTGTAGAGCCGGTCAGCAAGCCGATTATCGACGTACTGAGAGAGGTTGTAGAGGATCGTCGCCATCATGAAGTAGAACGCTCGGATACTCGGCTTACTGGATTTGCATTTAGCGTGATAGCGCCGCTTGATCTCGCGAATCGATGTCTCCACGCCCCAGCGCGCCCGGAACTCGTGGCCCAGGCCTTCGAGGCTTCGAGCCTTGACGTCCATATCTGTGAGAAATGCCTCATGAGAGCGGTCGCGGTTACCAGCTCCGACCACTTCGTCTGGAACTGGCCACGCGAACGCATTCGGCTTCCTTGAGAGTGGGAAGTCGCCAAACGAGACTCCTTCTCGGTACTCTGGTTCATCTTCGACCGCTGCATCGAGCAGATCACTGACTGCACCGGTATCCTTCGCCTGAATGAGAAAGTCGACGTCCGACTCGCGAAGGGCGGTCAACGCCGTCTCTGTATAGAGCTCTGAATCCAGATATACGCGCCCGATATCAAGGTCGTACATCCCGGTGGCCCGCCGGAGGAACCGGCGAAGATATTCTCCAATCTCGGTCTGGCTTCGGAGGGGCAGCGCTCCTAACACATAGGACATATCGCGGTCGACGATCGCCAGCACTGCGAACACCCACGCTGACGCACTATTGTCACGAGGCAAAACGCCCGATGTCCACGGGGTTGATCGATCACCATACCACTCAACTTTCGTTGTATCGTAGGCCAGATGGACCGGTGGGTCTAGGATTGAATCGGCGGAATCAGAGACCGACTGCTCTTGTTCTTGCTTGAGGAGTGCAGCCGTCGCCTTTCCAAACATCTCGTCGATGTCTTCAACCGAGAGAGCGCCGGTATACTGGGAGACGGTCCCCGGAGACGGCACCGGTGCGGGGAGATCCATCCATTCGAGTGTACGGGTGCCAGTATTGAGATACGAGTTTTCGAGTGCGAGATGCGCGAACAGCGTAAGAAACGCCGCTGGGGGGAGTTTGAATGCCGGTGCATCGGGGTCTCGACCGAACGACAAATGCGGAGATATGACCGCAACGCCCTCCTCAATCAAGTGCTTCATCGCGACGAGCTTTTCCTCAAGAGTAACCTCGGACGAGAGTATTTCTTCTCTTCCCCATCCCTTCTCTCGGAGTTTCGCTGGGAATTCCGCACTGGCCCATAGACCGGCATATCGAGCTCGAATGGCCAATTCTTCGATTGCTGCCTCAGTCTCTTCGTCAAATTGCCAGTGCCGTGAGAGCGTGCTGTGAGTTGGCGGGTCGTCAGGATCAAACCCGAGGCGAACTGGCAACCAGTAATTCAAATTTTTACTGAGTCGGTCTGCGAAAGCACGCGCAGAGTCGTCATATGCTCTCGCAACGACTGCTGCCTTCCAGTATCCGGCCTCTGAACCGTCCAGAGTATCCAGTAGTTGCCGGAGGTTCACATCCGCATCTAAGTTGGGAATACGGTCACCCTGAAAACACGTCTGTTCGATGAACTGGTAGACACAGAGACCGAAATCTACCGGATTCCCGTCTGGATCATGGGCTTCTTTCCGCGTAAACCCGTCCTCTGTGCGCATGTCGCTGATCCAAATGAAACTCCGGCGGGAAGCGTGTAACGTATCGAGTGCTGGGATCGCAGGGTGCGGGATACGGCGAGCAACCCGTTCAAATTCCACGGGATTACTAAACGGGATATCTCGAATGTCTGCTCCTATCGGCTCATCCTGGGGCGAATGTACTTTCCACACTGGAGGGTAGCCGTCATCCTCGCGAGCCATTGAGACGGACATTGGGAACTCGCGATAAAGGCCTGCGCATCAATGCAACAATCACCCCCTAATTTTGAAACTACTGTTAAAAACGAGCAGTACGGTATCTACGAGCAAAAACGGATTCGTGAATTCCCACCAGTCCCGGAATGCGTGAAAAACGCTCGCGACGAGAAGTGACCACACCCCATTTCAAGTGTTCTGAAGCCTCCAGTCACCCGGTTTCCAGTAGCAGATTAGACTCAAGCAACTAATTCCAAAGTTATGAATCAAACCTGTCCACACTGCAATCAGCAAGTAGAGACACTGAAGAACGACAGCATGGGATACAGCCCAGTCGACGGCACTGAATTCGAATTGTGGGTCAACGGAGAATGCCCCTACTGTGAAGCCAAACTGAAAATCTATGGAAGTGGTACCTTGCGGCAGAATGGCGAATAGTCCTACTCTGTCACGTTCCCTAGCCTCCCGTCAGTCAGGGTTCTGTTCCTAGATAGAACTAGTCAGAGGCCGTCAAATGGTCCTGTGCTGTTTCAATAACATCTTGAGGGTCAATCCCCAGTTTTGGGTAAGTGTCTCCATCGAAACGTGAGTCAACTCGTTTCAGGAATTCGTCGCGATGGCCTTCCTTAATTTGAACAGTCACTTTCATTTTGTCGTAGTCTTCGAACGCCCAGACGCCCTCCGGTTCGAACAGTGTCAGTACGGCGCTTTCATCATGGTCAAGAGGTTTTCCAAGAAACTCCTGCCGGTCACGCCCGTACAGATTGTCTAACACTCCAAGGATGTCTTGGAGACCGACAGGGCGGATATTTTTATGAGCATGTAGGTGGTGGGTACTGCTCCCCTGCTCAAATTCGAACGGTTTGAATTCGGTCTGTTCTAGTGATAACCGCTCTCTATTGCCTTTTTCAAGACGCCGGCCCATATCAATATGCAATGGAGAGATATTCTTATGGTTTTTGTATCAATCAGCTGAGTCTCAAATTTCTATAAGAACGGGTGGGGATAGCCCCGGTATTCGGTGGTCGGGCAATAACGAATCGAATCATGGGAGAATATCCGGTACTCGGAGGGTCTCTCCGGTACCCATCTGTTGAATCGCATCGAGCTTGCCTGCGAAGAAACTATACAGCCAACAGCGAACCGATAACAGTCTGAGTCAGTAAGTCCAGTCCATGAGCAACAGTCAACAAAGTCTTGGCGACTACGGAATTGACATTGAGAGCAACCCAGAGTCACAGGACCGACAGGACCCACACACTATCGGTATCCTAGGCAGTGCTGACGACTACGCGCCCCATTCGATAGATAGAGAAGGACTTCCCAACATCAACGGATTCGACTGGGAAGTCCAACCCGTCCAGTATGGACCGGCGGAAATCCTCGAATACTGGCGTTTAGACGGTGATTTTCATGACGGCCTTTCTCACGAAAAGATACCCGGAAGCGGAGGGATCATCATCCGCGGAGCTGACGACTACCTGCGAGAGCATGCACTAACCGAGATCGAAGTTCCAGACTACTATACTCGGTTTGAAAATGAGGAAACCCACTGTCGGTGGAGTGCAGACGGACGTACACACATTTCGTGGCGGTTTTTGAAGCGTGCCGTCAGGCTATCGAATGGGTACGGAAGGATTGATCCCGTGACCACGAGGGTCATCCTGTGCGATACCGGCCACCTCTTCGTGTCTGGGCCACGCGGTGCGTTCTTGGTAGACATTCCACCAGGCCGGATTTTCCGCAACGGCGACGACCTGCCAGAACCGCCAGACAGCGTATATGAAACCATCCGTGGGATTCAGGTGCCAGAAGAAAATCCCGAACTCCGGACAGCCTTCGAGAGGTACTTCCGACTTCTGTCTGAGTCCCCGTATCCATCCCCTATCAGCCACGCCGGATTCAATGGAGCCGACCACGTCCTCGAAACAACAAGCGAAAAAACGGTCGTCAATGACAACAACCTCAAAGTACTTGGTGGGCAAACCAAACCCTTCGAAGACACTGTCGGCGTATATTCCAGGCAGTGTGAATCGACTAATTTTGTGGTCTCCGTTGACCCGATGCACTTGCCCGGAGAGATTGGAGAAGAGGTAACACTCTCTGACGACATTACGTCGTTCGGTTCAAGCGGCGATACGACAGGCATCATCACTGGGTACAGGACAAATTGGCGGGAAGAGGATCATATAGCACCGAGTAGTTCAGGAGTATCTACTCTCCACTTCAACCTCATTGTCGGTCTGATCATGCCAGACCTCACTGTTACCCGGCGGAGAATCAACGTCGCCACATTTGAGCCTTGATACGAATGTGTCGTTAGTACGCGAAGACGTCCCGCAGCCCCGCAAAGGTAGTGTTCCCTCAACCCCAGGGACTGATTCCCGTTTTCGTACCCCGCTATTAGATTCGCTGGAGGGCGGAGGTTTTTGTATTAGTGTGTTGAATCTATACTATGTCATTCGGGGGCCCGTTACGACTGCCATCACCCGGACCCGTGAAGAAGCGATGTACGATGAAGTTCGAAAAAGAATCGTTGAAAGAGTCCCCTCCGAGACGTACCGCGAAACAGACCAGATTCTACCGTTCAAACACGACACAAGCAGGTCTACCATAGCCAGCGCACCCCTCCCATTCGCCACGGGAGAGCCCCGGACCTATGCCGTGTACGTGCTTGAGTGTCTCCAAAGCGGTACGGGACCTGCAACTGCCCTATCACAAGGGGTATCCACGGCGAGTGTAAGCCGCTACGGAGACGCTGGTGGGAGCCGGCGGGTCATTTACGTCGGTATGGCAAAACGGGTCCTCGACCGTATCGACCAGCATCTGAACAAGCCAGGAAGTGAAGGGGCCTACTTCACTGCACTGTATCCCCCAGTTCGCATACTCCAAGTTGGGTGGTTCAACGGCAAGGAGCAAGCTCGTGATGCAGAGCGACTCACTGCCGGCCTGCTCGAAGAGAGGTTTCCCAACGACTTCATTGCCTATCCCGGTTGAACTTCTCAGAGGTGTTTGACAACTCAGCGGCGTATTGGGACATCCGCTTTCATGGGATAAATAATGAGAAACGAGTGCGACCAGTGTGGTCGAGGTGGGCTAGGTGTCGAACTTTGCCAGACGCGACGGGGAGATACAGAAGCATATCACGATAGCCGGCCCGGGCGGTTCTGTCGGAGATGCCATGTGGAGGCCCTGGACGACCCTGAATTAGTTTACCCGCAGCTCCTTGACGATGACTTTACGTTCTTCTACTCTGCTGCATCCGGAACATCCCGAAAGGTCCTTGCAGCGATGGAGGAGACGCATACGCTCGTTTCGTATTTGACTCAGAACAACGGGCGAGTCGGATGCGAGGAGCAGCATTTCGTTGACTGCGGGGGGAATCCAGAAACGTTCCTAAACAATACGAGTGGAGACCTTTCTTACCCAGATAGTCACAGCGATTATTTGAACTACGTCGAGCAGACCACAGTTAGCCACCAGGACCGGTGGGCACTCCGGGATTATCCGATAGTCCCCCAGATTCAAGAAACCTTCCAGATGTCCGTAGAGCGTCTACAGGACCGTACCACAGATGCTCACCGGGCCTTGCTTAACCAAGCCAGCGACCGTGGTATCTCCGCCCAGCCAGTGTCGATCATTCACGGTGAGACTGTCGCGGACTACCTCCGGCACATTGACCACCTAGAGGCCCACGGGGCGTTGACTGACTACGTCGGAATCGGTTCGTTCGCGCTTTCCGCACCCGATTTCAAACGAGACGTGATCCTTGCTGTGCGTGAAGCTCTTTCGCCGGCGGTCGATATCCATGGTCTTGGGGTCTCACTCAGGACCCTGCAAAAAGATAGCGTCATTGCCGCTCTCCGAAGTGCAGACAGCGGGGGGTGGATTTCTCAGCGGATGCGAGCCGACGAAGATCCAAGATGGGATACAGACAAGCAGATGGCGCTTCGTCCTGGTACATACGAGTACCTAGAGTATACGCAAGAACTCAGTACACTCATCTCTGAATCCACCTCACAAGCAGACGGCGCTTCAACACTGAGCAAATTCACCGACTCAGAACTGTCGACGAAACGGGATTGGACCCGGTCTCTCTCTGGAGAAGCAAAGCGGGCTATTGATAGCTACCAGACAGCGTCACAAACAGCCTTCGCCGCAAACAGCGGGGAATCCACCAGTCGGTCCAAACAAAGCGGTATGTCGGAGTACACGACAGCACCGTCACACAGCTGAGATGTGTATATAGGCCGGGGCAAATTTAGTGGGGGCTCTGCAGTCATCGCGAGCGTGTATTCTAGAGTTGGGGCTCCGACGAGTCCTACCAATGGAGACTGTTAAACAGATAATCGACCAAGCAGGCTACGACTCAGCAGCAGAGATGGATATCGGCGAGACCATCGAGGTCTCTGCGCCTGGTGTCATGGATCTAGTCATAGAAAAAATCGGGCACGACACTCTATCCGTTGCTCAATACTGGAAACAACGGGGGGACATGATGAGGGACCCTGAAGTCGTTTTTAGCGTCGAAAAGGGTGATTGGCTCCCAGTCGAATACCGTCAGGACCCGCTGTTTCACCGGGTTGAAGAAACCGGATTACAAATAGACGACTTCCTTTCAACGTGGGATAGGAATCTTAAGAACCAAGGATTTCTAGAAACCGGTGAGTGAGTGTACCTTGATCAAGGGGTAGAAGAGGTAGTGGGGAAACTGGATAGTTTGAACGAGCGCTCGCAGAAGTCCGCTTGGAAAGATTACTCTCTCGCTATGTTGTGCCCAGATCAACCGCGTCGGATTCGCTAGCTGTTACGATAATATAGGAGCAGATGAGCTCCTGGATCATCTGTGCCCCAAAGAACATCTGATTTTCAATGTAGCATGGAGCATCCATCTGATCGAAAGTTTTCTCCATCTCATCTCGAATGGAGATTAGGTTCTCAAGAGTGTCATCCTCGACAAGTATGTCAAGGAGTATCTCTTGCTCGTAATTAGTCAGGGTGCTCCAGTTGAGCGCAGTATCTTCCTCGTCTAGGGCCCTTACAATTGTTGCGACCGGTTCGTCGGTTCGCGGCATATGACTTGCGTCCATTTTTAACACACCCTATTGTCGTATAAATCTGCAACAGCCTTTCTGCCCTCCACAGGCCTCGGATACTCGCTCACACGGTTCTGATCCATCGGGGCAGTAACTGAAGGAAAACTGGAAGGAGGCTTAAACCCTTGTGTGCCATTCTCAATAGCGATAAATTCCCGTACGAAGACCCGTTCACCATCAGCAGTGACATACAGGACGCGCAGCCCCGGTTCCTCTCGATGTGGGCCAGATATTGGGGTCCCTTGTCGGTCAACCTCGTATTCCAAAAGTAGTCCTGCCTTAGCTTGGAATGCGTAAAATGCATCCTTCCCCTCTGGGATGTCATGCCTCTCCCCGTTTTCTGCCCAGGACTCCGGGATTAGTTTAGCCTCGTTCAGCTCGTGCCATCGGAGGTCGAATTCCTTCTTGGTCGAGTTCCTCGTCGAGTACCCCGTCGTTTTTCCTTGATATGCACGTTTCTGAGAGGCCATATAGTACCCTATGAAGCTCCAACACCTTCAATTTAGGGATTCATGTAGTGGGTTCATGTGTAGTTTTCACCCATATGAATCACTCATATGAACCAAAGATTGAAGTCGGATGCACAGACTATATACAGATATCGAATATATGCTCTCTATGGTCCAGTTTGAGATTGATGATCTAATGGATGAAATCCTCGACCTATTTCAGGAAGAGGGGAATCTGACAACCGGGGCGCTGATAGACATGACCGGCACGAGTCGGCAAACGGTCAAGAAGCGTCTGGACAAGCTCCATGCAGCCGAGTGCATCGTCCACGTTCATAGTCCCACAGCGCTCTACCGTCTCGTCGACGATCCGCGAGAAGACAGTGAAGCCAGCCCACAGTCGCCCAGCAGCAGCGATACTGAGGGGGTGCCCGAAGATGAGTGATATCACCTCCTTTGAAGCAGTCGATAGCCGGGCAAGTCTCGCCGATATCCACCCACTGCTCCGCAACGATATCTCTCGCGAAGGACAGGATTCGGAACCTGAGGCCGATCCTGCAATCAAAGAGTTCCTACAGCACGACCTTGTTCGTGACCAGATAGCAGAGGCTGGTGACCAGGCCGATGCTCCGTCTGAATTTGTCACTGCAGTCCTTGATACTATTCTTTCAGCACAGGGGCCGGTTACCTACAGAGATATCTGCAACCACGCGGAGACGTCCAATCTCAAGGCAGTCAAAGCGGCCGCTCGGGAGCTAACCCATCGAAACATCGTCTTTCCGCAAAAGATGAACGGTGATGAATACGTCGCATTCCATCACGGCGGTCTCGAAGCCGTGCAGCGAGCACGTAGTAAGCAGCGAATCCGAGCTGCCGCGGTTGACGAATTCTGACGGGGTCGGTATCTCCGTATTTAGTTCTCTGCCCCGCTGAACCATGAGCATAGCCACAAGCCACGGGGCAGTTACCGAGGTTGAGGAGATCCAGATAACGTCGAAGCAGGATGAACCGGTTACCAGCGATTCTAACAACGATGATGAGTCGGTTCTAATCCGGGTCGTGCAGGGGCCGAATGGAGTCACTAGGTGGTTCGAGAAGTCCTTCAGTGGGAGTCGGCGCTGCCAGCCCAGATTCACCGAGTGGGGGGAGGCTGAGAAAATCCAGCAGTGTCCAGGTTGTGAAGAATTCCACAACGCTAACAGCCCACCGTACTGCTTCGGCTGTACATTTGGACTCCGGTAGCATACAGCCGTATTCAGTACTTCGCCAGACTGAGAGATGTCACAAGCAATTGCTAACCGAGCCCGAGTCGAGAGTCTTACCGAAATCAGCGGCAGAGTCCACCGCTACGTGGCAGGTGCTTTGGATCAATTTCAGGCCAGTACTGTAGCGGGTCCGTCTTCGGAATGGGTTGGAGCAATCGATACCCTCGTCGGTGGTAGTTTTCTGGACATGGCCGAAAGCAACCCGGGCGACATTGACATTTTGGTCGCGACGGACGCCCCACCATCTCAGAGTGTTGAAGATGGGTTCTGGAGGTACATCAACGAGAAGCAGGTCAACCTAGACGCTTTCGGGGACTCGGACTTCGGCATAGAACTCGATTGCTGTGGCGTGGTCGAGATAGAAGCGGTTGATGAAGCGGTGAACCAGCCACGACAATACTCCCTCCAGCTAGGTGAGCACGTCCCCATTGAAATGTATGCCAACATGGCACAAATGATGGAAAATCACGAGGTGCATCAATGACGATTCTCACCGGCGAACAGTTCGTCTGCGAAACCATTGAACAGTTCTTCGACAGAACTTCATTCGAACTCGCCGACGTCCTCGAAGCGATTGACAATAGCGACACCACCGAGATGCCCCGATGTGACGGGACCATACTCGAGGATGTCCAAGACTACCACAAACAGTACCCCGAAGAATTCCCCGAGCCGATCACCGAATACAGAGAAATCCCGAGAGAAGAGGCGATGGAGTATATCTGGATGATCGGGGAAAACCAAGCCCTGCAGCTCCTCCTTGAACGCGACGAGCAAGACTGGGTTCACCTCTACAACGGGATGACACACAATTTCGTCAAAGTGACGGGGTCAAAGGAAAGATAGGTTACTGCGTTTCAGCCATTGCTTCAGCCGCTTCCTCAGCCAATTGAACCTGGTACTTCATTACAAACATGATAGTGTGGAGGAATAACCGAAAGAGAATAAATAGCGTCAGGAAAGTTACAACAAACCTCTGAATCACAGGAACAACTGGGAAAACTGTTTCAATCAATGCAGCAGTTTCCGGGGATGTTCCACTTAGCCGAGACTGGAGTTCAGCAATTACAAACGGGAACGCAAGTATGACAACAGACGATTTTAACCAGAGGTGAGGATACTGTTTCGCTTTCTTCTGGTATGCCGAAAGACGCCTCGTGAGATCGTACTTATCCCTCTTGGTGGGTAAGACATGATGCACCCCATCGAGGCCGAAATGCCAGAGTCCAAGTGCCGTCGGAAGGCCATAGAAGAGCAGATGAACGGCTAAAAGAGCGTAAAGAGCCGGTGCAAGAGGGGCCACTTCACCGAACGATAATCCGAAGATGACCACTAGTGCAATGTCTGTGGTTATCAGGACCTTGTGAATGTAACTAGAAAGACAATCTCTCAAGAAAGCATGTAGTATCGCGTAAAACCGGGTAATGAGGTCCAGTTTTTCTTTTAAGTCCGCTATACTGTCTTCAGTTGTTGTGGATTGTGCCGCCATTGGATAATAACTGGATAGTAACTGATGTAAAATTTTGGTGCGATTATCAGTTTTAATCCACTACAGTCGGTATAGAGCAGCTAGGGTGAGGGTCCTGTAATTACTTCTTGCTGAATGGTCGGTGGCGGCTGATAAGAGGTTTGCTTGTGCCCCATATGCCGGGTAGCGGTAGGTGAAAGGCTCTCCCAATGTGCCTCCGTCGACGATAGTATTTGCAGGAGGACGCCCTACTGAATCAAGCGGACCAGACCCGAGTTGCGAGAGTAATAAGGAGGTAAGAATGGGACTCAGTGAACTTAGTACGACAGTCAATTCTGAGCCGGTTAGCGAACTATTCAAGGTTCTCAGCCGGCTTCGTGAACGAATCGATGGCCCCTATCGGTTAGCCGAACTTGATGGGACGTATGACTGGCCAGAGAGGGGCATCTACTGGTTTTTCTCACCGGAGAGTTCACTGAGTTCCGGATCTGTCGCTGACAACCGGCTCACACGCATTGGAACGGTCGGCGTCTCTGAAGGGAGCTCAAACACACTCTGGAATCGATTGCGACAGCATAGAGGGAACAAGCGAGGGAAATATAGCGGTGGTGGCAATCATCGGGGGTCTATTTTCCGGTTACACGTCGGTGCCGCCCTCATCGAAAAACACGACTGGTATGACAAGTATCCTCACTGGGGCGAGCCGAGTCCAGATGCGCCTACAACCGAAGTCCGCGAGCAGGAACACGAATTGGAACAGCGGGTCACCGAGTACATCGAAAGTTTGCCATTCCTATATGTGAATGTCCCTGGCGAACCGGGTCCAGAGTCTGACCGCGCAACCATCGAAGCAAGTACAATCGCGATGGTCAGCCACTATCGCCGGACGGCGAATCCAGCCGACCTCAACTGGCTGGGATATCACTCGCCCAAGCCCGAAATCTACCGCTCCGGTCTATGGAACATCCAGCACGTCTCCGAACTTTTCGACCCTTCCGTTGTCTCACTGTTGAATGACTATGTCGACGAAACGCCCTCGATTGGGTGACCGGCAACCGTTTTCTTTTGTATTATTTTGGTATCACTTAACAAATTAAGTATTTAGTATTAGGGTTCAATTGGTAGCATGTATATGAACCGCCGTACCGCGATTAAAGGCCTCGCCACAGCAATGGTTGGAACGACTCTGTCCCTAGCCGGTTGCTCTAGTAGCGGAGGAGGTGGGGGTGTCGACATCGAGCAGAATATCGAGTACGCCGCAGAACAGGACGAGTACGTAGAGGTCACGGATGTGACAGAAGAAGCCACTCAAGTGAACGGCTCCGAGGGGGTTGCTGTCTCCGGGACTGCGAAGAACACGAGTGATGACACCGCGTTCATCGAATTAGTGATGACCTTCGTTGACCCCGAAGGCACAACTCTCGGGGAAACCAGCGCGTTCCCGAAGGGTTCAACATCCCCGAACGAACCCGGCGAGGCCGCAGAGTTTGAAGCCGCCATCGCAGAGAGCCCGGGAGATATCGCCGAATACACGATTGAAGTACGGGCGACTTGACAACGCTGAGGGCACGTTGAATTACCTCTGAAACACTTCCACATCAGCTCTTTTCAGTAACTTTACCCGACCGTCAGCGAGGGGGCAAAACAACTATTCTAGACTCGAAACCACTCAGTACGAGAATAGCAGTGTGAGTGGTTTGGTTCTAGTATTTAGGAAATCAGCAATTGTGAGGTAGTCCAGGTATGAGCACGCATTCAGAGTCGAATGGTCGGGCACAGCCAGTTTCAACCCTATCGCCACTGTCAGAAAGTGATGTGGAAATTCTTGAGGATAGCGGGGTCGAGACTGTTGAAGATTTCCTTGAAAATGCCGATCAAATCCAGGGGTTTCTACGAGACGAGGAATTCGATGCAGCCCTCACCGAAGCCAAAACCAACGCTGGAAGCCTCAACATCACTGAACGAGCCTATCAAGAACACAGCGAGTGGCACGATGAATTGGTGAGTGGTGGGCACGATCCAGTCACCAAGATAGTAGACGCCGAGGATATTAAACAGCCTTGCGGTCGGCCACGGGAGGACCTCCCCATCGGGGAGAAATGCCCTGAAATGGACGCCGAAGTCGAAACAGCCCTGGCAACCGCTGGCTATACCAGTGGGTCTGACTTCAATGGCGTGACTCCAGAAACCGTTGCACGGGACTCTGGGCTCAGCATTGAAACCGTCCGGCCTATCGTCGAACAATGCCGGACGGCCTATTACGGTCTCCCCGTCCTCGAAGACAACGGGCATCCACTCATCCCGGACAGAGAAACGTACCGGGCAATCTGGACTCGGCGGACGCTATCCGGAGCGAAAGATGTTGTCGATGTCTGCTACAGCGCTGCAGAAAACGAGTACCCGATATGTCTTGTCGGGTACCCTGGCGTGGGGAAGTCGTATCTAATCTCCCACATCTGTGCGATGACGAACCGACCTTTGCTTTCTATAGACATGGACTCCTCGCTTAGTACCGAAGACGTCCTCGGGTTCCACATCCCTGAAGATAACCAGCAGGTGACGTTCAAGTATGGACTGTTCCCCATCGCATTCAGGAACGGTATCTGGCTGAATATCAACGAGCTGGCGGCAGCGGACGCCGGCGTTTGGCTAGCAATGCATCAGATGACAGAAAGGGACCCGCAAATCATGCTCCGGTCAACGGGTGAAAAAATCGATCCACATCCTGCCTTCCGTATCACCGGGACGCGGAATCCAAATACCGATGCGTTTGCCGGCCACGGAGCAAGTAACGAAGCGTCCGATAGTCGCTGGGAGGAAATCTGGATCGACTACCTCCCGAAAAGAGACGAGGTCGCGCTGCTGGACCACATGGTCAATCGTGGCCAGCGGATTGTCTCCAAGCATCAACTGGAACAGTTAGTGGACTGGGCAGAAGGGTTCCGTCCGGGCGTCCCAGACGCGGATGCAGACCCAGATGAAAGTCCCGAAGCAGAGTTAGAGTTCAAGAACCACGTCTTCGCTGGCCAGAACCAGAACCGCCTCCCTCGTCTCTCTACACGAGAACTCGCTCAAATCTGTTTCAAATCCGCTCGCCCCGGAGCAACCCTTCGTCGAGCTGCCAAAGCCGTCGTCTACCACACTTGCCAGCCGAATAAGCACAACATCGAAGCGGCCATCGAAAGGGCAGAAGATATCAACCTCTAACCGGATATTCAGACAGCTACAGAACACGTCCCTGTATGAATTTTAGGTATTTGAGCTTCTCTAACTTCGACGTCGATATCCCCCGCCCACTTCATGGATACGTGCAACGGCTTAGAGGCGGCTTCGTTCCCGTGTGGGTCCTTCCAGTGACAGTGGGACGGGACACGCTCCGGCAGTGGCTGCACAGTGTAGATGGGCAGTTCGAAACGGAGACTGGAGCACGGTTTCCAGACGGAATCAGTGCAGTACCGCTCAGTTCCCGAGCCCCGAAAGAGAGCAACAGTCCTTTAGAATTTGAGGTTAAGCCCTCTCGATACGTCGAAATCAAACGAGCAGTCGCCGCAAAAATCTCAGATCCATATATACGAGTCCCCCTCGCCGTTTCAGACTCGCGGCGAAATCAGTTCCAAGAAGGCCGACAGCAGACGATTCCAGCCAAAATCAATCGTCGGTTAGAATCTATCACAGAAGCGCCGGCGTGGGAGGAAAAGTGCCAAGCAATGGATTTCAAAGGCTGGTTTTTGACGTACGAGGTTGGTATCAAACAGCCCAGAGAGAGTACCCCCGCTCGAATCAAATCCGTCGCGATTGAGGCACAATTTCGCTAAGGGCCGTATTCAGTACTGTCGCACAGATGTCCAGACCGTGTTGGACAGGAACAAGTACGCCTATGGGAGCATATATTAATTACCGACTCGCAGAACCATCGCAAGCACAGAAGGCCAACGACTGGCTGGAAGATCAGTCAGAAACGTCTGAGTTGAAACCGCTTGAGTTCGGCCAACCAATCCACTTCTGGGATGAAGTCGATATTCGCATCGAGGAAACCAAAGACACCGGAGTTCCAGACTTTCATGAAGTAGGAGAAGGTCAACTCAAAGTTAGTTGTCTACAGGTGGGTGAGGAAGGGGCCCATATCAAATCGCTGTGGGTGTCCCTCTTCGAGAAACTCCATGCTCACGAGCAGTTCGATGTCGAAGTCTTGAGCGATAGTTGCGGGCTGAACAACCACTACTTCACTCCAGAACAACTGGCCTCGATTACTGACGACGGGAACGCGCTCACCGGCGGGGCTGTTGAAGAGTTTCAACGTATCCTCTCAGAGGCGAACTAACCATGGGTCACGAACGGATTATAACGGTCAAAGATACCGACGGTTCGATGTACAGCGTCGATAAATGGGAATCCACAAACCGAAGCTCAACGTCGCCGAAGCTCAAGTATCCCGCCCGAATCAAAAACCTCGACAAATCGCACCGACTAGACCGCTGGGAGACTGCCGACCAGCCAAAAATGGCCGTTCGAATGGCCGACCCGCTGGAGGTGGCGATAGAGGGGCTTGAACGCCTGCTGGTCGACTACCATGTTGAGCCGGAGGTCATTACAGTCACACGACACGCTCCCTTCTCAGTGGATGCACTCACCGATGCAATAGATGTTGAAGCAGAGTTC
The DNA here is from genome assembly GCF_003666065.1 of Haloarcula sp. Atlit-7R. Taxonomy (NCBI): domain Archaea; kingdom Methanobacteriati; phylum Methanobacteriota; class Halobacteria; order Halobacteriales; family Haloarculaceae; genus Haloarcula; species Haloarcula sp. Atlit-7R. The sequence goes on along the minus strand of NZ_QXIK01000008.1, from coordinate 10,855 downwards.
GTTGACTCAGCCGAACAAGGTATCCGAAAGTGACCATGCTTACTGAGATCAAAGCGTTCTGCGACTGTCTACCTGGGGAGTGGAAGAGTAAAACAGAAACCTCGTTGCACTATTGTTTAGTGCCGCCGAACGAGCAAGACAATCCGGTTGAAATCATCCTCAATAAGGAATCTGAAACAGTTACTGTTCGAGTGGAGGATTCTGAAAATGTACTGCTATTCACTTACTCAGCCCCGGTATCTAACTGGATGACAAAGCAGATCGTCGACGATCACAACCTGCTAACCATACTGCAGGTCGAATCTCGCGGTCGCCGGCAAGACATTTTGAGCATCCGGGGGCCATACGCCAAACACACCCCTGAGGGAATCAGTCTACCTGGCGTAGAAAACGAGAAGCAGTTCCTACTAGAATAAATCGCCTTCCGTTATCTGACCGGGCGCTCCTCCTCGTCTACATGTAGAAGGGCACTGAGGGCCCAGAGTCGTATTTCAGTACTTTGCCAGTGTGGAATATGAGTGATAGTAACAAAAAAGACCCATCGGTGGGGGTATCTGCGACGCTGGAGGTTTCGATGGGAGTCATTAGGAATGAAGATGAGACGGTGGAAGACGCTGTCCGGCGTGAACTCAGCCAGGACCTGACCGGGCTCCGGGCAGCCAATCTTCTCGATTCTGCGAGCGTCAAAGATGTTGAACGCTTGGAGAGCCACCAGTCTGCCAGCCCTGAAAGCGAGGAGGGCCAATGACTCTGGTAGAATCCGACAGAACTGTCGTTGAAGGGTATTACAAAACACTGATTCGTGATCTGGGGCTGGAAGACGAGTTCGAGGATATCACGGGGAGTACCCTGGAAGATCACGAGTTGGAGGTCGCTGAAGGAACCCTCATCGAAGACGTCCTTGATGAAGGTCCTGACGACTATCTCATCATCACCCCACAGAAGCGCCCTCTGGAATACTGGGTTGAAGTTCTATAACGGACACCGGGCCACCAATAGAGAGGTTTTCAAGACAGTAACAGCGGGTGCGGGATACAATATGCATTCAGAAACCGAGCAGCAGTACCTGGAGACAATAGCACAGTACGGCCAGAGGGAATTGCTTTTATGGCAACTTGCTGCAGACGGAAAGGAATTTTGTGGCGTAAAGGCCACCGTGAAAGCCTTAGGGCTAGAAGATGCCACAGTTGAAGAGCAAGTCGAAGCCTTCGTCGAAGATTTACGCCAGGATGGGGAAATCAGACCGGAATACGATGAAGGGACCGACTGGGAACACCTTGAAAACGTCTATGGAGACTCCGTGACTGAACTCTTAGACGAGGTGGAAAACTAATGCCGCCTTTCAGTATTCTTGAAGAGCATCCCCTCCCCTTAGAGAGAGAATCAGTAAAATCTCTTCAGGATGACCACGCACAATTCGCTCCGGAAGAAAATGGGTACTTAACTGTCGATGAGTTGCACTCAGACTACACAGAGGTTGCCGCCGAAATAAGGGACTGGCGAGCATTCAAAATCCCGATCTCTGGGTGGGAAGGTCTGTACCTGTGGAACAGTTACGGCGGGTACGGTATCCGAATCCGAGGCGAGAAAGACTACACAGAAAAAGGTCTAGCTGATATCCTCGCCATCTACTCTGACGAAATTCCCGTGTCTTCTGACGGTCTCAATAAGATAATTCCCTTCGCCGAGAAGCACAAGAATCCGATCCTTGATGGAGAGAAAACAGCCACACTACGGCTGGGGTATCCGACAATCACATCTGGCGATACGCTCACGCTCACCAGTGAAGACGGAGACGAATGGGCAACTGCAACGTGCAAATCGACATTCACAAGTCGAGCCGATTCCGCCGCCCAGTACCTGAAGCTCCAAAACGCGAACCACTCAGCAGTTCATACGGAAAAACCCGTCTCCGAAATTCTTGCTCCCTACTATGACCAGCCAGTGACCCCGAGGACTACCGTCAAAGGGATCGTATTCACAGTTGAAGAGACGAGTTGATATTCACACATGACTTCCTTCACACTGGTCAGTTGCTCAAAGTCTAAACAAGACGGCATCCACCTTGCTCGCAATCTCTACCAGCCGAGTCGAAATTTCCGAAAGCGCGTTGAATACGCAAAAGAGCACAGCGATGACTGGGGAATACTCTCCGCAGAGTACGGGTTCTTACATCCTACGGAACCAATCCCAGATTACGAGCGGAAAATCTCAAGCCGGAATGATACATGGGGGGCGATTGTTCTGCAGAAGCTCCTGCCAGTACTAGAATCTCGCGACGTCGACGGAGTGACTATCTTGGCCGGGGCGCAATACATCGACCCAATCCAAACGGAACTAGAAGCGCGAGGATACGAGGTACACGACCCACACGCCGGCCTCCGGCCAGGGGAACGATACAGCGCACTTTGCGACGCTCTATCTCCGGGCGAACAAAAGAGTCTGAGCGAAGATTTCTAGCGAAGTCCGCTTCTGAGCCGATCTAGAGTATTGAGACCCCATGCAGAGGTAGAGCATGTCTATTCAGTCCCGTCTCGGTGGTTTTTCTCAAATTACAGACGGGCCACTTGTCGACCGGCTTCCAGACCCTCCAGAGGACAACGAACTGGACTCTGTCATTGCACCTACGGAACTCTACTCGTTTCCGGTAGATCAAGTCGAAGGTATCGATGAACTCCGTAGAGAGATTCGGGACATTATCTTCTTTTCAGAGGACTATATTGAAGCGTGGTCGCGGTTGCTTGGAAATCACATTAGCTACGGGAACAAAAAAGTCGCAGACGGTACAGCTATCTACAACCTGGGCTCCGCCCACGACTGCGTCAATCTTCGCTTACTGTCAAGAAGAGCACTGCTATGCCGCCAAGTCAGAGCGTAATTATCCACAGCCACTTGATTACCGCCGTCGTCAAGCGATCATCTGGTCGCTACTAGACGGCGAAACGTGGGCAAGAGCCTTTCGTCGGCATGCAGAGCGAAAACGGAATCCAATTGACGCCCTCCGGTTTAACGAATCAGGAGACTTCGCAACGCGGCAGGATATTTTGAAACTAGAGACGATTGGAAAGCGGTTGGACAACATCGTAGATACTTACACCTACAGCGCCATCTCGGACCTACCATGGGAAGAAGTTAATTTAGTGGCCGTCAATCAGTCAAATAATTTCCGTGACTATGGCAAGGGGCGCTTCATTGTCGTAGACTCTGTTGAGGAAATTCCAGATGATGGCATCCGATGTGCCCACGACCTCGACGAGAGTGTGAAGTGTGGAGACTGTCGGCTCTGCATCGATATGGACGCCGACGTCGACGTCTGCGTGAAGAACTTCTATACTGACGAGGAAGATAACACTCACTCTCCCACAGATTCACTCTCTCTTGCAGAATACACCGAAACAATACGTGAGCAGATACCGGACAGATGGTCAGTCGTAGCCCTCGAAGAAGAGGAAAATATAGTTACAGACTCAAGCATGGTCTTGGACGGTGCAGTGGTTTCAGACAACTCAGATGCCATTGTTCAAGTCGTGCCGTTCGGGACTGTCGAGGGTGAATCCGGATACAACGCAAACAGAGTGCGAGTCCAAGACAACAAAGGAAATAGCGAATGCTACGTCGGGCTGTCGGCCACTGATGTCGACCTTCCACCGGAGGGGGTCAATGAAGCGGTCGCCGCTGGGTCTGTCGACCCTGATACAGTATTCAAGAAGGCGACATTCCCCGACCAGACCGTCATCCACGGCAACTCAGGGGGTGTCGACACGGAGGTTCGGTCCACATTCTGGAACCCGGATATGACAATTTTAGCGGTTCTGGCAGCGGTGAAGCAAGTAGAAAGTAAGCGTACAGACCAAATTGGCCTCTCAGAATTTTGAGCAGGGACCCCCCGCCTTCGATGTGTAAATACTCAGTCCAGATGGCCGGGGTCACCACACTAATTTTAGTAAAGTAGCAGAATAGAATCTCACCAGTGACAAACCCTCAACCAGCACTTGACTTGTTAATTTCGCTCCCATCACAAGAGAAATCCGTCCTTCGAGACTGGTGGATATACGCAAGTGGCGCAGAACACGGTGATGACATCAAAGATTACCCCGAGCTTTGGGGAGATGAATCTGGCTGGGAGATGCCCTCTTCCCTCGCAGACCTCGATGAAGAAGACAGGGTCAGTATTGGTCACTGGAGTAGAGGGAGTCCCCCTCTCAATCTGAATGCAATCGCTATTGGGTTAGGTCTTGAGCAGAGTACATACGAACCCGAGCGGTTCAATGGATTACTCTATGAGCCGCCAGGTCATGCTGGTGAGATTTGTGCATTTTACGAGACGGTAATCGCCACAGGGGGAACGGGCAAAGAGGCGCGGGAATTACTCGATGAGTTTATTCGAAGGCTCTCAGACTTGGGAGTGGGAGACGAACCCACTGAGATTGAAACTGCAAAAGTAGGCGAAGTGATTTCTTAAATCCAGTTGAGCACAGGGTCGCAGAACCAGAGTTATCCAGACAACCTCCATCTGACCTCCGGGTTTAACAGTGTAGCCAGTAAAGCAATCGGCTATGCGAGACCATTACGAGGCAGCTGGGAAGGTTGCTAGTGCCGCTATCGCGAATGGGGATACAATCGTACACTCGTACGATACATCCTCGAACGAACTGGGTCATTTTGGGCTTCACATAGAGTCCAGAAATACCACAGTACGGGTGGATGCTGATCCAGCAGCGGAATATCTGAGTGGAAGTGCGGTCACGAGACTGACAAACAAAGACGGGTTCAGTCCAAGAAATCTTCCGAAAGCCAAAGCCGCACGGGAGGTTATAATTGAAGACAGGGACTTGCGGGACTTCGATGGCGACATCCACGTCCTCGAGTACCAGGACGGCAACGATAGCACGGAGATTTTTGACGGTATCCGAGTCGTGTGCCCTATATATGCGTATAACCCAGGGTTCGGCCTTCAGGAATATAGAGAAGTCATCAACAATTTAGTGTTTAGAGGTCGAGAGACGTTTGATATCGTTGCAGACGAATTGGATATAGACCTTACTGGCGAGAAACCAATTGAACCCGAATCGGACGAAGGAAGTAGCCGTACCTTCTACTGAAATCGCCAGCAGAACCCCAGAGACGTTGGAAAGGCATATAAGTCGGGTCGGTTACACTATATCTGTATGGCAGACCTAGTAGTCAAAGCCGCTGTCAAGGAAGAGCTGAGTGACATGAACGTTTCTGCAGACTTCTACGAAGCCCTGGATGAAGAGGTCGGCGAACTCCTCGAAGACGCCGCCCGGCGTGCAGAACAGAACGACCGGAAAACAGTCCAGCAGCGCGACCTGTAACGCCGCAGGTTCTTTTCTGAGATAGGCAAGGGTCAGTTGGGAGCGTATTCAGCCTCTTGCCAGTGTAGAATGAGTCCAACCGTTAGTCCCGCAGACGACCCTGCAGAAATAGCAGAGGCTCAAATCCCAGATGTTGCTGCGTCAGGGTATCGAGAGAGTTCTATCCGAGAATATCTGCTCTCACTCGGCGGTACTGACGGGCTTTCAGTGGAGTGTATTCCAAATCTCCGCACAGCCAGAATCAACCAAGACAGTAGGGAAGAGGCACCTACAATCCAGATTCCGGCCAGGGACTTTTCCCAGCGGACCCACGATTATTCTCAAAAAATAGCAAACCGGCTGATCCAGTATGGATTAGCACTTCACGAACATGGTCACGATAGGTACACTCCAGGGCCGTTTCTCAAAGAAATATTCAATCGGGCCGAATTCTCTCAGCCATACAGCGACCTCTACTGGGACTGTATCAACGGGTTCGAAGACTACCGAATCGAAAACGCCCTCATTCAGGGGGAGGGGAAATGGGCCGAGGAACGGTTGATGTTCACTCATCATAACTTCACATATGTCCCTCCTGAACAGACTCCAAATCCAAAGAATATCACGTGGGCCACTGCGATCCAATCAGCAACAATCCATTACGGGAAAGCCCGCGAGACGTTTGACTTCCAGCCGATGCTGGAGGACGATTCTAACGAGTCTCTCCAGTGGAGGTCTCCACAGGATAAACAAATTTACGCTGCTGTTCTCCCCGAGCTGAAGCAGACTCTCGACGCAGTAGGGTTTGAGCCAGACGGGAAAGCCGCTGTGCGTCGGATGATAGAGTTCGTTCACGACTTAGACGAGTTCCTCGACGAGTTATCCGAAAGTCCACCAGAGCGGGAACAAGGACAAGAAGATTCCGTCGACAACAGCGGGGATGACAGCCAGAATGACATGGGGTCAGAAAAAGAATCAGCAGAATCGCTTGAACAAAGCGATGAAGGAAATAATCAGGATATCTCATCCGACTCCGACAGTCTCAGTGAAACTCCCGATAAGGGCAGGGGCAGTAGTAGTGGGTCTGAGCAAGAAAACGAGGACAGCGGAGCCAACAATCAACAAAAGAAAGAAAACGAGACAGGAGAGGGGGAATCAGCCACCAACAAAAAGGGGACAGAGACTGAGGCAGAGGAGACAGCCGAATCAGAGAGGGACAAGAATTCAGATTCCGGAAAGGAAGAGGAAGAGCAGGACACTGACCCCGAAAGTCCCAGAGCGGCAGCCGATGACGAATCTCCCGAGAGCGATAATCAAGAGGATAGAGGCAGTTGCGCCTCGGGTCAACAGGCCGGAGAGCCAACTCAGGATTCAACCAACGGTGATGAAGGAGTAGGTGGAGAGACAGCCAAGGACGACTCCGCAAAATCATCTGACTCAGAAGAAAACAGAGACTCCAGTGTTCAGACAGAAGGTCAACAGGAGAACAATCAGGCGACCGACGTAGACCAGCAGGAGGACTCCCGACCAGAAGGAGAAGACGAGGCGGAGCGTGACGATGGGGAGGCCCCCATCGAGAAACAATCAGGGGGTTCCGGTCGGGGCGAAGCCGAAGCCGCTCAGGAAACCGGTCAGGAGCCAGAATCGGCTCTCGTTGAACGGGAGGGTCGAAAAGCATCCCGAGAAGAGCGAAAACTAGAGCGGGACAAACAGGAACTGGAGCGAGAGATTGAACGCCTACAGGTGGCGCTCGAAGGCGGTAACGGGGAGGTGGACCGGCTACGGATGGTTGACCCATCAGACGAGCCAACCAACGCTGAAACGTGGGAAGAGATCATCACCGAATCTCACATTCTCAAAGGACCACTTCAACAGTCACTACAGCAAAATCAGACAACGGACGAACGCCGAGGGACTCGGACTGGTACATTTGAGCCCTCTCTGAGCCACCGACTGTCAGTCAATAATCTCGCAATCAACAAACAGACAACTGACGGGCAGAAGAAGTCCTACTCTGTCGTACTAGTGCTTGATCGGTCTGGGTCGATGGCTCGGCAAATTTCAACAGCTGAAGTCGCTATCGGTGGGTTCGCACTAGCGTTAGAACAACTTGGTGTGAATGTCGCAATAGTTGACCTCTACCGTGGGAATGCCCGAATGGTCAAACCCTTTGGGACTCCAACTCGACAAGTCCGGAGCAATCTGACCAGTGGAAAAACGGGTGGCGGGACGCCCCTCACTGATGCATTGGTTGTGAGTCGAGAACGTATTCGTCAAGAACCGCACTACCCCTTCATGTTCGTCGTCTCGGATGGGAAGCCCCACGACAGAGAGCGGTATCTCGCTGCACTCTCAGAGACGCACTTCCCTGTTGTCGGGGTTACTCTCTCCCAGTCTTCTCACGCCAGCAAGTTCGACGAGTACTACGATATCTGTCGGACGTCTGGTGTAGATGGAATTGGAGATGAGCTCGTATCACTGGCGACCGAAATCATGTTCTAACTTCTTCAGCCATCTGTCCATTGATAGGCTCTGCAAAGGCGAACCTGTCATGGACTGTTTCAATTTCTACTGTTAGATTCTCCCCGATCTGTGCCCCAGAGACGAATACAGCATATCCTGTATCGATAAAAGCGACACCATCCCCCTCATCTCCTTTACTCTTGATGTGGACATCTCGGCGGTCTCCTTCGGATACAGGCGGTGTGGGATCATGGTCTACCGACATCTCTTCTTCCGTTGGTTGCCGCTCTTTGAACGAGCCATCTGAAGGACCCCCACTCTCGCCAGAAGGTAAGATTGCGACTCTATACGTTTCAGACTCGCTAAGCTCTCCAATCTCTAGTTCAGACTCTGGAATTTGGAGGTGAAACTCATCTGCAGTAGAGGTGATTTGGGCATGAAAAAGAGCCAATAATGAATCATCTATCTCCATACTGAGTCTTCACTGTCTGTATTATTTAAAATGTGGTGAATGGCCGGTCCGGGCTGTCTACGTGGTCAATAAAGAGGTATCTACACCATATTTTAATACTGAGACAGATTATATGGAAAGTAAGATGCAAATAGTGTGGGTGAAACGATGAACAACCCGATCCGGGGATGCGTTGCACGGGTTGAGCCAACCCCGTACCACCGTGAATTCGTCAAAACCGTTGAACCAAACTGGGCGATGCTGAAGCTCCACCATGCAGAGCGGTTAGTAGAAGACGGTTATACCGCAACGACATGGGGGTCTGGCACCACCAAATTCATCACCACGTCGACGATCAACGATGAACGCCTAGATTCCATCTCGTGGAGCGAAGAGCGAGACATTGTCCGAGAGTTCAATCCCACATATCACATCCCCACCGATGTCTCTGTATATGCTAGCCAGCCCACTGATGAGCGGGCTGAATGTATTGAGAACTGCATGACCGGGGCCGCTTACATGCAATCAGAACTCGAAGAATATGCCCCCTCTATTATTCCATTATTCAAAGGAATCACACACAGCGAGCGGGAATTATGTCTAAGCGCTGCTGACGCACTCGGCGTAGACACAGTTGCGATATATGTCTCGCCGTATTTTTCATCCAAGCAAGGGAACAATCGAAAGCAACTTTTCCACGACCTCAACCGGTGCCGAGACCACGACATGCCGGATGTATTTCTCATCGGACTCTTATCCCCGAAGTACCTCGAACGGGTCCCAGAATTCGTTGTTGCAGCAGCGGGGCAGTACCAGTGGAGACAGCGGTACGAGCCAGAAATCCAGTCAACAGACGAGATGCGCTCAGCGTATCACCAGTTAGAGGGTCAAGTCGGAAACGCACTCGGAATCACCACTCGGAACGTTTCGGAACAAGCATCGACCAGCAGCTACATCCAAGGAGACTAACAGCATGTCACTGCACTGCCCGAACTGCGGTTACGTCGACGAAAACGAAGACAGGGAACGAGGATATCGTCTCGAAAACGAAGACAGAAGTCGATTAAACAGCGGGACTTGGCGTAATGACCAGGGATTTGAAACGGTCCTTTCCACCCCACAGCGGCAGTCTGTCCGGTGTCCGGAATGTGGCGAGCGAATCTAACTCCCCACCATGCAGAAAAAGAAAAATACGGGTGGAGTCAACGTCGAGGCCGCCGGGGAGCAATCAGTTGAAGATGCGATTTCCAACGCAGAGAATTCAAACACTCAGGCCACGGTAGGCGAGTTCCAAGCAGAAATTGAAGACGACGTCGAGAAAGCCAAGAGCGACGTCGACGAAGAGTCTTGGCAGGACCTCGTCGACGAAGCCCAAGCAACAGAAACCGCTTACGAATCTGAGATTGGATCGCGGGCTGAGAAGTATAGCGAAGATGGGATAGAGGTTGTTAGCGAGGGAAGTACCCAACAGTACGAGTTTGATAGTAACGCCGGTCACGGGGAGGCCGCACAGCCGGGTGAACGAGAACCTGTCCGAAGAGATAAGCCATCAGCAAAGGAGGGGTTCATTGAAACCCAAGAGCCCGAAATAGAGACAATCTCTGTTGCTCAAGAAGTAGGTGCAGAAAACGAGGCGGTGCAGCAGGTGTTTGTTGAACCTGCCGATCAGGGGAGAAGCAATCAACTCCGGTTAGAAGAACACCACTTCGACAACGCCGAGGCAGTCTTGTCTGGAAATGAGCAAGTATCCCTCCCCGAAGATAGAGAATTAGACGATGCATTCCGCGACTTAGAGCATGAAGAAGTTACAGGGATTGACTTTGACAATCTTGAACCGCCTCAATCTGAAAGCGTTGGAGCTGACCCAGAAGAGACCGGTGGAGGATTACACGAAGGTATGGAAAGGGCCTCGGCGAACCAAGCGGAAGCCGAGTTCTACGCTCAGAAAGCGGTTGACAGATATAATAACGGCGAGTCGCCGGGGGAAGCATCCAAACACGCTATTGAGAGAACAGACTTTCAAGAAAATCGGCCATGGGTAGGAGAGGAACAAGGCCCGGCTACCGGCGAGGACTATATCTACAGATTCGTCGAGGGAGGGCCTGGAATTGATACACTCCAATCCCCAGCCTTCCAGCAGCAGCTCGCGGAACGGCAACCAGATAACTCCGTCACTGTTGATGGCACCGAGTACCAGAACATCTTTGAATCAATCACAGATGGTAATAAAGTCGTCAGCGACGACGTTGAACCCGCTCAAGTTGCACAGTCTCTATCCGCAGAAAACCATTCCTATATTGGAGAGAAAACCGCTAGCAACCTCAGAGATGCTGGGTTCAGTGAAGTCGCAGACCTTGCCGACGCTACTGTTGACGACCTTACGGAAGTCGAGGGAATAGGCACAGCAAAGGCCGAGAGAATAATCGAAAACGAAGGAGAGGCTGCCAGAGAACTCAATCGCGTTGCAGAATCCCTTGCCGATGCGATTGAGTCCGATGAGTTCGGGACTGAAGAGTACGAACGCATTTTGAAATACTGCGCGAAAAAAGGCGTACCACCAGAAGTTGCTGAAACAATCTTTTTTGATTCATCAGTCCGGAAAGAAATACCCGGGCCGACCCCCGTT
>NZ_QXIK01000007.1:0-224458 GCF_003666065.1 Haloarcula sp. Atlit-7R | reverse complement strand
GGCGGGGCAGTCAATCCAGCGCGAAACAGTGGTTACGACGCTTCAGACACCACTACAACCACGAACGACCGAACCAAGCACTCGACGGACGAACGCCAGCTGAGGTCATCCAGAACTAGACAGTGCCGTGTTTAACGTGAAGTTTTATTAGAGTTGCATTAGTGTTTATGTATGAGACTCAGTAGCACATAAAATACGTCGACAATAGCCCCGTGGGCACACGGTGCCCGCAAGCGAGCACAGAGAGCCAAACAGGATGCGAACGCTGTAGACGCCCATCGCTGGGACATCGCTGGCATGATGGCAGCAGCGGACCGTGACAGAGCAAGACCGAGACTACGACAATGAGACTCCACAGACCAGTACCACGTTCGAGAGGGGTAACGTATGGCAGATAGTGACGAACAAGCCGGCGAAATGTCGGACGGGCTCCAGGTAGAGCTGTTCCATCCGGAGTCCGACCGCGAGCCCGGTGATACGAACATTCAGGCGGCTGGCTTCGACATCCATCCAGTTGTCTTCCCGGTGGCACTGGCGATAATTGCGCTGTTCATCGCAGTGACGATACTGCTTGGCGACACGGCAGCCTCCGCGTACACGTGGTTGTTCAATACCATTGGGGACACCTTCGGCTGGTTCTACCTGCTGGCGGTGAACGTGTTCATCGTCACATTGCTGTACTTCGCGTTCAGCAAGTACGGTAAAATAAAGATCGGCGGCGTCGAGGCCGAGAAGGAGTTCAGCGACTTCTCCTGGATGGCGATGCTATTCAGCGCCGGCATGGGCATCGGCCTCATGTTCTTCAGCGTCTCGGAACCGCTGTACTACTTCCAGAACCCGCCGAGTTTCTTCGGAGCCGAAGCCGGAACCGGTGCGGCAGCGTCCGCCGCGATGGCACAGACGTTCTTCCACTGGGGCTTTCACCCGTGGGCGGTGTACGGGCTGGTTGGACTGGGCCTCGCGTTTTTCTCGTTCAACCGCGGGCTCCCGCTTACCTTCCGGTCGATATTCTGGCCCCTCCTTGGTGAGCGAATCTACGGCTGGCCGGGCCACGTCATCGACCTCGTGACGGTGTTCGCGACGCTGTTCGGGCTGTCGACCTCGCTGGGACTCGGTGTTGCCCAGGTCAATACGGGACTGTCCTACGTTGGCGGGGACATGCTCGGTGCGGTGAGTGTCCCGACGGGGACTTGGCCGCAGGTCGCGCTCATCGCCGGTATCACGCTCATCGCGACGCTCTCAGTTGCGGCAGGGCTCGACGGTGGGGTCAAACGCCTGAGCACGCTCAACCTCTACCTGATGTTCGCGCTTCTCGGGTTCCTCGCTATCGTGGGTCCCACGGTGTACATTTTCGGGACGTGGGTCGAGGGACTCGGCGCGTACTTCGGGAACATCCTTGCGCTCGGGTTCTTCACCGGGACGCTCAACGAAGCCGCGAACGGCACCCCCACCGCCTGGACCGTGTTCTACTGGGGCTGGTGGATCGCGTGGTCGCCGTTCGTCGGAATGTTCATCGCGCGCATTTCGAAGGGTCGGTCCGTTCGGGAGTTTGTCCTGGGCGTGCTGTTCCTTCCGTCGCTGTTCTCGACGCTCTGGCTGTCGGTGTTCGGCGGCAGCGCGATGTTCAACTCACTGATGGGGAACGGACAGGCGCTAGCGACTTACAACGAAGTCGGCCAGACTGTCGCGATGTTTGCCCTGCTGGAGCAGTTCCCGCTTGGCGTGATTAGCGGACTGCTCGCGACCCTGCTGGTCATCACGTTCTTCGTCACGTCGTCTGACTCCGGGTCACTGGTCATCGACCACCTGACCTCGGGCGGAAAACACGACGTGCCGCGAACGCAGCGGATCTTCTGGGCCCTTACTGAGGGGCTTGTCGCGTCCATCCTGCTCATCGGCGGCGGGCTGACGGCGCTCCAGACGGCCGCAATCACCACAGGACTCCCGTTCGCGCTCATCCTGTGTCTGATGTGTTACACGGTGTATCTTGGGCTCGATAACGAGTACCAGATACTCGAATCCGAAGAGTTCGCAGAAACGATTCAGGACCTCTCTGAACGGGATGACGTCGACGTCGTGACCGCCGGCGACGAGATGGTGACGGATATCTCCGAACGGAGCGACGACGCTGCGACAGGGACCGACTGACGGACCCTCTTTTCGACGTTTTCCAGGCGACCCGCAACGACAGTTCGGACGAAGAGTGTTAGCGTGGGTCGACTTCTGTCTCGACCGTTCGTTCAGAGTGTATCCAGACCCGCACAGAGCCGCCGATTCCGAACGCAGCGATGCCGAGACTGGAGACGATACTGCCGACAGGTGACAGCAGGACCCAGGTGAGTGCACTGAGAGACGCGCCGATGAGTAGTCCGTGCGACGGCTGACGGTGATACAGGAGTTCAGTGAGGAGCGTCCCGACGATGAGGAACCCGAACCCGGTGAGAAACAAGAAAACGGCGCTACTGGCGAGGACGACGAGACGGACGAATACACCGCCGGCGACACTGAGGCGCGCCAAGGTCGTGGCTCCGTACAGACCAACGATCCCGAATATCACGTATCCGGCGATGCCGTAGAGGACGGCGGTCGCCGGGCTGGCCGATATCGCGTCGATAGAATCGGCGACAGAAGCCCGCCGCAGTCGGAGTATCACCGCACCGGACACGACAACGAGAATAAAGGAGACGACCCCGCGAAGCGGCCTGGATAGTTCGGCAGCGACGCTGGGTTCCAGTTGTCCTACGACGTGCTCTCCGGCAGTTGCTGCAAGCCCCATAGCGGTCGGCGCGATATCGACAACGGCGTCGAAAGCCATACCACACATACTGTGGGTCGCCGTGAAAACCTATCGACCGCACAGTACCGGGTCAGCGTCGGCGCTGCCCGGAAATTTAAGCCATCAGAATACGTACCATAAGATAGTGTCTGGATGGCTCGCGATTCTGTTCTCGAAGCTCGTATGGCTCGGGGAGCGGATCGTCGCCCCACTCCGGCGGGGTGACGGTCCGAACAAGTTCAGGCTGTCGAGCATGGACACGGCGACGACGACGTACGACGGTGACAGCGGGTGGGCGAGACGGCCGCCAGCAACGATCGAGTGCCCGCGATGTGAGTCGGAAATCTTCCAGCACAACGCGCGTGACAGCATCGACTGTCCGCGGTGCGTCGGCGAGTACCGCCACGACGAGTTCGCCGACCTCAAGCTCCTGTATCTCACGTGTCCTGTCTGTCGAGGCCGGATGGAACACGGCCAGCGACATCCCGAGCGGTTCGATATCCCCGAGTGGGCAACCTGTACAGACTGTCGGTACCACTGGGAGTTCGAACACTCATACGACCACAGTGCCGAGTGAACCGCCTCGGGGGCAAGCCCCGAGGCACTTGCCTTGCTTATCTGCCGAGGCTGGGTGCACCAGCCGGTGTGCTGTCGTGGGCGAACCGTGCGCTACTGCGACACGACTACGGAATCACGGCCGGGGTGCTGTCCAGCTCTGACGCGTGAGTTGGGGGTCTGCCGTCAGTAATACTTCCAGTCGTCATCACGGCTTCCCTGCACGACGCCGTCGTCATCGTCACTGTCCATTTCGTCCCGCTCGTCGGGCCAGCGGATTCCGTCTCCGACGAGGCTCTTGTACGCGAAGGCACCCAGACCAACGAGTATCAGTAGAAGAACAACGGTCCCAGCGACTGCTGCCACCTGCCCGACGGACTCAAGCAGGCCCGAGCCGATCTGAACCGGAAACTGTCCCATGGCTGCTGTTGGGGCTGCACAGGTATCACTGTTGTCGAAGCTGGGACGGTCGAGCCGCCGTCGCTGAAACCGTCTTGAGGACGGCGTTGTTCTCGGAGACATCGTGAACTCTGACGGCGTCAGCCCCACGCTCGGCGGCAAGTGCCGTTGTTGCCAGCGTCGGCGGCAGCCTGTCCGCTCCTGCGTCGCTCATATCGGCAAACATCGACTTCCGAGAGTGCCCGACCAGCACCGGACAGCCGAGCGCGTGGAACTCGTGGAGCCGGTCGACGAGTTCGAACGATTCGGCGGCGTTCTTTCCGAACCCACAGCCGGGGTCGACGATAACCTGCTCGCGGTCAATACCGGCCTGCTCGGCGAGCAGTACCTGTTCTGTGAGCTCTCGAAGCACGTCATCGACGACATCGTCGTATGTGACAGTTCGACCCGGATCCACTGGCGCGGACAGACTGTGCATCAGGACAACGGACGCGTCGTGGTCAGCTACCACGAACCGCATCTCGGGGTCCGACAGTCCCGACACGTCGTTGACGATGTCGGCCCCGGCATCCAGCGCCGCGTCAGCGACGGCAGCTTTCCGGGTATCTACAGAGACAGTCGCATCGAGCGACGAAACGGCCTCGATAACCGGTACTACGCGGTCGATCTCTGTTTCGACGGTCACCGGCTCCGCCCCGGGGCGCGTACTCTCGCCGCCGATGTCGACGATATCCGCCCCAGATTCGATCATCTGTTCCGCATGACTGATAGCGAGGTCGCGACGATTGTATTCGCCACCATCGTAGAAACTGTCCGGCGTGACGTTGAGAATCCCCATCACGGCTGCTGCATCAGTGTCGAACGGCGGCGGGAACGATCTGTCAGCTAGCGCGTCTTCGAGTTGCGTGGCGAGTCGGCCGAGCCCCAGTCCCGCCGAGGCCAGTCGGTCAATGAGCTGTCGGAACTGTCGTGGCGTCCCCGACAGGGTCGTGTCGACGAGCTTCTCCGGCATCCCGACAGTCGAACGGGTGCAGGTGCCACCGCAGTCCTCAAACGCCTGCGTGACGACGCCTGCCTGGTCGCGCCGCAACGTGACCGAAAGTACCCGCTGGCGGATCTCTGGCACACTTTTGACTCCATCAGCTTCTCCCGTAGATGCTTGCTGGAGGTTCTCCTTTGGAACAACGAGCCGGCTCCAGCGGTCCCGTGCTTCGGCAACTGCATATAGTGAGCCGGCCACGAGGACGAAATCGTCCGCGTCGGCCGTAGCTATCGCTCGTTCGGTGGCTTCTGGAACGGACTCGGCCTGCTGTACCCGAGTTGCTTGCCCCTCAAACGCCGCAGCGAGTGATTTGGTGCTCGCGGCTCGGTTGACTTCCGGTCGCGCGGTAAAGGCCGTCTCGACTGCCGGCAGCGCCCCAATCATCCGCTCGTACTCCTTGTCGCTCATCGCGGCGAAGACCACATGGAGGTCGTCGTACTCGTATCGCTCGATGAGTGCCGTCAGCGTCTCCATCGCACCGGGGTTGTGGGACCCATCGAGGACCACCATCGGGTCGGTCGACCGGATTTCGAACCGGCCCGGTAAGGTTGCAGCCCGCAGTCCTTCGGAGACGGTTTCGGTGTCTACGCCGATGAGTTGTCGGGCCAGCGTCGCTGCGACACCGGCGTTCTCTGCTTGATGCTGTCCGAGTAGCTTGAGGTTCGATTCGAGAGCCCAGTCCGGCCCAGTGAGTGAGATGCGGTTCTCGACGGCCGAGCGCATGCCGTTCTCGACAGCGGTGACATCGGCCTCGTCGTCGCCGACGGTGATGGTATCGGTAATCTCCTGAATCGCATCGAGTGCGGCCCCGGTCGTTCCTGTCACGAGCGGGGCGTCCCGCGGCGCGACCTGCGCTTTGTCACGGGCGATTTCTTCGACTGTGTCGCCGAGCAGGTCGGTGTGTTCTAAACTGATGCTGGTGACGGCGCTTGCGACGGGATCGACCGCGCTCGTGGCATCGTATCGGCCACCGATGCCGACTTCCAGCACCGCCACATCGACATCCTCGACATCGAAGTGATACAGCGCTAGCGCGGTGAGTACCTCGAAATGCGTCGGCTTGTCCTCTTCGGCAGCCAGTTGGTCGATACAGGGCTCGATCTGCTCGACGAACTCCGTTACCCGTTCTTTCGGTACCCGACCGCCGTTGACCGTAATCTGCTCCCGGAAGCCGTTCAATCCTGGCGAGGTGAACAGACCGACATCTAGCCCGGCGGCCCTGAGCACGCTTTCGGTCATCCGGGCGGTGCTTCCCTTTCCGTTCGACCCGGCAATCTGCACGCTATCGAAACTGTCGTCCGGGTCACCGAGATGTGAAAGCATCCGCGCCGTCGTATCGGTTCCCAACTTGGGCCGACGACGCTGCAACGACTGCAAGTAGTCCGCCGACTCGTGGTACTCCATAGCATAACTGGTCGGCGGTGGCATGATTAATGTATCGCCACGGGGGACTTTTGGGCCCGCCGTCGGTTCGGACCTACTCCGGTAAGCGGAGGAACACGATGTGTCGTCGTCGGCCGTCGGCGGCGTCTCGAACACATCCTATCCCGGTAGTGTCAGGTTCACTAACATTATTACGACGGTGCAAGGAAGGGTAAGTAGAGATGTCTTCACAGGACGAGCAATCTTCGACCGAAGAGAGTCAGGAGCCGATTCCCACGGACTACGATATCGCACAGTCGACCGACATGGAGCCGATCTGGGAGCTGGTCGAGCCGTGGGGACTTGGCCTCGACGACCTCCAGTACTTCGGCGAATACACCGCGAAAGTCAAACAACACGCGATTGAGCGCCTCCGCGAACAGGCCGAGAACAAGGAACAGAATCTCGTTCTGGTAACCGGAATGACGCCGACGCCGAAAGGCGAAGGGAAGACGGTAACGACTGTCGGCCTCGGCCAGACGCTCAATCACGTCGGCGAAGAGGCGATGATCGCCATCCGAGAACCGTCGCTAGGCCCTGTATTCGGCGTCAAAGGCGGTGCGGCAGGCGGCGGCCGGTCGCAGGTCCTCCCAATGGAGGACATAAACCTCCACTTCACCGGCGACCTCCACGCACTCACTTCCGCGCACAACCTCATCGCTGCGATGCTCGATGCGAAGATATCACAGGGCGACGACCTCGACATCGACATCAACAACGTCGCGTGGCCGCGGGCCATCGACATGAACGACCGCGCGCTCCGGGAGACGGTCGTCGGCCTCGGCGGCAAGACCGGCGGGACCCCGCGGGAGGACAGTTTCATCCTGACGGCTGCCTCCGAGCTGATGGCGGTCCTCTGTCTGGCCACCGACATCGGCGACCTCAAAGAGCGGGTCAGCCGCATCATCGTCGCCTACGACGAGGCCGGCGACCCGGTCACCGTCGACGACATCGAGGCGACCGGCCCGGCCACGATGTTGCTCCGTGACGCCATCAAACCCAACGTCGTCCAGACCATTGAGGGGACGCCCGCGCTGGTCCACGGCGGCCCCTTCGCCAACATCGCCCACGGAACCAACTCCCTGGTCGCGGATAAAACCGCTTTCGGCATGGGCGACTACCTCGTCACCGAGGCCGGATTCGGCTCCGACCTCGGGGCCGAGAAGTTCATGGACGTGGTCTGTCGAAAGGGCGACATGACGCCGAACGCCGTCGTACTCGTGGCGTCCGTTCGCGCGCTCAAGTACCACGGCCTCGACCAGTGGCCGGTCGACTACGACGAAATCGACGCGGCCGGCGTCGACGCCGTCGAGGCCGGCTTCTCGAACCTCGACAAGCACGCCCGGAACCTCCAGAAGTTCGGCGTCCCGGTTGTCGTCTCGGTCAACCGCTTCCCGGACGACACCGACGCGGAGATTCAGGCCGTGCTGGACCACTGCCGTGAGGACCTCGGCGTCCGTGCCGCGGAGTCGAACGTGTTCTCCGACGGCAGCGAGGGCGGCGTCGACCTCGCGGAGAACGTCATCGAGGCGACCGAGGAGAGCAACGAGGAGGACTTCCGGATGCTGTACGACGACGATGACAGCATCAAGGAGAAGATCCACACCGTCGCGACCGAGATCTACGGCGCTGACGACGTGAAATACACCGGTGGCGCGCTCGACGACATCGAGCAGATGAACGCGCTCGACTTCGACGACTACCCGGTCGTCATGTCCAAGACCTTCCACTCGCTGAGCGACGACGCGAGCAAGAAGGGCGCGCCGGAGGGCTGGGAACTCGAAATTAGCGAAGTGTACCCGTCTGCCGGAGCTGGCTTCCTCGTCGCGCTCACGGCTGATGCGCTCACGATGCCTGGCCTACCAGCCCGGCCGGCCGCGGCTGACATGGACATCGACGAAGACGGTAACATTTCGGGACTCTTCTGACGACCCGGCCCCACGTCCCGCCTCTCGCGTTTCGCTGGCTCGGCGCTTAGTGAACACCGTTCAGCGTTCGGCGGGCGGACGACGCTCACCGCTCCGCGTTTGCGATTGCCTCGTTGAGCACCGCTTCGCCGGCCGCTTCTGTCGCGTCTGCCCGCTGTTTCATCGCTGCCACGAATGATTCGTCGTCTATCATGTCGAGATTGGCTCGAACAGTCGAGGCGGACGCCTGTAGCGCCGCCGCCGCGAGCAGCGCCCCGACAGCCGCGTCCGGGACGGCGACCGGCCTCCCCTTCGCAGTCACCGTGCGGGCGTGCTCAATGACATCGAGACAGACCTCGGCCGTCTCGAGTGGCACCTCCGTCGAGCGTTTCGCGGCCGCCTGAATCCGGTCGTCGTTTCCGGATTCGAACGCGGCCCCGACCGCGTCGACCGCTGCCGCGTCCTTGTCAGCGAGGGCGAGCAGCCGTTCCCGGCTATCGGTCAGAGCGTCCGCCAGAGCCGCTAGTTCACCGGAGTCTGCACTGGACTCGTCAGCACTGACAGTGTGGATACAGACCATCTCACAGAGCGCCGCGCCCATCGCGCCGCCGATGGCAGCGACTGCACCGCCGCTTGGAGTCACCTGGCCCGACGCGACACCGTCGAGGAACTCGCCGATAGGCTGGTCCGCGAAGGTCATCTGTCGGGCGCAACGCCGGCCGTCTCTGCTGATCGACTGTCCATACCACGGCACTCTCGGCCCACTCGCCTAATGATTTCCCCGACGGTATTCGGTCCGCGTTGGCCATCTCGTCACAAAGGCTATGCCCGGACTGTGTCAAAACGGTGTATGGCGTCTTCGTACGAAATCGTCCAGCCAGCGACGCTACCGACGGCACAGTTCGACACCTGCGATACCGAGGTCCGGAAACTCACGGACCCGCTCGGCTGTACGGAGATGCGGGTGAATCAGGTCATCGTCGAACCGCACTCTGTGACGACACCGCATACACACGACGGTCAGGAGGAGGTGTTCGTCGCGACGGCCGGCGGCCAGATAGCCATCGAGGGTGACGTCCACGATGTCCCCGAGGGCGGGGTCGTCCGCGTCCACCCGGATACGGTCCGGAACCTCTGTAACCATACTGAAGAGACGCACGTCTGGCTCGCTTTCGGCGCACCACCCGTGGGAACTGTCGAGAACTTCGGGGACTACGTCGTCAAAGAATGAGCCGAGGCGGCCAGCCCGTCAGCCAAGCCCGCACACGGAACGGCCGACCGTCTCAGTCCCCGTCTCCCAGCGCGTCGTTCAACTCCGGCACGACCTCGTGGAGGTCGCCGACGACGGCGTAGTCGGCCTTCTGCATGATGGCTGCCTCCGGATCGGTGTTGATTGCCAGAATGTTGTCTGCACCCTTACAGCCAACCATGTGCTGCACTGCACCGCTGATGCCACAGGCGACGTAGAGGTCCGGGCTTATTTTCGCGCCCGTCTGTCCGATCTGGTCGTCGTGTGGTCGCCAGCCCTCGTTGACGGCGGCTCGCGACGCGCCGACGGTTCCACTGAGGCTATCGGCCAGTGTCTCCAGTTTGTCGTAGTCCTCCGGGCCGCCGACGCCGCGCCCGCCACCGACGACGACGCGGGCCTCGCCGAGCGACACACCGGTCTCGTTGGACTCCTCGACGCGGTCGACCCTGACCCGGAACGCGCTCTCCTCAAGCGACGGCTCGAACGACTTGACTGCCGTCTCAGCGGCCGCTGTCGCCGTCTCCGGCGAGAACTCGTGTGCCGCTGCCGTCAGTAATTTCGGGTCACTGTCCAGACGTGCGTGTTCGACAAGGCTACCGCCCCATCGCTGACGCGATAGTTCGTACACCTCGCCGACCTCGACGTCGAGACAGTTGGCCGCCATCGGCAGATCGCACCTGGCACCGACGTGGGCCAGCACCTCCTGTCCGCGGTCAGTCCCCGGGGCGACGACCGCCTCCGGGTCCGTGGCGTTGAGCAACTGGGCGACACTCTCCGCCCGGGCCTCGGGTGCGTACGTGTCCAGTCGCTCGTCGGCAACACGGTGGACCGTCTCGACGCCGTAGTCGCCGAGCTTGTCCCCGAGCGCCGCCGATTCAGTGCCGAAGGCGACGGCTGCCAGCGTCGCGTCGGCCGCTGTCGACAGTTCTCGGGCCAACGTGAGCGCCTCCAGCGAGGGCTCCTCGGGACTCCCGCCCGCGTGTTCGACGAGGCTCAGTATCACGGTCAGACCACCTCCAGATCGTCGCGGAGCAGGTCGAGGACTGCAGGCACGGCGTCCGGTCCCTCGCCGAGCACCTCGGCCGCGCCCTCCGTGCTCTCCGGCGCTTCCAACCGGACTTTCTCGATAGCTCCGTCGAACTCGCCGGCGACCGGGTTCTGCCGCCCGATAGACTGCTTGCGCGCCTGCATCTTGGCGCGCATAGAGGCGTAGCGGGGTTGGTTGAGCCCCTCTTTGACGCCGACGGCCGCCGGGAGCTCGAGTTCGTACACCTCGGTCCCGCCAGTCACGTCGCGCTCGGCGATGGCCGTCCCGTCCTCAATCGTCAGGTCTGACACGCCTGCGACGAACGGCACGTCCAGCCGCTCGGCGACGCGAACCCCGACCTGGTGGTTCGCCACGTCGGCCGACTCGTTGCCGAACAGGAGGAGGTCGAAGGCCGAGTCGGTGCCGGCGTCGCCGCTCAGGGCGTCTGCGAGGGCGGCCGCCGTTTTCCGGGGCCGCCACTCCTCCCCGTCGGTTTCCAGCAGCGTCGCCTCGTCGGCCGTCATCGCGAGCCCGGTCCGGAGCTGTTCGTCGGCGTCCGCCGGTCCGAGCGACACCACGGTGGCCGTCCCGTCGTGGTCGTCGGCCACCTGGATCGCTTCCTCGACGGCGCACTCCTCGTGGGGCGATATCGTGAACCCCAGATGGCTCGTGTCGATCTCCTGTTCGTCGTCGGTCAGCGTGAGTTTCGCGCCGGTGTCCGGCACGCGCTTGATGCAGGCTACGGTGTCCATGTCGTATCTCCGTCGTTCGATTGCAATCGGTTCACTGGCTGTGCTAGCTCCTGATGCGCTCGTTCTCCGGGTCGAACAGCGGCCGGCTCCCGACGACTGCGACGGTCACCGAATACTGCTGGCCCATGTACTCGACCTGGAGGCTCCGCCCTTCCTCGGCGTGGGACTGCGGGAGGTACGCCATGAGGAGGTGCTTGCCGACGCTCGGGCCGGTCCCGGCGCTGGTGACGTACGACCGACGACCCTCGTCGTCGACCAGAACGTCCCCGTTCTCATCGAGGACCGGTTCGTTCCCGAGCATGAATCGGCGCTCGCCGCCCTCCGGTGCGTGGTCGTCGACCGACAGGGTACACAGCGTGGCCGTATTCTCCTCATCGATGGCCTCAGCGTAGGCTTCCTTCCCGATGAAATCGGCGTCCTTGACCCCGTGGAAGGTCAGCCCTGCTTCCGCCGGGTTGTACTCCAGTTCGAGTTCGTGCCCGAACAGCCGGTACCCCTTCTCTAGGCGACCGGTCGTCCCGTAGACGCCCATGCCGGCCGGCCTGACGTCGTGGTCCTGTCCGGCCTCCCAGAGCACGTCCCAGAGGCGGCGGCCCTGACCCATCGGGGCGTAGATCTCCCAGCCCTGTTCGCCGATGTAGGAGAGCCGCATCGCCCACGCGTCGACCTCGCCGACCGTGATTTCCCGTGCCGTGTACGGCTCGAACGCGTCGTGGGACATGTCCTCCTCGGTAACGCTGTCGACCATATCCCGGGCGTTCGGTCCCCAGACGCCAAGCGTACATAACGACTCGGAGCGGTCGATCATCGTCACGTCGGCATCGTTCGGGATGTGGTCGCCGAACCAGGCCCGGTCTGACCCGCCCGCCGCGCCGCCGGTGACGACCCGGTAGTGTTCGGGGCCGAGTCGGGCGATGGTCAGGTCCGAAACGAAGCCGCCGTTTTCGGCGAGAATCGGCGTGTAGACGGTCTTGCCGACATCGACGTCGACGCGACCCACAGCCATCCGTTCGAGGTAGTCGACGACGTCCGACCCGCGGAAGTCGAAGATGCTGAAGCCCATGTCGCCGATCATCGACACATGCTCGCGGGTGTGGAGATGCTCCGCGAGGATAATCGGAGACCACCACCGCGAGTCCCACTCGTTGGGCCGCTGAAACTCGGCGAGTTCGTCCTCGTACCGGTCCAGCAGATCGCTGTTCGACTCGTACCACTGCGGCCGTTCCCAGCCGGCCGCCTCGAAGAACTCCGCGTCGAGGTCGGCCTGTTTCTCGTAGAACGGGCTCGTTCGGAGTTCCCTGGCCGACTGGTACTGCTCGGCCGGGTGGACGATGTCGTATATCTTCTGGAACCCTTCGCTGGCCCGGTCTTTGACGAACGAGCGGGAGTTCCCGTACTCGTAAAAGCGGTTCACGTCGGCCCCGTGGAGGTCGATATCCGACCAGCCACGCGTCATCCACTGGGCGACCGCCTCGCCGATTGCCGGGGCCTCCTTGATCCAGATCGCGGCACACGACCAGAGTCCGTCGACGTCCTGCAGCGGGCCCAGCAGCGGCGCACCGTCGGGCGTCTGCGAGAGCAGACCGTCGATTTCGTGACGGATGCCGGCCTCGGGGTCGTCAAGGAGTGCCGGGACGATCTCCAGCGCGTCGGCCATCGACTGCTCGAACGCGTCGTCGGTCAGCGGCGGCTGTGTCGGCGACAGCGGAGCTTCGTCGATGGACGGTATGTCTTCGACGTCCCAGAGTATCGGCCGGTGTTGATACGACCCGACTTCGAGGTCGTTCCCGTGCTGGCGCTCGTACATCTGGGTGTCCATATCGCGGACGACCGGGAACGAGATCTCGCCCTCATAGTCCTCAAAGACGGAGATTGGGCCGACGCTGATCATCTGGTGAACCGCCGGTGTCAGCGGGATCTCGACGCCGGCCATATCGGCGATCTTCGGGCTCCAGAGCCCGGCCGCGATGACCACCTCGTCGGCCGTGACGGTCCCGCGGTCGGTCTCGACCGCCTGTATCGACCCGTCTTCGACGTGAAGGTCGAGCACTTCGGTGTTGGGCGAGACGTGCAGGCCGCCATCAGTGTACTCGTCCGCCCGGGCTCGCATCACTTCACCGGCCCGAAGCGGGTCACACGTGCCCGCCCCGGTACTGTAGAACCCCGCCTTGATGAGGTCAGTGTTGACGTACGGCACTATCTCTTCAACTTCTTTAGGGGTCAACAGTTCCGCCGGTTCGCCCCATGCCTTCGCCGACTGGACGCGCCGTTTCAGTTCCTCGACCCGTTCCTCTGTGCGTGCCACCTCGATACCGCCGCTGTTGGTGAACGTGTCCATGTCCTCGTACTGTTCGATGCTTCGCCGGGTGAGATGGGTCATCTCCTTCGAGTGTTCCACCGGCATCAGGAAGTTCGACGCGTGACCTGTCGACCCACCGGGGTCGGGTAAAGGCCCCTTATCCAGAATCGCGATGTCCTCTCGCCCCATCCGGGCGAGGTGATACGCGAGACTGTTCCCGACAATACCGCCACCGATGACTACTGTCTTCGCCGCTGACGGCAGCGAGTTCGAACTCATCGAGGTCTCACCCGTATGCTGGCGGACCGAACTGTACTCTCGCCTCTCGTGGTGATAACGCTCAACATCGTCCGTTTTGAGCGTGGCCCCTTTCGGGAAAGAAGCAGGGACCACAGTTCTGCGGCGATTTATATGCGGCCGAGGTGCTGGCCGCCGGCGAGTGGCCGCTGTCCAGAACGTCAGCAGTCGCAAACCGATATTTGTGCTTGGTGGACCCGTCGTCGAGTTAATGCTCGCGTTCCAGTGCCAAGGAGAACAGGCAGAAGCTCATATAGTCAATATTCTATCATGATGGGTTTTTTGCTGTCCGCTACCGACGAACGACCACAGGGTAACAGACATATTGTGATGACTGGGCCACTTGACTCCAGAATTCTGTCACACAGGATACGGCCCCTGGCACTCAGCGGCTGCTGGGACCGTCGATGTGGCGTCGAACCGACTCCCTGAACTGCGTGCGGTCCGCCTCACTGATTGTTCCGACGTACTCTCTGGTTGTCGTTTCAGTCTCCGTCTCGATGCCTCGCATTACTTCACACATGTGCGTTGCGGTCAGTTCGACGACGACTCCATGGGCGTCGAGTTCGTCGGCCAGACCGGCTGCGATATCCCGCGTGAGCGTCTCCTGTGTCGTTAGCTGGCGTGACTGCCACCGGACGTATCGGATGAGCTTTGACAGCCCCACCATCTGGTCCCCGGGTCTATACGCCACATGGGCAACGCCCTGAAAAGGGAGCATATGATGTTCACACATACTGTAAAGCGGAATTCCTGTTTTGACGATGAGACCGTCGGTCTCCGCGTCGAAGGTACGCATGATCGGTTTCGACTCGGACCGAGCGCCTTCCGTCAGCGTCTCGAACATGTCCGGGACACGCCGACTCCACGTCTCCGATAGTCCTGCCGAACTGGGATCACGGCCAGCGGCTTCAAGTAGGAGGCGAGCGCCACGTCGCGCCTTCTCTTCGTCGAAGTCATCTGTTGGGTGGGTCGCAGTCTCGTGCTGCTGTGCAGGCTCCTGTTCCCGGGAATCCATTACAGCAAAACAGGAGCTCAACGTACAAAGTCTCTGTTCCCCACTAGTTCAGTACTGGAATAACAGTGGTAACATTGTGATTTCGTACTACAACGTATCAATGAATACAAATGTCGTGTAATATAGAACATTCAGTGGGCCCGCCTGCACGGTAGTAACCGCGTTTCTGTTGACCGACAGACCAGCCGCAACATGGTTTTCGTAACGTTAAGATTCAGTCAGATGCCAGCGCCTGAACGGTCTGCTGGGTCGCTGCCGATGCTGAACGGGCGAGTGCTGTCGCGTGCCAGTAGTCCGCAACGCTTCTATCGAGAGTGGACGCCGATATCTCTCCCTGATGATGCGTCAACCAACGGTCAGCGGCCATGACCTTGTGGCCGGCGTCGACGAGAATCGCCCGGACCAGTTCCGGTTGTGAACTCGATTCCAGAGCCGCGGTGAGTGCATCATACGCGGTCTGTCTGATATCTCGAACCGTTTTCCCATCCGATGGCCGGGCGAGTTCGTCTGCCTCCCGCCGTGTCTGAATGCGGTCGATCGCTTGGAACCGGGCAAGCTGACTGTTCGCATCGACAACGGCGCTCGCGGGTCCGACGGCATCCGTGAGACGGCTGATACCGCTTTCGGCTTCCCAGCGGAGTTCTTCGAAAACTATCCGCCCCGGAGTGCGGTCGTCAGTGGTCGTTTCCGGCGGCAGGTCCTCCCGCCGGTCCCGGACGGCCGCGAGCAACGTCTGGGCCCCAGCGGTCAGTACCGGCTCCAGCGTCCCGGCATCATCCGGGAGCGCGGCGTCGAACTGTGACTGCAGGTGGCGGGCGTCGTCGAGATACGCCTGCGCCGACTCGGCCCGCTCGCCACATTCGGCCACCGCCAGCAGTTCCGAGTCCGCTCTGGGCCTCCCGTCCGTCTCGTTGGCCCGCTGGAGTGCGGTCTCGATGCGGGCGTGGACCAGCGCCGCGCGCACCGGGTCGGTCCCGACGTACTCGTGTGCCTGCATGGCTTCCCGGGCCGCCAACACCGTCTGGCTGTGTTCCTCCCGGAAGGGGGCGTCAGTGCGACCGCGGTCGGCGACGCTCCAGCCCGCAGCGGCGTAGCGGGCGTGTTCGCGCGCCGACCGGAGCTCTCGAAGCGCCACCAACTCTGTTCGGGCCGTCCGCGCCTCGTCGAGGCCGTCAGAGGCGGTGCTGGCGGCGTCGGTCAGATGTTGGCGAACGTGGCCGTTCGGGATCTCGTCGGGGCCAAGCGGCGTCGGCAGCGTCGCCAGGAGCGAGCGGACCCGCTCGCGCGCGGCCTCGAAGTGACTCGCCGCGACGTCGACCGGGACCGACGGGGGCACCGGTGACTCAAGCTCCTCGTTGCGGCGGACGTCGGGCAGGTCGTAGGCGTCGATAGTCGGCTCGCTCCCGGTGGTACCGAAACTGCCACAGCCGGCGATGGCGCTGGCCCCGGCCAGCGCGAGCATCCCGCGGCGAGTCATCACCGCGCGGTTTCCACTCGTCCCGGACGTATCGTCAGTCATGCTCGCTCACCACCGGACCGACGCTGCTCTGTCCAGACCCGCCGACACCTTCGCTTTCGGCACCCATCTGTGGGCCGTCACAGCCGCTGCCCCCGATAGAGGAGGAGAACGTAGTGACCTCGTCGGCGTCGAGCGCCTGCGGGATGCGGATGAACCACGCCGCGTACACCGTCTCACCCGCCGTACAGCGTTCGTCGTAGGGACGGCTCACCCGCCCGTAGTCGGTCGAAATCCTGTCCGGCGACCACTGGACTCTACAGAGCGACAGCCGGAAACACTCCTCGATGTTCACGTTCTGGAGGTATATTGTCTCGATCTCGAAGTCGGTCTCGGCAAGGAAACTCTCGATTGGCTCCCGCTCCACGGTTTCAGCGATGCCGAGCCGGTCGGCTTTCGCCGCGGTGTCGATAACCTCGGACTGCAGCCGGTCTCTGCGTCGGCTTTCGGTCGGTCGTTCGTCGTCGAGCCAGACCGGTTTCCGGTCGGCGTCGACGCGGGCGACGACCGTGTCCGGGTCGGCTACCGAGCCGGCCCTCGAACCGGCCGCGTCGTTGCGTTCGGTCGGCGTGCGTGTCGAGCCGGTGCCGCCCTCGAACAGCCCGCTACAGCCGGCAAACAGCGTCGCCAGCCCGCAGGCGCTGTGGAGGAGGGCACGTCGGGTGAAGGGGACCATTGTGCAACTTCCCGCTTGCGCTGTCAGGTATAAAATCCTCGTGGTAGACTGACAGCGACCAGGTCGTGTTAGATAGCTGGAGCGCTGAACCGATGTCGATATTCTACACCGGACACTGTAGATATAAATACATCTTCGGAAGATTTACGCTTGGATTCGGCATTGATAATTTACAATTTGCGAGTTCTGTGGCTACCGTTTGCGTCGCGGCCCCACCCGGTGAGCCGACTGCCCGGTACCGACGGACGCGGAGACGCAACACAACGGCTAAACCGGGCCGCTGCGTTCCGGCGGTAATGGGGTCGGCGCAGTCCAAAGTCGGACGGCTAATCGAAACGTACGGTCTGGAGTCGATGGGTTCGGAGCTGGAACGGGCCTGGCTCGGCGACGGTCAGGAGCGCCAGAGCCTCCGTGACCTAGCTGACCGGTTCAACCGGGCCCTGCTCGTGGCCGCGATACGCGACGCGGGGATGGACGTGGTCGACGGTGAACCGGCGAACTTCTATCGCCTCCTGACGGCCGATGACGTCAGCGCGGGCAAGCGGGTCGAAGCCCGGAACCGGCTCGAACGGGCCGGCATCGACGTCGAACGGCTGGAAGAGGAGTTCGTCACCTACCAGGCGATTCGCTACTACCTGACGGAGGTTCGCGGGGCGAGCTACGACCCCGACCGCGAGACCGAGCAGGTAGAGCGCGAGCGTGACACCATCGACCGCCTCCGCAGCCGGGTCGAGACCATCGTCCGAGACACGGTCGACAGACTACAGACCGCCGACAGGCTCACCGTCGGCGAGTACCGCGTGTTCGTCAGCATCGACATCCGCTGTCAGGACTGCGGGACGCGCCACAGCATCAGCGACCTCCTCGACCGCGGCGGCTGTAACTGCCGGTAGCGTCCCTGGCCGTACCCAGTCCCTCAGATGTCGGTAATCCGGGTGTACTCCTCGGGGAGCGCCTGCGCGTCCTCAGGGAGCAACGCGACGACGAGGTAGGTGGGGAACTCCGCGAAGTACTCCACGAGGGCGGCGATGCGCTCCGCGTCGATTGCCTCAAGCGAGTCCAACAGCATGAACGGGACCTCTTCGTACACGTCGTGGACGAGGTAGCCGGCGAGCGCGAACACGAGCCCGGTCACCTCGCGCTCGCTCTCGCTCAGGTGGCCGACCGTGTCCTCGTACACCGTCCCGCATTCGGTGCTCCTGACGACGTGGAGAGTGAACGTCGACCCCGTAACGCCGTCGTCGCTGCCGACGACCGGGCCGTCGGGCGTGTCGGTCCGTTCGAGCCAGATACGTTCGATGTTCCCGTAACCGAGAATGTCGAGCAAGTCGGCCATCTTCTCGTTGAACTGGTCGGTCGCCTCGGCTTCGAGCCGGTCGATACGCGACCGGAGGTCGATCAGCTCGTCGACTACCTCTTCCCGTCGGTCGGCTAGTTCGTCGTTCCGACGGATTTCTGACTCGATGTCGGCGATCTCCTCGCTCACCTCGTCCCGCTCTGATTCGAGGCGGTCCAGTTTCAGTTCCAGTTCGTTCGCCTCCGTATGGAGGTCCAGCACTTCGTCGAACTCCTCGGTCCGGAGCGTCGTCACCCGGTCCTCCAGTTCCTCGACGCGGGCCGAAAGGTTGTCGCGTCGCTCCCGGAGGTCCGCTACGTCCGACTGCCGGCGCTCAATTTCGGCGTCGACCTCCGAAATCGTCTCCGTGAGTTCCTGTGTCCGCGCGCGCGTCTCCGAAATTTCGTCACGCTGGTCGGTTAGTTCGTCAAGGTTGTCTTCGACATGGTCAATCTCTGTGATCGTCTCCTGAAGGTGGTCACGCATACTCTGGAGTGTCGACTCGATACGGGCCGGCTTCACTCGCGAGCCACAGGTCCAGCAGGTCGTCTTTGATCCCTTGTACAACTGTTCCGTGATGTCACCTACGCTCTCGGGCTTTGCGTCGATGGCATCAGTTATTTCCTGGTGTTCGCCGGATAGCAGTTCTTCGTTGAACTCGATGACGTTCTGCAGTTGGGTGGTGTACTCTGAGAGTTCACGCTCCCGTTCCCGAAGTCGTTCGATGTCTGCATCTAGGGATTCGAGTCGGTCATCTGGTGAGTCTGGGAGCCCGGACCGTTCGACTGCGAGGTTGCCTCGCTCGTTGCGTAACGCCGCAATGCTCTCCTGTTCTGACTGAATATCCTCGCGGACGCGTTTCAGTTCGGACCGAGTCGCTTGGAGTTCATCGAGAGCAGTCTCGAGTTCGTCCCTGTTTTTCTGTGTCGTCTGGAAATCGACGTCCCGCTCGTCGATGCGTCCTTCGACACGCTTGAGTTCGTCTCTCGTCTCGGCAATTTCCTCGCGTAGATCCGCCTGCTGTCGTTCTAGGTCGGGAAGCTCACGCTTGAGCGACGCGATACGATCGAGTTCCTCGTCGATCTCCTCCTTGCGCTGCTCGGCCGCACGTATCTGTCGGTGGATAGACGCCACATCGACGGGTCGCATGATAATCTCTCGGAGGTTATCACCCCGCTCGACAGCCTGCCTGGCCTCGTTGTCTTCGAGCAGGAACGCGAACAGGTCCGCAACAGTCGGGTCCGTGAGAAGACCGATGCCCGACCCGACAACCCCGTCGTCGGTTCTGGTCAGTGTTCGGGTGTACGTCTCACCTCCCAGTGAGAACTCGATGTGCCCCTGATCAGCGTCACCTTTGACGCTTGCCCACTCGCTCCCGTGAGCGGCCATCACTGCCTGCAGGAACGAGGTCCGATTCGTCGCGTTCCGGCCCTGGAGCACCGTCACCCCTGGCGGGACCTCGACTGTCGTCTCGTCGATGCCCCCTATCTTCTCGACGGTGACGGTCGCCACTTCCCCAGATACCGAGAGTGAACCCATGTTTCGGTGTGAGCGAGTTACGGGCATAAGCACTATGACGCGCGTGGCACCGACCATCCAGACATTGACCCTAATAGATGGAAGTGGCTAACAAGCATATGCCTGTTATTCAACCGAATCCTCAGACCTATTTCCGTGCAGAAACAATCGCCTATATCCATATATCGAGCAGATTCGATAAATAACACGCTCAAACGTGTATCTTTATATCACCCAATCGGCGTAGCTGTCGATGTCGTTGACCATGACAGATCAACACCGGGCTGAGAGTGCGCTTCGCGCTCACGTGACCTCCGTCAAGGAGGACCTGATGACGGGCGTATCGTTCATGATTCCCTTCGTAACTATCGGGGGGATTTTCCTCGCGGTCGCGTACGCGATAGGGGACACACAGGCAGTGTTCGGGAATACCGGCTCGGCGGGCTGGTTCCTGGCACAGATCGGCGTGGCCGGGCTGACAATTATGGTGCCCATTCTGGGCGGCTACATCGCGTACGCCATCGCGGACCGCCCCGGACTCGCCCCGGGATTCCTGCTGGCATACATCCTCCAGCAAGGGAACGTCGTCGCCGAAGCGGCGACAGTAATCGGCATCTCCGGCGGCGAAGCCGGTGCCGGCTATCTCGGCGCCATCGTCGCTGGGCTGCTGGCCGGGTACGTCGCGCGCTTCTTCAAGAATCTCGACGTTCCCGAGTTCATTCAACCAATGATGCCGGTGTTGCTCATCCCAGTCGCGACGATGGCAGTTCTGACGCCGCTGATGCTGTTCGTGCTGGGCGTTCCCGTCGCACTCGCTAACGAGGCTCTGACCTCCTTCCTGCAGTCGATGCAGGGCGGTCAGGCTATCGTCGTCGGCCTCATCCTCGGGGGGATGATGGCCTTCGATATGGGTGGCCCAGTAAACAAGGTCGCGTACGTGTTCGCCACCGGGCTCATCACCGAGGAAATCTACGCTCCGATGGCCGCAGTGATGATCGGCGGGATGATTCCGCCAATCGGCCTCGCGCTCTCGAACTTCATCGCGCCCCACAAGTACGCGGCCGAGATGTACGAGAACGGGAAAAGCGGTATCGTGCTCGGCCTCTCGTTTATCACTGAGGGCGCGATTCCGTATGCAGCCGCGGACCCGCTGCGTGTCATCCCGGCTATCGTGGCCGGTAGCGCTGTCGGCGGTGCGACATCGATGGCCCTCGGCGTCACGATGCCCGCGCCCCACGGCGGTATCTTCGTGGTCCTGCTGTCGAATCAGCCACTCGCCTTCCTGGGCAGCATCCTGCTGGGCTCGCTTGTGACAGCGGTTGTTGCTACGGTTATCAAGCCGGACTTCGAAGACCGTGTCGACACCGGGGCAGAGGCGAGCAGTACACAACCGTCGGACGACTAACTAGACTGACGACAATGACAGATGCAATCTCAGCGGACGACATCGAAGAACTGATTCCGGCGAACCACATCTCGCTGTCCGAGCCGCCGGCAGAGAAGGAAGCGTGTATCGAGTCCCTGCTTGACCTGCTGGTGGACGGCGGCAGAGTCGAGGACCGCGAGCGCGCACTCGAAGCACTGCTGGAGCGCGAATCGGAGACGACAACGGGCGTCGGCATGGGGATCGGGATTCCACACGCGAAGACTGACGCTGTGAGTCAGCCCTCGCTCGCGTTCGCTCGCTCCGAGGAGGGAATCGACTTCGGTTCCATGGACGGCGAACCCGCGACGCTCATCTTCATGATCCTTGTCCCGGAGGCCGGTGGGGAGGAGCACCTCGACATCCTCAGCTCGCTCTCGCGGGCTCTGATGCACGACGACGTCCGGGACCGGCTCCACGCGGCGGAGGACGAAGCGACCGTTCAGGACACGCTTCGGGAGGCCATCGCATGACGGTCGAACGAACTGTAACGGTTGTTCCGGAGGCGGGGTTGCATGCCCGGCCGGCGTCAGCGTTCGTCCAGGCCGTCAACGATCACGAGGCGGAGGTCTCGGCTGGGCGTCCGGATGGTGACCTTGTCCAGGCAGCGAGTATGATCGCCATCACCAGCCTCGGTGTCGGACAGGGCGACGACATCAAACTGGTCGCCGACGGCCCGGACGCAGAAGCCGTACTTGACGAGCTGGAGCGAATACTAACAACACCAGAGGGGGAACTGGACACTGACGATGGCTGACCGCACACTCCACGGGACCGGTGCCACGCCGCGCTCCGGGGTCGGGACGGTTGTCTGGTACGGCCGCGACATCTCGCTCCCGGACCCTGACGACGTGAAAGTCGACCCCGAGGCAGAAGGCCGGCGATTCGC
Source organism: Haloarcula sp. Atlit-7R (assembly GCF_003666065.1). Taxonomy (NCBI): domain Archaea; kingdom Methanobacteriati; phylum Methanobacteriota; class Halobacteria; order Halobacteriales; family Haloarculaceae; genus Haloarcula; species Haloarcula sp. Atlit-7R. The sequence goes on along the minus strand of NZ_QXIK01000007.1, from coordinate 202,357 downwards.
CAACGCCGTCGACACCGCTCGCGAGGAACTAGCGTCCGAGCGCGAAGCGACTGCCGAACGCGTTGGTGAAGACGAAGCCGCAGTGTTCGACGCGCATATCCAGTTCCTCGAAGACCCGACTATCGAGGAGGCCGTCGAGACGATGATCGGCGAGGGCCAGCCCGCCCCGAACGCCGTGGACGCCGCGTTCGGCGAACATATCGAGCAGTTCGAAGGGATGGACGGCCGAATGGCCGAGCGTGCGGACGACCTTCGAGACGTGCGTGACCGCCTCCTCCGTCTGTTGACGGATGGGGAACGGGTCGACCTCGGTGACTTGCCCGACGGCAGTGTCGTCCTCGCCGAACGGTTGACACCCAGCGACACGGCACAGCTCGACCCGGACCGCGTGGCCGGCTTCGCTACAGTCACGGGCGGACGGACATCGCACGCGTCGATTTTCGCCCGCTCGCTGGCCCTCCCGGCCGTTGTCGGTGTCGGGGAAGCGCTCGAAGCCATCGAAGACGGAACAGAAGTGGTGATCGACGGCGACAGCGGCGAGGTGCTGGTCGCCCCTGATGACACCGAGCGAGCGGCCGCAGCAAGCGACTCGGGTGCCGCTGTCGTCGATGCGTCCGTCGAAACCACTGACGGGCGACACGTCGAAGTGGCGGCAAATATCGGCCAGCCGGCGGAACTGAAGCCCGCAGTAGAACGAGGGGCTGACGGCGTTGGCCTCTACCGGACTGAGTTTCTCTTCCTCGACCGGGAGACGCCGCCGTCTGAAGATGAGCAGTACGAGGCCATCCGTGAGACACTCGACACGTTCCCGGATGGGCGCGTCGTCGTCCGGACGCTGGATATCGGTGGCGACAAGCAGATTCCGTATCTCGACCAGCCAGATGAGGAAAACCCATTCCTCGGTGAACGGGGAATCCGGCGCTCGCTCGGCCCGGATTCGGACCTTTTCGCCACGCAACTCCGTGCACTTCTGCGTGCTGCTGCGGACGGCGCCGGGGACCTCGCCATCATGTTCCCGATGGTCGCTACGGTTCCCGAACTCGACGCTGCACTCGACGCGCTGGACACGGCAGCGGCTGATATTGAAAAGTCCGACGCCGTTGATGTCGAAGTCGGCGTCATGATCGAAACACCGAGCGCCGCATTCATGGCCGGCGAACTCGCGGCGCGAGTCGATTTCCTCTCTATCGGAACGAACGACCTCACACAGTACGTGATGGCCGCTGACCGAGAGAACGAGCGCGTCGGTGACTTACACGATCCTTCGCATCCGGGCGTCCTCCGGGCGATCCATCAGACAGTTACCGCAGCCCACGAAGAAGACGCCTGGGTCGGAATGTGTGGCGAGATGGCCGGCGATCCCGACTTAACCGAGCTTCTTGTCGGTCTCGGCCTTGACGAACTCAGCATGAGCGCTGTGACGATTCCGGAGGTCAAGACGGCCGTCAGCGACACCGAGTACAGCACCGCGAGTGAGCGTGCGGACCGCGCCCAACTCGCCGCAACGCGAAGCGAAGTCCACACCACACTAGACACATGAAACTCGTCGCAGTCACCTCCTGTCCGACTGGTATCGCACACAGTCAGATGGCAGCCGAGAATCTTGAACAGACAGCCGAAGAACAGGGTCACGATATTAAGGTAGAAGTACAGGGGGCGATGGGAGCGGAGAACGAACTCTCCGAAACGGATATCCAATCCGCCGACGCCGCCATCATCGCCTCGGACACGTCGGTCAGCCAGGACCGGTTCGGCGGTATCCCGCTAATTAAAGGCACAGTCAAAGACGCCGTTAACGACGCCGAAGGCATGATCGCTGATGCGCTTGCGGCTGCTGACAGCGACGCATCGGACACTGGGTCCGATGTAGATGGATCCGAGTCCACGAGTACCGATTCTACTCAGCAGCGCCGTCGTGGTGGTGACCGTTCGAAGAGTCTCGTGGCTCGGTTGAAGCGTCTGTTCAGTTGAGTCGGAGGTATACCCCGCTAACGTAGGCGATCCATCGAACTGCCATAGCGGATTTACCCACTTTCACGAACGGAGCTAATCTGAGAGTTGAGATCACGATCTCAAACGCCGGAGTACGCATCAGCTGCGGTGTCCAAACCAGTCCTTACCGGGGGCTGGCGGTTTCGGCCCGCTGGTGGTTATTCACCTTCACCAGAGGAGTCATATCTATCCCCACCGCCGCCTCTTGGGGCAAGCAGGTAACCCAGAACTGTTGTTCCTGACTCCGGACCGACCCGTAACTCCACGGTCTGTCGCTCTTGAGCGACGCCAAATTCGGGGAAGTATTCGGTTGTCGTAGTGCGAACGTCGTTTGTACCCAGCGGGTGAACGCTCAGCAAGGGCGGCTCATCATCGGCCACTGCCCGGTGAGATGCCCGTACTGTCTCAGACTCGTCGATTGTGATAGCAATATCCGGGTGGAAATGGAGACGGGAGATGCACGACTCGGTCTCAGTGTCAGACCCGCGGAGTGTATCGCGGACAAGCCACCAGTCATCTGCCGCTACAATGCTTCTGGTGTGTTGATACGACGCTGGCGAATGTGGGTTCGTCACGTAGTGGCCATCGAAAACCGCCGGGTCTGTCCCCTCGCACTGTGCCATCGGCTCCGTCCGCGCCCCCATCAGATACTTTCCCCCGATCTCTATCGGCTCGGTGTTGCCAACCTGTACCGTATTGTGGCCAGCGACACCTCTGACGTACTGTCTGCGGTCGTTGCTGGCATAATCATATACACCGGTATCTGTAAGTACACGCTGTCCTCCGATCCAGAGCAAGATACTCAGCAGGTCGTTATGAGAGTGACCGGGTAAATGCGAAGGCCCGACTGGGCCGCCGTCAACTAACAGACGCCCATGGTCTGTATCGAGCCAGTAGTACCCTGTTTCTCCGCTCGCTGGATTGGATGCTGGGGCAGGACGGTCACCCGACCCGAACCCGGCGGCAGCAGCGTACCTCAAACAGTCGGCAAGTGGAAGCGCTTGACCGAACACGGCGTCGTTACAGAGCGGAAGCCGTTCGTCTGGGGGACAGAGGTACCGCAGATACGCTACGGCCTGCGTCGTCATCGCTGTCAGCCAGTTGGGGAGTGACCGATCACTGGCTGCCAGCACAGCGCACGCTGTCACGAACCGAGTTGTCACGATTGCATGATACATCGGCGAGCGCTCATAATGACCACCGTCAGAAAGGAACTGCTTAGCCCCCGTACGACCGAGTATAGAGATCCCCTCCGAAACCCAAGACGTATCAGCACCCGGGAAAGTAAGTCCGCTCATGAGCAGTGCGAGCCCGTTCTCGACGAGGTGATTCCCGCCGACATCACCTTCGATATGGTTTGCGAGGAAGAGCGAATTCCGATATATTTCTCTGGCAAGGGTTTCGATGAGTCTTTCTGGACCGTCTTTCCGGGTGCCTCCAGTCCGCCACGCGAGGTATCGTGTGAGTGTTTGAATGCGGAGCGACACTGCCCACGGCGTCCACACGTCTCGAAGGTACCCCGGTTGGCCGATCTCAATACTATCGGTCCAGTCCCGCACCCACTGGTCGAACACATCGACAACCCTATCGGGGGCCGACTGTGGGTCTGTGAACCCCAGCGTCGCCCATCGAAGCGGTTCGAACGCGTATAGTTTCAGCGGCCAGAGCAGCGGATAGTCGTCGAACCGGTCGTCAAACCAGTTGAGTTGGTCTGGCGACCGTAGCTGTATGGTCCTGTTGAGGAACGTCAGATTACCATCGGCCGCCCGACGGCTCTGTTGCTGGAACATCTCGACGGTCGTCTCTGAAAGTTCTGCCCGAAGTAGGCGAAGATCCGTTTTGACCGGAGTGATTGCCACCGAGAGGGCCTGAGGAATCGCCGCGTCGTAGTGTGCGTCGAAGTCCAGCGGGAGTCGTGTAAGTACGGAGTTACGAGTCGTTCGCTCAACCATCCCGAGTACCTGAGCAGGCTCCAACTGTGTGAGCGTGTGTCCGTACAATCTGACCGCTTTGGGAAGCGTCTGCAGGGACTCAGTCATGCTCAGGTTCTGGGGCCGTGTACGATTCCAGTTGTTCGCCTGTTGTCAATGTCCGAAACACCTCGCCGAGTCGACCCGCGATGGCCTGCCGATCGTATGATTCGGAGACGACTCTGTGTCCGTCTCGACCCATCGCCACTCGCTTGTCGGGGTTTTCGAGAAGACTGTCAATTGCTGCCCCAATGCTCTCGGGAGTGGGTTCTGTGTGAATCCCTGCCTCTGTATCCGTTGCGAACCGCTTTATTTCCCCTCTTCCGGTGACGACGACGGGTAGCGAGCACGCCATGTACTCGTAGAGCTTCGTGGGTATTGCGTAGTCCAGTTCCGGACTGTCTTTTATTGGAGCCAATCCGATAGTTGCAGTATCAAGGATCTCCGGGATTCGCTCACGGTCCACCAGCCCGACAAACTCTACGCGGTCTTCAAGCCCAAGTCGGTCTGTCACATCTTTGAGCCGAGACACCTCGTCACCGTCGCCGACTAACTGAAGCACTGCATCGTCGCTTGAAATGTGTTGCATTGCCCGGATACACGGTTCGAGTGCCTGTGCACTCCCGATATTACCGGTGTAAACGATTCGCGAGCCGCCGTTTTCAGGGGACGATACGGAGGAAAACCGGGTGATGTCAACACCGTTCGGGACGACTTGAACCCGGTCCCTGAGTTCGCTACCGTACGTGTCAGCGACTGCTTCTCCAAGCGTCTCAGTCGTTACTGTAATGCAGTCGGCGGAGTGCAGCGCGAGGCGCTGGAACGCGCGGCCGGCTGTTACTAGGGGACTATCTGCTGAAATGTATCCAAGGGCGATTGAGTTCTCAATCCACAGGTCGCGGACATCGATTACCCAGGGAGTTCCAATGGCAGCAGCCACGAGTCCGGGGAACCCAGTGGAGATCGGTGGCGTAGATGTCATGACAACGTCGTACTGCCGGAAATTCAAGACTAGCCAGAGAGCCGCATGCAGTGCGAATATCAGGTAGTAGGGAAGTCGACGAAGCAGAGAGGGGTTCTCTCTTTGTGGCTGCCACGTCCACAGGCGGTGGACGACCACACCCTTATCGCGGTCTGTCTGTTTGCGCTTCCAAGTCCGTTCGAAGTTTCCCGGTGGGTAACAGAGGCACGGTGCCAGAACGGTCACGTCAAAGTCGTCACCGAGATTGACGGCTGTGTCGTGGATTCTGGATGCATTGCCGCCCTTTTCAGGGGGATACCGCTGAGAGACGATGACACAGTCAGTTGTCATCGTCGTGAAATGTGTACATCGCTCGGCCCACTCTCAGATGTTCCGCCCTCGATTTTGACGACGGTCCAGTGCCCGATTGCCTATCGCTACTCATCAACATCGAATCGTTGCACCGTACCGATGACGGGAGTATTAGTATACGTTTGATACTCTTGTGGTGCTCCGAACCTGAATCCGTTATGTACACTATTGAATCGGTATATATTGACTTATTAGAGATTCTCAATCTTGAATAAAGTGAGCTGATAGATCAAAATATGGTCAAAGCTCCAATCTGTATTATAATAAACTATCCTGATCTGTCTCTCAAACGAAGAGCCTCAGAAACAGAGTATGAGACGTTCAGGACAGATTATTCGTGGACTCTGTATGCTATATAGACCAGTCTGTAACGGCGTCAAAAATAGTCATGATTAATGAATCTCACTCCCGCCAAACTGGATGGCCAAAACAAGTCAGATTACAGTTGTAACCGTCAAAACCACAGTTTCCGTATGTCCGTGATCGGTATCGTGCCGTTCCATACGAGTCAAATTTGATGTCTGACTGAAGTAGTTTCTCTGTACGGCTGAGTATAGCGTCCTGTGCTCAAGATGCGGATCAACCACGCTATACGATATTCTGTCTCAAGGTAGGATACTCTTACTCCTATCATGTATTATCAACTTAAGATAAGCTAACTGCCTGTAAATATCTTTAGTTGGTAATTAAAATGGGCTAAAATCACTTTGACTGGTAGCATCAGTAAATACGGGACCTACACCAGCGGTGAGTGTGATGAATACCGAATCGGAGCAAAGTAATAAGTCATTAACTGAAGAAGCGGACGGAAAGAACGGGCGGAACAAATCACTTGACGGGGGCCAACAAGGTACGATTAACCGCAGGGCATATCTCAAAACGGGTGCTGTCACAGTCGCCGCACTTGTCGGTGCGAACAGCGTCGCTGCAACCGCATCGTCTCAGCAGACTCAGTATATGACTGATTTCAGTGAGTACGCGCTATGACTGAAGACATAACCGAGCACGGTGCGGTGGCGAACCCGGACGACCCCTCGTTCGATGTGGCGAAACGTAACTGGAAGGCAGTGCTTGACGCGGCAAATGCTACTGGCGACGGTGGCGAAATTTACGTCCCAGAGGGAACGTTTTATTTCGCTCGTGACAGTCGGTCTTCGTTCTTTGAGTTCGGTGGGCAGGAGCCCGCCGGCATATCAATCACCGGGGCCGGTCCAGAGCGGTCAGCGCTAGGGGTGAGCAGGCACACCGACGCGTCATCCCACCCGATCCAGACAGGATTTTACTACGACGATGGTGCCGATCATGGCACGGTCACAATCCGTGATATACGGCTGGATGGGAACTACGAGAATCTACCGGACCTTCGCGGTGCTGGCGGGGGTTCTAGATGTATGAATATCGCTGGCAGTGGAGATGTACATTTCTCGAATGCGCATATCCGCGGCTGGTATCAAGAGGCTATCCTTGGCCGGGACGTGCTACGGACCGTCGACCGGTGTACGTTTGAAGATAACGCCATTGCGGACCACAATTATTCGGGTGGCGGACACATCGGCCACCACATCACCACTCATGCGAGCGAGGGCAACCCTCTCACAGTGACGAACTCCCATTTCATTGACTGTTCCGGGAGCGCAATCGATGTCCGGTTTAACACTGGCGAGATACGGATGCGAGACTGTTACGTGACAGGGACGGGTGCCAACCTGTGTAAGTTGAGTGCCTCCTCGCTGTTCGATGTCCGACGAGTATACCATCGCGCCAACACGCCTTCGCTCGAATCCAAACTTGATGAGAAGTCGGGCGAGAATTTTTATGGCCGCTGTTTCATCAACAGGCTGTCCGACCGCACCGGCGGTGTACCGACAGTGTATCTCGAGAATGTCGAAACCAGAGACCACATGGGATACGCTATTCAGGCCGCCGCCGGACAACTGAATATTCAGGGTGACAATTTTGCGATTCACAACGCAACGTTCGAGCTAGCTGACGAAGTGTTCCGTGACCGTGACGGGGCGCATTTCTCCGATGTGGCTCTCGACCGCGTGTCAGTGCACAACTGCGAGCGGGAATTGTTCGGCACGCAGGACTCGGACGGGGCTATCAAGACACTCGCGCGTGATAGGAACGGCGGTCTCGGCGATACCGGCGCTATTACGATTGAGGCCGACGAGCAGGGTGCCGACCCGCTCACACCCGATGTGCCGACTGCTTCCGATGTCGGTATCAACTCGGCGTCCGATGACTCTGGGCAGGAAACGACCACTACCTCAGAGCCACCGTTGTTCGATCACTGGACACCGCAGTGGTCCAGTTCCACGAGTGATTGGAGTGTCGACACCGGATCGCAGTTCGCAGGAAACTCTGCTCTCGCCTTCGAGAACACTGACGGGAACCGTACCCGATACGCTATTTCCGCGGACAATGTCGGCCGACCGGCGGACGTTGAGGTACTAGATAAGTTTCGAGTTCCATCGTTCGCTGCGGAGACAGAATACGGGTTCCACGCACGGGTGTATCTCCGTGGCTCGACGGTTGACGGTAATGCCAACGGTTACTGGATAGAGGTCGAAGACCGTGCAGACGCGTTCCGTCTGGGTAAATACACTGACGGGAACGTGAGAACGATTGCCCGATTCGGCACGCCACAGGAGAATGAATACTTTTACAGGCGGTTCCGTGCCGAGGGGTCCGAGCTGAAAGCGAAGGTGTGGCCTGCTGGGACGGACGAACCAACTGAGTGGGATGTTGTCGAGACTGACAGTGACCACGCTGACGGCTGGGTTGGGCTGGGGTCGTTCGACCCGCAACCCGTCGAAACGGACGTGTTCAGTGCCGTGACTGGCGGTGCCACCGCTCAATTCCTTGGCTCCGAGACGACAGATACGACGCCGTCTGTATCCTGGGCAACGCCGACTGATGGTGAGGTAGCGAGTGGCGAGGTGACGGTACAGATCGCAGCAAACGACGAGGAAGATGCGGCAGACGCACTGACTGTAGAACACCGTCTCGGCGACGCTAGCTGGAATACGGCCACATACAACGCTGAGACTGGGTATTTCGAGGACACGTGGGACACGACAGGAGTTGACGGGGGCGACTACCGACTCGAAGCACGTGTGACCGACTCCGCCGGAAACGACGCCACTGCCTCGGCCACCGTAACCGTAGACAACGGGACGGCTTTGAGCCCCCCGAAGATCGAAGCCGTCGAAGTGAACCGAACGAATACTGATGACTGGTCACGATTCGATGTTGACTGGACCGTTACGGACGCCGATGGGGACCTCGATATGGTCGTCACGACGCTCCTCTCTCAGGGAACAGTGGTGGCTGCCGATAGCACCCGTGTCAGCGGGAAACAGGACAGTTACACGCACCGATTGCGAGACCGCGGTCAAGTCGACGAACTTCGGATCACAGTGAATGACGTCGAGAATCAGGTGGATAGTCTGAGCGAACCGCTGTAGCTCCCGCTCCGTGTTATTCATCTCCCTGTCTGTGGGGCGAAGTTACGATTCAATCGTCGAACGGTTTGTCACTCTTTGTAGCCGAGTTTGCGGAGTTGGAGTCGGACGTTTTCGGAAATTTCGCTCTCAGTAGCTGTAACTTCGGCGTTTGCTACCGACTGAATGTGGTCGTCTAAAGCCCCGGCCAGCCTGTCGTATGCGACAGACTCAATGTTGTCTGGTTGGTTGATCTTTTCCGGTTCGGAGTGGCGCCTGCAAAAAATCTCCTCACCCGTCTCCAGATCCCTGATGAGTTTATACTCTCCGTCAGTTCCCATTAGTCCGCCGTCGTCGTGATCGTAGCTCTCCGTGAATGCGATACGGTCGCTGGTAGCATCAAAATTTGGTCCGGCGATATCTCGTCCGTCGACTGCCTCTGGTGCCTCGATACCGGCTCTTTTCAGTATCGTCGGAACTAGATCGACATGTGAAACCGGGGTCTCTATCTCCCCACCGCTAATCTCAGGTCCATCAATCATCATTGGAACATGAACGTTCTCCTCATAGAGAGCGCTTCCCGGATGAAAAACAAGTCCCTTCTCGTTGAACGCTTCGCCATGGTCCGACGTGAACACAAGGAGTGTCTCTTCGAGACCGAGCGTCTCGTTGAGTCGCTCTAGCAGGTTCCCAAGCTGCCGGTCGAAATACTCTATTTCACCACGGTACAGACGCTCAAGGGAATTTATATCGCTCTCGGCGGCCTCGGACCGTTGTTGGTTAACTTTATGAAATAGTTTTACTGCCCGTCTCCGGCTGATTCCTTCACTGACTGTCCCCTCGTGAGGATAGTACGGATTATGCACATCCATGTAATGTGCCCATACGAAGACGGGTCTAGACTGCTGTTTGGTCCAGTTGACGATATGCTGATTCAACTCTTCGGCCGGCTTGTAGAGGTTACTACCAAGCTGAATCCCCAGCCGCTTACCGGCGTTCTGGTACGTCCAAAAAACGAGATCTGAGAGTTGCTCGGTAGCGACAGCCCGTTCCACGGCCGTGTTGAACAGAGACGTGAGCTTGGAGTCTGTGTCCCCATCTCCTCCACTGTCACGACCCAGATAATAGTCGAACCCTCTATCGTAGTTGTATGTCGGGCTCAGATACGTGTTCGAGTGAAAGCCACCTGTGGCGTACCCCTCTTCGGACAACCGCTCCGCAATATGCACTCGGTCCGGATCGAAGCCAGTCTCCGCTGATTCGAACGTCCAGGGATAGCTCCCGCTCAGAATCGAGAGAAACGATTGCTTCGTGTATGGCGCATTCGCGTATGCAGTGGAGCACGTGAGCCACTCTTCGGTCATCTGCGGAAGCGTTTCGAGCGAGTCAGGAGCCTTCTGCCCGGAAACATAGTCAGCACGCAGTGAATCGACGGTAATGAAAACGATATTTTTCATTGCCATTCCCTCCACTGGCCGGAGTTATATCCCACAAATCGAACCCGTTCGCTTTTTATTAAATAGTCTCTCGTGTGTATCCAATTTGGATTCGACATGGGTAGTTTAGCAACATTCAAAGAAATAATTATACGTTCCCTAACCGAGTAGAGCGCCAACTCCGACGTTATCCCCACTTGATACGGATTATGAATCAATATCTCACAGAACTACTCGACTACCTGTTCCAAATGTCGGAGTTCTGACCAGTGTGACATCAGTTCGGACTCGCCGTCGTTCCGTCATTTGCGGTAGCATTAACGAGATATTGCGTATAATCGCCGTTGTCGTACAGTCGGTTGACTGTCTGGTCCCGTTCGAGTTGATCGAAATCACCGGGTGTGTATCGCCATCGGTCACGATAGCCCGGGAAAAGCTCTGGATACGTGATCCGGCCCTTCCGTGTGATTGTAAGGTAGTGGTCGGAGTCGTAACTACTCCCGAGATACTGACGGGTGGTGTAATTGAAATGACTCGGCGGTGTCCCTTCGTCGAAGTTATCCGCTGTCTGAACACCGTTCCGGTAGTCGTGATGTCGATGAAAGGTGATCCCGAAGCGGTCGAGATTTTCGGTGGCCTCGCCGTGGCCCATCAGCCATGCGCTCCCCTCCATTTCCATCTCGGTTACCTGTGGATTCCGTTCAGAACTCAGCGGCGATTTATACACGCTGAATGTGGAAAGGCTTGCGAGCAGTAGGAGAACTACCACAGCTGTCGGCCAGAACCCCACAGTCCGTCCGATCCGTCTCTCGCTCCAGTCGACCTTTCTCCAGCTGACATACAACAGCTGTCCGACCAATATGATAGCGCCGATCTTAGCGATCTGGAATGGTCGGTTCGGCGGGACGATGAGGTCCGAGACTAGGAATAACAACCCTCCAAAGCTGAATACGACCACCGCCCCGGTAAACAGGCCGAGGTGTGGTGTTGGGACATATCGACCTTTCCAGACCAGAGCAGCTACAGCGACGATAAATGTGAACCCGAGCCCAAACAGCATGAATTCTACGCCATACTTGAACAGTATCACTCGAAGAATATCGATTAATGCCGGTGAAGATTCTTGAATAGTTTGCTGATAAGCGGCCACCGGCGGTTCCCCTTGATCGACACCGAACAGAGTGGTGTAGATCCGCTTGAAGCGCAGAAGGATACCCGCGTACTGCGTGTACCAAACCGCAAACAATGCCACTGAGAGCGAAAAGAGATTTTTCGTTGTAGGGAGTGGACCGCCCATACCCGGAACGTGATTGCTCCCGCGATATAGGACGAATGTCCCGATGACAAAAAGCGCAGTTAGCGGGTGATAGAATGTCTGTGCGAAGAGTGCGATCACGAAAGCGGTTCGGGTTGCAGGTGCGGCGCTTTGATCACTCTTGAAAAGAAGGTACAGCGAGAACGGTATCAGCATAACACTCAGTGCAAAGGGGCGGAACCCGAGATGTGCGAATCGAAGCACAGGGAGCATGACGAACGGGAGTCCAAAGAGCATCTCTCGTCGGGAGTCGAACACGGTCCGCAACAGATAGAACATCGCTCCGTAATATAGCAGAGAAAACATGGGAGACAGCACCATCACGACCGTCATCCAGCCAAGACCCGTTGCATCGGAAACAGTGACAGCCAGAACGTGGGCTGGCGGGTAGATGTTGGCGCCGATCTCGCCGGTGACAACAAAATCGCGGATATACCCGAGATGTGACATAGGGTCTTCACGCCCATACATCTGATACCCACGCAGGAACGGCATGAGAAAGAGGACTAAATTAGAGAGAATCATGAGCGCGAGTGCCGGTCGCCACGTCGTATCCGCGCGCTCAGCCGCGCTCAAGAGTATAACAAGGCCGCCCACGAACAGCGCACCGACGATCGAGACCCAAAAATACGACGGGAGAGCCCCGTAGATGGATATTTCATACTTGGTTGCCGATGGCACCGTAGAAACGACTGCGACCGCAATCATGAGTAGCCCCGTCCCGAGGAGCGTAAGTAGTTCAAGATGCCGGGTTCGGCTCATCGGTGTCGCCTCCTGAGATTTCGCTGGAAGAACCACATCGTCGAGCGAGAGTAATGTTGATCAAGAGCATCAGATGATCCTTCACTTGATCGTGCTTGCATATCTTCCCCTTTCCGAATTGTATACATTGTTATGCGATCATTTAGCTGTCTCCACAGGGCCGCCGGAAGAATCTGCGGTCCGTCCGTGACGGTTCCGCTCCTGTCCGGTGTGCCTACTTGACTGACTGTGACATGGTCTATCTCACTATCACTCCACGGTGGGAATGAAAACGACAACAGCGGTTCAGTTGAGCCGATGCCACAGTGTCCGGTTTCCCGATGGTACGTCGTCGCTGTCATGCTGGAAGCCAGGAGAGTTTAGGTGCCGGAAGCGGGACCGTTAGTTACCTTCTGTCGGAGAGAGGCAATCGATTCATAAGACCATCTCCCACCGAGCGACGCAACCAAATGCGGATACACTGACCAGTACAACGGATTCGCGAGCGCGGATAAGAAAAAGTACTTCCTGGCCTCCCTGTAACGGTCGGCTCTAACCGCAGACCGTGCCAGCGAGCGACGCATTGTGGCTACGAACATCCGCTCATAGTAGAGTCCGTACTCCGCCGCAACCCAGTCATGTTTCGAGATGAGCAGTGGATAGGCCACGTCTCGCTTCTCTTCAAACTTTTTCGTAATGCTGTCGGGGAGTCCGGTCTGACGGTACGTCAGCGTCTCCCGAACTGGCTGGAAGTGGGCGTGCTGTGCTAGGCGGAAGAACCACTCGCGGTCTTGCCAGGCAGGCAATCTCTCGTCGGGTAATCCTGCAGTTTCTATGACCGTCGTATCGACCATAACCGACGAGAACTGACCGAAGTTCGTGCCGGTCAGGAGGTCCGTCATTACGTCGCCCGATGCGACTGGTGTCGACACTGTCGTGCCCTCTGGCCCGTCCTTCCGAACGCCGGTGTACACAACACCGGTCTCCGAGCCAGACTCCTGAAATGCTTGCACCTGCTTTGTAATCTTCGTCTCGTCCCACTGGTCGTCATCGTCCAGAAATGCGACGTACCGGCCGTCGGCGGCTCTAATACCCGTATTCCTGGCAGCGTTCGCTCCTCGGTTCTTGTCGTGACGGAGGATCCGAAACGAGTTGTCCACCGTCAGATCGAATGAGTCCAGCGTTTCTCTGACAGGAGTCGGAGATGCGTCATCGACGACGAGCAACTCAATGTTGTCGTACGTCTGCTCTAGAACACTCTGGATGGCGCTCGATAACCGTTCGTTCCGGCCGTACGTCGGAATGATTGCGCTCACGAGCGGCGTTGTCCCTCCTTCCGTGTCCACGGACTCATTCATGTGGCTTCGGTATTGGGAGTCGGGACTGACAGTGTTCACTATTCGGCACCTACTCGTGCTCCCAAACCGCAAGTCATCGGCTGGACATATCGCTGGTACCACCCGGTCGCCCTCTCTTCCTGAAGAAACTCCCCTCGAAGTCTGGACAACGTCCCGACCAGTAGTCAGATACACGCCTGAAAAACATATCAATACCGGAGTCGACGGGGTAACTAGAGGTGTGCCGTCTGATGGATTATGTTACTCCCGTCAATAGATACCAGAATAGGTTAAGAAGGGAATAACAATGCTATCAATCACAGCATATGTGGGTATGCTTACTGGGATCGCATCAAGTGATCTGCCCTCCGACGATACATGACTTGATTTACACGTACAAAAACAATGACTGATGACTCAGGGTTGGCGTCGCAGATAGGCCGACGGAAGCTCCTTGCCCTCCTCGGATCAGCCGCGGTCACCGGTGGTGTTGCCCATCAAGTGTTTGGGGGTCGGTTTACCGGGCCCAGTGAGGAGCCACTGGCTAGTGTCAAAGGCACGCCGGAGGCAAAACCAGATCAGGAACATAAGCCAGAGACGAGCGGGGAGAACATCAGGGCGCACGGTGCGAAACCGAACCCGGGCGATCCGAGTATTGAGGCCGCAGAGAGGAATCTGAAGGCCCTCCAAACTGCTGCTCAAGCGGCTGGTGCTCACGGGTCTATTTACGTCCCAGAGGGAACGTACTACATTGGCCGTAGAGCAGCGCAGTACGAACCATTTAATCGGATCGGTGTCGACGGGGATATGCCACCCGGCATCTCAATCTATGGAGCCGGCCCACAGGCCTCGGAACTCGCTATTACAGAACGACTTCAGGCCGATTCACACCCGGTACAGACCGGCTTCCGCTATATGGACGATGTGGACCACGGTACGGTCGTTGTTAGGGATGTCCGGCTCAATGGAAACTATGAGAACCTCCCGAACCTCCGCGGTGCTGGTGGCGGATCAAGATGTATCAAAGTCGGTGGCGACGGTGATCTCCACCTATCGAACGCTCATATCCGCGGCTGGTATCAAGAGGCTATCCTTGGACGGGATGTGCTACGGACCGTCAACCGGTGTACATTCGAAGACAATGCCATCGCCGACCACAATTATTCGGATGGCGGACACGTCGGCCACCACATCACCACCCACGCGAGCAAAGGCAACCCCCTCAAAGTGACGAACTCTCGATTCATCGATTGTTCTGGAAGCGCCATCGATGTCCGATTTAACGCCGGCGAGATATCTGTCAGAAACTGCTATGTGACTGGTACTGGTGCGAATTTTTGTAAATTGAGTGCCGCATCCCTGTTGGATGTCCGTCGTGTCTTCCACCGCGCGAACACTCCCTCGCTCGAAGCGAAGCTTGATGACATCCCCGGACACGAGTTTGATGGGCGACAGTTCATTCAGCGTATAGCTTCCCGAGCGGACACTCCACCGACAGTACGTCTTAATGACGTTGTTACGACAAATATGACAGACTACGCGCTCCAGTGTCGGATTGACGAAATGACTATCGAGGGAGATATGATAGCAATCATTAAAACGAACATACGAGAAGACGATGAAGTTATCAGAGACCGGGATTCTGGATGGTTCTCGGATATCGATATCGACCGGCTCTCAGTCCATGAGTGCAATGGCATGGTGTTCGATCTGAGCTCATCAAATGGCACTATCCAGACCTTGGCACGGAACAATAATCAGGGAGGGCTCGGCAACACAGCTGACCTCACGGTCGAAACGGATGCGAAGGGGCAAGCACCGTTCGAGCCATCAGTACCGTCGCCATCGACTGTCGGAATCAACACTGCGTCACACTCAGTGGTATGGAGGTGATCTAGTATGCCTGCACTGAAACTCACTGCCAGTCACCGAACAGGGATTCACCGTAACTATCAGACATCTCAATCATGAATGGACCAGACACAGGTATCAGACGATTGACTCTCGCATCACCGAAATCGGACACAGAGCCTCGACTCCGCCGGTTTCTGCTGATTTATATCAGCGTGCTGGTATCGCTTTCGCTGGCGATGTGGTGGGTCGGGTTTACGGCATTCAGTGTCTACTATGTCATCGCCTTCCTGTGGTTTCTAGTCCTGGCCGTACTCCTAGTTTCGCCGAAGGCAGATATGAGGTGGACCCACGGTCTTCGATGGGCTAAATGGCTCGGCTGGATACTGCTCGTGTATGTCCTCTTTAGACGTGTGATGCCTGTTCTTTCATAGCGAAGAATCAGTTCAAATGTTAGACCGAATACATCGCGTAGCTTTGACCGTCACTGCGCTTATATATCAAAATTATAATAACAAAACGTGGAATGTTAGCACTACTTGTGGATGGAAGGGTTCCTCTGAGCTCTGGATTGAAGACTTGCACCTCGACAGCCACATATCGGGTTGACGTAGAATCTGTAGGGTTCCATAGCATATATTGGGGTGCATATAACCCGAGAAGATCCTGTTTTCGACCGACCACCCGCAGAAATTGGTGGCTCAACATATGTATTCTGAATAAAGTAACAGTTAGGCCCCTACGCGTCAAATTCATCTATAATTGCCAGCTCAAGGATGAGTTTAGTGTGATAGTTTTCCCCAAGAGCGTAGCATCCCAAAGTGAGCAACACATCCAAGATAGCTATAATTTTATTTGTTATTGTCCGTCTTCTAAACCATGCGTCAAAGAGAACACCAGTACCGGATGCATACTTAATGAGGCGCATTTCTAGTCAGCATTCATGTACGATGCGGTCGTAAGTGCGATGAACCACCCAGACCCCTTTAATCCCTACATGGGGCTGTTCAACTTCCGCTCTATCAAAGCGCTCAGTGCGAGAGACGCTAGTCTAGATGTTGTTACCCCTCGTCCGAGAGCGCCCCCAATCGGCCCCTATTCCGAGTTCAGTGATATCCCGAGTCGACATGAGTACAGCTCTCATGAGGTCCACTATCCAAGGTTTCTTTATTTGCTGCCACAAAAACTATTCAAATACACATTATCGTCGAAGTCGTTTTCGGAAATGCTTCCGAAATATGTCTCATCGAACTTTGAGACGCCAGATATCTGTCACGCTGGTCACATCCATTACGATGGTTACGGGCTGGTTCCGTACTGCAGGAG
Source organism: Haloarcula sp. Atlit-7R (assembly GCF_003666065.1). Lineage (NCBI taxonomy): Archaea > Methanobacteriati > Methanobacteriota > Halobacteria > Halobacteriales > Haloarculaceae > Haloarcula > Haloarcula sp. Atlit-7R. Next base: position 185,610 of record NZ_QXIK01000007.1, on the reverse strand, counting down.
CAACGATATCCCGTTGACAGTCATGGGACGTGGAAAAATTCTGAATAACTTCTACAATCTCTCACAGATAAGCCGACGGAAGATCAGAAAGACTCTCGATTACGCGGATGGGATCTTTTGTGTGAGTGAATCACTCGCACGAATTGCTAACAATATTACCGAAACCCCGAAAGCCACTGTACTCCCCAACGGTGCGGATCCGTCACGGTATCCAACAGATAGCGAGGCAACGATTCGACAGGAACTAGGAATCGACCAAGATACTACGCTTGTCATGTTCTGTGGCGGGTATACGGAACGGAAAGGGATCCGCGAAATTTGTGACGCTCTGGATAACATTCGTAACGACGACGTAGCCTTTGTTTTCGTCGGTCATTACGGTGATCTCCGTACAGAACTCCTCGCTGAACTCAAAGCTAGCCACCACGAGAACTATCGAGTTCTCTGGGAAGTTCCGCCACTGGGCCTTCGTCGATGGTTCGCTGCTGCAGACATTTTCATGCTCCCGAGCCACGCAGAAGGCCGGCCGAACACTATATACGAGTCGATGGCCAGCGAAACAGCGGTTGTCGCCTCTGCTGTGTCCGGTATCCCAGAACAAGTTGTAGACGAGGAGACGGGTCTCTTGATCCCAAAAAAAGACTCCGATTCGCTTGCTACCGCTCTGAACAGTCTCATCGGTAATTCAAAAGAACGAGAACGAATGGGAACAAACGGAAAGGAACGGTTAGTATCGAAGGGCTGGACGTGGGAGGCACACGGGCAACGACTTGCGAACCTGCACGAAACAATCATCAATGACGGCCAACTCCCCGCAGCTGAAATCTTAGGCTAATGCCTGGCAGGTAGTGCTGTTAAGCTGTGAAGACGTGCTTTTCGAGGAAACGTTCGTACTCATCAAACACGGGTTTCGGCGAGAAGTCATCAGCGCGGGACCGCAACCGGTCAGAATCAGGCGGGTCAGCAAGCGTGTCACAGACTGCGTTGGCCAATCCATCCATGTCGTCTATTGGGACAAGTGTACCATGCTCCCCATCAGAGAGGATCTCTCTGGGGCCGCTTGGACAATCTGTCGACACGACCGGGCACCCAACCGCCAAACACTCGATCAATACCGTCGGTAATCCCTCATACTGGGACGAGAGGAGAAACACATCTGACTTTGTCATGTACCGATACGGGTTATCGACGAATCCGGGAAGAGACACCACATCTGATAACCCCAACTGCTCAACTGTCGTCTGAACTTGCGCTCTGCACGGTCCTTTGCCCGCAATGACTGCACGCGCATTGGGGTTCCTGTTAACTACTTTCTCGAACGCACGGACCCATCCATCGAGATTCTTTTGCCGTGCGTGTCGCCCAACGAATAGGACGACATCTCGCTCATCGTTTTCTACCCACTCGTGCTCGACTGGTTGTCTGGCCCGACCACGAATCTGTTCGACATCCACAGGGTTGTGTAGGACAGAAATGTCTGATCGGTCGACTGGTGTTCTATCGACGAGGCTATCCGCGACGCCTTCGGAAACACTGATTATCTGATCCGATGCGGGGTAAAGTCTGGGAACGATCCGTCTGACGATCTGGTCTTTCGGTGTCGCCTCAACGTCGTGTCCGAACACGGAGTGTTGCGTCGGAATCACTGCAGTATCGGCGCTTAGGAACCGATTGATGGCGAGTGAGACAATGCTGGGGTGTTCAAGATGTGGAAACAACGCTGCTGGCTTTCGTTTATTTAAATATGTGGCCAGAAACGGTAGGTGCGCGGCCACCCCGACCACAGGCGTCTTCGATGGTGGCAGTTCGACGATAGACACCTGTTCGGATAATTCCGACCGAAGCTCACCGCTCGCCCGTGACAAGAGAAGATCAATGTCGTATCCTCGGGTGACCAGTCCGTTCGCGATTGTGATTGCGACCTGCTCTGCACCGCCAACGGAGAGATCTGGAATGAAAAATGCCAGCAGTGGTCGGTCACCGTCCATCGTGGTTACAGTGTTTTGCTTGGGTACTGTCGAGACAGCAGAACCGGCCCCATCTGAAAGCGTCGACTCGTCCATTGTCGTACTGAACCCGTCAGATAGTCTTTGTTAGTCACTGGGTTCCGAAATTGAATTCCACAACATGACCCCGCCTGTTCAGGTGAGCAGATGAGATGGACAGAACGATAGAGCGGGTTGGAAGGAACAGACGGTAAGAAAATCTTACGAGACTCATTGTACAGTCCAATATGTAGTCTGCCCCTGCTAGCGGGCATTACACGTACGAAGCCTGCTCGTAGTGGTACCTGTACTGCGCTGCGGTCAATCCTGACCTCTACCAAACAGGAAACTGGAGACGTCAGCTCTAACTCGTCAGGCTTGTTAGCTTCATATAAAATTTTCACAATTTGAGAGATTCATTGTGATAGCCCCAAGGCAGATCAGATCATCAAATGAAGGCGTCATAAAGGTGTGCACGGTTGATACGTCATTACAAAGTGTGAACCGCTGCCGTCAGGTACTGGTAACGCTAACCCAGATATGCGTACGTCGGTACGCGTTCTCGGGGCGAGGGTTCGATCCAACCGGGGCTTCGTTCCGATAGAGAAGGTATGAAACCCGGATATCCTCTCCAACCAGCGTGGGAGACATTTCGTGCGATCGATTAAGAGTTTCACCAGCCGCAACGCGGCTCCTGAACCGACCTATCTGCGCGGTAGCTAGGACACTGCCGTTCTCGATTCTCTGAGCGATGACTACCACTGTATAATTTAGCTCTTGTCGCTCATGATTGCCGATGGTGACCTGAACAGTCCGGGAACTGCCGAGTGCCATCTCTGACGGATACTCAGACGCAATGGGCTCTCCGTTGTCGGATTCAGTTACCAGCGCAAACTCCGTAAACTGTTCACCCCGGTCAGTCGATATGGCCGCGTAACCGATCCCGGTACCGGAGAGAAGAAGCCCTAATACAAGCAACGTCCGTAGCATCGGAACACTTCTAACCGGTGGTCGAGACGCCTTGCTCCGGACGGTTGTCATCCAACGTAAGGGACTGAAAGACTCGTCAGCTGGCACTCGCAGCCGTCGAATCGCTGCAGCAAACGTGAGAACGACAGTCGTTACGCCGATAGAGAGTTGGTACGGTCCGGTAGTCTCACCCGGCGAAATCAAGACTACTCCTAGCCCCAATAGCGGGACAATACAGACACTGGTTCCAACTGCAAGGACACATCGTTCGCCTGTAGAGATTCGTCCCCCCCAGCTATCAAACGATCCATCTGACTCGGCGGAACCGCGCGGGAATAGAAGCGCGGTCAAAGCGTATCCCGGCGCGATAAGCACCGCCACCAACCCCAAAACAACTCTTGCGGGAGACTGTCCGATATACCCTTGGACGGTGGCGAGATGCCAGAGGCCAAGGAGTCCGATCAGCAGAAGGTCGATCGGGAACGCCTCCGTCTTGATGTTCGCATCTGCATCAGTAGCCATTATCGCTTGATGAGAGTGAAGTAATAAAATTAGACAGTTACTACCAGTGTAGACAGTCAGATCAAAGATTATCGTCCGTAATCTGGCCTCCCAATCTGCTCACTGGATGGCAAGGAGACTGTTGTCAGTTGATGAACTGCCACTTGGAAAGCAACTGTCCAGAGCGTGGGCGTCCAGTTGTACGCAATTGAGTCGGGATCCGTCTATCCCTAGCCAAGCGAATCATCGGGGACCGGTCAATTCGGGCTTAAGAATAGACTCACTATCGAGAGACAGTGCTTGCCGGCTCTGGTCACTCGGGGGCCGTGACTGTTTCTCTTGCGGGGAGTTCCGGGACTGCATCGAGAATCTGAACGGCGGCTGTCCCATCTCCGAAAGGCGTGTTCCAGTCCCCGGCCTTTCCGCGCATTTGTGTCGCTGCCGCGGTGATGCTACTCGGTTCCCGGCCGGCAACACAGTTCGCACCAGCAAATGCTGTCTCAGGGCGTTCAGTTCCATACCTAAGCGTCACACACGGTGTCCCGAGGATGCTGCTCTCCTCCTGCACACCACCTGAGTCGGTGAACACCAGGTCCGCTGTGCTCTCTAATCTGAGGAAATCAAAGAAATCCAGTGGTTCGATAAGACGAATTTGGTCGGGAACTGCAATACCGAACTCTTCGAGGCGGTCCTTCGCTCGGGGATGAATCGGGTAGATGACTTCTCGTTTCGCCTGAGCGCTTGCTCGTGCGACGCCGCTGAGAATCCGCTCGAACGCTTCCCGGTCATCGACTGTTTCCGCTCGGTGAGCGGTCAAGAGGTCGAACTGCCCTTCTGAAACGCCGAGCTCACTCAGAATCTGACTGCTGGTTGCAGCATCATCGTCAAAGGTCTCGACTGCGTCGACGATCGTATTTCCAGTGACTGTGATACGGTCCTCGGGAATCCCCTCATCTCGGAGTAACGTTGCTGTTTCGGCGGTTGGTGGGAACAAATGGTCAGCGATGTGATCAATGATGACGCGGTTCGTCTCTTCGGGCATTTCGTCATCGAAACTTCGAAGTCCTGCTTCGACGTGAGCCACGTCGACATCCATCTTGCTCCCCGCGAGTGCGCCCGCAAGGGTGGAGTTCGTGTCTCCCTGGACAAACACCACTGTGGGCTCAGTGGCTTGAAGTTCTTCTTCGATACCAGTGAGCATCGCACCAGTCTGCGCCCCGTGATCGTCAGATCCGACTTCGAGGTTCACATCTGGCGGTGATAACCCGAGCTGTCGGAAAAAGACAGTATCAAGCGAGTCTGAGTAATGCTGTCCAGTGTGGACGATGTGTGTACCGACGCCACGCCGGTGACACTCTTTGATTACCGGGGCTAATTTGATAATCTCTGGGCGCGTTCCAAGGACAAACCCAACGGTGTTGTCAGTCATTGTTGCTCACGATTCCGGTAATTGAACATCCGGTGGGAGTCCACCCATTCAGTTTCATAGCGATTCCGTGAGTAGCCGATAAGATTTGTTATAGGCCTCCTACGCCGTTGTTGATTGCCAGTGGGAGAATTGTTTCTGACAGACGGCTATTCGGAGCACTAACTCAGAGTGTCCGGACATCGAATCCGTGCTCAGTCCATTGCGCCGTGTCGATGACATCAACTGGATCAACCACAGTCCGGCTCGCCATCTTCGACCTGATGTCCTCTGGGTCGAGCGCTGCAAACTCATCGTGTGCAGCCCCGAATATCACCGCGTCAGCGCCGTCAACTGCTACATCGAGTGGCACTAGCTGTAATCTGGAGTCCGTTGCCCGCGGGTCGTGAATCGTGACTGATCCCTCGTCCCAACCCCCATCCATGGCCGGGCGTGTATCCACTGTGACAGTCCCGAGCAGTTTGGCTATTTCCAATCCCGGAGAATTGCGAGTGTCGCTGACGTTGCCCTTGTACGTGATTCCAAGGACGGCCACAGTCTTGTCTTCGAGTGAGCCGATGGCATCTTCGAGTATTCTGACGACGTGTTCGGGCATCCTGCTGTTGACTCGGCTCGCGATATCGATTAGCTCTGTAGCACCAGACCCATCGCTCAGGAAATGTGGGTCGACAGGAAGGCAGTGCCCACCCACGCCCGGACCAGGGCTCAAAATATCAACCCGTGGATGGTTGTTCGCGAGCGAAATTGCAGACCGAACATCGATGCCGTAGTTCTCTGCGAGGAGCGCAAGCGTGTTGGCATATGCAATACTGACGTTTCGTTCGGCGTTTTGTGCTAGCTTCACGAACTCGGCGGTCGTTGGGTCTGCGGCGACATGTATATCTCCTGAGGTGAGAGGTTGATAAAGCGATTTGATGGCACTGACTGAGACCTCATCAACACCACCAACGATTCGATCGTTGGTTCGGAGTTCTGTGAGCGTATTCCCTGGCATCACCGTCTCAGGCGTGTAACCCAGGTGTACATCCTCACCGATATCGAAGTCGTCTTGTGACAGGATCGGTGCCAAGATTCCGGTCGTTGTGCCCGGCGGTACTGTTGATTCCAGCACCACGGTGTCGCCCGATCTGAGAACGTCTGCCACGTTCCGTCCGGCATCTTTCACGTATGTCAGGTCCGCCCCGTCGTTCAGTTCGTCGTACGGGGTTGGAACACAGATAATATGTACATCAGCGGGTTGGGGACGGCGGCTCGGCGTTAGATTGGACTCCAGCGCATCCTGAATGTACGATTCAAGTTCAGGCTCGCTGACGTTCGGGTTTCCCTCGTTGAGGCGATCGATTACACCTTCGTCAACATCGAAACCAGTGACATCAGTACCTGCGTTGGCGAACAGCGATGCAGTCGCGAGCCCGATATAGCCGAGCCCATGGACGCAGATACTCATGCTCTCTGTGCCCTCGGTCGTTTCGTTATTGACTCGCCACGCTGTCGCCGTGCTAGATAGTCTGATGTTGATTCGCTTCGCATTGACTTACGAATCATATAGATTAGCCTTTGTTATGCAGAAGTTGTTTCTGGTAATAGAGATAACACCATAGTAAACCCAGACCTGATAAGTGTGTCTGGACCACCTAATATGGCCAATCAACCACTGAGCCGCCGGCTATTTCCGGTATAATTCCAAGGAGTGAAGAATAATTCCGGTGAAAGATGCGAGGATCCCAATGATTGTGAAAGTGGTGCTAGCCAGAGCATATCCAAGCGGAAAGCTCCCGGACTGAAGATAATTGAACATCGTGAAGTAGGTGAACGCAAATCCGACCAGAACGCAGGATACTCCGGGCACACCAAGCAACATGATAGGGTGCTCTCGCTCAACTGTCCGAATAATGTTACCAACGAGGGTGAGTCCATGCTCAACTGGGCCAAGGTTGTTAGAAGCCTCCACGTCGTAATCTATCGTCGTTGGGACCTCTACGACTTGGTAGCCGTTCGAGTGTGCGTGATAGAGAATATTGGTGCTTGCATCCATGTGGTCGCCGATTGAGTTGTCTTCAGCGAGTGAGGTTATCGCCTCTGTACTATACGCACGGAACCCGCTCTGTGTGTCGCTGATCTGCTTGGTCGGTCTGAGGATTCCGAGGCTGAGATTAGTCATGAGATTCACCGCAAACAGACCAAACCGCCGATACAACGGCATCTCGGTGTCTGCGTCCTCATCGAACCGATTTCCAATAACGACTTCGGCTCCCGACTCCTGTTGCTGTTCGATCAAGTCCGGGATATCACTGGGATCGTGTTGCCCATCAGCATCAAGGATGACCAGGTAGTCGGCATCACCCCGGTCAGCCTGGTCAAAAATACTGTTGAGGGCACCACCATACCCGACGTTACGGTCGTGCTCGTACACTGTCGCGCCCGCCGCCGATGCGACTTCGACAGTGTCGTCAGTACTCCCGTCGTCGACCACCAGAACGCTGTCTGCATAGTTCTTGGCAGACTCCACCACCGTACCAATCGTTGCCGCCTCGTTGTATGCCGGAATTCCGACCATGACAGTCGGATCCGCCTCGGTGACGGGTTCAAGTTGGGCGTCGACGGTGAATTTCTCGGTCTCTTTCAGGGCGTCCCGGCTTGCCGGGAGATTAACTGACCCATCCTCCTCACCATGGTAGAGAAGGCCTGGATACCCAGCTTCCTTGGCGAACAGCTGCAGGCGCTCGCGGGGGGAATCGGCCTCAGCCCAGTTTCCAGAGGGGAGAACCACTTCTGCATCGAGCCATCGGGCAAAAGTGAGTGCCTGAAGATCAGCATCAACTGCAGCCGTGACAATTGCCTGGTGTGCCCGTGAGTGTATACGAAGAATCTCAGCCGCAATCCACTCTGCGTTCGACTCGGTTGCGACTAACCCAACGGCGGGCAAGTTCTTTGAAACCTCGCGTGTGCTGTCACTAGCGGGCGATTGCTGTATTCTATCCGACATCTCAGTTCCACTCCGGAACCGCACTCAATTGCGGTCGTCCGGTGTGATCGTCCACACGCTCCGGTACGTTTAGTGGTGTCATTGTGGCGAATAGTGGATTCCGTTATGCTCTGCTGTGAACGAGTTATCATATTGTTATTCCCAGCTTTCCGAGATTGCGCCAATCCTGTATTATTCGCAAAAAGCTGGTAACAAAGTACGGACTGACGTGAGGACACGATACGTGGCCGCTATGGTCTCACCGGGCGTTCGCTCGGCACATGCCCTGTGATCCAAAGATTAGTCGCTTATGAACCGAGGCGTATGTCTACGAATAACTTAACCCATGAAAACCCCCCGTTCGGGTAGCATGTCGACGAATGAGATCCGCAATTGTCGGGTGTTAGTTACCGGAGGGGGTGGATTCATTGGGAGCCATCTTACGTCAGCGCTAGCGGAGGAGAACGATGTGCGGGTCCTCGATGACTTTTCAACGGGACGGCGTGCCAATCTCCCAGCCGATGTAACCGTCGTTGAGGGTGATATACGAAAGAAGAGAACGCTTGACGAGGCGATGAATGACGTTGACGTAGTTTTTCATGAGGCCGCAATGGTTAGTGTTCCACAGTCGGTTGAGCAGCCGGTCGCCTGTCACGAACTTAATGGGTCGGCAACTATCTCCGTGTTCGACTGCGCTCGACGACAGGATGCGCGGGTCGTACTCGCCTCCAGTGCCGCCGTATACGGTACCCCCGATACGGTCCCAATTACGGAAGCGGAACCGGCTGATCCACGCACTCCGTACGGAATCGAGAAGCATCTCGGCGAGCAGTATGCGCGGTTTTATACAGAGCAGCACGGTCTGCCGACAGTCCCGCTACGGTACTTTAACGTCTATGGGCCGCGTGGACTGGACGGGGAATACGCTGGTGTCATCGGCACGTTCATCCGTCAGGCGCAGGCCGGTAACCCGCTCACAGTCGAAGGTGACGGAAAGCAGACGCGTGATTTCGTTCACGTCGATGATGTCGTCCGGGCCAACCTGCTCGCAGCCACGACAGATGCGACCGGCAGGCCATTCAACATCGGAACTGGACGAAGCATTAGTATCAACGAACTCGCCGAAACCGTCCGGGACGTCGTTGGAACGGATGTGGCAATTGAACACGTCTCCGAGCGGGTGGGTGATATCAGAGAGAGCGAAGCGGACCTCAGTGACGCACGCACACTGCTCGGATATGAACCGACCGTATCTCTCCGAGAAGGGCTTGAGTCAACGCTCAACGCTGAAGGCGAATAGGCACCTCCTGTTGCTGCTAACGGATATTGCAAATGCGGGGCAATAGTCTCATCCAGGCCATTTTTTGCTCCCGATAGTAGCGAAATGGCTTTTTGCGTCACGAAGTCATCACTTGTACACACAGCGATGATATAACCAAGGCATACTGATATAAAATAGCGTCTAACACTGACCTGACCAACTCATTCGAAAACGAGAACAGCCGTGCTGTTGCCTGTCTACATTTTCACTCAGTACTGGCAGACACGGCAGTGCGGTACGCTGTGGAGCCATCTAACGGGTCACGCACAGTGCCTGCACTGCCTCCAGACTAGAAGCGGCTTCTGGCAGCACCACTGAGCACCGTTTCTGCGGGGGATTTTTTACCGATTCGGACGGAATCAGTCGTATGATTCATAACCGGAGCGCACTGGCTGCCAGCGCTGCACACGAGGTGGCACTCGACTGTCTCGAAGCTGCTGTGGACGCGGCTGCACCCACGGCCGCCACCAAATCGGCTGTCAGCCGCGACGGCGAGACGCTGACAATCGCCGGAACGACCTACGAACTTGCCGAGTATACCGATGTTATCGTTATCGGCGGTGGGAAAGCCGTCGGCGGCGTGACACGGGCACTTGAGTCTATGCTCGGCGACAGCCTCAGCGGCGGCCACATCCTCTCCAAGCAGGCCGTCGACACTCAAACCGTCCAGAGTTCGATGGGAGACCACCCGTTACCGTCGGACAAGAACGTCGCGGCGACGACTGAGATACTAGAGACAGTCGATGAAGCCGACACGGACACGCTCATCTTATTTGTCCTGACTGGTGGAGCCAGCGCGCTGCTATCGGCTCCGGCCGGGGACCTGACACTGAACGACCTCCAGACAACGACCGATAGACTCCTCAGTGGTGGCGTTCCGATTACGGAGATTAATGCGGTCCGGAAGCACCTCTCAGACCTGAAGGGTGGACAGATAGCACGGCGCGCGGCTCCCGCTACTGTTGCTGGGGTACTAGTCAGCGATGTCGTCGGAAACGACCTCTCGACCATCGGTAGCGGTCCGTCAGTCCCGGACGAAACCACGTATGGAGATGCGATCGATGTGTTCGAACGATACGGCCTCGCGCCGCCGCCAGCCGTTCACGACCATCTTGAAGCCGGGCAAGATGGCCGACGACCGGAGACACCGTTCCCCGACGATTCGGTCTTCGACCGTGTTACGAACCATCTCATCGCGGACAACGCAACTGCACTTGACGCCGCCGCTGCTGTCGCACGGGAGGCCAGCTACGAACCATTGGTCCTCACGTCTCGGCTGCGCGGCGAGGCCTGTGAGGTAGCGAAGCCGCTCGTCGCTATCGCCGAAGAAGCGACAGCGACTGGCACACCGGTCGAACCGCCAGCAGTCCTCCTTGCCGGTGGTGAGACGACTGTCACGGTCAGGGGAGATGGCGGACAGGGCGGCCCCAATCAGGAATTCGTCCTTTCGGGGGCACTGGCCCACGACGGCGACGCAGTCATCGCTGCCGTCGACACTGATGGCGAAGACGGAAGTTCAGACGTGGCTGGAGCTATCGCTGATACGAGCATCATCGAGGACCGCGAACGAGCCCGCGACGCGCTGCTCGCAAATGATGCCGGCTCGCACCTCTCAGAACTCGAGGCGACAGTTGAAACCGGACCGACCGGGACGAACGTCAACGACGTGATTGTGCTCGTTGTTCCAGAGGCAACCGAGTAACGGCGGCACAGGTACGCGGTGGCTACTCTTAGGTGGTACTACCGGACCGTTGTATCACGGAGGATGTGGCAGCCACCGTTCGATCCGTGGGTCACGTTTATCAGCAGACGGGCTGATATGCCGTGCATGAACGCACCTGATCAACAGGTCGCGGCGGACGCCCTCTCCGTCCCGGAAGAGACGATCGTCGATGCCTGTGGCGACCCGCCGCTCCCCGAACTCGGCGTCATCGAACAGAACTGGGAGACAGACCCGATAGCGCCGGACGACGTCGCAGTACACGCAGCGCGGGCAGTCGAGTCACTATCTTTTGCCGAGGTACCTGCAGGCGGCGAGGTCGCGCTTGGCGTCGGTAGTCGCGGTATCGCGAACCTTCCCACTATCGTCGCCGGCGTCGTTGAAGCAGTGTCTGATGCCGGCTACAAGCCATTCGTCTTCCCAGCCATGGGGAGTCACGGTGGCGCGACCGGCGAGGGCCAGCGAACGATGCTGAACGAGCTGGGCGTGACAGAGTCGGCAATAGGCTGTGAAATCCGGTCGACGATGGATGTTGTCGAGGTCGGACGGACACCAGACCGTGATGTGCCTGTCGTCGCCGACGATACCGCTGTGGCGGCTGATGCAATCATCCCCATCAACCGCGTCAAGCCGCACACGGATTTCGACGGTCCCGTCGAAAGCGGGCTCTCGAAGATGCTGGTCATCGGGATGGGCAAGCAACGCGGCGCACAGATTGCTCACAAGTGGGCTGTCGACTGGTCGTTCCGGCGGATGATTCCAGAGATTACCGGCCAGTTACTCGACGAGTTGCCCATTGTCGGCGGCGTCGCAATCGTTGAGGACCAGCACGACGAGACGACGCTGATAGAGGGTGTGCCGCCGAGTGGGTTCCTCGACCGCGAGGCGGAGCTGTTAGAGACTGCCTACGAACTGATGCCGACACTCCCGTTCGGGGACCTCGACCTCGTGATATTCGACCGCCAGGGGAAAGAAATCAGCGGTCAGGGACTGGACACGAACGTTATCGGTCGCCGACCGTTTTCGATAAACGAACCGGCTCCGGAGACGCCAGACATCAAGCGCATCTTCACACGCGGGCTGACCGAAAAGACACACGGGAACGCGATGGGTGTCGGTTCCGCGGATGTCGTTCACGAAGATGTCGTCGCAGAACTCGACGCGCAAACGTCGCTTATCAACGCACTCACTGCAAGCACTATTCGTGGAGTGAAGCTGCCGCCAGTGGTCGAAACCGACCGCGCCGGCATCGTCGCTGCGCTGTCGACGATAGGCGTCGTCGACACCGAAACCGTTCGTGTCCTCCGTGCAGCTGATACGATGCACCTTCACCGGCTCTACGCCTCGCCAGCGCTGGTCGAGGCCGCACGTGACCGTGCTGACCTCCGTGTCATCGAAGAGCCGTCACCGATTGAGTTTGATACCGGACAGCTCGTCGCGCCGCCGCTCCGCGAGTAGCTGCCGGTAGCAGACCTGTACACGTGTATTGCAGAGCGTAGGCGGGGTGGGCTATGTTTTATCGCGGCGACACTTACACGATATCTCAGACCGTGAAGGCCAAGCGACACACGGGCCTGCCTCACGGAAGGCTATAAAAACGGGGTAAATAACGGGCGTACACGCGTTAGGTGATTGTGCTGGCTCGCGCACGCAAACCGTAAAAAAGGTTACGTCGCCAAGAGCTCAATAGGGTGGCTCGGCTGCCGCTCAAGCAGAGCGTCGATCTGCTCCAGACACGAGGTTCCGCTGGCGACAACGGGCCGGTCCTGTACGCCGTCGTCCCGTAGTTGTGTCCGGAGTCTGTCTCCGACATCCATGCTCAGTTCGTAGTAGTCGGACTTATACCCGAAGCTCCCGGCCATGCCACAACACTCCACATCAGATGTGACGACATCGTACCCACACTCCTCGAGCACAGCGACGGTATGAGCTTCGAGCCCGAGTGTCCGCTGCTGGCAGTGGCTGTGGTACGCGATTTCGGCCCCCTCTACGGTAGAGAGTGAATCGACGGCCGCCCCGTTGTCGAGCAGGCCGAACACGTACTCGAACACCTCGTAGCTGTTCGCCGCGATGTCAGCGAACGCCGACTCGTCGATGAGGCGTTCGTACTCCCGTGTGAACATCGCATGGTCACTCGGCTCAATAACGACCACGTCGCGGCCGTCTTGGATGTGGGGGGCCAGAGCCTCTGTGACCCGTTCGGCGTGGTCTGTCGCCGTCGCAACCATCCCCTGAGAAAACGGCGCGCGGCCGCTAGACGGAGCCGGTGGAACCACCACATCGACGCCAAGCGATTCGAGGACCTTTACCGCGGCTTTCCCGCGCTCGACCTGGACGTGGTTCGTGTACAGGTCCGGGTACAGCACTGCCCGGCGCTCGGGATCATCGACCTGTGAGTCACGAGCAGCGGCCCAGTCGACGAGCGTCTCCCGTTCGAACGTTGGCAGGTCCCGCCGCGGGTCGATACCCAGGACTCGTGACATCGTCTGTCGGGCGAGTGTCGTATCGGCCAGCCAGTTCGACACCGGCGCGGTGGCGCTGCCGAGTTTCGCCACGGTCTCAAAGTTTCCGAAGAAGCGTTTCTGCAAGGGGGCACCGTCGTCCTCCTCGTCGGGGGTGAGGCCGTCGACGAGCCACTCACCGGGGGTGTCCTTGTCGCGGTTGATCCGATCCCGGACCACGGTGTTGATCCACGGAATGTCGATGCCAACCGGGCAGGCGTTTACGCAGCGCGTACACCCGGTACAGAGGTCGTTGAACTCCTCGGCCACGTCCAGCCCTTCGATGCCGGCTTCCCAGCCCGTCGCAATACCGCCCGAATACGTCTCCCCGCCGAAGGCGTGGCCGCCAACGCTCTGGAAGTTTGCACAGGAGTTCGAACAGGCGGAACACCGGATACAGTACAGCGTCTCCCGGAGCTGTTCGTCGTCTCGCATCTCAAGTCGGCCGTTGTCGATAAGTACGAGGTGGAAGTCGCGTTCGGAGTCGAATTCCGACAGCGGCGTTTCGTCGTCCGTGAAATCGACGACCGGCGTGTCAACTGGCGGGGTCAGCAAGGAGACGTACGACGTGATGTCCTGACCGGTGCCCGACCGACCGATGAGTTCGATGAACGGGTGGAGGTCCGCAACTGTCGGAATCACCTTCTCGACGCCAGCGACAGCGACGTGCGTGTCGGTCGCAGCCACCGTCTTGCGAGCGTTCCCTTCACTGGTGACCAGCGCCATCGTCCCGGTGTCGGCTGCGATGAAGTTCGCACCGGTGATACCGACTTCCGCGTCGGCAATCTGCTCGCCGAGTTTCTCGCGAGCGAAATGGGTCAGTTCCTCGGCCGTCTCCAGTGGTTCGTCGGGGTCGAACCGCTCGTTGAACAGCGTAGCGATGCTCTCCCGTGACTTGTGAATCGCGGGAGCGACGATGTGTGACGGGGCTTCGTCGGCGACCTGCAACACCCACTCGCCGAGGTCCGTCTCGACCACGTCCACGCCATCCGCTTCGAGCGCTTCGTTGACCTCGATCTCCTCGCTGGTCATCGACTTGCTCTTGACGACCCGGTCAGCCGCTCGCTCGTCGGCTACCTCGCGGATGTACTCGTTCGCGTCAGCAGCGTCGTCGGCGATGTACACTGTCCCGCCGTTCGCTTCGACGGTCTCCGTGAGCTGGTCGAGAAGCTCCGGTAGCTCCGCGATTGCGTCCTCCTTGATACTGCGGGCTGCTCGCTTGAGGTCCTCGTAGTCCTCCAGGTCCCCGACAGAGTCATAGCGCCCCGCGTTGAACCCCTGCGTGTTCTCCGCGATTGCTGCCCCTTCGGTCCGCATCAGTTCGCGGATTTCGTCGGCAGTCGCCATTGTCAGGCCGCCTCCTCGACGATGATGACGTGGACCTCCTTAGGCCCATGTGCGCCTTTGACGAGCGCGCCCATATCGGCTGTCGCGCTCGGTCCTGTTGCGATGATCGCGCTCCCGTTCGTTTCGGTAAACCGCTCGTCCAGTTCTGCCACCGCTGCGTCCATATCTGGCTGGATGTCTTCCTCGTGAAGAATAGCCACATGGCGCTCAACGAACAGGCTCACGAGTTCACTGGCCTGTTCGGTCATCGTGAGGACGAGTGAGCCGTAGTCGCCGACACCGAGTTCGGCACCGGTTACGCCGGTGGTCGCCTCGCGAAGCCCGACCGGCGTCGGATCGACTGTTACCGGCGTCTCTGCGAGAGAAAACGCCTCGTCCCCGACCGTCTCGTCAAGCCCGATCCCGACTGCCGGCTCCGTGACTGCCTCCGTGACAGCGGCTTCAAGTTCAGACTCGGGTGTGCTGGAAACTGACACGCCCAGTGCTTCGAGCGACCCCTCGAACGAAGCGCGTTTGCTTTCCATCTATACGCGAACCGAAAACCTACATCATCATTTAATTTTTGTCTGAAAGAGACGACGGCCCAGCAGGCGTGGTCGATCACCGTTCACCTTCCCTCCCGAACTGGATAGTGTTTTTATATTATATCTGGTATCCTGATTCCATTTACTGCTATTATTTACATTTCTTCCAGATTTTATATCCAAATTCGACACTCTTAGATAATAATTCGAATATATGGATGTATATCTGCCACTTCCGTCACTAGGCAGTCTATCAATCTCGTCATAGCAGTTGCAACAGTGATCGGTTGTGTTTGTGTCGAACAACGACCGGGAGGCAAGGGACTTTGTGGGTTCTGTGAGAAACACCGACAACGGATCGATGGATAACCCACCCGGCGTACCTCCAGAGACAAAGGTTGCGACATTACTAGAAGAGGGGAAAGAAGCTGACGCACGAACAGCGCTTGAGGGTCTTTCGAGGGCCGAACCAGCGACCCAACAGACGTGCTTGCAGTCACTCAAAGCGGCTGCCGAGGGCCACCCCGAACTGTTCGGCGGCGTCCTGCCGTCGCTCACTGAGTTCTTACAGGGCAGTGAGCGGCCGACACGACTCACGACAGCGAAGTTGTTCGTCGCAGTCAGTGAGGGCGCGCCGGACAGCGTGGTTCCCGTCGTCCCGACGCTTGCCGAGCGACTTGCGGACGAATCGGAGTTCTACTACGTCCGTGCACGGTGCGCGGAGGCGCTGGGCTACGTCGCCGTCGACCATCCCGACGCCGTCGTCTCGCCGGAGGTCGTAGCAGACCTGCGTATCGGTCTGGAGTTCGACGAACCAGAGGTACGAGAGAAATTGGCGAAGGCCCTGTCCTACATCGCCCTGGGTAGTCCCGACAGACTCCGGTATCAGGTCGATTCACTCGCCGAGCATCTCCACGTGGACGACGAACTGGTTCGATATCACCTGAGCACGGCACTCGTCGTCATCGGTACTGAGTGTCCCGAACGGCTTACAGACGCCAGTGAAGAACTCATATCAGGTCTCGAAGACGAAAGCAGATACGTTCGTGGGCGGGCGGCCGAAGCGCTAGGTTTGCTCGCCGGCACTGCTGATCTGGCGTCGTTCCCACACGACCGGCTCGACGCACTCACCGACGACCACGAGTTTGTCGCAGAGCGAGCGCAGCTCGCTCTATCCCAGTCCCGTGGGGAAGAGCTTGACAGTGCATATGACGAAGTAGCCACGAAAGAGACGATTCGCACGCAAACAGCCGACATTGTCTCAGAAATCCGCACGTCGGGAGATGATGGCGAGTGCCCACATTGCGGACTCTCACTCCCCGATTCCGGCCCCCCGCTCTGCCCAAGCTGTGGCACCCCGCTGTGAAGGACGGTCGGATTACTGCAGTTTCCACAGAACGGCCCCGCTGTATACGGTCATCTCAGTCGGATATATTACTACTTACTTCAAATCGAATAGCATATAGACGGTCTGTATATAAATTGAGTGTGATTTTTGAGCCGCTGACCGGACCAGAGAACGCAGCGTGAGAGTAGCGCTTTCGAAGCATCGACGGCCTATGGCGTCCGGAGGCCGCCTATTCGCACCCGGGTTAGTCGTCCGCGGCCGCGGGCGAGGTCGACTCCGCAACATCGGCCTCGGGCAGGGCAGACACTGGCGACCACTCCAAGTCATGCTCGTACTCGAAGGCACGGTGGGCCTGCGTTGGGTCGACGACTGTGAGAGCGAGCCAGTTGTTGTCCACCAGGTCTGCCAGCTCAGCGTGGTCAGCGAGCACGTCGGTGACGCGGTCGACCGGCGCGTGGATGACCGTCGAGAGACGGAGCGGCTGGTGGTACGGATCGTCGTCAGCAGCCATGAGCGACTGTAGCGGCAGGCCGGTCATCAGGTCACCGCCGTTGCCCTGGTAGACACCGACGTTGCCAACGGGGTTGTGGGTCACTTTCGACCCGCTGCCGTAGACAGCGTTGTCGACCGTCGAGAAGTAGTACTGGGTGTTGATCCACTGCGTGACGACCATTGGACCGGTGAGTATTGCTTCGAGCGCTTCACCGTCGGGGTCAGTCGACCAGTCATAAGAGTGGAGGAAGGCGCGGCCGTCGAGGTCGACACCGCTCGTCAGTTCGCGGGGACCGATAACGAAGCCAGCATTGCCAGCCAGACCCCACTCGGGGCGGGTCTCGGCCCAGTCGGCGGCGCGGCGTTCCGTTTCGCTGACTCCCGACGCACCGTCGACGCCCATCGATTCGGCACGCTCGGCAGCCGCGTTCTCGCGGGTCGTCGCGAGGTCGGCACGCAACTGCGCGAGGTCATCAGCGTGGCTCTCGGGGACATCGCTGTCGTACAGGTCCACCTCAGCGGTCGTCGTGTTGTGTTCACCAGCGAGGAAGACGGTATCGGCAGGGATCTCGAATCCGCGGTCGCGGAGCGCGGCCCTGACCTCCTCGTCGTTGCAGATTTCAGCCAGCACGCGGGCGTTCGGGCCGCCGGGGTTGCCGGCGCAGGCACCACAGTCCAGACTCGAATCGTATGGATTGTTGGTTGTTTCACTGGCGTGGCCGGTGAAGACGACGAGGCGACTGAACGTCTCCCAGCCCATCAGGTCGAACGCGGTGGCGGCGTACTCGACTTTCTCATCGGTGGTCAGCCCGACGGGCAAGTCACCGGTGTAGGTGTGCTGGTGGTGGACGAGCGGGTCGCAGAACTCGTGGTCGTCGGGCACCGAGCGCTCTGCCGCGTCAAACAGGTCCTGCACGCGCCCGGGGACAAGCGTTCGAGCCGCGAGTGCGAGGCCGTACCCGCTCCCGGCAGTCTCGACGAAACCGTAGGCCGTGGCGGCGTTGGCCTCCAGCGTCTCGACAATTTCGTCGGCAGTCTCACGGATGCCGGATAAGCGGTCGTAGCTCTTCTGGGTCTCGCTGTCGGTCGGAACGTCGGTGACGTGGTGCTGGGGGTCAAGAATCGGCGGGCAGGCATCGACCGACACGTCAGTGTCGTAGCCCTGGTACTCCATCGGAATACCGAAGAAACCAGCGTACCCGTGGGTTTCGTAGTCGCCCACGGCCTCGAGATGACGGCGGATGAGTTCTGAGCGAGTGTCAATGCAGAAGACAAGCTGGGCGTCCGGACGACCCGAACTGTCGCTGTCGGCGAGTGACTGGCTCTCCGTGGCGACGGTTTCGACGAGGTCGCCGCGATAGGTCGCCTCCCAGGCACGCAGGAACGCTCCGGCGAGTTCGGCGGCCGGGTCCGGGTCGATGCTGTCGTTCGAGGGAGCGATATCAGCACCGACAGCATCCAGCAGCGCCAGACGCGCCGCGAGGTATCCCGCAAGCGTAATCGGGCACGCCGACTGCCACTCGCTCTCGTCGTCGGCACGCTGCTTGATGAGTCCCGTCCAGCCCGGGAGGGCAGCCAGTTGCTCCTCGAAGATGTGCACCCACTGACTCTCCGGGTACGACGCGAGCACCGTTTCGATGGTCTCGGTCGGCGTCTCCGGCAGGGCAGTGATAATTCCCTCGTCGGGAATCTCGCCGTCGTGTTCGGCCATCCCACGGAAGGCGGTGTAGAACCCCGCTTCGCGGTTCGGCATCGACCAGTGGGCGCTCCCCTCGTCGAGGAACGCCGACAGCCATTTTGTCAACACTTGGTCGACGCGGTCCGGAGCAGTGTCGGAGTCACTGTCCGCGGCATCGGTCACTTCTGCCAGCCGGTCGAGCAGTATCTCGGGGTCGCTTTCGTAGCCGGCTTCGGAGAGTTCCGCGTCGAGAATCTCCGGGTCTATCTGGCCGCGCTCCAGCGCCGCACGGAACGTCTCCGCGCTGGGGTAGCCACGGCCGCCCAGCAGTTCGGACGCTTGCGCGACCGCCTCACTGAACGGCTGGTCCTCGAACCCCGCGAGTGGGTTTGCCGTCACGAACGAGTGGATGGGCCAGAGGGAGCCGACGGTGGTTGCTGCGGTGTCGATACTGTCGTGGATGGTGGATTCAGTACTCATTGTAGTCCTCCGTCGTGGTCAGCACAGTGTCGGCTGCCGGTTGGCCAGCGTTCAGCAACGCCACGTAGAGGCGCTGGCTGCGCTCGTGGACCCCGGTCTCGATAGCGGTGTAAATGCCGACGAAGACGACGGCAATGATGCCGTGTAGTAGCGTCAGTTCCGTCGTTGCAGGGCTGACAGGCATGAGTCCCGAGACGCCCGTGTAAACTGCGGCGTAGACGACGATGGCCGGGAAGAAAACCACCGGAACGGCCCCGTAGCGCGCCACCGTCGGAAGCGAGGTCTGCTGGACAGCGTTGCGGGCCGCGTGCAGCGTCGTGAACACCACGAAGAAGGTCAGCAAGAGCCCACTGTCGACCGTCATTCCTTTGCCTGTTAACAGTGCAAACACCGCGCCGCCGGCGAGTCCGGTCAGCAGCGTACCGATGACGCCAACGATGCTCGCTGTCGTCCCGAGCGTATGCGGCGTTCCTTCGCTCGGGCTCGTGTGTTCGACCTGTCCGCCGGCACTGAGGAACTGATAGGCCTTGTAGAACCCGTGCAGGATGAGGTGGGTGATAGCAGCCCCGAAGAAGCCGAGGCCGGCCTGCATGATCATAAAGCCCATCTGGCCGACCGTCGAACAGCCGAGCTTGCCCTTGATGTCCGTCTGAACTGATTTCAGGAGTTTCCCGCCGATGGCGCTGGCACCGCCGACACCGACGATTGCGAGCATGAGCGCGGTGTCAACGGTGATGACCGGCGCGAAGCGAGTCAATAGAATGCCGCCAGCGTTGACAAACCCGGCATGCATCAGTGCCGAAGCAGGCGTCGGAGCGGTCATCGAAGAGAGGAGCCAGCCGTGGAACGGAATCAGGGCGGACTGAATCATCGCCGCGAGCACGAGTGCGCCCGCGGCGGCCAGCCACACCGGACCACCGAGTGAGTCGGCGGCCGCCGTGATTCCAGAGACTGATGTGGCACCGGTCGTCCACCACAGTGCCGTTAGCGCGACGGTGAGAAGCGCGCTGCTGGCGACGAAGTACTTCCGCGCGACCGTGGCAGCCGCCTGTGCCTGGGCCCAGCCGCTGGCGATACCGATGAGCTTCGCCATCAACAGCCCCATGGCAAGCCACAGCGCTCCGAACAGGGCGAGGTGGTCAGCCGCGACCAGCCCCATCACGACCACTGTGAAGCCGAACACGGTGGCGAAAAAGGGCGTCTTGACGCGACTCCCCGCCAGATAGCGGCGCGAGTAGCTGTGAACGATACCGCTGAAGAAGGTGACGACCACCCACATCAGAACGGTCAACCCATCAATGGCGACCGCACCGGGTATCTCCCATGCGAACCCGGTTCGGACCCGGACGGCAAGCACAGCAATGCTCGCGGCAAACATCGACCACACGAGCCATGTGAGTGCGACGGGCACGAGCGGCGAGTCTGCCGTCGTGTCCGGGAGTGATCCGACCGTTTTCGATGAGTTGTGTCCTGACATCGTTGTTCGTTACCAATCACGGCAATCACGGACTGTGATTGACCGATTCTGGCAGTCTTCACCCATAGTGCGAACGGACTGGTTATTAAATCCTTCTATACTACCAATTTGTTCCTGAAAAAGTGTATTATAGAACATTATGTTTACTCGTTGGCGCTCGGCCGAAACCACTATGACGGTAGGAAACAGGCGTCTCGTGGCCTGAATCGACAAGTTTCTTCGAAAAAGGGCCGTACACACGGACGCACGGAATCAACTGCTGAGGACTAATTGAGTATGGAAGGTGTCGAGATTACCAGTTTGTTCGTCGTGGCCGTTCGAAAACAAGACCTTACAGAAGACGAGGCAGTCACGTCGATGACTCGCCCGGTCGTGTACTCCTAGACACGCAGTCGTCCGACCAACGGCTCCACAAAAGCAGCACTGTCCGCCGCTAGCTCTCGTTCTTGGAATCGAACTTACCGAATGGCGTGGTCTCGTGGCTTCGGACGAGAACTTCGTCGGCTACTGTCAGGCCTATATCGAGAAGTGCCTGCGCAACTGGGGTGATATCGCTATCCGATTCGCCGACAGCCGTCACGAGGAGGTTCTCCTCGCCGGTGACCAGTTCTTGTACCGATACCACGCCGTCTATATCGAGGATTTTTGGGATTAACTCGCCCCGGTCAGGGATCGACGCAGTGCAGTAAAGCAGCATTCGGAGCGGGTAGCCTGCCTGCTGATAGTCGACATCGGCGCTGTAGCCCTTGATGACCTCCCTAGACTCCAGATGGTTGATGCGCTTGCGGACGGTACTGTCGGACGTATCGGTTCGCTCTGCGATGTCCCCGGACGACATATTTCGAGCGTCCTCCTGTAGTGCATACAGGATTGCTCTGTCCACGTCGTCGATTTCCTCGTCGGCCATACTAGTGTGTCCGGAGCAAGGACACTTTACTGTTGTACGTTCCCCCGATACCGCTGTTGTGGCTGGCAGCAATACAGCGGAGGCTTCGATCGCTTTTGCGCTGTCAGCCGATAGGTCAGGCCTGATTCTGCTGTAGCAGCGAAGAGTTGTGACGCCGAGAAACAGATGTGACATCAGTGCGAACGGTCCGATCACACACGCTCTCCCGAATCTGAAGTAACTATCACCTCAACGTCGATTCGTATACAAGCGCATGCTTGACGGCGTCCCCATCGGATGTCTCGTCGAGATAATCGAGTGAAACCCACGGCAGTGCCCCGATTTTCAGGCCCGCCTAAAATCCAAAGCAGTTATGTATTTTTAGGCTGCCCTAATATTTATGTCGACAGACGAGACGGCTCACAGATCCCCGACGAGACGTGACTATATGAAGTACGGCGGCGCAGCGGTAGCTGGCGGTTTGCTAGCGGGCTGTGTAGACCAGTCCGGCGCAGACTCACCCCCAAGACGGACAGACTCAGGAGGGCAGTCGTCCGCAACAGCCGACCCGACGACGGGCGACGACGGTTATTCTGTTACAATGTCACCCATGGGGACCGTCGAGTTTGATGCGGTTCCCCAGAACGTGTTCACGATACTGGGCCACCACGTAGACATGCTGGTCGCACTCGGTCGAGGTGATGCAATCAACGCGATGCACGCGCCCGAATACCACCAGTCGCTGTATCAGAAGTTCCTCCATCGACTGGAGGGCGTCTCAACCGACTGGGAGGGTCTGTACTCTTCGTGGCCACCGTCGAAGGAGAAACTGTACGAACTCGACAGCGATGTACACATAGCTGACCCAGCGAAGGTTGCGACGGCCGAGGGGTGGGACAACGACAGCATCCAGGAGATCGGCTCGAACGTTGGCCCGTGGTTCGGGAACACACTCAGCGACACGCAGCAGGACCCGCCATCAGGCTGGGCCGATGCGTACGAATACTACACACTTTGGGAAGTCTTCGGAAAGCTCGCGGCGGTCTTTCGGGCACGGGAGCGATATGGGGCGTTCAGATCCGTCCGCGATTCGATGATGCAAACTATCAGCGCGGGCCTTCCCTCGGAGAATGACCGGCCGAGTGCGGCCCTGGTCCTGTTTTCCACCTCCGGCGAGAAAATCTGGGGCTACAAGATGAACCATCCGGGCTACTATGCTGCCCACACCCGCCCGCTCGGTGCGACCGATGCCTTAGCCGATGCCGTCGGTAACGGGTACGGCGACGACGGGCGGAATATCACGCTCGATTCCGAATTGCTTCTTGATGCTGATCCGGACGTGTTGCTTGTCCTCGGGCCGATGACAGAGTACCACAATCTCGACGACATTCGGTCACAACTGGCAGACGACGAGGTACTGAAAAAAATGACTGCCGTGCAAGAAGGGCGGATATACGCTCAGGGTGCCCGTCGGCAGGGTCCGATCCTGAACCTGTTTCAGACTGAGATGACCGCGAAACAGCTGTACCCCGACCAGTTCGGTGAGTGGCCGGGTTATGTCGACGGCGAGCCATACCCCGAAATCCCCGCCGAGGAACAGCTGTTTGATCGCCAGCGGGTCGCAGATATAATCACGGGTGAGCAACAGTGACTGACACCGGGAAAACGCCGCGTGAACGGTCGACACGCAGAGACTATATCAAGGGTGCCGGGCTGATTGCGGGCAGCAGTTTGCTCGCCGGGTGTGCCGGCGATGCTGTCTCAGAATCCACCCCAACAGAGAATAGAGAGACACCCACGGCGACCGAGACGGAGTCGTATACCGTCACTATGGAGCCGGTGGGCGAAGTTACGTTCCAGATGGTTCCGGAGCGATGGCTTCCCTACGGTGGCACCTACGCCGATATGGGCGTGGCACTCGGGCAGGCCGATGGCCTCACAGGTATCGGCGGAGCGGACCGCTACTACACGTACGTCTACGATGAGCTTCCCGGTGTGTCCGTCGACCAGGAGACGACTGACGCGAATCCGGAGGTCCGAACGAAAGAGGAGTTTTACGAACTCGACAGCGACGTGCACCTCTATGACCCAGGGATGCTCGTCAACTGGTTCGACTGGGCGCAGTCGGACGTCGACGAAATCGCCGAAAACGTCGCTCCGTTCATCGGGAATCTGATCTTCCGTCGCTCCGACGAGTGGCACGACTACCGGTACTACACCCTGTATCAAGCCTTCGAGAAGGTTGCTGAGGTCTTCCAAGAACAGGCTCGGTACGAGGCGTTCAAACAGCTACACGACGACTACATCGCGGACCTGCAGAGTCAGCTCCCGCCAGCTGAGGAGCGTCCGAACGTCCTCCTTACGTTCGAGGGCACCGACGAACCGGAGTCGTTCTCGCCCTATCGACTGAACGACAACGGCACGAGCAAGAAGCAGTGGCGTGATCTCGGCGTCACCGACGCGCTTGCCGGAACCGATATCGAGAACCTCAGTACAACCAACCGGGGCGAGTACGATTACGAAACCCTTCTGGCGGTTGATCCGGACGTTATCCTCGTCCGCGGCCACGAGCGAAAATCCGCGACCGAGTTCCGGGAGACCGTCCTGCAGTTCATGCGGGACCACAGCGTCGGCAGTCAACTGACCGCGGTACAGAACGGTCGCGTGTATCGCGGTGGCTACCTCCGGCAGGGTCCGATTCAAAATTTCTTCCTGACCGAACGGGCGGCCCAACAACTCTATCCCGATATCTTCGGCGACGTGACCTCCGACACCGAACTCTTCGACCGGCAGCAAATCGCTGATATCGTCACGGGTGATTTCGAATGACTGATCCGGATAGAGCGACGCTCGAACGACCGACGCGGAGGGATATAGTCAAAAGTAGCGGGGCACTCGCTCTCGGTGGATTACTCGCCGGATGTTCGGGCGAAAGTAGCCAGGAGTCTTCAGTGGCCGAGACCAGCGACATGACCACAGATGCCGGGGCGAGCACTACTGAGACCGATCCAGCGACTTCCGACGGGTCGTATTCAGTGACGATGGAGCCGGTCGGCACCGTCGAATTCGAAGCTGTGCCCGAGACGATTGCCCCGTTCACCGCCGACTACATCGATATGCTGGTCGCGCTCGGTCACGGTGACGCAGTACAGTCAATCTGGTACCGTGGGCGGTACAAGACGCTACACTACGAGGAGTTAGATGGAGTGTCTATTGACCTCGACGGGCTCACACAGCTCTGGAACGACGGCGTCTCGAAAGAACCGTTCTACGAGATGGACGCAGACCTGCACCTCATCGATCCGAACGCGCTTATCGACTGGCTCGGGGCGTGGGATCAGTCTGACCTCACGGAGATTCGCGAGAACGTCGCACCGTTTCTCGGGAACCTCATCTTCCGGCGGACCGACGACTGGCACGACTACCGATACTACAGCCTGTACGAGGCTTTCGAGAAGGTAGCTGAGATGGTTCAGGAGCAGGCCCGTTTCGAGGCAATCCGCTCGATACATGACGAGATGGTCGAAACGGTGCAGGCTCGGCTCCCGGCACCAGCAGATCGGCCAAACGCCGCTCTGGTGTTCGCTGGCGAGGAACCGGAGGAGTTCACGCCGTATCGAATCAACGGAAACGGGGCAAATAAAGAACACTTCCAAACGCTCGGGATTTCCGACGCCTTTGCCGATACCGGAGTCAAGGGGTACTCCGGCTCGGAATCGCTTGATTACGAGGCGTTGTTAGAGATAGACCCGGACTCACTCCTGCTGCGGTATCACCGAGAAGGGAAGACCCGCGAGGAGTTCGAGAACTCGGTTCTCGCGTACATGAAAGACCACGAAGTGGGCAGCCAGTTGCGGGCCGTCCAGAACGACAGGGTGTTTCGTGGCGGCCCGATCTACACCGGCCCGCTGCACAACCTATTCATGATTGAACGGTACGCGAAGGCCTACTTCCCTGACGAATTTACAGAGACGCACCTGTTCGACCGGGAGCACCTCGCGGAGATTATCACAGAGGGACCAGCTGAGTAATCGGACTCTCCGGTCATCGCGGAACTATGCTCAGTCGGGCGTAGTTGAATATCAGTATCGTGATGAAGACAGGTCGCACCCGCGGCCCCGCCGTCGTGCGAATAGACTTGAAAAGACTTTTACACAGATTCGAGTTCAATTTTACATAGATGTCCACAGCTACCATACGGAACGTCCTCCGCGGTGACGGCGACCGGTTCGTCTACGTCGTCTCCGCGTTAGCCGCGCTGAACGGACTGTTGTTCGGGTTCGACACCGGGATCATCTCGGGCGCGTTCCTGTTCATTCAGGACTCGTTCGTCATGTCGCCGCTCGTCGAAGGGATCATCGTCAGCGGCGCGATGGCCGGGGCCGCGGCCGGTGCAGCCGTCGGCGGCCAGTTAGCCGACCGCCTCGGTCGCCGTCGTCTCATCCTCATCGCGGCCATCGTGTTCTTCGTCGGATCGTTCACGATGGCCGTCGCGCCGACCGTTCCCGTCCTCGTCGCCGGGCGGCTTATCGACGGCGTCGCTATCGGCTTCGCGTCGATCGTCGGGCCGCTCTACATCTCAGAGATTGCACCGCCGCATATTCGCGGTGGACTCACCTCGCTCAATCAGCTCATGGTGACGACCGGTATCCTGCTCTCGTATTTCGTCAATTACGCGTTCGCCGACGCGGGCGCGTGGCGCTGGATGCTCGGTGCCGGAATGGTCCCCGCCGTTGTGCTTGCTATCGGGATTCTGAAGATGCCCGAGAGCCCGCGCTGGCTCTTCGAACACGGGCGGGAAGACGAAGCCAGAGCCGTGCTCAACCGAACGCGGTCCGGCGGCGTCGAGCAGGAACTCGACGAGATCCAAGAGACCGTCGAAACACAGGCCGAAACCGGCGTTCGGGATCTGCTGGCATCGTGGCTCCGCCCCGCGCTGGTTGTCGGACTCGGACTCGCTGTGTTCCAGCAGATCACCGGTATCAACGCCGTCATTTACTACGCTCCGACGATTCTCGAATCTACCGGCCTCGGAAACGTGGCATCGATCCTCGCGACAGTTGGAATCGGGACGATAAACGTCGTGATGACTGTCGTGGCGATCATGCTCGTCGACCGTGTCGGCCGGCGTCGACTGCTCCTTGTCGGTGTCGGTGGCATGGTTGCAACTCTCGCCGTCCTCGGTACCGTGTTCTACCTCCCCGGTCTTAGCGGGGGCCTCGGCATCATCGCCACAATCAGTCTGATGCTGTTCGTGTCCTTTTTCGCCATTGGCCTCGGCCCGGTCTTCTGGCTCCTGATATCGGAGATATACCCGCTTTCCGTTCGCGGGTCGGCGATGGGCGTCGTTACAGTCGCCAACTGGGGTGCGAATCTCCTCGTCTCGCTGACGTTCCCTGTCCTGACTGACAGCGTCGGAACCTCAGCGACGTTCTGGCTGTTCGGCCTCTGCAGCCTCGCGGGACTGGTGTTTGTCTACCGCACCGTCCCCGAAACCAAGGGGCGGACGCTGGAGGCAATCGAAGACGACCTCCGGCAGAACATCTCGCTGACTGACTGAAGCGGCCATCGGAACGGGAGGCCAGGCCGCCGTTTGTGGCTTTTACAGACCGAGGCGAGCTAACGCACTGTCGAGCCTCGGGAGTCCGTCGTCGCCGAAAAACCGGACGTTCTCCAGCGCGTGGAAGGCGACGTACACGTCGCGTCGCTTTTCGAAATACTCCGCAGAGATATCACGGTGGCGGCGGTATTCGTCGTAGAAGGCAGCACCGATCGAATCCAGTCGGTCGACGTACGCCAGGTCAACTTCGGCGTGGCCGAAATATATCGCCGGATCAAGGACGGCCCGAACAGTTCCGTCTGCCACCACAGTGTTGCCGGGATGGATGTCGCCGTGCAACAGCGACGGCGAGGCCGGCTCGACGAGCCGAGCATCGAGTGTGTCCGCCAGTTGCTGCACCCGGTCGAACTCGGCGGCTGGCAAGGTGCCGTCGTTCCGCGCGGCCCTCGCAAACGGGAGTACCCGTTGCTCGCGGAAGAAATCGACCCACGAATCGGTCCACGGATTCGGCTGCCTGAACGGCCCAGAAAGGGTGTCGAACTGAAAGCCGAACGCATCGGCTGAGATATCGTGGAGAGACGCGACGTGGCGCGCGAGGTCGCGCTCGGCCCGTTCACTGAATCGGCCGTCTCCACGGATGAACGATAGTACGAGCAGGTTCGGTTCGACGTGGAGGACTTCCGGAACGGGGAGGGATGTGGTACGGGTGAGATACTGAAGCATTGCTGCTTCGATTCCAAGCGGCGAGTCGTCAACTTTCACCGCCACGTCAGGCCGGTCGTGAAACGAGACGTGGTAGACCGACCCGACTTCTCCGCCGTCGAGTTCCGTCACGTCGTGAGCATCGGCGTCCAATACGCTCGATACCCGCTGTAGCACTGTCGCCTTCGGTCGTTCCGTGCCCGTCCCTTCGCCCATATTCGACGTACGAGAACCGTTCCAATAGGTCTGTTTGTCTCAGTCTCTGCAGCGAAAACAACGCCAGCCAAGTCTGACTGCAAGCTTCGGGTGCAGGCAGTCCGTGAAGCCGCTGGACACTACACGGAGCGGTCAGCGCTATCACCGAACTGCACGACAAGCCGTTCCGTGGCGAGGGCGTACACTGTCATCTCTGTCCCCTTCTCCGAGTACCACGTCTCGGCGGGTTCGATGAGGTCAGCTTCACAGAGCCGGTCGAGGTGATAGGAGACGCTCTGGAGCGAGCGGTCGACCGCGTCGGCGATGTCCGATGCGGTCCGCGGCTCATCTCTGACTGCCCCAAGTATCTCCTGAGCGGCTTCGGACGAGAGGATTTGAAGAACGTCAGTCGGTTCGGTACCGTTGACTACGACGCTCGTCTGCTCACGGGGTGCATAGTCAACCGGTGGGTGGTGGGGAAAAGCACTTGCCATTGATTGTTGGAGTAGCGACGGACGTTTTTGTTTGTTCGGCCCAATCCGAACAAACCAATCAAACAATTTAATACTTACGAAAGCAATAGCCGGAGATATGACACGGCAGGACACGCGACAAACAGGGCAGCCGACTCGGATGCATGAGTGATGCTGACAGTTCGGTGGCACGGGAACGTGTCATCGAATCGATGGAGCAATCAGCCGAAGTGTACGGTCTCAGCCGAAGTGCCGGGCGCATCTACGGCGTGCTGTACTTCGCATCAGATCCGCTCTCAATCCCGGAACTCGTCGACCAGACGGGCTACGCGAAATCGACGGTCAGTAACGTCACACGGACGCTGTCGCGTCTCGGGCTCATCCACCGCCGGTCGTCGACGGGAGGCGGCAGACGAGTCCGGTTCGAGGCTGAACGTGAAATCTGGTTCATCCTACAGGACGTGTTCCAGCAATACGTCCAGCGGGAGGTCCAGACGACGCTCAGAACCATCCGCCGGGCGGAAGAGCAGGTAGCGGCAGATACTCGCGAGGAAGAGCGCGTTCACAATCTCCGCGAGACGTATGAAGATCTGGAGGAGATCGTACACCTCGTGTCGGAGTACTCGGCCGCCGAACTCCGCGAAGCACTTGCGACCTACGAGCGGTAGTCACCGCTACCAGTAGACCGTATAGGTACACGCATCCTCTCCGCTCCGACGACACGTTTCACCCGTTTCTTCGAGGAAGACGAACGCGTCGACCGGGGCGTACTGCTGGGCGACGCCCCTGATGAGACCGCGGTCGAACGGGCACGGATACGGATTCTCACACGTCACCTCGCCGGTCCGCTCGCCAACGGATTCAAAACGGTAGTGTCCGATGTCGCCGCCACGGTGGTTTCGCTGATAGGCCTCGTCTATCGACGTGAGAGCCTCTGGGACAGTGTCAAAGTCGTTGGGCCAGTCGGCGACACGAGGGATCTGCTCGCCTAGTCGGTCGAGGACGTGCGGCTGCAGGTCGTCAGCAATTATTTCGAACGCGTTCAGCCAGGCCTGCTGGGGATACCACTCGTCGGCCGCCGGTTCGGTGATTCCCTCCGAAGCGAGCGCCGTCAGCGCGCGGTCCCGGTACTCGTCTGAGAACTTCCCCATCGCCTCCTCAACTATCGTGAGTACCGTTTGCCCATTAATTTCGACAGCGGAGTCAAACGCGTCGTAGGATGCCATTCTGTCCTGGCGTTCACAGGGGAAGCAATAAAAACCGACCGTATACGCGGCAGACGTGACACTATCAGCCCAGAGAACGCAGCTTCCGACAATGCTTCCTGCACCGCTGGACGCTACAGCGTGTCATTGTCACTTGCAGACAGTTCGCCGAGAGGTGACGGCTCCACAGAGTTCGTACAGGACAGTTCCCCTGTGACTATCGGTCCTCGGATCCGGCTTTGACCGCGGTGACCCACGCCGGTCGACGCACTGTCGGCTCGCCCGACTTGAACTCGACGGAGATGTCGTACGTTGTCGGCGCATCGCCCGTTAGTCTGACCAGCGCGAGTTCTGCATACGTCCCCGCTGATCCCGTCTGGTCCCACCTAACTTCCGCGGAGCGAACGCCAGTCGTGTCACTGACGGTTCGCACTTGCCCTGTGACCCCGGTAATATGGTACGGTTCGCGTCCTTCGTACCAGCCGTTTTCTGGCTTGTAGACAGTCGCTTCCTGAGAGGGATCGATGTCCCGCTGGTATCCGACAACGTACAAGCTCCTGACAACGACAGATGCCGCTCCCGAGACATCGGTCCTCAGATCGCTTGCATTCTCCTTAATAATGAACGTGACATCGCCCTCAGTTCGGCTCTCCCTGATGAGTTTCCGATCGGTATCGCGCTGTATCTGCTCTCGTCGGCGGTCAGTACTACCGACATCCTCGACAACGAGACGACTGTAGACCGGAGCGCCAGGCGACGCCTGAAACTGTTCGGTTCGGACAGCACCCTCGTCGATGAACAGGTAGCGCCCGCCGTCAGCAGTCACAGCGCCCTCAAATTTGAGCGCTGTCTCACCATCCGCGACAATCGCTCCCGTCGCCCGGTAGTCATCGACCTCGGGCACAGTGAATCGTTCATCGACCGGTTGCGTCGAGTGCGATTCTGCGGTCGTGACCGGATACACAGCGGCGAGCACAAGCACGAGACAGCACAGCGCTAGCGCACCGTTGAGCAGCCTCGCGGTACGACGGTCCATACCCCAGTGCCACTACTGATCAAGAAAAGCTATTCGAAAAGCGCAGTACAACCGTTGCTGTTCGTTCGGGGAATCGTAGCCGGATTACGCTACACAGGCAACGAGAACCCCGATGAAGACCGGGTCGGTGCTGGAGGCGATGTGGACGAACGCAAACGACCACTCACGACTGTTGATACCGCGTCGACCACTTCGGTACCGACCGACGGTACAGGCCGACACCGACAGCACCCAAGACGCCGCCAGACCCACCGAGCACGGCCAGCAGGCTGCCAGACACCGGCGAGACGGCGAACCCGACGATGAGGACCGGGACCAGCGGGAGGACCATCGCTACGCCGAAGACAGCGAACAGGGCCGTGTCGAAAAGGAACTCGTTCGGAGAGAGACCGGTGAGGTAGACGGTGGTGCCGAAGATGTAGCAGGCGACGCCGACAAGCAAGACAGCCCCGACGGCGGCCTCAGCAGCCGGCCCGCCACGCCAGACGAGTGCAAGCCCGTAGAACGCAAGTCCGACCAGCGGGCCGAGCAGGAGAAACGCCCGGAATTTCCCCGCGAAAACGGCTCTCACAGAGAGTGGCTGGGCGAAATACAGGCTCACGTCGTCGGACTGGGTGAGCCAGTTGTAGGTCGTGAATCCCGAGAGCCCGAGAATCGCACCGAAGGAGATACCAGTCGACGGCTGTACACCCGTGATCTGTCCGGCGAAATCGACCAGTGCAGCAGTAACGCCGAACAGCACCGCCGCTGAAAAGAGGACTTTCCCGAACCCGCCCGCACTCCGGTGGATGTCGAGCAGGCTCTTCGTCGCAACTGGGTCACCGAACCGTTGCCACCACGCGCGAAACGCTGGTTCGACTGTTTGAGCAGGGTCAGGCGCGGTCGCATCGAAAGTGGCTGCACCCAGCAGAAAGACGCCGCCGATACCGAGAGCTGTCGTGCCGACCCGCAGGGGTGTCTGGGCCAGAAACAGGCCGTAGGGGGTATAGGAAACGATAGTAACACCACTGACTGCCGCTGCACCGACAGCGGCGAGTGGGGCCGCAAGCAGCGCCAGCCCGGGAACGCCGCGCCCAGCGAGGCCGAGACCTGCAATCGTCGTTCCCATTCCCAAGACGAACATCAGTGCCAGTGTCGCCCACAGAAGGGAGACAGTCTTGGCGACGAGGAGAGGCCCAGCAGCCCCTCGCACTGCAAGCACCGTTCCGAGAGAGATTGGTAGCAGAAACAGCACCGCGTAGTAGACACTGTCCTTGACGACGAACAGGCCCAGCAGCGTGTTCTGCGAGAGCGGGAGTGTGCGGGCAGAGAACATCAGCAGCGTCACGTCACCGAGAAGGTTCTGGAGAGCATCACGTCCCACAAAGCCGATCGACCCCTTGTGGAGTCCGAAGACAAATACCAGTGCGTGGAGGCCGGCGAAGACGGTTCGCGGCTCGGTCCCGGTAACGGACAGCAGCTTAGCTGCGCCCCCAACGAGCAGGCAAATGAACACCGGAAACAGGGAGAAGTGACTGCCGCCGAAGAGCCGGCTGTGGAGTCGCCACTCCTCGCGGACCATCTCGACGAACACCCTGCGCACCCGTCCGTCACTCATGTATCAGCAGGTTGCTTCTCCCGGTCCACTGTTGCGTCGACGGTGTCCAGAAATACCTCAAGGAGCGTCACATCAGCGTCGAGTTCCGCCGGCCTGACATCAGCGACGAGGTTGCCGCCGTACATGATGCCAACCCGTGAACAGAGTTCGGCAGCGACATCTACGTCGTGTGTCGTGAGGATAATCGTATTGCCGGCGTCCCGGTAGGAGCGCAGGAACCGCTTGACCCGCTCTTGAACGATCGGGTCGAGGTTCGCCAGCGGTTCGTCGATGAACACGACAGCTGGCTCGTGGAAGAACGCGCCAGCGATCATCACTTTCTGCTGTTGGCCCCGCGACAGGTCCGAGGACAGCGTGTCGAGTTTCGCGGTAAAGCCGAGCCGGTCGGCCCAGGACGCGGTCCGCGCTGCCACCACGTCGCCCGGCATATCCCGGATAGCACCGACGAAATCGAAGTACTCACGTGGCGTCATGAAACTCGGCGGTGACTCCTTTTCAGGAAGAATCCCTGCCCGTTCGCGGACCGACGTCGGCTGGGTTGCCGGGTCGGCACCGAGTACCGCAGTCTGTCCACTGTCCGGACTGAGCTGCCCGGTGAGTATCTCCATCGTCGTTGTCTTACCGGCCCCGTTCGGCCCGAGCAGTCCGAAGAACTCGCCCTCGTCGACGCTCAGCGAGAGGTTCGCTATCGCGGTCATGTCGCCGTAAGACTTCCGGAGCGACTCGATCTCGATTGCTGTCACAGCGTTCTGCCTACCATCGTGGTTGTGTCGGTATAAGTTGTTATACTGTAGAAGAGCAGTCCAGATACGCTAACAATAGCTTGGCCGACACATACACCGAAATCGCCGACTCTGTGTCCTGCGGTCTCGCCTCCACCGACGGCGAAATCGCGTTCCTGACGAGTGACCGCGAACGCGACAGCGGCTTCGATAGCACGCGCTGTACGCATCCCAAAGTACAATCGCGCGGGCGCTAGACCCAATCGACGACGCCCAAGCGGCGGCCACTTCGCTCGGCCGCTACACCGACACCGAGGATGGGAGACCACGGCTGGCAGAGCCGGCGAAATATGTACCGCACAGTTCACTGAACCGAGATGTATTGGTCCCAGTGTCGCCCGCTGTCCGTGTTGGTATAACTATTCTTTGAGTAATCGACATCTCTTAACATATGACAGGATAGGTATATTACATGGCCCCGCATCGACGCCACCACCTTGCTCTCCTCTGTCTGGTCTGTACGTCGCTCCTCTGTATCGCTGTGCCTGCTGGCGCAGCACCGCCGCCGCGGCCGCTATGTGACGCCTGCGGTGACTCGTTTGCATCAACAGCCGAGTCACACGGTATTTCGGTCGCAGTCACTCACAGCAACGCCACCGTCACCGTCCACAACAACGGAACCGCAACGTGGGTCGTCCACAACCGCCTGTCTGGCACAGAGGCGGCTGCACGTCTCCGGACAAACGAGAGTCTCCGAACCGCTATCGCCGACAGAGCGATGTGGGATACCGAACTTCTGGGCGCGAACGTTTCTGGCGATGGCGTCATAACGCTGCGCTACCGCGAGCCTGACTTCGCCGAGCAGTCCGTCGGCGGGGCGGTCCGAACGGGTGAGTTTACCGAGGCCTACGGGTATCGAAACCTCGATGGCCTCGGTGCTGACCGACTCGTCGTCGTTGCACCCGACGGGATGCGAGTCGAGCGGCCCATCGACGGTGCAACCGTCTCAGACGACGGACAGCGGATGACACTGACCGAACTCAACGATGGACGTATCGTGACCTTTGTCCCCCGTGAGACGGCTGTCGGGCCGCTGTTGAGCCTCCTTGCGCTCGGAGCACTTCTCGGTCCCGTGATGGCGGTGAAGGCACTCGCATACATCACCCTCCCCACAGCGGTATTTACCCTCTTGATTGGCGCTGCCGCCGGGGGTGTTGCCTGGCTTGACTGGGAGTTCAAAGGAGTACGGGACTCCGTCGGCATTGTATTCGCCGGTGTCGGCGCGCTATCGGCTTCCCTGTCGCTTCTCGGAGCGATAGGCGTGTTACGGCTGGGCGGCACAGCAGCACCGCTGTTCGGCGGTGGCACTGCACTGTTCGTCTGTGGAATAGCCCTGTCACGGCGACGTATCCGTGAGCAGACGAGCTATCGGACGGTCGTCGTCGGCACAGTAGTCGGCGCAGGCATCGCGCTGGGAGCGACGATAGCGACGGCTCCGATGGTCGTCAGTGACGGTTCCACGCCCCCGGTGACAACGCTGCTGGTTCTCGGACCCGCGTTTGTCCTTTTCCCGGCCGGATACGCAGTCGGCCACGGGAACCGTCGGTTAGCAGTGAAGACGGCCGCTATCGGGTTCGTGCTGTCGATGCTACCGGTTCTCCCGGTACTCCCTGCGCCGTATGGACTGGGCGTGCTTTTCATCCCCGTTGTCACGGCCAGTGCCGCTGCCGTTGTGATCGCCGGTCTCCCGATATTCCTCGCTGGAGTCTCGCTCGGTGTTCCGCAAACGGCCCGCTGACCGGTGGAACACATCGGTCAATTGAACTGGTGGCGCTCTCAGGGGAGTGGATTCGGAAGAGGGCAACGGCACTAGCACCAGCGACTGTAACTGGACTGCACCTCTCGGCGTTCTCCCCGGGACTGCATAGCTCCACAGAGTATGAGTGCACTCGCGGCGAGTCCAGCGGTCCCACTAGCAACACCGAATCCGCCACCTATCTCAAACAGTGGAACCAGCGGTCTGAAAAGCAACGGTGAAACCCACACGTCCCGCACTTTGGCGGCCGCCATTTCCATAGTTTCGATTCCGGATGTGCTGGACGTAACCCGTGCTGCTTGAATCTGTGCCATTGAGACAATGTGTCAGATTGTGATCCAACGACTCCCGTCATCAAGTAGCCACTCTTATAAGCGTAGCTGGTAGAGTTATAGTATAGGCGGCCACCGCGGTGGGGTTGCCTCCCGTACCCATCCCGAACACGGAAGATAAGCCCACCAGCGTTCCGGGGAGTACTGGAGTGCGCGAGCCTCTGGGAAATCCGGTTCGCCGCCACCATTCATACCGCTTCTTACGTTCCGAGGAGCGACGACGTTGCTGTAGCTCAGCCTCGGAGTTATCGCGCACTCACAGACAGATTCCCTGGTGCATCTCGAAGTATTTACAGCCGAATCGTTGCCCTGTCGCTGTCGATGCTAAGAACAGCGAACAATCCGTCATCCGCCAGGGGTCAACAGTCGCTCGATTAAAGCGACACCACGCCCAGTTCGAACACTGAGAGGTAAATCTGCCCGCCGCCGGCGAGTATCATCACGACGGCTGCGATCTGGTGTATCCGTTGCAGGTACTTGCCAAAAGTGCGCCAGATGCCGATGCCAACGCCTGCAAGGAGTGTCACGCCGACAAGCGGAAGCGCGACCCCGAGCGCGTATGCCGCTAGAACGAGAGCGCTCACGTGAACTGGCAGTGCAAGCGCCTGGGTGACTACGCCGAAGAACAGCGGCACGACACAGCCGGCTGCGGCGATTGCATACACAGCCCCAAACACGCCGAATCCAGTTACTGACGCTGGTCGCTGTGGCAGCGGGACGTGGAGTTCGGGCTCGCGGTTCAGGAGCATCGCAACGCCGAACACGGCCAGAGCGAGTCCGATCACCGGTTCGAGTATCGGGAGTGCGTTCTTTAGTGGCTGCCCGAGAGCGAGGACGAGCAGCGCAACGAGGGTGAGCGCGACAAAGGCTCCGCCAGCAGCGGCAGTTGCGGGTGGCAGCATACCGACATTCCCGTCACTTTCGCGCATGTAATATCCGACGTACCCCGGGAGAAGTGGGAACGCACACGGGGCGAAGAACGTCCCGACGCCGGCGCTCGCGGCGAACACGAGTGTCCCGAGTACAGCAACGCCAGCCATCTTACACCAGCGCGTCAAGTTCGTCTCGAAGCGTTTTTTCATCGGCAAGCCCGCTGTGACCGAACTGGACGATACCGTTCTCGTCGACAATCGCGATGTACGGAAGTCCGTCCGCCCCGAACGCCGCCAGCAGTTCGCTTCCGGGGTCCAGTCCGACAGTCCAGGCACCGCCGTTGCGATTCCACCATTCGCTGATGTCTGCCCTCGTCAGATTTTCACTCGGCCGTTCGTTCGTCACTGAGACGAATGACACGTCGGCGTACTCAGGTCGGATCGCGTCGAGAATCTTGAGCTGGTCGTCACAGGGCGCACACCACGTGGCGAACAGGTCGACCACTGTGACGGTTCCCGGCGTCGGCACGCGTGTCTCGCCTGCTGACGAGCCGCGTGCACCGAGGGTTTCCACACGGACCGGAAGCTGTTTCGCGTGCCGCGGCTGGATACCCGACAGGCCATTCTGGGCAACCCAGAGACTCCCGCCAGAGAGGCCGAGCCCGGTTATCGCCGCGACGACCTGCCGACGGTTCACGCGTTTCTCACCGTCTTCAGGTCGGCAATAATACTCTCTACGTCCGGTGACTTCGAGCGATACGCACGCTCGACGAACCCATCAGCGTTGACCAGTAGGGTCAGGGCTGTGTGCGTGAACATGTACATATCCATGTCCTTGGGTGTAGTCCGCTGGAACATGACTCCGAACTGGTCCTGTATGATAGCCTTGGCTCGCTGCTTCGACGCTGGTCGAAGGAACTGCCAGTTCTCGCTATCAACGTTGACGTTCATCTTGTCAGCATACGCCGCGAGTCGTTTTGCGGTATCACGGACGGGGTCGAATGTCATCGGGAGGAACGTGACCGAATCCGCATAGCCGTTGTTCTGTGCGTGGCTCTGGATGTTTCGCTGCGTCGAGATGAGAACTGGACACACAGTCTGGCAGTGGCTGTAAAAAAACGTGAGGAGAGTCGGCGTTTCAATGTCTCGCAACGGGACCTTGCGTGCCTCGGTCGGTGTGGCGACACGTACGTCCGGGATTTGCTCACCCCAGGCGGGATACGGAACGTCGCTGCTCTCGAACTCCCGGTCGGGCTCTTCGAGGACGACATCTGGGTTCGAATCGCCGAAGCGACTACCGCCAAGACACCCGGCGACTCCGACAATTGTTCCAACCGCACCCGTCGACTTGAGAACCGTCCGTCGGCGCATACACGGTGCTTGTGCCCTCGAATATTTGGAGAATCTGGTGTGACTCTCGTAAACAGCCGTTCGCCGGCGTTCGTGTGAACTCTGGCTGTGAGTGTGTAGCAATGCTACAGAGTTCCCAGTCTGCGGCTGTTTTCAGCTCCGGCTGAGTTCATATAATCCTGCGTGCTTAATAGGTCAGGACACTACCAATCTGCTGCGTGATGGGGTGGGTGAGATTATCAACAATCATGGGATATCCACATCTAATATAACCAAAACTAACTGGACGGCTGATTGAATTTTTATTTGTCCTATGTACACTTATATCACTGTTCTCTACTGATATGTGGTTGTCTATCGGAACTACGTATTTGGATACTGTTGACTCTCGTCTGAAACTGTACGTTCTAAATATCAATCGTCCGAACACTTATGTGTAATCTATCCGATACTGTAGCCGTAATGCCAGAAACGAAGTTCGAGGTAGATGTCGACAGTGCGCCAGATGAACAGCCGGGCGCGAATCCGTTCAATCGGTGGCACCCGGATATCCCGGCGGTCGTCGAAGCGGACCCCGGCGAGAGCATGCGACTCGAGGCCCTAGACTGGACCGGCGGACAGATAACGGACAATGACGACGCCAACGAGGTCCGTGACGTGGACCTCTCGCAGGTCCACTATCTCGCGGGTCCCGTCCACGTAAACGGTGCCGAGCCGGGCGACCTGCTGAAAGTCGAGTTCCACGACATGGGGCCGCTCAACGACCGCTCGGAGTTCGGTTTCACTGGGACGTTCTCCCAGCAGAACGGCGGCGGCTTCCTGACCGACCACTTCCCCAAGGCGGCAAAGTCCATCTGGGACATCGACGGCTACACGGTATCATCGCGCCACATCCCCGATGTCGAATACGAGGGGAAGATTCATCCCGGCCTCGCAGGCTGTGCACCCAGCGAGGAACTGCTTGAAGCGTGGAACGAACGCGAGCAGGAACTCATCGACAAACACGCCGAGGACCCCGAGTCGATCCCGAACCATCCGACCGGTGAGGAAGAGCCCGGCGTGGCGAACCCGCCAACGCCCGACGGCGCGCTCATGGGCGAGATGAACCCCGATGATGCCGAGGAGGCGGCGGAGGTCGCGGCCCGAACCGTTCCGCCCCGGGAACACGGCGGGAACCACGACATCAAGGACCTCTCCATCGGCTCGACGGTGTACTTCCCAGTCTACGTCGATGGCGCGAAGTTCGGCATCGGCGACTTCCACGCCTCGCAGGGCGACGGCGAGATATCCTTCTGTGGCGCTATCGAGATGGCCGCCTACGTCGATCTCGAATTCGACCTCGTGAAAGACGGGATGGAGAAGTTCGGCGTCGACCACCCCATCTTCGAGCCGGGCCATCGCGGACCGAACTTCGAGGACTACGTCACCTTCTGTGGCTACTCAGTCACGGAGGACGGCGAGCAGAAGTACATCGACTCCCACACCGCCTACCGGCGGGCCTGTCTTCAGGCCATCGACTACCTCAAGCAGTTCGGCTACACCGGCCAGCAGGCCCTGCACATCCTCGGCACCGTCCCCGTCGAGGGCCGCCAGAGCGGCGTCGTGGACGTGCCAAACGCCTGCTCGACGCTGGCGCTCCCGACGGGCGCGTTCGAGTTCGACGCGTCCCCAGAGGGTATCGAACACAATAGCGCTGACCGCGGTGACATCTGTGTCACTGACGACCCACTGCAATGAGGGGCCCAGACAGCTCCCGCTGTCGACACTGATGTTGGGAGAGACGACTGACGACGGTACTGACGAGCCAGACCCCGCACTGACCGCCGCAGGTAAACTCGCTGACACAATCCGAACGACACTCGGGCCCAGCGGGCTGGACAAGATGGTCGTCGGCGAAAACGGGACGGTCATCGTCACGAACGACGGGTCGAAAATCATCGAGTGGATAGATATCACGCATCCCGTCGGTCGGCTGGTCGAACAGGCCGCGACTGCACAGGACAGTGCTGTCGGGGACGGGACGACGACAACAGTTGTGCTGGTCGGCGCACTGCTTGAGGAGGCTGCAGCGCTTCGTTCCGACGGACTTCATCCAACGACAATCATCGACGGCTACGTCAGGGCTGCCGAGACCGCTCTTGACCATCTTGAGCAATACGAACGTAGCGTGTACAGTCGGCACGATGACCGACTGGCACAGATTGCGAAGACCGCCGTCACGGGACGATGGGACGACACTTCGACCGAGCGGTTCGGCGAACTGGCCCTCAGTGCGTTGCAGGCGGTCGAGTTCGACACATCGCGGCTCACGCTCAAGTCCTACCCCGGCGGCGAACTCCGTGAGTCCGTCTGTCTCGACGGGGTGGTGGTCGACCTAGAGACATCATCGACATCTCTCGAAGCCCTCAGTCACCCGAGCATCCAAACGCACGACGAGCCGACTATCGGGATGGTCGACGCCGAAATTGGCATCGAGGAACCGAACCACATCGAGTCAGTGGAGCTGCAAGACACGACACAGCGGAGCGCCTTTCAGGCTCACGAACAGGACCGGAGGACAGAACTCATAGCGCAGGTGGTGCAGTCAGGTGCGACCGTCCTGTTCTGTCAGAAATCCATCGACGAAGCGGTCAGGACCGCGCTCGTCCAGCGAGGCGTGCTCCCCGTCGAGCGAACTCGACGAGACGAGTTTGATGTCATTGCCCGAGCGACAGGGAGCACGCCAGTGATGGCCGTCGACGAGCTTACTGCGGACACCACTGGCACTGTTGCGTCGGTCACGGAGCGTACGGTCGGGACCTCCCAGACGCTCACGCTACAGGGCTGTCCCGAAGAACAACGCGCAACACTACTGCTCCGTGGCGGTACGCCACACGTTGCAGACGAGGTCCGCTGCATCGCGGCAGACTGTATCGATGTCACCCGCGTCACACTCGACGATGGCGCGTTCGTGCCGGGTGGAGGTGCAGTGCCGACCGCGCTGGCAATGGACCTCGCCGCTCTGTCCAGTGGTATACCGGACCGAACACAGCTCGTCTTCGAAGGGTTCGGAACCGCACTGGAAGCCATCCCACGGACGCTGGCCACAAACGCGGGCACGGACCCACTGAACACACTGACAGGCATAAAGCAACGACACGACGCCGGCGCAGAGGCGATCGGTGTCGGCTCCGATGGTTATCCCCGGGATATGATTGCAGCAGGTGTTCTGGAACCATCAACGGTATTCACGAGTGCACTGCAGCGGGCAGTCGCTGTCGTGACACAGACCCTCCGGGTCGACGACATTGTGCGGACTACCGAAGACGGGCGCAGCACCACTAATGAACACGACCACACCCACGCAGCGAGAGGTGGCTATCCGTGGGCAGTGGGGCACTGAGAGCATGACAGGAGTACAGGCACACAACTAGCCAGCCGATTGGAGGCTGAAGCAGGGTAATTTATCCGTCTTTAT
The DNA here is from genome assembly GCF_003666065.1 of Haloarcula sp. Atlit-7R. Classification (NCBI taxonomy): domain Archaea; kingdom Methanobacteriati; phylum Methanobacteriota; class Halobacteria; order Halobacteriales; family Haloarculaceae; genus Haloarcula; species Haloarcula sp. Atlit-7R. Next base: position 144,673 of record NZ_QXIK01000007.1, on the reverse strand, counting down.
CCGCTGAGGCGCGTTCACGCTGGACGATGAACACCGGCCCGAGAAACCGGTTGGCGACCTGCTTGGCTGGCATCCCGAACACAAACGTCGTCAGGGATGGGTCGGTTTCCCCCATCACGACCGTGTCAAACGAATTGGCCACGTCTACAATTGCGTCAAGGGGGTCCCGACCGCGGTCGATTCGCGTCTCGATAGTCGACGGCTCCATCCCGAACTCCACCAGACGGTCCGTGATTCCACCGAGGAGCGTCCGAACATCGTCGTCCGTCGTGTCTGCAGCCGCAACGTGATACAACGTCACGTCAGCATCCATCGCTCCGAACACACTCGCGACGACGCGGGCAAGCCGGTCGACCCCCACGGCCCCGCGGACCGGGACCAGCACGTCATTGACTGGTCCCGTGGCGTTCGGAACGAGAACGGCCATGCAGTCGTGCTCGGCAATCATGCGGTCGATGGTTTTCTGGCCGTCGTGAGTGAACACCAGCCGACGTTCGACGGTGGCCCCGGCGCTCTCGAATATCTCCTCGTATTCATCGAGTCGTTCTGTGGCCCGGTCTTCGAACTGCAGCCGCGCCTGTCCGGGCGCAGTCTGCTCCGGGATGACGTGATACCCCAACAGGACGACGTGCGAATGGGCGAGCAGTTCGGGGACGCCCTCCGGGACCGATTCTCCCGCAAGAACGCGAATCGGGACGAGTATCGATTGTCGGTCCGTCATACTCAGAGATCTCCCTTTAGCGTCACGTCCCCAGCGTAATAACGGTACCAGAGGTACGAGGTGAGCATGACCACGATGCCGATGCCGATTGACGCGGGCTGCATAAAGGCGATCAGTCCGAAACTCGCGAGCGCACCTACGGCCGGAACCACCGGATAGGCCGGCACTCGATAGCTGGGCGAGTACCAATCGGGATTGCGACGGCGCAACACGATCAGCGCAACGCACATCAGCCCGTACATGATCAAATGGAGGAACGAAGCGACTTCCGCGAGGAGTTCGACCCGGCCAGTCCCGACAAGGACCAGTATCGGTCCGCCAGCAGCGAGCAACGCGACGTGTGGTGTGCCGTACCTGAGGTTGACCTTGCTCGCCTTTCTGGGGAGCAATGCATCGCGGCTCAGCGCGTAGACTGCCCGCGAAGCACTGAGAATCGACGCGTTCGCGCTGGAAAACGTCGCCAGCAGTCCGGCACCCAGTATCGCGACCGCCCCGGGCAACCCGAGGAAGTCACGGGCGACTTCGACCATCGCTGTCTCCCCGAACTCCCCCAGACGTTCCGCGCCGAACGAGCTGGTCGCAACGAAAATCGTGACAACGTAAAACACAGTGACGATCAGGACTGAGCCCACCATCGCCAGTGGGAGATTCCGACCCGGCTGTTTGATTTCGCCCGCGACAGTGGCGACCTGAGCGAACCCCAGATACGACGTGAACACGAGCGCAGCGGTCGTCAACACCGGGAAGTACCCTCTGGAGAAGAACTGCTCCGGAACGGTGCCGCCACCGAACACGCCCACGGCGTCAAGGACACCGTAGGAGAGAAACACTGTAAGCACCGCGAGGAGGACCCCCACTACCATGTTCTGGAGCTTTGCCGTATTTTCCGTGCCACCGATACTCAGTGCCGTCAGTACAGCCCCAAACAGCAGCCCGATACCGATGACCGGGTCAGCCGGGAGCGCAATATTGAGTTCAGCGAACACGGCGCTCGCGTAGTGACCAAGTCCGACCAGATAGAACGCCGAGGCGAACATCAGCCCGAGCCACAGTCCGAGACCCACTATCGCGCCATACGCCGTCCCCATACTCCGTGAGATGAAGTAGTACCCGCCACCGCTCCGTGGCATCGCGGTGGCGAGTTCGGAGGTCGGAAGCGCCACGAGCAGCGCGATCAGCCCACCGATTGCGAATGAGAGCGTCGCTGCCAGTCCAGCGTTGGCGGCCGCTAGCCCTGGAAAAACGAAGATACCGGCCCCGATCATCGTCCCGATCCCGATTGCCAGCCCGCCGATAAGCCCGATAGTCCGTTCGAGTTCCACATCGTCGTCGTGGAGGATTGCGTCGTCGGTGACGGCTTCTGGCTCTGCGGCGGGTGCCTCACCGGCGACGTTCTCGCCCCCTGGGCCGACATCAACAGGCTGTTCAGGCATGTGACAGAATATTCCCACCGATCTGATAAAACCGCCGGCAGGATGCATGGCCGACTCGCAGGCGATAGCGTCACGAAAAATCCGTTTCCACAGGACTCCGTACGCAAGGAAGCCTGTAGTAATAATTGAAACGATTTACACACTGATCGCACTGCCATCGTGCGATCAGATGTGTGTTGATTTTCAATGGCTACTATAGCCAGTGTCCGAGAGCGGCTGCTGGCACAGTGAACTCCATCTTTCCGCGAATTTCCCCTCATACTTTTGATGTTTCCCGCCATACATCGACAGGTGGTAGCAATTCAGCCGGAGCTAGACGGGCGTACTGCTCTCGTGACAGGGTCTGCAAAGCGGGTCGGTCGTGAGACGCTCCTTGAGTTAGCGGCCGCCGGTGCCGATGTCGCCGTGCACTACCGGACGAGCGAAGAGGCAGCGGCGGAGACAGCAGCCACCGCACGGAATCACGGCGTCGAGGCAACCACGGTAGAAGGCGACGTAACGGAGCCCGACGCCGTTGATTCGCTGTTCTCGGACTGTGAGTCGGAACTAGGTGATGTCGATATCTTGGTCAACGCAGTAGGTCCGCTCCCACAGGGGCGGTGGGACGAGCTGTCCCTCGATGAGTGGCGAACCGCCGTTGCGGGGTGTCTATTCTCGACGTATCTGTGTTCGCAGCGAGCGCTCCCATCAATGCGCGCAGCCGGCTGGGGACGGATTATCAACTTCGGCGTGGCAGATGCCCGTGATGACAGGGCAGTCCCGATGAACTTCCCGTACTTCGCAGCAAAGAAGGCAGTCCTGCAGTTCACGCGAACAGTGGCATATGATACGCAGGACGACGGGATTACGGTCAACGCCGTGTCGCCATTCGCGGTCGAGAACACTGTCGTGGATGTCTCGGAGTTCCCGCGTGGGCGGGCGGCCACGTTTGAGGATGTCGCGGCACCGATTCTGTTCTTCTGTAGTGATGCGGCTGCGTACATTTCCGGCCAGAACGTGGCCGTCGACGGTGGTCGACTACAGGAAGCGTGACCGGGTAGACACCAATCGGTGTCCCCTCATAGCATATATTGGTGCGGCGAGAGTCCGGCAATCGCTACAGTCCCGACCGGTCGTCGCAGGAGTTCCGAAATCAAGCGCTGTCAGCGGCTTCTGGCTCATCGCTATCTTGCCGGGCGAGCACGATGCCGGCGATGAAACACACAGCACCCAGCCCGTACAAGCCATAGCTCAGTGGTGCCGAAACGAGGAACCCGGCGACTATCAGTACTCCGAACGCGGCATGCAGAATCGCAGTCTGATTCACAGCCAGTGTAGCGGGTTCAGAAGCAAAAATGGCGCGATCCGGGACTCGCTAACCGGGTGTAATGGATGAGCGTTCGGTTCGGGGTATGAGACGGTAACGGGCCATACCAGTTATCACCGACACACCCGATTCAGGCGGGGCGGAGTCGCACGATAGGTGCGTCCGGTGCGTCAATTGCCGCGAGAATGTATCCGGTATCTGGCTCGACTGCGACATCGCGGATTCGCCACCCTCGGTCGGCAAGGAGCGGCGTCGCTTCCTCGACCGTTCGCCCAGTAACAGTGAACCGGGCGAGGTACTGCGACGCCAGCCCACTGACGAGCAGGTCGCCGGTCCACTCGGAGAAGGCATCGCCGGTGTAGAAAGTCGTGCCGCTGGGCGGGAACCCACCTGACCCACACTCCCACGAATACACCGGGGCAATAACATCGTCACGCTCCGCGTGGCTCACGCCGATTGGCTCGCCGCTGCCGTAGGTACAGCCCTCGTCGGCGACCGGCCAGCCGTAGTTGCCGCCCCGTTCGACGATGTTGATTTCGTCGCCGTCCTGTTCGCCGAACTCGGCCTGCCAGATAGCGCCGGTGTCGGGATGCACGGTCATTCCCTGTGCGTTGCGGTGGCCGTAGCTGAATATCGAATCGACTGCCTCCGGGTCGGCAGTGAACGGGTTCGCATTGGGAATCCCGCCCGAAGGCGTCAGGCGAAGCGTCGTCCCGAGTTCGTTCGTCCGGTCCTGTGCGACGTGGTCGGGCCCGAAGTCCTTGAACTGTCTGTCGCCGACAGTCAGGTACACCAGTCCGTCAGGGCCGAACACGACGCGGGACCCGAAATGGCCGTCAGAGTCGACAAACGGCTCTGCGACGTGCAGTTGTTCGAATCCCTCGAACTGGCCAGCAGCAACATTCAGGCGACCACGGCCCAGATGCGTGGCCGACTGACCGCTGTCGTTGGCTTTCGAATATGTCAAATACACCCACGACGGGTTCGGAAAGTCGGGATGGAGCGCCGTATCCAGCATCCCGCCCTGTCCGCGTGCATACACCGACGGTGCGTTATTGACCGGTGTGACTGTTCCGTCAGCCGGGTCGACCAGCACCACGCGACCAACGCGCTCTGTGACCAACAGCCGTGAGCCGTCAGGCAGCGGCGTGACGCTCCATGGCGATTCGAGTCCGTCGGCGACGGTCTCGACAGCCACACCAGTCGCCTCCATGTCTCTCTGTCCGGAGTCCGTCGTTGTCGCGCCGTCACCTTGCTGGTCGTTACTGGCGGCACTACAGCCAGTCACTGTTCCCGCGACCGTAAGCCCGCTCGCAGCAAGGAATGTCCGTCTGTCCATCGTGGTCACGACTACGGTCTCAGTACTGTTAACTGCGGTCCTGATTGGCCCACGGGGAAAATGACTCGCTCAACAGCCAGTACTCACGGTACGCCTCTGGCTATCCTGGGCCTGTCACGGCGAAGTGTCTTTTACCCGCCCGCGGCTACGTGTCACTGATGGACCGCCACGATGCGCCGGCGAGAGACAGAGAGCGTCTCCCGGCGGAACCGCTCTCGCCGCTTGCGACGCGGGTCGACAAGCTGCTTGCACTGTATCGATACGAACTCACCCCCGCTATCGATGCAATCAATGCTGCCGTTGCCGGCTACGGTGGCATGTTCGACCCGGAAACATCCGCTGCCGAGATACGGACTGTAGTCGACGACCTCCTCGAATCCGACCCACCTTCGACACAGCGGGAGGCGGCCAGTGCCGCCGTGTCACAGGTCGTCCTCTATGTGGACGGCAGCGCGCACAGTAACGGGCCGGCGGGTGCCGGTGCCGTGATTCAGGCGGACGAGACGCCGATTGCCCGGCTCGGCCGACCGGTCGGTTCCCGGACGAACAACAACGTCGCCGAATACGCCGCACTCCACCTCGGACTGCAGGCGCTGGCTACGCGGTGTAACCCCGATTCCGTCGAGATACGCATCGATTCGATGACCGTCATCAACCATATCTGGGGCAACAGCGAAAGCACAGTGAAAGCGACTCCGTACAGCACCGCAATCACTGACCACCTGTCGGCACTGCCTGCCCACGAGTGGACGCATCTGGCTGACAGTGATCCGAATCCGGCTGATGCACAGGCGACAGTCGGGGCCGACATCGCGGCCCTCGGCCCCGGATGAGAGAGGTGCCAGCGAGCTTGTCGTTGCGTCACTCAGGGCGTGACTCGACAGCGGTAAATTGCCGCGCCGGTCGCCGCCGTTCTGCTGTTTTTATTGCTTGAGCACGTACGCTGTGGTAATGTATACTGACGGGCAGTACGATTACGATGTGGCCGTGGTCGGCGGTGGCCCGGCCGGGCTGACGAGCGCGCTATACACCACCCGACTGGGGATGGACACAATTGTTATCAACCGCGGTGGGGGCCGCGCTGCAATGATGACCGACACGCACAACGTCATTGGCGTCACCGAGGACGTTTCGGGCAACGAGTTCCTGGAGACGGCCCGCGAGCAGGTCCAGGACTACGGCGGCACCTACCAGCGGGGCTTTGTCGAGTCGGTAGACGCACTCGCTGAGGAGGACGGTTTCACCGTGACGACGAGCGACGACGAACTGGTGGTCAAGCGCGTCGTGCTGGCGACCGGGTTCGCCGACGAGCGGCCGGACCCGCCGCTGCCACGGACCGGGAAGGGACTGCACTGGTGTCTCCACTGTGACGCGTTCATGTTCGTCGGCGAACCGGTGTTCGTCATGGGCACCGGCGAGTCCGCGGCTCACGTCGCGATGATTATGCTGAACTACACCGACGACGTGGACATCCTGACTCGTGGCGAGGAACCCGAGTGGAGCGACGAGACGCAGACGATGCTCGACAATCATCCGGTCGAGATCGTTGAGACGGAGCTGTCCGGGAAGCAAACTGACGACAACGGCTGGCTATCGGCCTACGAATTCGAAGACGGAAGCGTTCGAGAGTACAAGGGTGGCTTCCCGATGCTGGGGTCGGACTACCACGCGGAGCTGGCCGATGAACTGGGGCTCGAGAGAAACGATGACGGGACGGTCGCTGTCGACGACCACGGCGCGACCAGTGTTTCCGGGGTCTACGCCGTCGGCGACCTGACGCCGGGCCACAACCAGATCCCGGTCGCAATGGGCGAGGGGGCGGATGCGGGGATCGCTATCCACAAAGACCTCAGGAAGTACCCGCGTTCAGTCGACGACATCGAGTCCGAGGGCGCAGTCGAAGAGACAGAGGTGCCTGCTGTCTCCGAGGAACTGTTCGCGACGGCGCTGGCCCACGAGGGCCACGCCGCCGGGCCACGCTCGGAGAAACCGCCGGGGGCCCGCGCTGACGACGACTGACGCTCCGGAGAACACCGCAATCAAATACGGCGAGGCAACGGAGTATCAGGTCCGGACCCTATTCGTCGTCGGTTTCGTGCTGTCGATAGGATTCAAGCAAGTCGTCGAGGAGCAAGCAGCGAGGGTCAGTAACGGGGTAGGCAGTGTCGATGTACTCCTCTGCCGTCTCGATGTCGCCGCGAATCGCGAACTGGCGGACGCGCGCTGCGTTCTCGTAGAAGTTCTCGTTGATCTCCGGCGACATCTCGGCCCGACTGGAAACCGGCTGGTGCTGGAAGACCTCTTTCTGGAGTTCGTCGAAATCAACCATCTCGGGTTCGTAGTCCTCGATCTCCGAAAGGACGTACTCGACGGCGAAGCGCTGAAACTCGGACTTGTTCGAGAAGACACCCTCTTCGACCATCTCCTCGACGCAGTCCATCACCGCTTCGGGGAACCGGACCGTTGACTTGACCACGTATTACTCATCAGACTGTCGACCCATATAAAATATACCCCCGCGGGGGTCTGGGACACTGTCTGTTGATTATTTATTCGTCGCCTATTTGACGATAAAACCCCGTCGAACAGTATGAGTAGCGGTGACGGTTGCTGACGCGGGAAGAACTGAACCACGTGCTCACTGGTACGCAACCAGTCCCGCCGGGTGGCGTGGACGCACCCGGTTCTGGACGGCGGGCCGATGCCACGGACGCGTCGATACGGCTCACCAGTACGACAGTAAGAATCCCGATTACAGAACATACTTTTGCCGTGGCTACCTTCTAAAGCCTGACAATGGGTCGGCCAAACGTGTTACTCGTCGTTCTCGACTGCGTACGCGCGGCGAACACCTCGCTGTTGGGTCATCGACGCAGGACCACGCCCTTCCTCGAAGAGTTCGCTCGTGAGGCGACGGTGTACACGCAGGCACGGACGACCGCGAGCTGGTCGCTGCCGGCCCATACGAGCCTGTTCACCGGTGTTCCGTCCGAGGGCCACAAACTCCGGATAACCGAACGGCTGGAACCCGGCCAGACCATCTTTGATTTCCTCCACGACGAAGGCTACGAGACCGGTGTCTTCACCGAGAACCCGTATCTTACGGTTCATCCGTCCGGACTCAGCGACAGCTTCGAGACCGTCGTTACAGAGCGCCCTGATTCGACAGACGTTGACGACCCGTCCGAAACCCGCAACGGTGTCGACGGGTTCTGGTACGCTGACAGGCTGACGGAGTGGACTGAGGAACAACCGGAGCCCTGGGCTGCGTGTCTGAATCTGATGGATGCGCACATGCCGTACGCGACGCGTGACGCCTACGATACGTGGGGCACAGAGTTTTACTGGGCAGTGCACGACGAACTCCCTATCAAGTGGGAGTGGAGCGTCTACGGGGAGCAACTCCCGGCGGCGGTCGGACAACTACTTGAACCGCTGTACGACGGGGCGATCCGGCAGACCGACGCCATTCTGGAGCAGGTCGTCGGTGATCTAGAGGCGCGTGGCGTTCTGGACGATACGCTCGTCGTCATCACGTCGGACCACGGCGATGGGTTCGGAGAACCGCCACAGGCAGCAACTGAGCCACCGGCCGTTATGCACGGCATGGGCACACAGGAGGAACTGTTTCACGTCCCACTGGTCGTCAGCGGACCGGGGCAGACAGAGGGGCGTCGAATCGAGTCTCTGGCGACGCTGGCGCGGTTTCCCGACGCCGTGCTGGCTGCCTTCGACGGCGAAGCGGACGACTCCGGCTTGTTCGTCGCACCCAACGGGCAGACGACTGCATATCAGGCACCACCGACCGGGCAGACAGCGGAGTACGCAGAACAGTACACTGACGAACCGGACCGCTTCCGACAGTCTGCGTCGCTCGTGTATCAAGACGGCCCCGGCGACACCGTCTACAAGCGCGCAGCGTGGGGGGATGACGAGTACGAAGCAGTCGTGCGTGGTCGGCGGTCCGAGCCCAGCGACGGGACCCCTATCGACAGCCCGCCGGCCGACGTTGTCGCTGACTCCGCAGACCACAGTGAGACACTCGACATCACCGAACTCGCTGCCGGGGAAGACGAAATGGCCGAATACGACGTCGATGGCTTTGACGACATAGACGTCAAGTCACGGTTGGAGCGACTCGGCTATCTGTGACTGGGTGCAAACGGGACCGGGCCGAACAACAGCACCAGCGCTCGCGATACTGCGACTGTAGTTCGGACGTCTGGATAGAATCGAAAGGGATGTTTGTGACAACTTGATTTGTACGAACGATGTATAGCGATATTCTCGTTCCAACGGATGGAAGTGCGTCAATGAAACAGGTACTGGAACACACAGTAGATATTGCCGACGGACGGGATGTTACCGTCCACGCGCTGTATGTCATCGACGACCGGGCGTTCCTGTCGATGGCCGACGAGATGCAGGACGAAGTGCTGGAGAACATGCGAGCGGAGGGCGAGGCGGCCACATCGGCCGTCCGAGAGACGCTGGAACAGGACGGAATCGAAGTCTCGACAGCGATTCAGCGGGGCAAACCAGCGGACCGCATTGTGTCGTATGTTGCGGACGCCGACATTGACCTGATCACGATGGGAACGCAGGCAGACGAATACGAAAAGAATATGCTCGGGAGCACCGCACAGAAGGTCGTCACAAAGTCGTCCGTGCCAGTCCTGACCGTTGACGTCTCCGAGTCAGAGTAAGCGCACGTTTCGTCGGTGACCACAGACGGTGGTAGTTGGTGCAGACGGAAACTGGAAAGTTGGGTCAACTCTGGTTACTGTGCCTGAGCAGCGTCAGTTCTGACGCTGAACGACCCGACCAGCGTTTCGAGCTGTTGGGCCTGCTCAGACAGCGACTCCATCCGGTCGCTCACTTCGGTGATAGCGGCAGTTTGTTCTTCGACCGTCGCGGACACGGATTCCGTTTCATCCGCAGACTCGACACTGATTTCCGCCACCTCATCAATCATCGACACAACACCCTCACTGGTCGCCGCCTGGCTATCAGTCGTGTCACTGATTTCTTGGACACCGGTATCAGTTTCCGCCGCGTTCTCAGCAACCCGCTCGAACGCGGTAACGGACCGCTCGACGGCTTCGATCTCTTTTTCGACCAGCTCACTCGCCCGTTCGACCTGACCGACAACAGTGCCGGTCTGGTCCTGGATGTTTTCGATTCGGGTTCGAATATCGCCTGCAGATTCCTGTGTCTCGTCGGCCAGTGTCTTGACCTCATCAGCCACAACAGCGAAGCCGTCGCCTGCATCTCCTGTGCCGGAGTTCCCCGCGCGGGCCGCTTCGATGTTCGCGTTCAGCGCCAGCATGTTCGTCTGTTCCGCAATGTCGGAGATGAAGTCCACTATCGTCGCAATCTCCGTCATCTGGTCGTCGAGTTCGGTCACTGTTTTCACCGTTTCATCGATCGAGGCCTTGACGTCTTGGGCATCAGTTAACGTGTCTTCGGCGAGCGACTGCCCATCAGTCGCGATTGTTGCGGTCTCGGTAGAGGTCTGCGCGACTTCATCAGCCGATGCGGCAATCTCTTCGACCGCCGCTGAAAAGTTCGAGACCTCGGCGCTCGCCTCTTCGACCATTCCCCGCTGTTCATCAGCGCCGGCAGCTATCTGTTGGATAGAACCGCTTACACCATCGCTCGCCGTTGCGACCTCCTGCAGTGCTGAATCAGACTCCGTGACCTGCCTATCGACGGCAGCTGCGAACGACTGAATCTCGCCGAGCGTCGCTTCGAGTTCGTCCGCCATGCCGTTGAACGCGATGCCGATTTCAGCCATCGACTCGTTCATACTGTCTGCATCGACGCGCGTTGTGAAGTCGCCGTCTGCTACTTCTTCCATCGCATCCTTGTACGTCTGGGCCTTCAGTTCGAGATGGCTGTTGAGCGCAGCGACCTCTTCACGCTCCTGCTCAGCTTCGTCTCTGAGGCGTTGCGCTTCCTCGCGCTGCTGTTCGATTTCGGCCCGCTCTTCTTCGAGGTTATCGATCTTGTTGGCCCGTTTGCGGGCGCGCTCAATCTCCGTCTGTGCCTTCTGTCGAGACTTCTCGATGGAACTCAGATGAATCGTCAGCGCGAGAGCCAGCATTGCGGCGAACCCACCGTGGACAGCGCCCCAGGCGATGGGGTTCAGTTGCGCTGCCGTGTGGTTGTAGACCGACGTAGGGTCGATGATGCCGAAGATGATGTGACTCGCGACGACGTACGCGATGCCAATGCCGAACGGAATCCAGTCTTCATAGACCGCGGCGATCCCGATTGCGATGAAGAAGTGGAAGTGCGCCTCAATGTACCCGCCGCTGAAGTGCACGAGCGTACCGGTACAGAACGCGAGGGCTGTGACCGCGAGCACGGTTCGCACTCGGCGGCTGAGTTGTGGAAGAGCGGCAGCGAAAGCAAATCCAGCGATAATTCCGATCTGAAGCAACACCCGTCCGGTCGGCACAGCGGGGATGGTTGCGCCGATGATCGGACTCTGCGTCGTCTCGACAAGTCCCAGCGCCAGCAGGAACGGAATGTGCGCAAGAACTGTGAGAACGAAATACTTGTGGCGGCGCTGCCACGTCTCGTCGGGAATTGAACTCCCATCCGGGATGGTCGAGAGAAAACCACCATCGCCGCCGGCGGTGCCCTGCTCCCCGATGTTCCCAATGCTTGTCAAGTTACCATTAGCCATGCCCTCAGAAAACGCTCAGAAATCATAGTACTATGTATGAGATTATCAAATTTGATGGTCTCACCCCGGATAGCGTACAGACACTCACTATTGTTGGTTATTATATGTGAATCATGAGAGACTACCTGTTGATCATTTGCTAACCAATCCGTAACGGAAAAGTTCCGTGCATTCGTCGTTGTAATCGTTATGTCCACGACGTTGGCCGTTGAAGGAATGAGTTGCGGTCACTGTGAGCAGGCCGTCGAAGAGGCTATCGAAGCGCTCGCTGGAGTGGAAGGCGCTGACGCCGACAGCGACGCCGGACAGGTGTCTGTCGACGGCGATATCAGCACAGAGCAACTCATCGCCGCTGTGGAGGACGCGGGGTACGACGCAAAGGTCTGAGGCAGTGCCGTCGCAAACGCTCTGGCAACTGTTATCAATACAGCTTGGTTGCTACTGCTGCGTCGCAAATCCCCATCACGCAGTCAGGCGGTGTGAAAAACGGCCGGCTCAGTCGAACAGTCCTTCTTCCCGAAACCCGGTCATCAGGTCATCGATGAGAGCCTCCGCCGTCTCGTAGGGATACTCTTGATACTCGGCGTACTCTGCGCCGAAGTCCATCACCCCGACGCGTACGTCACCGGCCTCGAATGTCGTACTCGGGCCGTCCGGCAGGGCCGGCACCAGTTCCATCGGTTCTTCGACGGGATAGTCTGCGTTCGTGAAGACCGCCTCTAATTCAGCTCTGAGTTGCTCGGCAGTATCTGCTGTCATGCCAGAGACTTGGATGAGAGAGAGACAAAAGACTTGTTCTGTGCCAACAGGTGTGCAGTGTCGTTACTCAGTATAACCGAGATCCCGGAGGTTTTGCAGGACCTCTTCATCTTCAATCGCAGTGTCGATAGCTTCATCCATGATATCCTGCCGCTGTTGAACGACTTGCAGAAGTTGTCGCGCACTTCTGAGTTTGTATCGGATGTCGGGGTCGTCCACGTCATCCAGCGTGCCCTCCAGTAGTTCGTCTATCGTAGCGAGTGTCGTTTCCGCCATGGAAGCGCTATTGGGAACGATTTACTAAGCTTTGCTGGATTTCCCACCGCATAAGCTGTCGAATACATAGAAAATCGCTTTCGCTCAGACCACTGGCCTGAGGACGGGTGAACCGTTATAGTTATTCAGGTCGAAATTACCAGTCTATAAAAATATCATATTAACATTTTTCATGCAGCTACCGGAACGAGCAGTTGATGCCCTCCACATCGCGGCGGACATTTCTCCGAGTGGTCGCCACCGGAACGGTCGCCGGCGTCGCTGGCTGTTCGTCGACGTGCCCCGACGACGGCGTGCCAGAGCCATCGCATACCGTGGAACCGGGTATCGACAACCCCGGCTTCGAGACGCTGCCCGACGGGTCGTGGCCCTTACCGCGGTTCGATGCAGCAAACACGGGCTATGCACCAGTCCAGCTTGAAACAACGACACCGGCAGTAAGATGGCACGCAAATGTTTCTGCAGCCACTACTGGCGGTGACGACACGAGTGCAAGCGCGGTCGTCGTCGCCGACGGAACTGTCGTGCTGGCGACTTCGACCGACATCGTCGCGCTGTCGCTCCGTGACGGATCGGAACAGTGGCGGCGTGCGCTCACACCGGCGACAGTTCCGTCAGCGGTCGACTTTGGAGACGGCGCAGCGCCGCCAGTGATGGCCAACGACTGTGTCTTTCTTGCGACGGCGGACGGTGTCACGGCGCTCGACGTTTCGGACGGCGCTGTTGTGTGGCGAAACACTGACACAGCGGGAGCAGGCGTTCCGACAGTGACTGATGATGGACTGTTCGTTCCCACGACTGCTGGGGTAGCGAGATTTGCTATCGACGACGGGCACCGGCAGTGGACGGCAAACGTCGATGGAACGAGGCTGGCCGTGGCCGACGGCACCGTCGTTACCGCCGGTGAGCAGATAGTGGCGGTAGACGCAGCAACCGGTGCGGTCCAGTGGCGACACGAAGATCGACCTGCTGGATATCCTGTTGTGTCCGATGGGACGGTCTATGTGAGCGATACGTACGGTGACCTGCTCGGCCGTTCGCTCACGGATGGAACAGAGCAGTGGCGGCTCGACGACAGGCGGTCACTTGAGTTCCCGGTCGTGACGCCAGAGAGCGTGTATGCAATTGAGCGTCCCGGTGAGTCCTCCAGTGCGACGTTCGCCTTCGACCGCGTCGATGACGGCGCACCGACGCCCCGGTGGTGCTCGGAAATCAACCTTGGTGGCGCAGTGACTGCCGCGGCTGCTGATGCTGTGTTTACGTTCCAGCGCGAGAATGGTCTCACCGCGTTCACCACGCGCTTTGGTGAGGCAGTGTGGCAGTATCCTGTCGAGTACCGGGCTGTCTCACTGGCAGTACTCGACGGCGGAGTCGTGGGCGTCTCTCCGGATGGAACTGTCGTGGCTCTTGGGGGTGAGTGACCTGCTATGTCGCGTCGCGTATATCGAATCGCTGGTTCGCTCCTCGGTCTGAGTGCAGTCTGTCTGCTCATCACCGCAGTCCCGCTTGAACTCTGGCCGACTCCGCGGCCGGGAGACTCGTATGTGTTCAATCCACCGACGTTCAGCGCAATCTGGGTGCAGCGAACGCTCAGACCCGGACTCATCATAAGCGCGAACGCGCTGGTGTTCGTCGGTCTGGGCGCATTGTTCAGGCGTGACAGGAGCTCAATGTCACGCCTGCAAGGCGCGTTCGCACTCGCGGCGCTCTTCGGGACCGGGGCCTGTTTGCTCGGGACGCTGTTGTCCACCACAGCCGGCACAAACGACATCGGGAGTGAACTCACCGCCTTCCTCATTTGGGCGCTTGCAATCCCGCTCATAATCATAGGCCTCAGCGGCTGGGGGGCTGGCTACCTCCGGGCGGAAAGCTCTCGGCTCGGTGCCGCACTCACTGGCCCACCAGTACTCGCCGCCGCAGTCCTCGGTCTGTCGGTGGCGGGCGTTGGCTTCTCAGCCACTGGCAGGCTGCTGTTGGTCGTACCGACGAGCGGGATGGCGCTTGTCGTCGGCCATGACCTGTGGACCGACAACAACGCTTCAGCGGATAGCTAACGGCCTCTTCACAGGCCACTCAGACGACTTATCCGAATAGGCTGGCCCGACCGGGAAATAGCTGCTCTGAACGCTCGGGTTGTCGGTCAAACACCGCTACAACTGGGGCGGCATCAGAGAGATGTGGCAGTATGTATTCGCCCCCAGCGTGTTCGATAGTAACCGTCTCTGTGCCGAACAGCGAATCGAGAGGCGTCTTCTCCACGCGGAGGCGCTGTTCGTCCCACGATTCGATGCGCCAGAGTGCCGTGCCAAACAGATGGTCGTATGCCATGAGCGTACCGTTGTCAGCGTCGATTCGGTATTCGATGGCCCCGTATCGCAATAGCTGATCGAGACATAACAGGAGAACCGGGATGCTAACGCTTGTGACAACAATCACGGCAACGATGTCCCACGCACCCCCAATTGCAAACAGGACCGCAACGAGGAGTCCTATGGCGCAGAGAAACACGCTTCCCGGGTGATGTGGGAACCGGAGGGGGCCGCCGATGACCCGTCCCCAGCGAACTGGGCGAAGGCGTTCAGATGCCTCAGCGAGCGTCTCGTCGATAGATCGTGCTTTCGATGGGGCCGTTTGCCAGCCGTAGTCCTGATCGTACGACTTGAAATAGACGGCGAGACGGTCGCTGTAGACACCCAAGAGGTCAGATGTGAATTTGAAACAGACGACCATGAGTACCATCGGCAGTCCGACGACAGTCGGGTCAAGACTGCCGAGTTCTGCTTCAGGCCCCTCTGTGGCCGCTGTTATGAGCATCAGAGTGAGTATGCCCCCGAAAAAGACAGTTACCATTCGCGGTAACAGGCCACGAAAGGCCGTCGTCGAGTTGTGTTTCCGGTACGCGCCGTTGTAGAAGTAGTTCCGTACCGTTGTCACACCCGTCAGAACGAAAATACCGACCGTTGCCAGCAGTACACCAGATACCGTCTCTGTGCTGGGCTCCGGCAGTGGACCGATGAGCAGGGCCCCAGTAAATACCCAGACTCCTGCCAGGACGAGAACGGTCACTGGAAGCGCGAGTACCGTCGTGAGATAGACCCGCAGATCGGTTCGCGGGATAGAGAGGGCGAACTGTCGTTCCGCCAGTGGCCCGATAAGTAGGGTGCCAGTCTCGATAGTCGGCGGGCGGCCAGCGAACACTGCCCGAACGAGTGCCCAGACCGAGTCGACGCCAAGCTCAAACCAGTACAGAAACAGCAGTGCAGCTGCACTCCAGTCAAGGAACGCAACACCAACAATCGGGAGCGAATTCGAGGCGATGGTGCCGAGTAGCTCTGTCCGACGGCTATCCTCTGTCCGGAGAACCCGTCTGGTGGAGGGCATTATGCCGTGCTGATAGCTACTGACGTTTGAACGAACTGATTACACAGCCACCCTCGCCAGCAACGATCGGGAGTCAGTGCACGACATCAACTTATGTCGGGGCAGGTCTTGGCACCAACGGCTGACACGTCGCTGTCCGAACTGACCGCTGACACTACGCACCCCCTCCCAATCCAACGATATATGGGGCAAGGACCCATAGAATAGACATGGCCCGTTTTAGCTCCGTACTCATCTACGACGGCGAGTGTCCGTACTGTTCGGTGGCCGCGAAAGCCCTCGAACAGGTCGACGATATCGGCGCGATCTCGTGGTACGACGAGTCAGCCCAGTCGTTTCTGACGGCCCAGTTTGACGAGCCGCCGTTTGCGATGGTACTGGTCGACCGGCCGACCAGACGGGTGTACGCGGGGCGGGCAGCCGCCGAAGAGCTCGCCGGTCGCGCCGGACTTCCCGATCTCGTCGGCTCGCTCGTCAGAGAGAACTATGAGAGAATCGCGCACGTCGTTGGGCTGGCGAGTGGGCGCGGGAGAGAACCGGATGATGTCCACGAGCGGTACCGGCTGACAGACGGTGCCAGGGACTGGTTCGACACACTTGCGGAAGACGCCGTTGACCGGGACATCCGCGCCGACGCGTGAGATAGTCGCGACCAGACACCAGGGGCTACTGTGTCTTACTCACGTGGCGTTCTCGCAGCGGTCGTAAGCCGCCAGCGGCGAACTCCCCTGTGTGTGTTGAACCCCACCAGGCCTTTCAGAGCCAGTTGCTGGAGGTGTGTCGTGACGTACGGTTTCGGGGCCGAAAGGCGGGCAGAGATGTGTGCTGTCGGGACCGCAGTCGCGTCACAGTCTTTGAGGACCGCCAGAACGTCATCGTTTGTCAGTGGGTCAATGGCCATGTCACCCATTCGGACTGCCGGGTAACAAACTCTCGCAATCGGGTAGCAGATGGCAGCGGTCGGTGTTGGTTGTTATTTGTTATGCTGGTGGTCCGTGCTCCTGATTTCCCCGTGTTCGGCACTCAAAACCCAATTCCGAGTTCCTGAGAATCCTCTCCAGCATTAATTCAGCCTCAATAACACATTCTGGCCATGGCGTCAGAGTTCCAACCCCTACTGGGCGGAGAGGTGAAAGATTCGGTCATCGATGAGGTGCTAGCCGAGAGCGGAGTTGGTGTGCTGTCGATGGCTGCCGAGGGAGTGCCATACGGCGTACCGCTATCCTTCGGGTACGACGGTGAGGACACCCTTTACTTCGTGTTTCTGGGCGCAACCACCGAACTCCGAAAAGAGACGTATGCGGAGCAGACTGATGTGGCGAGCTTTACCACCTTCGACATCGGTCCAGCCGGTGCATGGCGGAGTGTAATCGTCGCTGGACCGCTCAACCGCATCGAAATCGCCGAGTGGGACACCGCACGTGAGTCACTCGCTGCTAACGCGTATCAGTCAAATCTGCTCTCAGAGTACGAACTGCAGGAAAATCCCAATGTGTGGGCATTAGAAATCCGAGAACGGTCAGGCCGCGCTGTCGGACAGCAGTGACTGGGTCTCACTCGGCCCTGTATTGACTGGACAGGCAAGAGATAGCGTGGAAATGGATAAGTTGTACGTATACAAATACGCAGATATGTGCCATAGTCGGTAAATTATATCGCCAGCTCTATAGGTACTAGAGTATCTCTGTCGTTTTTACCCCAAATATTAAAATAATCGATGGCAATACGTCATGACATGAAGAAGCGATTGCGGAAAGCACTGAACACGCTCTCAGTCCCACGGGAGAACCCGAGCGCGGGCTTCGATGCGTGTACAGAGTGTGGTCGGTCCTCGCTACCCGGCGCAAGCCGCTGTACGGACTGCGTAGAAAGCTAAGACGCGACGGGGTGCCGCCGACCGGGACCCGCCCAGTTGAATTGGTGTGTCATCGTGTACTGATTCAGTCGGACTGTGTCGATAGTCACCATAGAGCAGCGTTTCAGGGGCTGGGCCACCGTATTATAGTCGCCACAGCTCTGAAAGGTTCAATCGAGCCGATTTTGGGAGCCAGCACGGCCCTCTCTTATCGCGTGTCTGGCGAGCAGGCCAGCGGTTGTGAACCAGAGCGCGACTTCGAGGAAAAATGATGGACTCCAGAGGTAGTACACGAAGAACGACCCCGGTGGGAGCGCCAGTGGGTCCGTGGGAGTGACACCAGGCCAAAACAGAAAGACCGCGTCGCCGGGGCGGCCGTTGAGAACGACGTGGACAGTATCGAGGAGGAGATGTAGCGCCCAGCCAACTGCCGCCGACAGTCCGGTCCGGCCTGAGAAAGCCAGCGGGAGCGCCACGACCACGAGCAGTACAGAGTGGCCGATAGAGTGATACAGCGGCGTGACACCGACCGATGCTAGCGGCTTGTCTACCACGTCCGGAAGTGCGGTCCCGACCACAAGCCACAGCGGCGACAACCGCGACAGTCGTCCCAGAAGCGCGGCCGCGAGCAGGTGTGTCGGGAAGAGCATACGAAGAGGTAGGGACAGAGACGTATCAACGCTGCCGGTCGAACCACTCACGGGGAAGTCGACCGCTAGCGACGAGGAAGTCACGGAGGAACACCATCAGCGACGGTGCAATGACGACCGGCGTGAGCCTGAAGACCAGTCCCGTCGGCGCAGTAGGGACGAGCGAGGCGGTAATAAACACCATTTGGACGCCGGCGAGATACTTCCCGAGATCGCTGTCAGGCCGCTCAAAGACGGGTCGGTTGCGGTATCGCCGCCAGCGAATCCCGCCGACGTAGACGTAGCGAGCAGCCGACAGTGAGAGATACAGAGCGGGGAGCTGACCCCAGAGAACTGCGACAAGCGGTGCAACCACGAACCCGAACGTGTCGAAGGCCATGTCTAACCGCGTGCCCAGCTGGGTCTGTTCGCCGACGGTTCGGGCGACGGTGCCATCGAGCCTATCGAGCACAACCCCAGCGCCGTAGCAGACCGCCGGGACCCAGACGAGTTCGGTCGTCATCGGCACCACGAGAAAGCCAGCGACGACAGCATAAAGCCCACCGCGAAGTAGCGTTACCGTGTTTGCAATCCCAAAGGTGTAGCGCCAGGGGTTACCGGTAGCTGGCGTGACACTGACCGTTCGGCCGACGTACCAGAGCTGTCCGGCCCAGCAACAGCCTGCGACGACCGCCGGGTGGAACAGCCAGTGGGTCATCGCGTCTGCGGGGAACAGCACGCCGACAATCCCGGCGATAACGAACCCGCCGATCACCGAAAGTTCGACAGGGATTACGCCGTCACCGTGTTGCTCGGCCATCGACACCTCCCCGGTACCGTCTGTCTGCCGTCACAGTAGCACAGCTCATCGCAACAGCGCAACGAGGACTGCCAGCAGGACAAGCTGTGCGACCTTGTCGACCGCACCCAGTGTCCCGACATCAGCCGGGAATGATTTCGGTCCGGCGGCGAAATTGACGTAGTACCACAGCAGGATCTGGACGGCCGTGAACGGGACACCGGCGGCGTAGACGAGGCGACGGCGAATGCCCAGACCGACCAGCGCGACACCGCCCAGAAACCCAAGCCCCGCGAGGATGAAGCTGATACCCAGACCGGACGGGGCCAGCCTGATACCGAGCAGGAGGTGTACCGCCGCCGAGACCAGTGCCGCCACGATACCGAGCCAGTGTCGGCTGTCCAGCGAAGCTACGTCAAGTGAACGTCCCTGTGTTTCCGTCGCGGTCATGTTTTGGATTCGGGTTTCAGTCACATAATCATACTGCCAATTGCACCGCTCACCGCTCGAAATCCGGCTGCTGGAGTGCCTCGATGCGGGCAGACGTCTCTGTGTCGAGTCGCTTCCCAGCTGCGACGAGGTTTTCGACGATATGAGACGGTGTCGTACTGGACGGAATCGGAATGACCCCCTGTGTGACGTTCCACGCCAGCACCACACCGGCCGAGGAAAGGCCGTACTCCTCTGCGATATCCGTCAGGACAGGCTCGTCGAGCAATCCGGGAGCCGACAGCGGCGAGTGGGCCACGACTCTGATGCCGCGCTCGTGGCAGTACTCGACGATGTCTGTCCGTGGCTGGTACGGATGGCGTTCGATTTGGACGAGTGCCGGCCTGATAGTCCCAGTTTCGATAACGGTCTCCAGTTGCGTCTGTGAGACGTTACAGAGGCCGAGCGTGCGCGCCCAGCCCCGTTCGTGGAGTGCCTCCAGATTCTCCCAAGCGTGCTGGAGCGGAATCGAGTCCGTCTCGATGTCGCCCCCATCATCCTCGGGGAAGGTCAACGTTTCCTGACGCGCGACCGGTTTCTCGGCCAGGCGTTCCAGTGGTCCGCGGTGCGCCCACGCCTCGGGCCAGTGGAGCGCGTAGCAGTCGAAGGCGTCGACACCGAGCTCGTTGAGACTGCCCCGACAGGCCGTCACCATGTGCTCCCGGCGGTGGTTCGTGCGCCAGACTTTCCCGAGCAGGAACACCCGACGCCGGTCGGGTGCGCCCGGGGCGGCGAGAATGCGGCCGATACGGTGTTCATTGCCGTATAGTTCGGCGCTGTCGAGCAGTCGATAGCCAGCGTCGAGGGCCGTCGCGATGGAGTCCGCGCGCTCGACGTACGTTCCGTCACGGTAGCGGGAACAGCCAAAGCCGACGGGGGGTAGCCGAATCGCCCCCGCCCGTCCACTGCTTCGGGCGCTGTCTGGAGTGACGGTCGGCGCTGGCGGCGGGGCGGCCGACACCCCATGTCCGGACACGACTTCCGGCTCACCCGTCTCCGCAGCCGTCTCAATCGCATTACAGACCGCGACGATGTGGGCACCACGGCGACCAGTCTTCCGGGACGGAGACCCACGGTTGACACTGGCCGCAAGCGACTCCACAGGGTCGAGATAGCGGTACGGTTGCGTAGGGTGCTGGGCGGGAGCGTCGATGTATTCGCGACCAGATCGGCCGTAGCGAACGGCTTCGGGGCTGTCGGCCATTGCGCCGGTCCCACGGAGGTATACTGACCCGTCGTCGCCGTGAAGTTCGAGTCCGTAGAACTCCCGGCTCCGGTGTGGCGCGTAGAAGCTCGCGGTCAGCCGGACTGTCAATCCGCCGGCAAAGGAAAGCATCGCCTCGACATGGCTCGGGACCGATGGCCGCTTTGGCTCCCGGTCAGGCCAGCTATCGAGTGCAGTCGCGGACTGAACAGATTTGACGGGGCCGAACCACGAGACCAGCAGCGCGAGCGGGTAGACGCCGCCGTCGTACAGCGGCCCGATAGAGAGAAACGAATCGGGGCGGTCGTGCCATTCGGTCACACGGCCGACGTGGGCGTGGGCATACCCCAGCTGAACGGGCCCCATGCGACCGTCGGCGAGCAATCGTCCAGCACGACGCTGCGACAGCGCGTCAGGCGTCCCCGGGGCACAGCCCAGTGCCAAGTCCTTATCACCGGCTAGCGACAGTAGCTCCGCGGCCACCGTCTCTTCCAGCGCCAGCGGCTTCTGCGAGTAAACGTGTCGCCCTGCTTCCAGCGCCGTTCGGGTCACCGGTGCGTGGGCGGCGTGGTTCGTCAGGTTCACCACCAGCGGCGCGTCAACGCCGCTGAGCGCGGTATCGAGGTCGGTAAACGCTGGACAGCCGTGCGCGCCGGCGAGTGACGCAGCCCGGTCTCCGTCGAGGTCGCAGACCCCCGCCAGCGAGAGTGGGCTATCTGCCAGCTCGGCCGCGTACTCCGCCGCGATACTGCCCGCACCGACGAACAGACACTGCACACTCCAATGGAGGCGTCCTCGCATATATATCATACCGCCGGTGGGACTTTAGTCGCCGCCACCGAATAGCGGACGTGACAGAACCGGGGATGAGCCGGCTAGGCACGGCGTACTTGCGAACGTTGCAGGCGCTGGGCCAGCGGATTCCGTACGGAACGACCATCTATGAACGCAACTGGGACGTGCTCATCGTCCTCGACGCCTGTCGCGCGGACCTGTTGCAGACGGTTGCCTCCGATACCGAGTTGTTCAACGCTGTTTCGACGGTCCGCTCTGTCGGGAGTTCGTCCTCGGAGTGGCTCGAAAACACGTTCCCCGGGCATCCAGAGACAGCTCACACCGTCATGGTCACCGGCAATACGTGGACCGACAGGTACCTCGATGCCGACGCCTTCGCCGTACTGGACGAGGTCTGGAAGTACGCGTGGGACGAGGATCTGAACACCGTCCCGGCTGAAGCCGTAACCGACCGGGCAATCGCACTGGCCCGGCGGCTGAACCCCGAGCGGCTGGTCGTCCACTACATGCAACCACACCACCCGTTTGTCCCCGACCCGCTTGACAGCGACGGCGGTCTGGCCCGCACTGGCCACCACAGCAACACGGCAAATCCGTGGGTTGCGCTCCGCCGTGGCGATATTTCGCCGGGCCGCGTCTGGGACGCATACGAGGCGAACCTCCGATACGTCCTCCGCGAAGTAGAAGCACTGGCCGAAAACGTCGACGGTCACCTCGCCGTCACCGCCGATCACGGTAATCTCTTCGGGGAGTGGGGGCTGTACGGCCATCCGATGTACACGCCGGTCCCTGCCTTACTGGCGGTGCCGTGGGCCGAGACCGACGGCGTCGACGGCGGGGGGCGAGAGCCCGATCTGCGTCCGCCCGAACCGCTTCCAGTGTCGCGCGTCTATGGTTCCGAGAGCGACAGCTGCCGGCTGAAGTCACTGGGGTATTTGTAGTCAATCGGAGATACTTTTTAGTCAGAGAAGGCCTGGATAGGAGACGTGTCTTCCCGGAGCCGTCGCCACGTCCGGAAGAGTTGGCATCGAAACATCGGCACCGGCCATCCACGTTTCCAAGAGACAGTGTAATGTCCGCCAGAACGCTGTACTTTACCGGCGCGGAATCAGTCAGGGTCGACGAGGAGGCAGTGCCTGACCCCGGACCATCACAGGTCCGCGTCCGAACAGAACTCTCAGGAATCAGTCCCGGAACGGAGCTGTTAGTGTACCGCGGTGAGGTCGATTCGGAACTTGCGACCGACGAGACAATCGACGCCTTAGATGGGACGTTTTCGTATCCACTGCAGTACGGCTACGCCGCAGTCGGCCGTGTCACCGCCATCGGTGCTGAAGTCGACGACAACTGGCTCGACCGTCGTGTGTTCGCGTTTAATCCACACGAGAGCCACTTTCTCGCCGAGCCGTCGTCGCTCATTCCCACGACGTTACCCCCGGAACAGGCGGTGTTCATGCCGAACGTCGAGGCGGCCGTTAACTTCGTGATGGACGCTCGACCGCGCATCGGCGCTCGGGTGGTCGTCTTCGGCCAGGGGCCGGTCGGACTGTTGACCACTGGACTTCTGGCTGATTTTCCGTTGGCGTCACTTGTGACAGTCGACCCCTGTGCAAGCCGTCGTCGGCTCTCGGAAGCGCTCGGGGCAGACCGCTCGGTCACCCCCGGAAATCTCGGTGATGTTGACGCCGACATCACGTTCGAACTCTCGGGAAACCCACCCGCCCTCGACAGGGCTATCGACGCCACTGGCTACGCGGGTCAGGTCATCGTCGGGTCGTGGTACGGCTCGAAGGGTGTGTCACTGGACCTCGGACACCACTTCCATCGGAGCCACATCCGCGTACGCAGCAGTCAGGTGAGCCGAATCGATCCGGACCACGCCGACCGCTGGGACAAGGACCGCCGACTGGACGTTGTCCGGTCGTGGCTGAGCGATACTGACCTCTCGGCGCTGTTGACACACGAAATCGACATCGAGCGTGCAGGCGAGGCATATCAACTGCTGGCGAACCGGCCAGACGACGCCGTGCAGGTGGTGTTGACGTACAACTGACACCCGTGATTTAGGTGTGTCCCGGCCGTCTGTTCGGGCATGTACGCGACGACGGTCCGGACCGAGTTCGTGGCACAGCACTACCTCACTGTCCCGGACCCGGGCCCAGAGGGAGACCCGCATTCACATCACTACCGGGTGGAACTGTGTTTCCGCGGCCCCGAGCTCAACGAGTTCGACTACATCGTCGACATCGACAATGCCGAGACAGCCTTGTCGTCACTCGCTGACCGGTATCAGGACACACTGCTCAACGACCTCCCAGAGTTCGAGGAGTATAATCCCAGCGTGGAACGGTTTGCCCGTGTCATCTTCGAACGCGTCATCGCGCGTGTCACCGACGAGACGGTCACTGAACTATCGGTCACCGTCTGGGAGGACGAAGACGCCGCTGCGAGTTACGACGCCGCCGTATGAGAGTCGGCCTGACCCTGTACGGGAGCCTCGACGAGCAGTCGGGCGGGTTTCGATACGATAGAAAACTCGTCAAGGGACTTCGAGCGGCCGGCGACACCGTCGAATGTATCCAGCTTCCCTGGCGGAACTACCACCGTGGGTTGCTCGACAACGGGTCGCGCAAGCTCCGACGACAACTGGACGTAGATGTCGACATCATGTTACAGGACGAACTCGCTCATCCATCGCTTGTTCACACGAACCGCACCCTCCCATACCCGGTTGTCAGCATCGTCCACCACCTGCGGGCAAGCGAGCCGAGCCGACTCGCCCCGCTGTATCGCGCGGTAGAGCGTCGCTACCTCGGGACGGTCCACGGTGTCGTCTGTAACAGCGTCACGACCCGACGTGTCGTTTCGGACCTCGGCGTCAACCCCGCCGACACCGTCGTCGCACCGCCGGCCGGCGACCGCTTCGCCCCGGACATCGACCGGGCCACGGTTGCGGAGCGGGCCACTACCGAGCCGCTGCGAGTGGTTTTCGTCGGAAACATCACGCCTCGAAAGGGGTTGGATACGCTCGTCGAGGGTGTGGCGGACGCTGCCGCCGACATCGACATCACGGTGGTCGGTCGGGCCGTCGACGACGGGCACGTCGATGCAGTCCGAGACCGTATCCGGGAACACGGTCTGGATGACCGCGTAGCGTTCACGGGCCGACTGGCGGACGACGAACTAAAGCGCACGCTCCGGTCGAGCCACGTCTTGGCGGTGCCATCCCGGTACGAGGGGTTCGGCATCGTCTATCTGGAGGGGATGAGCTTTGGTCTCCCGGCGCTGGCCACCCGGGCTGGCGGGGCGGTAGACATCGTAACCGACGGCGAAACGGGGGCACTCGTCGACCCGGACGACTCTGCAGCCGTCGCTCGTGAGCTGGAGCGGTTCGCCACCGACCGCGACCGCCTGGCCGAGATGGGGTGGGCCGCGAGACAGAGCTACGAGGCACACCCGGACTGGGAAGAGACGGTCGGACGGGTACGCGGCCTGCTGTCTGCTATCGTTCAGCCTGCGGAGGGACCAGCATGATGAAATCGTTCCAGCGATATCTCCGGGCAAAACGGACAGTCGACGACCGCGCGCTGGACCGCCGGCTGGTCAAGCTGCTCCGCGAGCAGTTGGCTGACCGGGCGACCGACAGCGACGGGCCGCTACGCATCCTCGAAATCGGGGCTGGTATCGGCACGATGCTCACCCGCTTCCTCGACTGGGACGTGCTTCCTGCCGGCGAAGTCCACTACACCGCAGTCGATCTACAGTCGGAGAACGTGGCTCGCTTGCCAGACCACATCCGGAACTGGGCCGCTGACCGGCAGATATCTGTGAGAGACGGGCCGCTCGTCTTGGACAGCGAAAACCGGCGAGTCGAGATTGAGGCGGTGCAAGCCGATGCTGTGGCGCATGCGACGGGTACTGACGGCGAATACGACCTCCTCGTTGGGGCAGCCCTGCTCGATATTCTCGACCGGCGGGAGCTGCCGACATTGCTCGATCCGCTCGCACCGGGTGGCCTGTATTACTTCCCGCTCACATTCGACGGGGCAACCCGCTTCCAGCCGAGCCATCCGGCCGACCGGACGGTCGAACGACTCTATCACGAGCACATGGACGGGAAGCAGGGCGGTGACAGCCGCGCCGGCAGCGACGTGCTCGGTCGCCTCCAGCGCCTCGACGGCACAGCGCTTTCAGCTGTTGCCGGGTCGGACTGGGTTGTCCGACCTATCGACGGGAGTTATCCGGCCGACGAAGCCTACTTCCTCCGATACATTCTCGACACTATCGAGGATGCAGTCGGCGAGGTGGCCGGTCGCGACTTCGAGGGACTCGCCGACTGGCTGGCCGGCCGGCGTGAGCAGGTCGCTGCTGCTGAGTTGCTGTATCACACACACCAATTGGACTTCCTGGGCCGTGCCGTCACCCGTCGGTCTTCCGGCGAATCGTGGCCGTCGCCTCGTATGAAATAACCAGTTCGTCGTCCTGATTGCGCCCTTCGTGGCGAGTGGTGAGATATCCTCGACTCGGATCACTGTCGGAGGGTCGCTTGTCGATGATTTCGGTTCGTAATCGGAGCGTATCACCGGGTTGGAGCGGTAGATGCCAGCGGAGATTGTCGACGCCGACGCCAGCCTGTGTTGCGATGTCCTCGCTGGTCTCGACGTTAAGACGCATACAGATTGCGGCAGTCTGCCACCCAGACGCGACTAGCCCACCGAATACTGAGTCCTTCGCTGCCTCCTCGTCAGTGTGGAACGGCTGTGGATCGTACTTCTCGCCGAAGTCCACAATCTCAGATTTCGACACTGTGTATCCGTCCGATTCTCGCACGTCACCGACCGAAATATCCTCGTAAAACTGCATATGACTATGGAGATGATGCACAAATAAAAATCCGACGTGGACGGCACTAGCAAAGTCCGAGTTTGTGCGTGTGAACAGATGGCGCGAGGTACATGTAGATAAGATATATATTGTGGTTGTAACATAGATACAATGTCGACATGCCCTCCAGCAGTCGTACACTCCTCTCGGCGACCAGTGAAGAGTGGCGCTTAGCACACGAAGACCTCCACATCAGAAATGCCTCTGACACCAAGCGTGATGTCCACATAGAGATATACGATGACGGAGAATGTTGTCATACAGCACACTATCAGCTTCTGTCGGGCCAGTCGGGTTGTTCGGTCAACTTACTACGGAATGGCTGCTACAAAGTCAAGGCTGTTCTCGACAGACAGCAGGAGTCCACCGCTGCTGTCACAGTCTCTGATGAGCCTGAACAAACCATCTTCATCCAGGTTCAAAACGACAGGATAACGATTGACGAGGGAGTAACTCCATCGCGTCCCTGAACGAATGTGCCGTCTCGTCCTGCTTGAGAGCCTCCCGCGCTGAAGCGGGGATTCCCACGCTGGGACAGTAGCGTTCAAACACGACCTGTTACTGCGGGCATTCTCTGCCCGTGGATCTGCCGAACAGGCGGAGAGAGGGTTTGCTGGGCAGTGAGCTACTCTACTTCGGTGCGGTATTCGGAGTTCCCGTCTGTCGCAAATTCTCAGTTGCGTCCGGTCGCTGTCAGCGACGATTGTCACTGCTAGAACTTTTTGCTCAAAAATGTCGTGAGTGACAGTGCATCATCTCGACGAGATTTCCGTTGAGGAACTGCAAGCCACTCTCACGTGGACGGAAGGAAGCCAAGGGCCAGATATTAGGCATGTTTTTATATATTAGAATAGTTTACTTAGGGTTAATATTGCCAATATTAGGCGCTAAAGTCCCTCTAGCACCCGAACAGCGCCCCAAAGGTTGAAACACCTATCGAAGCTATCCCTGCATCTGTGTTCCAGTACTGAAACTGGTGAGGTCGTCAATACGCTCTTCGAGGGCTTCGATTTCCTGTCGGAGGTCGTCTGATTCTGCATCGTCACTTGCCGCCAGTCGGTCTTTCAGCCCTTGGAGACGTGATTCCTTGACATCGTCATCAACTTCGGCTTTTCGGACGTACTCGCTTTCGGAGACGTCGTAGAGATCCGACTCAGCTAGTTCAGTCACATCCAAGGCCTCAGCCACCTTACTCGAATCGAGGCTCATCACGCGCTCGCGTTCGATCCCAGCGTCTTCCAGTAAATCGAGCACGTCGTCCTCGTCTTTGAGCGAGCGGTTCCGGCGTGATGTTCGTTGGACCGACCCGTACTGGCCGTGGACCGGTTGGTCGTGATGCAGACGGTCAAGTAACACGTCGGCCACATCCTGCCGGAACTCGTTTGCGTTCCGCTGGACATCCGAACAGAGTGTATAGATGTTCACCAAGGCGTCCGTCTCAAGGTCACTGAGGTCGGTTACGTCATGCCGTTCCAGCGCGTCGATGAGGAGCAAGGCATCGGAGTAGACATCCAGTCCATCGGGTTCGATGCGGTCACTTTCATCAGGAGGCGTCGAACCGTCAACGAGTTGTGTCTCTGTCTGGCCCTCTGTTTCGACAATGACCCCTCTATCGCCGTCGATTTCGAAGCGCGGATGTAGGCTCAGGACTGCCGGATACGGATCGGCATCGGCCGGCAGGCGGTCGAGCTCGAACTCGCCATTCGAATCTTGAATCCGCCGGTAAAGTGTCTCGAACTGCTCGCGCTGGAGTGGGTGACGCTCACCGGACTCGTCGAACGTAATGATGACACGATGCTCCTGTACGTCTGTGATGCGAAATCGGTCGTGAGACAGCGGCGTAATGAGTTCAGCCCCTTCGGAGAGGTCATCGAGTTCGTCAATGAGCGTGTGCCAACTGACGCTGAATGGCATAGGAAGGAGTACGGTGGCTTTGGGTAAAGTGTTCAGGACACGAGTCTATATCACTATATGCGATTGCGTACGTAGTAGGCTATAGTGGACGAGTTCGTCGACTGGGTTCGGCGTCGGGACTACTATCACGACCAGATACAGTTCCAGCGGTCGGTCGCTGCCCGGCACCCCGAAACACGGTCATGTGAGATAAATCCTGAGGTCACCGCACAGCTCGCCGACCGAGGTATCGACGAACTCTACGCACACCAAGCCGATGCCATTGAGGCAATCCGTCAGGGCCAGAACGTCGTCTTGGCGACGCCGACAGCGAGCGGCAAGAGCCTCACGTACACTGTTCCAGCCATAGAGCGGGCCCGCGACCACGATGGACGCACGCTGTATATCGGCCCACAGGTCGCACTGATCAACGATCAAGAAGCGACGCTGTCTGCGTTTGCCGCCCCGTTCGAAGATATTGCCGTCACCCAGTATACAGGATCGCTCTCCTCGGCGGAGCGTCAGCAGGCTCGTGACGACGACCCGTCACTCGTGTTGACGACCCCAGATATGCTCCACTGTGGCCTGCTCAGTCACGCTGAGGATCTCTGGCGGTCCTTTTTTGAGTCACTTGACCTCGTGGTCGTTGACGAAGTCCACGAGTATCGCGGGGTCTTCGGCAGTCACGTCGGGCTTGTGCTTCGCCGACTCACGCGACTCTGTGAGCGGTTCGACGGGAGCCCACAGTTCGTCTGTTGTTCGGCGACGATTGGCAATCCCCGAGAGCACGCGGCGACGATTACTGGCCAGCCCATCGACTCATTCGCCCTCGTTGATCAGGACACCAGTGAGACTGGGCCGACCCAGTGGCTATTCTGGCAACCACCGAAATACGACGATGGAGACGCTCCTATGGGGGCCGGCCAACGTCGCTCCCATCACGGGGAAACCATGCGTTTGTTCGTCGATCTCGTCCAGCGCGGCTACCAGACGGTGGCGTTTACGCGCGCCAGACAGACTGCAGAACGGTATGCGACTATCAGCAGTGACACCCTCGCCGAGCGGGGCAAGGGCGACCTCACAGAGAGTGTTACAGCGTACCATGCAGGTTTACGCGATGATCGGCGTGGGGCTATCGAGACGGCACTTCACAACGACGAATGTACAGGCGTCTGGAGCACCAGTGCACTCGAACTAGGCGTCGATATCGGGAGTCTCGACGCTGTGCTGTTGGACGGCTACCCGGGCACGCAAATGTCGACGTTCCAGCGGGCCGGTCGGGCCGGGCGTGGGACCGACCCAAGTCTCGTCGCCCTTGTCGCCAGCGAAGACCAACTCGACCAGTACGTCATCAACCACCCCGGCGAGCTGTTCGAAGGAACCCCGGAACGCGCCGTCACTAACCCGTCGAACCCACATCTCCTTCGACTGCACGCCCACGCGGCAGCCATCGAACGACCGCTTCGAACCGCCGATGAGCGGTATTTCGGCCCGGCGTTTCCCGACATTGTCAGTGCGCTCACCGACGACGGCGAACTGACTCGCCGACAGACAGCCGATGGACTCGAATGGCGACGCACGGCCAGCGGCCGGACGGTCAATCCCTACGAACGAGGGCTCCGCACGATCACCGACCGCACTGTCATCCTCAAGGCTCGGGGCGGCCAGTCCAACGAACTCGGGGAATTGCCTCTCGACGCTGCACTTCGTGACGTTCATCCGGGTGCAATCTACCATCACCAAGGCCAGAGCTACGAGGTGCAATCGCTTGACCTCGACCGTGATGTAGCGTGGCTTGCGCCGACAGAAAGCGACTATCAAACCCGCGTCCAGTTCGAAGAGTCAATGACAATCGAGGAAGACATCACTACCAAGCCACTGGCGACACGCGAAGATGTCACCGTCCACTTCGCGGACGTAACTCGCCGAAAACAGGTCACGGGCTTCCAGCGGCGTGACCACCGAACGGGCGAGATTATCAGCGACGAATCACTCGACTTACCCGAGACGACGCTGTCGACCCGTGCGCTGTACCTAACACTCCCGCCGGGCCTCGAAGGACTCATGCAGACAATGTCCGGCTCCTTCGAGGGCGGTCTCCACGCCGTCCAGCATGCGCTCGTTGCGACATTCCCCCTCGTTATCCTGTGTGACCGGCGTGACGTCGGGAGTGTCTCGACGACTGACCATCCACAGACCGAGACGAGTGCCCTGTTCATCTACGACGGCTACCACGGTGGTGTTGGACTGGCACGGAACGGATACGACCAGATCGAAGACCTCCTCCAGCACACGTGGGGATTGCTCGCCGACTGTGGCTGTGCGGACGGCTGTCCAGCCTGTATCCAGTCCCCCCACTGCGGCCGGGCGAACGAACCACTCGATAAACGCCTCGCGGTGACACTCACGATGGCGCTTGCCGACCCGAACCGGCAGGACGATACTGTCGAACCGAACACAAATTAGACCCGACTGTGAACGATGGGACATGAACGTCGACGAGGAAATCATCCGGAATCGGAGCACGGACGCCGTGTTCGAGCGGGGCGAAACGTACCGCAAAGAGGGACGCATTCAACAGCTTGACCGGTTCGACGACCTCGTGACCGCGGCCGTCAGCGGGTCGAAACTGTACGACGTGACGATCACGTTCGGTGAGCGAAGCCTCGACACGAAGTGCACCTGTCCATACGACGGTGGTGGCGACTGCAAACACGTCATCGCAGTGTTACTGGATATCGCCGCCGGCCCCCCAGCAGACGAGAGCAAGCGCGTTACGGCAGTTCTCAACGACGTGTCAGCCGACGGTTTGCGTGGCTTCGTCCGTGACGCACTCGCCGAACACGCAGAGTTACGCGAGCAGTTTCTCGGCACAGTTCGGCGACGACCACAAGTCAGTCGAGGAGTACCGTGAGGAAATCGCCCAACTGTTCGAACAGCACGCTGACCCCGGCGTGTACGACGCGATTGACTTCTCTCGGTTTTTCGAGATTGCTGAACAGTACCGTAATCGAGACCGGTATCTGGCCGCGGCGACAGTCTATCGGGCCGTTTTCGAAGAAGTCGATGAGAAGTACAAGTGGGTCGAAGGGGCATACGACCACTACGCCAAAACCATCCAGAAAGCTATCGACGGCTACGCCGACTGCATCCTTGCGACTGACCCAACTCCGGAGGAATTCGACACGTATGCTGGTGTGCTGGAAGCGCGGACAACGACAGATCTGGCACTCAACAGCGAACAGTTCTGGCGTGCAATCGATGACCTTGAGGAGCGATACGATGAGTGAGCCAACAGACCGGTTCGTCATCGAAATTGGGAGCGGAACAGTGGTACATATCATTGATATGGATGCCGATCAAGACGGGAGCAACTCTCGCTTTTCGTTCGGTATCGGTGGTCCTGGGGAGGTGATGTGTAGTCACGGTAACCGGCATCCGCGCCCGCAGCATGTCGCAGTATCGGAGTTTCTTGCCCACCACGATATCGATAAAGATGGCTTTGACAGGGATACACCGGACGAGATTTGCTCGTATTGCTGGTCGAACACGCGGGAGGCAGTCGGGAACGAACAGAACGAAGCTGACGACGACATATCCGAGCAGATTGGCACTGTCGGCTATCGACTCCGATGGAAGCAGAAAGGCCGTGCGCGAGACGAGTGGTACGATATCGTTGTCAAGCCGAAGACGACAGTGGCAGAGCTGGACAGACTCGTCTGTCGGTTCACAACACTCGATGATTTCCACCTCCGGATGTACGGACTCGAAGACGAGTATCTGGAGTCCAGTCTCAACGTGCTTCCCGACCACCAGTACGAGGAAGCAGGCGACCGGTCGTACACCAGAGCAAGTGAGATGACGACTGCAGATGTCGCAGAGCGTGCGACACTCTGGGATGGCGACAGACTCAGTTTGGTCTATGATTTCGGCACGCCGTCGCACTACTACTGTATCGTGAAAGAGGTCTACGAGCCTGCGGAGATCGATGAATTTCTTGAGACCGATAACGTGATCACGTCGACTGATACGGCCGCAATTGTCAGGGAGAAGCGACCATAACGGAGGAAACGGATGAAGAGCGAAGCAAACGTATCCGGAGGGAGATACTCACCGACGCCTACAACGCGGATGAGATGGCTATCAGTTGGTGCTACCATCTCGAACGTGAGATGTCTTTCCCATTCCAAGCCCGCTGTATCGAGGAACGAACGATTTCGCCACTGCGAGAGGAGGAAGAAGTACCGGTCGTTGGAATGACCGATAAAGTAGTCAGCAACCGGGAGATGTTCGTCCTCGTGGAGTGGATGGACCGGGAGTTTGGCGTGCCACTGTCACAGCTCGAAGTACTCGACGTTGACAGTGATACCAGACAAGCGATTGACAACTGGCACTACTGGAACGGCAACAGTGGTCGGTTGGGCTAGACATACAGGGTGTCTCACAGGGTATTGACCGGCACCTACTCTGTCTCGTTCAACTCATCCATCGCTCCGTAGAGCTCGGTCACGAACTGTAGTACCTGCTCCTCGTCTTTGATGTCGTAGCCTCGGTACGCAATCACGTCGTTGACGGCTGCTTCTTTCGGACGATCAGGAGAGGTCTCGGTAATGATTTTCCACCCTTCGTCCTCGTCGTAGGCCAGTGCGGAGACTGTCTCCCCTGAGGTGATCAACAAGTCATACACACGGGGCTTGTTGTCCCCTTCATCTTGGATACTCTGGGGTGTAGCAGGAAAGACGAAGCCGATAGCATTTGACTGATTGAGCGATTCTACCTCGGGATAGGAGAGTGACCGGTCAGGGAGGCCTTTGACCATATGAGGTGTCTCTCGTTCGGGACTGTGATAGTTCTGGGTTGGCTCATCCACGAGTTGGCTTGTCCTCATCTTCCTCAGGGGCGAAGTGGTCCAATTCAATCGGAGCCCTCGTCTCGACCTCAGGAATTGGCCCATCATTCGGTAGGTTCATCTCTCGGACATGCTCCTCTAGCTTGTCGACACTCTCGACAGTCCGCGCGTCGAGTCGCTCCCAGCCGTTTCCGTATTCCCTGACAATGAACTCGTAGTCGGGTAGTTCCTGATAGTTGCTGACACGACGATCGCCCGTTACTGGTTGGAGATCAGCGTCTGGAACACACTCGACGAAAACGGCGGCATACGTCGGGAGTGTCTGGTTGTAGACATCGCTCATGTCGTGTGGCTTGTCCTCGGAGGCGAGGAAGTTGTTGTAGAGGTCCCGCTTCAGTACCTCAAACCCATTTTCTGGCGATGTACGGGCAGACAGACTTCCATTGGGCTTGCCGTTGTGCTTGTATTCGACCTTCCAGCCGTCAACGCCAGTCTTCAGGACGTGGTGTTCGTGTAGGTCGTAGGTGAGGACGAAATAGTCGCCTCGCTTTTCACTGTACCGCCAGCCGTTGGGCCACTCGTCGTTTGATGGGAGGTCTACCATAGGTATTACTCCTCACCCAGGGATGCAAGTTCCTCGAGATTGGCCTCAATCGCTTCCTCGGGAAGGCCGTAGAGTTTTATTACAGCTCGTTTCAGTGCCTCTTTGCGGTCTAACCCGTCATATCCACGGTACTCAAGAAGCTGATCATGCGCGAGTTCGTAAGCATCGTCGTTCTCGTCAGTCTCTTTGGCGATGAGGGTCCAGCCATGCTCTTCGTCAGTGTAGGCGAGAGCAGCGACAGTCTCATCTATGAAGATCAGCAGGCCATGTATCCGCTGCGTGCCTTCCTCATCTTCTTGAACGCTCTCAGGAGACCCTGGAGCGACCAGATCAATGGGCCCTTCTTCAGTAAGTGTGTCAGCTTCTGGCTCGTAGAGCGGTCGGTTTGGGAGACTTGAAATCATGGAGTTGCGGGCTTGAACACACTCTCGGCTAATCAATGCTACTACGGTTCAACTGACGCTGGTGTGTCTCGGCATTGGTAGATAGGGCTGTGCAAGATGGATAGCGCGTATCTCGCACGGATTGCACTACCAGAAAACGGCACCCCGAATCGGTCAGTACCGAGTGAATACTGCGCGATCGGATGGTCGGCAGTCCCTTTCCCGATTTCAGGCACGAAATCGACATGCTCAACGTCGTGACCATAGTTCTCAAGCCGATGAAACACCTCGTGATCGACGTTCTCGTCGAGGATGCGTCGATACGCGATCGCTCAGATATCGGGTGGCGTGAGTGACGACCGCTCTCTGGCTTCGCCAGCCGCTCGCTCGTGGCGCCTCTCGACCCGTCGCATCTCCTCGGGAGTGTTGTGATAGAACGCCAGCGCCTCGTAGATATCCGCGATATCCAAGTTGTATCGCTCGGCGACTCGGTCAGGAGCGAGTCCGCGCTGTTCGACGCGTACGTGTACATCTCGGACAGTGATGCGGCTCCCCTCTATGTGGAGCTTCCCATGAATCTCCGAATCCTCGGCAGAGTCGATTCGATACTGCTGGGTCGCCATTGAGTACAGATAGGCTCCCTTAGGTCTCGAAACCTCGCCGAAGCGAGCGTACGCCGCTCTTCTGATTCCGACTTCGAGTGGGGATTGCCAGTCAGACCCGAAAGCACCGCGGTAAATCGGCCGTGACTGTGTCTGTGACACGCTTCGTGCGCTTAATTTTGGTCTGTCTCGGGGTTCGATGCGTACGCCTCGGCCAGTTCGACCACGTCGTAGACATGAATCCCGCTTTTGAACCACAGGACGCGCTCCGCCGTATCCCCGAAGTCCTCGTCGGCACAATCCAGTCGCTCCGAAACCGCTAATACGAAATTATCGGCATCGACCTGCCGAATCTTTGCCAGTTTCGACTGCAAATACTCCGGGGTCCAGAAGCCCACAATCTCGATGATCGCCCGTCTGCCATCGGGGTGTTTGACGGCGAAATCCGGAATCATCACCTATGCGCCGAGGTCGAAGACATCGGCCTCGCGCTGAAGGGTCCAGTCAGTGTTCGCTCGCTCCCACTTCCGGGCGAGTGTGCGTTCGATGTCGCTATCGAACTGCTGGCCAGTGCTGTACTGTGAGACGAGCCCGTCGGTGTGGTCGAGCGTGAGGCGGTTGCTGCCGCTGGCCGTATCGTCGTCCAGAATCTCTGCACGCATCTCCCAGCGGTCACACAGCGGCAACGCAGGGAGGAAGTTTGCCATCCGAATGCCGTACTTCTGGGACTTCCGAAACAGCGAGGCTGGGCCGTCAAGTTCGGCCTCGTATCCTGTGGCAAGGTCGGTACGCGAAACCCGATTACCCTCGCCATCGATGGGATAGATCCGGTGCATCAACCCGAACAGCTTCATGTAGCTGAACACTGTCCCGAAGTGGTCCCAGACCCGAATCCGCATCTTTGACGCGTCGTAGAGGACGGCTTGGGCCAGCGCTAAATTGTAGCGGGCAAGTAGCCAGTCGACTGTCCGGGCGGTCTGGTCGTACGCCTGCTTGCTGTTGCCCGTCAGCTTCGTTGTTGACGTGGTCTCAGCAGCGTCGTAGTCGTCAACAGTCTGGTCGCCGAATCGAACCAGGAGCTTGTTATCATCCAGATCCGCGTACATCCCCCGGTAGCACTCTTCGAGAGAGATACCGAGTTCGTCAGCGACGGCACTGTACACTTCGAGTTTCTGTGTGTCTTCCCCGAGTGTGGGTTGGCGAACGATTGGATACTGCTCATTTGCGCCCTTGAATAGTCGCTGACGGATCTCATGAGGATCGACAGCGGCCTGTTGCTCGAACTCACATTCGTCTTTCAGTAGCTTCGCCAGTCCGTGGACGATTTTGTAGTCGGTATTGTCGACGGTTAGGTCGTCGATGGCAGCCTCAAGATCCCCCTTTGGTTCGCCAAAGTGGTTCTCAAAGATATCAATGAGAGTGGCGGCAGTCGACCGATACCGCTCATCGGAGATGTCGATGAACAGCGGGCGAACTTCTCCATCACGTGTGCGCGAGCGTGCGAGGTCAGCCGTCAGCACTGCTACTCACCCCATCGCGGCGTCGCTGGGAAACGTATGTCTCCATCGTGTCGGTCGTAATAATCTCGTAGAGGCGGGCTGGCTGGCGGTCATCGGTCGGTCGGAGAATGCGGCCCAGTCGTTGGGCATACTGTCGTTTCGAAGCACTGCCAGAGAGGATGATACCGACGTTGGCCGCGGGAACATCGATGCCCTCGTCAAGGACTTGGGAGGTGGCGAGCATGGAGTACTCCCCTGCCCGGAACCGTTCGAGAATCTCGGTGCGTTCGTCAGTGTCGGTCTGATGTGTGATACAAGGGAGGATGAACTCCCGAGAGATATCGTAGGCAAAGTCGTTGTTCGCGGTGAAGACGATGACGCGGTCATCGTGGTGCCGTTTGAGGAGATTGTCGAGCGTGTCGAGTTTCTTTGTCGCCGTGCGAGCGATGCGTTCCGCGCGTTGCTTGGCGATAAGGGCGCGGCGGCCCTGGGGGTCGTAGGACGTGCGTTTGAGAAACTCCGCATAGCCCTGTTCTTTCCAGAGGTCGAAATCATGATTGTCGACGTAGTCTCTGTACAGCTGGTACTCATCGTCGTACTCAGCCCGTTCCTCGCTGGTGAGTTCGACTGACATCTGGATGGTTTCGTACTCGCTCAGGAATTCCCCGGCGAGATTGTCGACGGCTTCTTCGTAGACGACCGGCCCCATGCGGTCTTCAAGCAATTCTTCACGGCCGTCAGCGCGCTCGTAGGTTGCAGTGAGACCGAGTCGGTACGGGGCAATCGTCATTTCGGGGATTTGCAGGTAGGTTTCGGCCGCCAGATGGTGGGTCTCATCGGTGATGAGAAGGCCAAACCGGTCGCCATATTCGTCGATGTAGCGGTAGGCACTGTCGTAGGTGGTCACGGTCAGGGCAGCAATCTCGTGGCTCCCGCCGCCGAGGACACCGATTCCTTCTGTAAGTTGGTCACCGAAGGCATTCGTCAGCGTGGCGTGCCACTGGTTCATCAGATCGATCGTCGGTGTGACGACGAGCGCACTGACGCCAGCGTCGGCGATGGCCTGCAGCCCGAGGAAGGTCTTCCCGCTGCCGGTTGGGAGGATAACGGTACCCTGGCGGTCGTGAGTCCGCCACGCCTCAAGCGCTGCCTCCTGATAGTCACGCGGTTCGATCTGGAGTGTGGGTGTCAGAGCGAGGTCGGAATAGGCTCGCGCCGCGTCTACAACGTCGTGGCTGAAGCCATCTTGGAGTGTGGCCTGACCGTCGCTCTCAGCCCACTGGCCGGCCCAGTCGAGAAGCGCCCGGTATCGGTAGGCTTGTGTCCGGGACGCGTCGACACGGTCGTCCCACTCGGTATGAGGAACTGTTTCAGGTGCGTTCTCCAGCAGGAGCGTCCCCTCGTCAAATTCGAGCCGCATTCGGTACCTGAACGCATGAGTGTCGGACGATTCAATCTGTCGGGGTCCTCTGGGTAACAGAGATACGGCCTACGCTCATCAGCGACAGCGCAACGCCACGTTTTCAGTTACCACACCAGTAGTCACATCCAACACATGGAGTACCCGACCCGCGAAGCGATTCGGTCGCTCTGTACCGAGCAGTCCTTTGAGCGTGGTCGCAACTACTACCGCCAAGATCGGGTCCAAGAAGTCGAGATTGACGGTGGAGAGATACGAGCAACTGTCAGAGGCTCCAACTACTATGATGTCGCCATCGATATCGTGGACGATACCATCCGAACCCATTGCAGTTGCCCGTATGATCACGCTGGGGACTGCAAGCATATCGTCGCGGTCCTGCTGGCGGTTGATGACCGAGATACCGACACAGTACACGAAACCGATCCCGAATCAAGCGAGTCACTCCCGGCGACAGTTGACCTCGAATCACTGGTCGAACAGACCACTGCCGACGATCTCCGAGAGTTTCTGCTGGATATCCTCGCGGACGACGGCGATCTCCGCGACCGCTTTGTCGCATTCGTTGGAGAAGACACGGGCAAGACCGTCTACGACTACAAGCAGGAACTTGACCGACTGTTCGATGACGCTGTCGGTCGGCGAGGGATGGTCGAATACGATACGCATATCGACTTCTCGCCGTATTTTGATCTCGCCGAAACACACCGAGAGCGGAGTCACGTCGATACGGTGACAGACATCTATCGAGCGATTGCCGAGGCGATACGCGAGAATATGAACCGAATTGACGGCAGCACCGGGTACTACGGCCATGAGGTAGAACGTGCTATTGAGTCGTATGCAGAAACGGTCGCAGAACACGACCTCAGCCACGAGCGAAAGCAACCGCACATCGAGTATCTCTGTGACGAGTTCCTCGATGCAGACCACGGCTTCGCCAGCGACTCCTACGATGATGCACTGCGAACACTCTGTACAGCGGATGCGGACCTCAAATACTGGCTACAATTACTCGATGAGCGGATTTCAGGTATTAGCCATGATGTAGTAGCCGCTGGAGACTCGCCCGAAACCGAGACCAGTGGTAACGACTTGAGCGAACACACAAGCAGCGATGACCCAACGGATCACTCTGAACGAACGGACAATGTACTCTGTGCCTCTGATTTCACCGATGGGCCGCTCACCACGGACGATTTCACCGGTGGCGCACTCGATATCGAACACTTGGAAGTTGGCACACTCGAGTTCGACTACTTCGTCGGTGATGCCTTCGAGGAACTGCGTATTGACGAACCTACAACCGTCGAACAACACACTGTCGATGTCGAACCGGCTGACTCGGGTGCCGCCGAAACGGGGATATCCGCATCATTTCGCACACGGCGTGTCCTCTCGGCATACATCTACCTGCTTGAGCAACTCGACAGAGAAGACGCACTGACGAACCTTTATGATGATATATACCTCGAACACATCCGCTTCTGCAAACAATACGCCCAGCGGTTAATCGAAGGTGGTGAGCAAGCCCGCGCAATCGAGGTGCTCGAAGACGGCATCCACACCTTTCGGTCGCCCCGTGACCTTCGCTGTCTCGTGACTGACCTCTACAAAGAACGTGACCCAGAGGCGTACCGGAAGACACTGAAACACCTGTTTCTCGACCACACGGAGTGGGACGCGTATGATGAACTGAAATCGACCTGTAGTGAACACGAGTGGCAGTCGATGTACGAGGAGTTCGAACAGCATTTCCAACGGGACGACCGGAAGACCCTCGTCAACCTGTACGTCCACGATGGCGACTTCGAAAAGGCGTTTTCCGAACTGAAAGACAGCGAGAATCTCTCATTGATTCGTAAGTATCGAGATTCAGTTGCAACCGTTGATCCGGTCGGATACTTCGAGCTCTACCGGGAACTGCTCGTCCCGTTTGCCGCCAACGACACGGGGCGACGCCACTACCGAGACATCGCCGACCACCTAGAAGAGATGCAAGGATTGGTCCCCGAAGCGCGATTCGAGGAGTTCGTCGATTTCCTGAAAGACAAGCACTCGAACCGCCCGGCGTTCTTGGACGAACTGGAGAAAGCTGGATTCTGATATGCCCCTTGCATCGGGCCACCGCGCTACGAGGGTTTATTTCCGATACCGGAACCAGATGCGCGAGAGATGGATGAGACACACAATGAGAATGGATTTCCCACCACAGTACTGCGAGACACGCGCGAACAGCAACCGTGGACGTTCGACGAGTGTGCAGTCGAGACGCGTGACGTGACGCTCTCGACCGGGGACTACGCCATCCCGGCTGACTGTACTCACGACCCGGAAGCGGACACCTACTACCCACGGTTCGCAGTCGAACGCAAGTCCGGCCACGATTTCCTCACATCGCTCACCTGGGAACGGGACCGATTTACTGCCGAGTTGCGGCGGGCCGACGAGTGGTCACGGCCCATTGCGGTTGTCGTAGAGACCTCTTGGCAAACCCTCCTTCGCAATCGCGGTTGCATGGCTTGGCGGGATATCCATCCGAACCAGATCGTAGGCACTCTCTCGACGTGGGTCCGCCACTACAACGTGGCGTTCCATTTTCTCGAGTCTCGACAGCGAGCCGAACGATGTGCGTTACTCCTCCTTGTCCACCACAATCTCATACGGCGGCGCGAGTGACTCTGACCCTTATTCAGTCCAGAAGACGTGTTGCCGCTCCTCAATCTCGCCGAGGAGCATCGAAAGCACGTCACGCCATTCCTCCGGATGTGATGTATCGTCGCCGAGTGTTGGTGCGTCCGGACCCGGGTGACGTGGTCACGGGTATTGTGGTCGATTCCGTTATTCTGATTCAAAGTCGATCAGTCGACGGTGCGATTTCACTATCCGTTTTCTGAGATATTGAAATTAGAGCGGATATGCACCAAGACAATGTCGTCTTGGGCTTTAGGGTATAGTGCTAGAGCCAACACAACGGCTCTTAGCAGTCCTCCAACGGTGTAGCGCAAACCGAACTAGTCGAGTGGTATCGTCAGCGACAGACAAACTACATTAGATCGCATCGTTCTGCGCACTACTCATCGCTGGTCCGGGCAGACACATCGTCCCAGCGGGGAGAGGCGCCGAGATATGATACAGCGATACTGAGACGGTCAGTCAGCAGGGAGTTTACCAACCCCACTGTGACATCTGCAGAAGGCGCAGTCAGTAACTACGTATGCGATTCAATTTGCTCGAACAGTGTTTCCACTAGGTCAACGAACCACTGCGCACTGCGGTTGCGAGGCCGAGATTCCGCCACTGAAACCGTTGCTCGAACGCGCCCCGGCGTGCCGGACATGATGACAATCCTGTCCGAGAGCGCAACGGCCTCTTCAATGTCATGGGTTACGAATAATACGGTTTTATCGGTGCCACGCCAGATGTCGAGCAGTTCGCGTTGGAGTTGTCGGCGTGTCTGCATATCCACGCTGCCAAACGGCTCGTCCAACAAGAGGATAGCTGGGTCCACAGCGAGTGCGCGCGCAAGACCGACGCGCTGTTTCATACCGCCTGAGAGTTCCTTCGGGTATGCATCAGCAAACTCAGACAATCCAATAATAGCTAGCATTTCTCGGACTCGCTCCTGCCGCTCAGCAGCCGGCACTCCCCGCTCTACTAATCCGAAGGCGACGTTTTCTCGGACTGTCAGCCACGGAAACAGGTGGTACTCCTGAAACACCGTTCCCCGATTCGGGTCAGGGCCTTGAACCGGCTTCCCCGAAACTGTGATATCACCGTCTGTTGGTGGCTCCAGTCCACTTACAAGCCTGAGAAGTGTGGTCTTCCCGCAGCCTGACGGGCCAACCACGGTGACGAACTCGCCAGATGAGACACGCAGCGACACGTCACGGAGGGCTGTCGTAACTCTGCCTTCCCTTTCGTATTGCTTGGAGACCCCGCGGATGGCGATTTCGGTATCCGTACTGTCTCTCATTGTTGCCAGTCGAGGAGGTGGGCACGAACTCGCCGGACGGCCCAGTCGCTGAGCAGAAACACCACACTAATCACCAGCATATACGCGATGCTACGCGCCATCGCGAGGTTGTTCGCGCTCGTAATAATTTCGTATCCGACACCGGGCGCACCGAACAATTCGGCTGCGATCACCATCATCCAGCACTGGCCAACGCTCGTACGGACTCCGGTCAGAATCCCCGGTAATGCATCTGGGACGACGACCCGCCACAGCAGCCGACGATTGCTATCGACACCCAGTGTCGTAGCGACCTCGACTAGCTCGTTCGAGGCGTTCTCGACCCCCTCGTACGCATTATAGAACGTAATCCAAAATGCACCGATGAACACAATAAAGGCCGCACCGGTGTGACCGAGTCCAAGCCAGATGATGGCGAACACGATCCACGCCAATGGTGGAATCGGCCGGAGCACCCGCACGATGGGTGTGAGGACGGCGTCAATGACCAGACTCCAGCCCATGCCGATGCCAAGTAAACCGCCAGCCACAACGCCACCGGCGACACCGGGAACGTAGTGGAGGAGACTCTCTCCGAGATGAACAAGTAATTCGCCTCTAACCAGCTCGGTCCACAGTGCGCCCGCCACCTCACTGGGTGTCGGCAACAGGTACGACGGAACTTCACGACCCCCTGCCCACCAGACTGCCAGAAATCCAGCCGCTCCCACGAATCCATACCACAGACGTGTCAGATTCCATTCTCGGCCGAACGCAGTCGTGGTTGTCGGCTGGGAGCGGATGCCGGATGAGTCCGCTACTGGGTCAAATTCTGTGGCCATCCTATTCGGCGATGTCGTCGTAGAGTGACTGCTCGAAGATTTCGTCGGTAGACACTCCGCTATTGATCTGGCCGAGGTCCTCCATCTGCGCAGCGAAAAGCTGCGTACTCTCTGTAATCTGTGCCGGGTCGCTGATGTAGTTCGAGGCCTTCGACGTGAGGGCTTTCCGGGCAATCTTCGTCGGGAGTTTGTCGCCTTTGGCCTTACTCACAGCCTTCGCAGCGACGGCCGGCTGTTCCTGGATGGTTTCAGTAGCACGCGAATGTTGGGTAATAACAGACTTCGCGATGTCCGGGTGATCGTTCCAGAGGCGGTCGTGCATGAACATGATGCCGCCAGGCTGGCCGGACATGAATGAGCCAGCCCACGTAATGCGCTCGAAGGGTGCGCCTCTCTGTTCAAGCGCAGTCGGGATGGGCTCCATAATGACAGTGCCATCGACGTTCCCAGAGAGCAGCGAGCGTTTGACGGGGCTACCACCCGCCATCGGTTCAATGTCAACAAGGTCCGGGGAGAGCTCGAGTTCCTCGCGGAGCCAATAGTGGAGAAGGATAAACGCGACACTGCCCCTAGGGAAGGTGCTGAACTTGAATTTCCGTCCGTTTTCCTCACGGAAGACCCGGAAAGCGTCGGCACCGTGTTCATCCCAGAGAGCAGCAAAGTCCTCGTGAGCGAATACGACAAACCCGTTCTTGTGATTGGCCGCTGTGACTTTCCCCGGGACATCCTTACTCTTCATCTTGATCGCAGGGGTGATGCCCATGAAGGCGAGGTCAATGTCCCCGTCAGAGTACGCTGAAACGATGGTGAGACCCTCATTAGCGAAGTTCGTCGCCTCGATATCGGGAGCTAGCGCTTCAAAGTACCCCTGATGCTTCATTACGTGGTACTGGAGGAACGGGAACGGTGGCTTGAATGCCACGCTGAGGGTGTCCATGGAGTTGCCACTGAGCAGAGACGTACACCCAGAGAGGGCGGTAAGTGTACTTGCGCCGACTGCTGCACCGGTTTCCGTGAGGAAACGTCGTCTACTCTGGATACGTGTCTCGTCGGACCGATTCGAATTATTAGGGTGGCCTAAATTAGGCATGCCTAAAATGAACGGACAGTAGTTAATATAATCTTTCCTTCCAACCGAGAATAACAGACAACCACACCAAGTGTAGACGTATTTCTGTGAGTGGGCAGCGGTGATACCCCTCTAGATACACCCAGAACCTTATGGCACGGCTGAGTGCAAATCAGCCACCAGCGATGGCGATATACTCGCGTATTCGCGGGACCCGCCACTAACGGGCTCCGTCGCAGGACCGCAGTCCAGTTGCCGAAGTACGCTGCAGAAAGACGCGGTCGATCGGCTGCCCACCGATCTTAACAGGTCCGTGGCGAAATCGTCGACCGGCCGGTGGACAGAGTGTCTCCGCTTCTCTTACTCCTCTGGCCGCTCGATAGCATTCTGGGGATCACTGCTGCTGAGTTGCCACACGAGAATCCCGAGTGAGACGAACGCAACGGCAGCC
This sequence comes from Haloarcula sp. Atlit-7R, assembly GCF_003666065.1. Classification (NCBI taxonomy): domain Archaea; kingdom Methanobacteriati; phylum Methanobacteriota; class Halobacteria; order Halobacteriales; family Haloarculaceae; genus Haloarcula; species Haloarcula sp. Atlit-7R. The sequence continues at coordinate 100,542 of NZ_QXIK01000007.1, read as the reverse complement.
GTAGCGATGTACCCGGCAGTGCTGATAGTAAACAGCCGGTCTGGAAAGAGCGCAAGCACAATGAGCAGGCCCATGGTCGAAAGACTAGTCAGCGAGGGAACAACGATGAGCCAAAATTGTCGCGCGACACTGCCCATGCGACGCTCTTCGATTCCAAGTAGTATGTATCTTATCAGCCAGAAACGCGCCACCGGCTACACTGTTTGAACGCCGTGCACCAACTCAACCCACAGTGCGGAACAACTGTTGGCCTCAAAGCTACGGGCTTTTCACGCGAGTTATGGAAAGCTGTTACTGCTGTTACCGACGATCCTCTGACCTCGCGTTCAGCGGTATCTCGTTCAGCTACACCTGTGCCCCGTCCTATACAAGCGGCTGGCTGTGGATTGTGAATAGAATAGAAGCCCGACAGAGCACCATGGCTGATGGTATTGGCTGTCATGTAGTCCTCGCAACTGAGCGTGCAACACGGAGTAACGTGCTGTCGTCGGCCGTGTCGGCAGGGAACCTGCTCACATAATAGGTGGTGCGATTCACCGACCAACTAATCCGGACCGTTCTGTTTGTCTGCGTTTGCCTTGCTTCGTACTCACCCACTTGCACGGGCGTCCCTGTAGTCGTGTTCCGTGTCCCGTTGAGAATTCCAATCCTGTAGTGTGTGTCAGTGCTCGTAGACTCATATCTGAGCATCGCTACCTCTGGATCAGTTGAGCGGTGCGACGCGACGTCTAACTCGAATTCTGCCGGCATGTTCGGGTTCGGCACTGGAAGTGACGCAGCGTCGGCCAGCGCCGCTCGTGACTCGTACGTATTGAACTGGACCTGTTGTGCATCATCCGGAACCTCTTGCGGGTCGAGCTGGAACGTTCCAGGCTCGAACGTCGGATTGAACGTTACATTCCGATACGTGACTAGGTATTCGTAGTCATCACCGTTGGCAACGAACGACGTCTGGCGCTTGATCGGAAACAGGAACTCAGTATCTAGCCACAGCGTCTGTGACCGTAACGACATATCTTCATTGGCCGGCGCGATCTCTAACCGATAGGTTTCTCGCCCAGCAATCGTTTCTGTGCCATTATATACGACCGTCACGTTCCCGCCACGATACGCAGATGAACTGTTTTCTCCGGACTCGTCTTCGCGTGGCACTACTGGCAGGGGCGAAATGCCCGGGGTCGACGTCGGCTGCGAGACAGGGCGGTTACTTTTGGCCGCGGCGAGAAGCTCTGGATACGTCGTCTCTGTAGCGCTATCAGTGGTCTGGAACGACATTCGGTGGAGCTCATTCGACTCCGGGTCATAGGACACAAGCCTTGACCCGTTTGCAATAATAAATCCGCCTTCACCAACCCGGGGTGGTCTTGTTTCCTCCGCTTTAGTAACCGATATCACCCGCTCAAAATACGCAAATGAGCGAACTCGTTCTCGCTTTTGCGTGACGATTGTTGTTGTTTTGTCGTTCCGGGTTCGGACTGTCGTTACCGTTGCGTTGACGGTATCAAGCGACGCGTAGCGCTCTGTTGCCTCAGCTTCTGATGGTAGCTCCGCACTCCCACTGGATGAACTCCCGATTGCACTACAGCCGCTCGCTGTGACTAGTATCACCACAACAACTACACGCACAACCTCTCGCAAACTGAATAGCTTTCTCGTAAGCCGATACATCTGTTAGGATATGATACTGCTTGGATGAATATAAAATACGGTTTCACGGCCTGATTGTGTTCTTGTTTCGAATAATACGCTCGCCGGGAAGACAGTTACATCACTCGCAAGTGTTTCGAACAGTGGCGGCGAAATACAACCTTGTCGGCGTCTCAATCGGCCCAAACGACAGGCCCGTCACACTCAAGCTGACCCAGTAGTAGGCTGCGAAAAGCAGCCCATCTTGGAGGCGTAGTTCAGGCGAGTCGGTCAGTACAGCAGACTCAGGCCTCGTCCATGTCGCCAATAGCCCCAGCCATCCCAAGAAGCAGTAATCCGTACCCGGCGAGGCCGGCGGGGATTGATGCCTGGAGAAGCAAATACCCAGTAAATGCTCCAATGCCGCCGATAATACCCCCGCGTTTCCTCGCCGACCGATTCGACTGCCCACGAGAAAGAGAGAGCCACTGCTGTTTATGTGCCAAAATCAGTGATGTTACCACACCGTACAGTGGGAGAAGCGAAAGCATGACCAAGTGGTCCGATGCGGCGAACGCTACTGCAAAAACGGTGATTAGCAGTCCAACGCCTGCTGAAATGGCGTACCGGAGGGCGGTGCGCATACATCAAGTAACAGTTACCGGACCAAGTACGGTACGAAATCTGTATACAACAGCCACAGACAGGCTGACCATTTCTTGCTAAGCGTTCATAGTGAGACAGTCACACTGAGAATCAAATCCGCCGCACCATCGCCATAGCTCTCAGCCCGGTGGCCCGCCACTGACAACTATTCCAGAAGGCTTCGTTGCGCTCGCAGCCAGATGACTGCGCAGGCCGCTCTATTAGCCGATTCGTGCTACACACACACGCTCGTCGACGGCCCTTGTCGCTGAGAAGACTTATTAGCAGGGATCATCTCGTTCAATTCGGATCTCTATTGTTGGGTTCATAACACTTACAGATAACGCCACCACCGACCGCCGTGTGACCGTACCGATAACATCGTGACGACAACTGACGCGTAGCTATTCCACTACCCACCGCTACAGCGCAGCTTCCGAACTGTCACCGCTTGACCTGACCAGATATACTCGGCGACAGACAGCCTACGTTAGCAGTACGGTGTTCCCTATTCCGCGGCGCTTGCGCTCAACGAGATTTTGGCTTCCAGACTGTCGAGCGTACAACTAACAGTTGCTTTCAAGAGTTCTGTCCGCTTGACGACCTCGCTCTGTGGCAAGACACCGTCAGGGTCGAGTACCGCCCAATGCCACACCAGTCCGAAAGCCTTCGTCGGATCGTCTCAAGAAGAAGCATACCCGTCAGGAATGGTGAACAGAGTGTCCTAACGGGACCATAGCACGCCGAAGAGTCACCATGGATGGTCCGGAACAGGTGGCCTCTCACCAGCTGAGGGAAAGCCCCGTCCGCCTGTATAAAAAATCAACATAGCTACGACCGAACTAACACCTATGTCCTCGTGTACCCGCCGCACCCTCCTCGCAGCTGCTGGAACTGGACTGGGAGTCTCCCTCGCTGGTTGTGGATCTCTTGTGAACAATTCACCGGCAGCAGAGGCTCCGCCCGCTAGAGAGCTTGATAGATATCGCGTTTTTGTCGCTAAAAAAGTCGACTTCCCGGGCCCTAGGCCGGTTTCATCTGTCACGGATGGAGCCAGTGCTGACGTGAGTGTGTACCCAGCCGGGGACGACCAAGTCCAGCGAGTCCGCGACTGTCTCACTGACGGCCGCCCTGCTGTCGTGGCAGGCGCGGACGCGCAGTGGACCGTTATGCAGGCGTGCGCCGACAGTGAGCGTCGGTACGGCTTCACTCAGAACGGGTGGGGGCCAACGGACCTGATCGCCGCTGCTGTCCCGAAACAGGGCCGACTGGACACACACAAATTCGTCGGTGCAGAGCTACCGCGGGACCTTCCGTGGGCTGTCAGTGAAGTGCTCGAACCATCGTTGCCGGAGTGTCCCGCGCCATTGGAGTTGGAGGGTCCTGACGGTGCCACGACCATCGGCCGGTCACGAATTCGCGGAGTGAACGATGTCGGCGGCTTTGATCGCTGGGATACCCTTCGGATGGCTGCTAATGTTGACCCAGCGGTAGTCTCTGTCGATATGCAGGCCACAGTGTACGGCGGGTCCACCCAGAGCGATACCAGCTCGTACAAACCAGACCGGATCCGTTTCGTTTCGGATTTCCCGGGGAAGATAACCGGAATGAGTCCCCAAGACGCTGGGTTAGATAGTCTCACTGTTGAGGCCACCAGTAATACCGGTCCCGAGACGACTCTCACACAGTATACGTTCACACCACGAGAGAAAAGATACCAGGGAGCTTTTGCAGCCTGTGCGCGGACGCAGTTCCGGACGCGGAAGACTGAACCACCGATATCGTATGACTCTAACGGGCGATTTCGATGGCGGGATCCACAACTGCTTGACGACGATACATGGGTACATCATACGCCCGGACAAGCTGTCTGGTACCCGAACCGCTGACTCCGACCGAATTCGCTTCGACGACTCCACGTCAATGTAGCCATGAAAAGCGGTCGATCAATGGCTCGCCGAAGGCGCTCACTCAGATCCGAGACAGCGCGACGTACAACAAGATACCAGCGTGAATCACGGCGAACGGTCCGATAACAACCAGTGAAGCGTAGGCTGTTCCCGAGTCGATTCCGGGGGCGAGAAACAGCCCGGCTGGCACTGCGAGGAAAAAGAGCAACAGGCCGCCGGCAGCTGCGATGATCGTTGGATCCCGCTCTGGCCGTTCCGTTTGGTGTACTGGAAGCTGTAGCGTGTTGATTGCTTCGTCGAGATCAGACAGCGGGCCGAACTGCACGCTACCTCCGTCGACCGAATCAACGCCAGTGATCCGTAACCGGCCCGTGTCACGAAGCCGGTCGACGATAGCGTTAATAACGGAAAAGTCGGTTCCCGGACCGACCGTGGCAATCCACTGCGGTGACTCCAACAGTCGGTCGTAAGCGACCAGAAACTCACCCCGGCGTTGGTACTCGATCGTTCCGTAGCGGAGGTAGAAACTCAGCATACGAGCACCGATAATACAGAGAAGTACGACCGAAAGCAGCCCGATCCAGACCGGGTGACCGATCTGTAGCGCGACGACAAGCGCCGCGACAGTGAGAAGTGTGAACCGCGAGACCAGTGCGAACCCGACGGCGCTGAGACTTCCCAGTATTACGGACTTCTTGTCGACGACAACACTGGCTTCGACCGGCTCTTCAGGCATCTTTGGCTCCGGTGGCGGTTCGCTTCTGGGCAAGTCATCTGAAAGGTCTATATTCACATCGAGAAGCGACCCTCCGAAATGCTCCACGTAGAACCGGTAGACCGAACTGAGTGTTTTTCCGATGACAAGTCCCGTTAGCAGCGTTATACGACCGGCACGGGACCCACCCAGCGTGAGAAGCCCGACAAAGAGCAGTACCAAGGTCAACTGTGCCGGTGTCCGGATCAGTTCCTGCGCAGACACGTCGCGATACTCACCGGTGCCGATGTACTCAACCACGAACTCCTCGATCTGTGAGAACAGCAACGCCGCGATGCTCACAGCGAGGCCCACTGAGACCTGAATCGCCGGCCCGAGCGTCATGAGGTAGACAAGGCTGATCGGCCCGATGAATCCGAACCAGACCCCCAACACCGTGAGCGCGAAAGGAATGTTCCGTGGATAAATCGGTGGCAAATTCGAATAGAGCTGAAAACTACCGCGTTTCTCCCGGAGTTCATGTAACGGCTCGTGCTGTCCGGGACGTCCCGGAGATCCCTGCTCAGCGAACAGGGCCTTCGTCGCTGCGATGAGGACTGAAAAGGCGGCCTCAGCTGTGTAGACAACGAGTAATAGCCAGAGGTCCCAGCCCCAGGCAGTGACTCCGACCAGCGGAATACAGTTCGCAGCGATTACACCCAGACCGCGGACGAAAGTCGGGAACCGCTGGGTCATGATTGGTAGCACTCAAGTCGTTACACCTGAACAACAAACATACTTCGAATTCGATAGCACGGCTGAACTGCACCTGTATGACCGTTGCCAGTACAGTACAGAGAGGCCGTCAAGAACAGAAGGTATCGCCAGAAACCACAACCCTCCCGTCACAGGATTTCAGGCCGATGTGGCCCTGCGGTTTCCACACGCATACCCTCCAAGCGTTTCCTGCTGGGTTTCAGCATCGGCGTGGCTATGGCGACTTTTCAGAATTGCACACCTGAATCGCTGACTGCTTTTCGTAAGCTGCGGGCCGTGTGGCCCCACTTTATACGCGGGTGCGCCTCTTATGCTGTTCGGCTCGGGGCAGTTGCTGGGTCTGATACTCTAGGTAAGACATTTTTAGAATGCGATCAAACATTAACCAGATGTCAGAACCGCCCTCCAGTCGTTCAACGAGCTTTGTCAGTACAGAGACCAAGATCACAGCTGTCTTTATCATACTCGCTCTCGTGTCGGTATTCGGTAGCATAACTGTTACCGACAATCAATGGATTCACTTCGCTGTGCTACTCGGCGTTGGCGTTATCATACCGACACTCATCAACGAGTGGCGTAACTGATTGGGCCACACACGCGGCACGCACTATGCCAGTGCGGTCAGATCTCCCGGGGGCAACTTCACGAATACCACAGCGAGGTCCCTCGCTGCTGACCCGCTCAGCGAGATCACGTCGCTCGGTGCGACCGGGTACCTGAAATCACTGGCCGCGACTCTCCCGCTACCTCTTATCCATGCCGCCGCTCGTGCCCCGCACACTGGCCACGCATCGTCGCACCGTCGATCCGCTATTCAGTCGAGACACTCGCATTCACGAGCAGTTTGCTGGATAGCGATACCAGCGACGTTGGCACCGTACTCAGCAGTCCGCTGAATACTGTCGAGTAAGAGACCCACGACGTAGGCCTCGCCGGGGGTATCGTGCCCGTAGAGGTCTCGGTCCAGCGCCTGGAGATTGTCGCTCAAATCGTTGCGCTTGGAGAGGGCAGCGTGTGCGGCCTCGATGCCGCCGTCGGCGAGGATCACGTCGGCGGCGTCGTCGACGACCTGTCGAGAAGTCGCCGAGAGCGACTCAATGCGATCCGCGAACGTCGCTGGCACCACTGCGTCGGGGTCGAGAGCAAAGCGCGCTATCTTCTCGGCATGGTCTGCACATCGCTCGAACTGCCGGCTAGCATAGTAATACTCGAATAGCTCGTCACGACCGTATGAGAGCTTCTCTACCTCTTGGAGGTTTGTCAGCGCGCGACGGAAGTGTCTGGTCACCATCGCGAACAGTTTGTCGGCCTCGCTATCGCGGTTGATGACCTGCCGAGCAAGTGCTTCGTCACCGTTTAGCACGGCCTGAACGGCATCGCGGTGCATTCCCAGCATGACAAGCCGCAACCGGAGCGCAGACTTACGCACATCGACGTTGTTGGCGTCGATGAGGTTGGTCAGGCGGATTCGCGTCTCACCGGCCTCCAACAGTTCGAACCCTGAGAGCTTCGAGACAGTGTCCTCAACCAACTTCCGGCGCTCCGCGGAGTGGCCTGTTCTATCTAGCAGCGTCACTGTATCGAAACCGACGGCGTGCAGGGCGTGTATTTGCTGACGGATAGCGTTGTCTGAGTCGGTCGCCACATCGACTGTCGTCGTCCGGGCCTCCATCGTGCGATCCGTTGTCGCCTCAATCAGTAGCGATCCGTCGTCGTTGGGATGCAGTGAGAGCACGGATCCAGCGTCGATTCCGTGTTCCTGCGCCCACGATTTCGGCAGAGAGACAGTAAATGTCGTTCCCCCCGAGAGTTGCACCTTCCGTGTCTCCATACACTGCCCGCTGATAACAGAATATATATTATATTTTATATGAGGGGTATATCCTGGTAGGAAGTGGTATATATCTGTACAGGCCGCCAGAGCGGAAGCGAAAAACAGAGTACGTCACGGCAGCTAACAACGCTATATAGCCGTCCGGACAGTCTGTGGAACAGGGCTAATACTGCAAGTAGAGAGAAGCAGCTATGTCCCATCGAACGTGGCACCACCCGCTGGCGAGGGATCAACAGGGTCGCGATGCGACACGTGCACAGGTTGTCGAGGCGATTGACCGAACCGCTCCGAAGACGAAAGAAAAGCTGGCACGCACAGTCGGTATTTCTGAACAGTACCTCTCGGAATTGCTTCAGGAACTCAAGGCCGAAAACGTCGTTCGAAAGGGCTACATTGTCGACGATGAGGCACTCTACCGTGGTGCACCGAACATCTCGAAGCTATACGGTGGATCAGCCGAAGAGACCGAAACAGATGCCGATGTATCTGATGACCGAGGTGCAGCGCTCCTCAAACTGCTCGCACGATTAGAGTCGGTGACCACCCGCCAGTACGAAGCGGCTCGTGCAGCCTTCGAAGGTGACCCTGTTGATCGCTCGGCGAAGAAACTTGAATCGTTGACCAATGAGCGCTACTCCGCAGTGCTGTCGGAATTGAAGTCCTACACGCTGACGACTGATTGGCCCGGTAACCGTGTCGCTGCCGACCTTTCGACGATTGCGACCAATCTCGAAATCGTCGGCGACCGGGCCTGCTTCATTGCCGACGTGGTCGCTCGTGAGGAGACCGACGCGACTGGGATGGTGAACGAACGGATGACGGATATTTTTGCATCCGGGGAGCAGATCAACGACTACCTTTCGAGAATTCTATTCGACTGTGAACTCGAAGTACTCGACAGACTCCGAGAGGAGGAGGTCACTGTCCACCGGGATCTGGATGAGTTATTCGAACTGGTGACTGCGTACGACCCCGATATGTACGGGTATCTCGTCACCATTACGCGTGCACTTGAACGGGCTATCTACTACTGGGTCGACGCCGCTGAGCTGGCCGTTCAGTTGCATTCTGGCGTCCAGCCGGACCACGTCGAGATCTGAACCGACAAAAACAGCGCGAGTACAGACGGGTCCAGACTACTCAATCCAGCGTCGCGGGGTCGGCTGTCTCGGGCGCGTGCCGGTCGAGAAAGGTCTCTAAATCGCGGAAGTCGTCGAGTCGTTCGCGGAGCGTCTCGTGGTCCCAGTCCCACCATTCAGTCGCTGCGATGCGAGCCGCGATGTCCTCTGGGAAACGCCGCCGAATCGGTTCGGCGGGGACGCCCGCAACGATGGAGTACGGCGCCACGTCGTCGGCAACGACGGCACCCGCGCCCACGACGGCCCCGTCACCGATAGAGACACCGGGGAGGACGATGGCACCGTGGCCAATCCACACGTCGTGACCGACTTCGACTGGCTGGTCGGCCCGCCATTCGAATATCGATTCGTCGTCTTTTCCGAGGTCGTACATCGCCGCGCGATAGGTGAAGTGATGTGCCGTCGGGCGGTCGATGGGGTGGTTGGTCGGCCCGAGTCTGGCCGCGGCGGCGACGTTGCCGAACTTCCCAATGGTCGTGAAATCCAGCTGTACGTCCTCCATGAGATAGGTGTAGTCGCCGATAGCAGACTCGTTGAGTCGGGACCGTTGCCGGACCTCGGTCCACGCCCCGAGTTCGCTCTCAGTGATCGAGACGGGGTCGTGCAGCGTCGGGTCGGGACCGAGCGACCGGGTCCGGTCCGCCCCGTAGTCCTCGACGTACGTCACTGGCGACGCCCCATCGTCGAGGCCAGTATCTTCTTCGGCGCGTTTACGAAGGCGTCGAGGACGCCGGTCTGTTCGGTGTCGTCGTCCTCTCGCAGGTACGACCGGACACGCTGACTGATTAGTTCAACAGATCCGGCTAACAGGAAGATCAGAATGATACAGGCCATCATATTGGTGTAGTGGAACGTCTGTCGCTGGATGTACAGTTCCAGACCCAGGCCGCCGCCGCCGATGATACCGAGGCCGATAGCGGCCCGCACGTTGTGTTCCAGGTCGAAGGCGATCCAGGCGATAAACTGCCGGAACACCTGACTGAGCATCCCGAAAGAGACGACCTGCGAGCGGTTCGCGCCCGTCGAGCGGATCCCCTCGATGGGTCCGTCCTCTATCTCTTCGAGCTCATCGGTGAACAACCGGCCGAGGTATCCCGTTGTGTCGACCATTATCGCCAGAGCCGCGGTGAACGGTGTGACCCCGGCCAACGGGATTAGTATCAGGAACCAGACAAGTCCGGGAATAGCTCGAATGAGGCTCATCGTCCCGCGGAAGACGAAATTGAACGGGTAGGGGACAACCCGCTCGCTTGCCATCACGCCGAAAAAGAGCGCGCCGGGCAGTCCGAGTACCGACCCAGCGAATGCGACAGCTAACGTGACGAACATAGCGCCCCAGACGATCTGTCCGTTCTCGACGGTGAGAATAAGATTCTCCGCCATCATGAACGCCCAGTACTCACCGAGATCGACGAACGGAACGCCGAAGTACGTCGTCGGTGGGAAGTACCCCAGTAGTGCCTCGTAGAACTGGTCGAGTTGCTCGACCAGCATCAGCAGTTCGAACTCGATTACGCGGAGACTGAAATAAAATATCAAACCGGTGCCAACAAGGCCTAAAAGCGTCCAGAGCCGCCGTTTCGTCTTACGGCGCTTCATCTCCTGAAGTTTCTGTTCCGCGGCGGTGTCGCCCACGTCGTCGAACCCGAAGTATGTCGCGACGCGGTTGCCGTCGGCCGAACTCACGCTTCGGCCCTCCGCTCGTGGTCCTCGTCTCCGGGGAGACCGGCAGCGCCGTCGGCGAGGTCGTCCTGGTCTGCTAGGCCGACCGTCTCGACGCTGCCGTACAGGTCGTCAATCAAATCGGGCGTCAGGCCCTCCCGACCCACGTCGAACAGTTTTTGACCGTCTTTCAAGCCGATGAATCGGTCGCCGAAGTGTGCGGCGATGTTAACCTGATGGAGGCTTACGAGCGCCGTCACATTATGCTCCATCGCGGCCTTCCGGAGGTAGCCCATCACTGTTTCGGCGCTGGCGGGGTCGAGGCTTGCGACCGGTTCGTCCGCGAGCAGGAGACGGGGGTCCTGGACCAGCGCGCGGGCGATGCCGACGCGCTGTTGCTGCCCGCCCGACATCTGAGTGACGCGCTGGTGGCTCTCGTTGAGCAGGCCGACTGTTTCCAGAGCCTCCAACGCCCGGACCTTGTCCTCGCGGGCCTGCCACTGAAGCAGGCTCTTGACCATCGAAACGCGGTCCAGAGACCCAGTGAGAGCGTTCAGGTATGCCGAGACGCCTTCCACAAGGTTGTGTTGCTGGAAGATCATCCCAACGTCTGTCCGCGACCCGCCAATCTCCTCGTCATCGAGATAGATACCGCCCTCAGTAGGCTCGGTCAGACCGTTGGCACAGCGCAACAGCGTCGACTTTCCCGCCCCAGACTCTCCGAGCAAGACCGCGAACTCGTCTTCAATCTCGAACGATACTGATTCGAGGGCTGTCACGTCACCGTACTCCTTTGTCAGGTTTTCTACCTTAAGCGTACTCATGATAAAAATAGTACCCTAAGCGCTTAGGCCGCGGGGTCAATGCCGACTGCGTTCATCCGTTTGATCACCGGTTGATATGTCTCCATTGAGGTGTCTCTAAGTGTCGTGAACGGCAGTTCCTCCTCGTTGTAGTCGTCCGGGTAGTACTGCTGGATAGTTTCCTTATCAGAGTTGACCAGTGCGTCGCCGATCGCCGATTTCTTCTCGGAGTCCCAGCTCTTGCGGGCGTACATCGGCTGTTTCGGGATGGGGAAGGACCACCAGATCGGCTTGAATGCCGGCGTTTCAGTCCCGAGCGTGTCGAGGAAGGAACTCTTGTCCAGCACGCGGTCGGGGAAGTCTGACTTGTACTTCTCGGGGATGTGCGGGATGCCGTTCCCACCCCAGGTGGTCGCGCCGTCAGCCTCGCCGTTCCCGAGTTTCTGCAGAGCGATGTCGTGGTCGGTCCAGCTCCCTTCGAAGTCTTCCGGCGGCCCCTTGGGTGCCTCACCGATGTCGAGGCCAGCCTCCTGAAGCGTGTAGAGCGCGAAAATGGAGCCGCTGGTCGAGAGGCGGTCGGCGAAAGCCCACGTCTTGCCCTCCACGTCTGTCCGCTCTGAAATCTCCGAGTCCGGTTTGACTAGCATTACCGAGAAGTAGAACGCCGACCCGCCCGTGACGGTCGTTCCGTAGACGTCCATCAGGTCGGGGTTGGAGATGAGTGTCACGTCGTCCATCCCGATCTCGGCCTGCTCACTCTCCAGCGCCGGTCGGATAGCGGAGTAATCTTGTGGGACCTTCATTTCCACGTTGACGCCGTCAACCTCGCCGTTGATGAGGTTCTGGACCGGCTTGTAGCGCCGACGGGCGTCGGCCGGCGTCCCCGGCGTCAGCAGCATCGTGACGCTCTCTGCGCCGCCACCACTCCCACCGCCCATCACGGAGCTGCACCCGGCGAGACCAAATGTCGCAGCGGCGGCCGCACCACCGGCGAGGAATCGACGGCGGTTGACCGCACCAGACTGTGTCCCGTTCGTTGTGTCCGATACCCCGAACCCGTATTCAGTCGCGTCGTCTGACATCATCTGTGGGCTGGTAAAGGGGTCGAATAACAGTTGGCTGCGTAGAGTCCGGAGCGTCCACCTGTCTGAGGGCGGCTGGTGACTATCTCCACAACGTGGCTAGCAAGTACATACCCGTATAGACGCACAGAGACAGGAGGGGGAGCGAACCCCAGCAGCTGGTCGGGCATAGAGAGTACCGAGTGAAGCCTTATGCGGTAGTTGCAGTCCTGATAGAGTGAGTGCATGGTTGACCCATATGATCGGTCGGACCGGTTCGAGCTGATCGCCGCCTGCGAGGGCGGGACGCTCGCCCGGTTCGCCAACGATGTCCTCGCGGACGACCCGCCGCTGTCCGTCCGTCAGGAGCCACGGCCGCAGTTGGTGATGCAACAGGTACGCGAACCGGTCGAGCGACGGCCGTTCAATCTCGGGGAGGTCCTTGTGACGCCCGCCGAGGTCGAACTCGACGGCGCTCGCGGATTCGCAATGCTCCCCGGCAAGCGCGAGCGCGCCGCGCTTTCTGGGGCTATCGTCGACGCCGCCGTCGCCGGCGACCACGAGGCGACGCCGGACATCGTCGCGGCGCTCGAAGCGGTCGCCGACAGCGAGCGCGACCAGCGCCGGCGGGCGTGGGCCGAGAGCAAGCATACGGCCGTCGACTTCCAGACGATGGAGGGCGAGGAATGAGGGCGCTCGGTCTCGACCCAGTCCACGACACGCGCGACGCGTTCGACGGTCTGCTCGAAGCGATGAGTCGGCCGGGAACGGTCCAGTCCGTCCCGTCGCCGGCAGACCAGGCCGTCGTCTCGACGCTAGTCGACCACGAAGTGACGCTCTCGACGACCGACGAGACGCTCCGCGACGCGCTCTCGGACCAGGGGCGTCTCGACGCCGCGCCGCCCGAGACGGCCGACATCGTCCACCTCACCGGCGACCGAGACGTCGACGTACGCGAGTGCGAGCGCGGGACGCTCGTCGAACCCAGCGACGGCGCGACGGTCGTCTACCGCGTGGCGTCGCTCGCCGCTGGGGCCGCCGGGGCCGGGACGACCGTTCGGATTACCGGGCCGGGCGTCGACGGGGAGACGACGCTGTCGGTGTCGCTGCCCGCCGCAGGTCTGGCCGCGCTCACCGACGCCCAGTCGAGCTATCCCCGGGGCGTCGACGCGGTGTTCGCGGCCGACGACAGCCTCGCGGCCCTCCCCCGGTCGGTCACCGCGGAGGTGGTCTGAATGGGGTACGTCGCCGTCACCGCCGGCGAGGAACTCATCGAGCGCGCGGCCGACTTATTCGAGAGTCAGCGGATCGGTGACTCCGAGGACGTCGATGTCGACCAGATTCGCGACCAGTTCGGTCGCCTCACCGCCCAGGCGATGGGCGAGGGCGGACTGTACGCCCCACGACTGGCTGCGCTGGCGGTCAAGCAGGCCCAGGGGGACGCCGTCGAGGCCGCCTTCCTCCTGCGGGCCTACCGTTCGACGCTGGAGCGCTTCGACGAGAGTGTCACAGTCGAGCCAAGCGAGATGATCGCCTCGCGGCGCGTCTCCCCGGCGTTCAAAGACGTCCCTGGCGGCCAGATTCTCGGCGCGACCAAGGACTACACCCAGCGCCTACTGGACTTCGACCTCGTCGACGGCGACCCGACGGACCCGACCGAGGACTGGGACGTCGAGGACGCAGGCGAACCCGAGCGGCTCACGAACGTCACGGAACTGCTCCGCGAGGAGGGCCTGCTCCACGAACCGACCGCCCCGGACGTTGAAGAGCCAAACGACACCACGCGGGAGTCGGTGACGCATCCGCCCGAGCGCGACGAGGTGTTACAGGAACTCGCCCGGGGCGAGACCGGCGCTGTGACGGCGCTCGGCTACTCCGCGCTCCGGGGGTACGGCCAGGTCCACCCGACATTGGCGGAGGTCCGCGTCGGCGACCTGCCGGTCCGCATCGAACACCCCTACACCGGCGACGACGTGACCGTCGCGCACACGCGCGTCACCGAGTCAGAGGCCGTCGTGCCTGTCTACGAGAAGCGCGAGGACCCCCAGTTCGCCTTCGGCTACGGCCTGACGTTCGGTCGCAACGAACGCAAGGCCATCGGGATGACGATCCTCGACGCCTCGATACAGCTCGACGGCGAGGCCGAACCGGCCGAGGACGCCGAGTTCGTCCTCGACACGGTCGACGGGATGGACGCCTTCGGCTTCATCGAGCACCTCAAACTGCCCCACTACGTCACCTTCCAGTCGATTCTGGACCGTATCCGCGCGATCCGGGAGCGCCAGGGGCTTCGTGAGGACGGACGCGTCGACGACGAACAGCCAGCCGAACCGGCAGTCGCGGGAGCGAGTGACGATGACTGAGGACACCACCACTAACGACGTCTCGCCCGACGGGGGGACACCCGTTGCGACCGACTCCGTCGACGCCGCGCTGGATTCGCTCGACGGCGACGGCCTCGCGGGGTACAACTACGCGTATCTCGACGAACACACCAAGCGCGAGGTCCGGCGGTCGATGCTGAAGGCCGTCGCCATCCCCGGCCACCAGGTGCCCTACGCCTCACGGCCGATGCCGCTGGCCCGCGGGTGGGGGACCGGCGGGATACAGGCGTCGCTGTCGCTGCTCGGCCCCGACGACACGTTCAAAGTGATCGACCAGGGCGCAGACGAGAGCGTCAACGCGGCCAACATCCGCCGGCTTGCGGAGAACACGGCCGACGTGGAGACGACGACGGACACCACCGCCGCCGACCTGATACAGAGCCGCCACCGCATCCCGGAGGAGGTGCTGACCGACGACCAGCGCCTCGTGTTGCAGGTGCCGGTCACCGACGCCCTCCGGAAGGTCGACCCCTCCGACGCCGCGAACCGACGCCGACATGCCCACCGGAACTACGGGAAGATGTGGGTCCACCTCTACGAGAACGTTGTCGAGTACGGCGAGATCCAGATCGCGTCGCGGTACCCGACGATGGTCGCCGGGCGCTACCTGATGGACCCTTCACCCATCCCTCGCTGGGACGTGCCGAAACTCGACGATGCCGACCACCTCACCGTGCTGGCCGCCGGCCGAGAGGCACGCATCTACGCCGTCCCGCCCCACACAGAGGTCGAACCGCTGGCCTTCGAGGACCGCGAGTTCACGGTCGAGCGGTTCCCGGACGAGGCCTGTCACGCCTGCGGATCGACCGACACCTACCTCGTCGAAGTCTCGGAGGCCGCCGCGGACGCGGACGGAGGCTTCGAGACGCGCTACGCCTGCAATGACGCGAGCTTCTGTGAGAAGCGCCGCGAGAATCCCGACCTGTCGAAGGCCCACCACCTCGACCGCGAGAGCGTCGACTGGGGGCCGGGAACGAGTGAGACGGCCACAGCAGACGACGAGGCGGTCCGTGGAGGTGACGGGCAGTGACGCTGCTCGACGCCGAGGGCCTGGAGACGGTGTACGGGCCCAGATGTCCACAGTGCGTCGAGTCGACGGGCGACCGCGCCGGGACGAACCAGTGTCCCCACTGCGGGAGCGTCGTGGCCTGCGCCGAGGCCGACCTCGACGTCGAGGCCGGCGAGGTGCTCGGCATCGTCGGCGAGTCCGGCAGCGGCAAGTCCAGCCTCGCTGAACTGGTCGCACTGGAGCGCGATTCGGACGCGAAAACCGCCGGAGAAGTGCGCTACGCCGGCCACGACGGCAACCTGCTCGACGTCGACTACGAGACGCGTCACGACCTCCGGACCGGCGACATCGCCCTGGTCCACCAGCACATCCGCGACGGACTGAACCTCTCGTTCACTGGCGGCGGCAACGTCGCCGAGAAACTGCTCTCGGCGGGCGAGCGGTCCTACGATGACGTCCGCGAGCGCGTCCGGGACCTGTTTGAGGCGACCGAGATTCCCGTCACCCGGATGGACGACCCCACCAGCACCTACTCCGGCGGGATGCAGCGCCGGGTCCAGATAGCCCGTGCGCTGGCGACGGACCCCGACCTGGTCGTGCTGGACGAACCGACCACAGGGCTGGACGTGAGCGTCCAGGCCCGCGTCCTCGACATGTTCCGGCGCGTCCAGCGCGAGGAGGGCGTCGCGGCCATCGTCGTCTCGCACGACCTGAGCGTCGTCCGCCTGCTGGCCGACCGGACGCTGGTGATGCGCCACGGGCGCGTCGTCGAGTCCGGCCTCACGGACCGCGTGATGGAAGACCCGCACCACGAGTACACCCAGACCCTCATCAATTCAGTCATATGACAGTCCTGTCCGTCGACGGTCTCTCGAAGACCTTCGACATGCACGTGCTCGGCGACACGCAGGTCGTCGGCCTCGACGGCGTATCGTTCGACGTGCGCGAGGGCGAGTTCCTCGCTATCGTCGGAGAGTCCGGCAGCGGCAAGTCCTCGCTGCTGAAGTGCCTCTATCGCACCTACGAGCCCAGTTCGGGCGCCGTCGTCTACCACGGCCCCGACGGCGACGTGGACCTCGCGTCCTGTCCCGACCGGACGGTCATCGACCTCCGGGGCGACGCCATCGGCTACACTTCCCAGTTCCTCGACGAGATACCGCGCGTCCCCGCAGTCGACGTGGTCGCGCGGCCGCTCGTCGAGCAGGGGACCGACCGCGAGGACGCCCGGGACACCGCCCGCGACCTCCTGTCCGCGCTGTCAGTGCCGGAGGAACTCTGGCAGGCGTACCCGGCGACGTTCTCCGGGGGGGAGCGCCAGCGCGTCAACCTCGCGCAGGCACTCGCGCCGGAACCGGACCTGCTCCTGCTCGACGAACCGACGAGCGCCCTCGACCCCGAGACGCGCCGGGCCGCCATCGACCTGCTCTCGACGTCGCTGGACGCGGGGACCACAGTGGTCGGCGTCTTCCACGACACCGACGTCGTGGAGGCCGTCGCCGACCGGGTGGTCGTGCTGGACGACGGCCGCCTCCGTCGGGTCGTCCCCATCGACGCCTTCGACGGAGAGGTGGTGGTCGGATGAGTTCGACCGCTCAGACCGCCGCAGAGAGCGTCGCCATCGTCGGCGGCCGGGTCGTCACGCCCGACGCGGTCGTCGAGGGCGGCGTCCGCGTCGAGGGGGACCGAATCGTGAGCGTGGGTGCTGTCGACGCCGACGCCGACACCGTCGTGGACGCCAACGGCCGCCTGATCCTGCCCGGCCTCGTCGACCTGCACGGCGACGATATCGAGACGCACCTCCACCCGCGGTCGGGTGCGCGCATGCCCCCGTCGATGGCGCTCGCGTCCGCGGACCGTGCGAACCTCGCGGCCGGCATCACGACGAAGTTCCACGCCATCTCCTTCGAGGACGACGCGGACGAGGACCGCTCGCCGGAACTCGCGGCGACGCTGACCGACGCCATCGCCGCCGCCGACGACCTGCTCGCGGACCACCGCCTGCACGCCCGGTGTGAGGTGACCCAGCGCCGGTGCGTCGACGCGGTGCTGGGCGTCGTCGAGAACGGCGACGCCGACCTCGTCTCAGTGATGAGCCACGTCCCCGGCAAGGGGCAGTTCCGCGACGTCGAGGCGTTCAAGCGGTACTACGAGAACGCCGACGACCGAACGGTCGAAGAAGCCGAGGAGATGATCGCCGAGCGAACCGACATCTCGATGGCGACGCTCCGCGAGCGTGTGGACCGGGTCGTCGCGGCCGCCCACGACGCCGGCGCGGTGACGGCCTCCCACGACGACGAGGACCCCGCCGAGGTCGACCGACTGAGCGAGGCCGGCGTGGACATCACGGAGTACCCCATCACGCTGGAGACGGCCGAACGGGCCACCGACATCGGGATGACGACAGCGATGGGCGCGCCGAACCTCGTCCGCGGGGAGAGCCAGTGGGGCAACCTCTCGACAGCCGACGCCATCAAGGCTGGCGTGGTCGACGCGCTGGTCGCGGACTACCACCCCCCGTCGCTGCTCGCCGGCGCGTTCGTCGACACCGGCGAACCGCTCCCGGCGCGGGTCAGGCGGGTCAGCGCCGCCCCCGCCGACGCGGTCGGTCTCACCGACCGCGGCCGGATAGCGGACGGGGCGCGCGCTGACCTGCTGGTCGTCGACCGCGACCCGACGCCCACTGTGACGCGCGCACTCGTCGCCGGCCAGCCAGTGTACTGCGCGGACCCGGCGGCGGGAGGGACGCGATGACCGCCCGCGTCGGCGCGGCGATGGATATCCGCTACGGGACGACCGTTGAGGCGTTCGTGCGATACGTCACCGACCTTGGTCTCGACCACGTGGAGTTCAAGCGCGAGTACCTCGCGGGCCACCCCGACACGCCGGGGCCGCGAGCGGTCCGGGAACTGTGCGAGCGCTACGATGTCAGCGTCACGTACCACGCGCCGTTCCGGGACTGGAACACCGGGAGCTACGACGAGGTGGTCCGGCAGGACTCCGTCGAGCGAGTCAAGCGGACGCTCGACGACGCCGCCGACGCCGGGGCCGAGGCCGTCGTCGTCCACGGCGGGTCGGTCCCGGAGCGCTACCCCGAGTGGGTCCACGAACAGGCCTGGGAGAGCGCGAAGCGGTCGCTCGCGGAGTGCGCCGAGTACGCCCAGCTGGTCGGCGTCCCGCTCTGTCTGGAGAACCAGCCCTTCGACGAGACGACGCGGCGCTACACCACCACGCCAGACGACCTCGCGGCACTGCTCGAATCCGTCGACGTGATTCCGGAGTACCTCGGCGTCACGCTCGATGTCGGCCACGCGAAGGTGACCGGCAAGGACTGGCGCGACTTCGTCGACCGCTTCGGTGATCGAATCCGCGTCTGTCACCTCCACGACAACGACGGGACCGCCGACCAGCACGACCCGCTGTCTGCGCCCGAACCGTTGATCGACGCCATCCCGGCGGACTGCTTCGTCTTCGAGATGAAGTCTGTCGCCGACGTGGCCGCCTGCACCGACGGCGACGCCCCGCTTCCGGAGACGGGGGTGCCGGGCGATGACTGAGTACGACGCCGTCGTCTTCGACAACGACGGCGTGATCGTCGAACCCAGCGACCAGAGCGTTCTCGTCGACGCCGTCGTGGACGCCTTCGCGGCCTTCGACGTGCCGGTCGACGCGTCGACGGTCCGACAGTCCGTCGCCGAGGACGCGGTCCCGCGGGACCTGATCGCCGACCACGGCCTCGACGCCGAGGCGTTCTGGCACCAGCGCGAACTGACCGCGAGCCTCGCCCAGCAGGCCCACACCCGCGCGGGCGGCAAGCCCGTCTACGACGACGTGTGCGCGCTTGACGCGCTCGACGTGCCGCTGGGACTGGTCAGCAACAACCAGCACGCGACCGTCGAATTTCTGCTCGCTCACCACGACATCGACCGCTTCGACACCGCTTACGGCCGCCAGCCGACCCTCGCGGGCGCGGCCCGGCGCAAACCGGACCCGGCGTACATCGAGCAGGCGCTTTCTGACCTGGACGCGAGCGAGGCGCTGTACGTCGGGGACTCCGAGAAGGACGTTGTCGCGGCTCACCGCGCCGGCATCGACTCGGTCTTCCTCCGACGTGACCACGTCTCGGACGTGTCCCTCGACGTTGAACCGACCGCCGAGGTGGCGGATCTCCGGGCGCTGGTCGAGACGCTGCCCGAACTGCACTGACCCCACCGGCGGCGCGCTCGCCGGTCCGAGATTCGGCGGCGTCCGGACAGTACGGACGGGACATTTATTCTGGAGGTGTCCGGGGTCATAGCATGCACCGACGTGCCGTCCTCGGATCGCTGGCCGCCGGGGTGGGGACACTGTTTGCCGGCTGTACTGGGTCGAGCGTCAACGGAACCGTGAGCACAAACGAGACGCCGCTCGTCCTCTCACACGACTACGCAGTTCAGGCGACGTACTCTGGCACTCAAATCGCTGTCGAGGTGACGGCCGAAAACGACGGCGACGAATCTATCACAACCGACCCGCCAGTCCCACGGATCGTCTGTACGTTTCGCTCCGATACCGGCGAGCAGGTATATCAAGCTGGACGCACGCTAGTGGACGCCGTTGGCGTCGGTGAGTCGACCACACTTGAGTTCGCACTTGGCGTCGATGTCGACGCCGTGGCACGCTACGAGCTCCGGTGCAAGTGGGTCGAGGAGTAGCGATCACCCGTCTTGATTGGCTGTCTCTCAGTGCAGAGCGGAAATTCGAAGCTGCGGCTTCCAACTCATGCTTGACTCAGGCCCGCTGGTCGGCATTCTACACCGACCACTACTAGTGGGAGAGGAACCAAAGACGACGGGATGGAACCGGCTGACTTTCTGGAAGACGCCACGGTCACTGTTGCTGACGATGTGTACGCCGTCTGCCGGACGGCCCACCCAGACCCGGACGCGTTCGTGACGGTGCAGGACGAGACAGAGACCACCGTCGTCGTCGACCAGACCAGCCCAACCGTGGACGAAGCCGCTGACGTGGAACGTGGCTGGAAGCGACTGACCTTCGATGTTGAACTCCCGTTCGAACTGGTCGGGTTCCTCGCAGTTGTCGCGTCGGCCCTGGCCGACGCCGACGTCTCTGTGTTCGTCGTCTCGGCGTATTCGACGGACCACGTGCTCGTCAAACAGTCGGACCTCGAGACGGCGCTTCAGACGCTTGACGACCTCGGGTGTGCGGTTTGAGGCGAGTGCCGCTGAGGTCAAGCCGCGCGCTACGTATGCCAGCCGGGCTATGATACGTAAACGGAAAAACAGAAGCGATGAGTACTGAACACGCTTGCACCAACGTGTATTCGCTGACTGGCGCTGACACGTGGCTGCACCAGTTCCGTGTGAACCGCCTCGGGTAGCCCCGAGGCACTCGGCCTGCTCAGCCTGTAGAGACGTTTGCAAGACGCTGTGATCCCATTTTACCGGCATTCCAACGGAACAACAGTACGACACAACCAGGGACTGGACCCTGCCCGATCGTTTGGAGGGAAATGGTGGGCCACAATGGGCAATTTGTGACCCACCGTGCTGCTATGTCAGAGGCACGGCTGGGTTCCGGACCCGAGAAACCCTACCAGACGACCAGCAATCAGGGGTGGTTGAAGCGGGGACCAGAACCCACTCGGATGTAATAATCGCCTAGTAAATAGACTTTGTTGAGACATGTCATCGAATGGCATAAGATAAGCCCTCTCGGAAACCGGCCATCCTGCCACAGTCTCTAGCGGTGTCCACAGTTCTACGTCGCACAACTTCGGTCCCGCTATGTGCATCAACGGAGCAGTCAGTTGCTGAGAGTGGGAGAGTCGGGACACATCGAACTAGCGGATACCGCGGCGTCGACGACAGAGTTGAGCCCTGACACAGTCGATAGAATAGACGAATCAATGGGGCACAGAATCCACGCAGGTCTGAGGTGAATGCGGAGAAGCGTGCGCTATATCCTTCATGCCTGCCGAGTTCTGGACCGCAGCCAGACCGCTTACTGATACATTCAGGTAGAGACTGGCACGCCTGCACAACCACCACCGATCAGGCAACAACGGAGTGGGGGGATAGGTGTGCAGCCATGGGGCAGCAGCGTGCAACACACCATTGGAAGTCGTCATCCACGACAACGGGTTCTGGACCCGGGTCAGTTGCTGAATTGGGGCGATCCAGAGGGAAGTGGAGCGGGGACCAGAACCCAACCGATTATTATATGATTAGTATTAAAATACTTGTGCCTTAGACTGACTGTCTTTTTTTTTTCATACAGCTGCTGAGGACTCACCGTCCAACTATCATGGCAGCGGATAACTGCGCGTCTACCGCCGAAATTGTCGTCATGACGATCGCCGTCAACGAGGCACTGTTACGCTGAAAATTCAATTCTACAGACGTTCGCACCCGACCACATCAAGGTCCACAGCCTTGCCGAGGAAATAGTCACTCTCGGGCCAATGAAACCCGGGGCTGGTGGCGGCTTCGAGTACAGATCAAAGACGGACCAGTCAACGGAGCAGTATCAACACGTATTCCGGCGGTTTGACGACCTCATCGAGACGAAACCAAGTGAAGTGGTCTTCGTCGATTCTCTCACCGACTTCGTTCCGGTGATATGGAAGTTCTTCGAACCAGGCGATCTGTACTTTAGTGCGCAAACGATCTGTTATATTGTAGCTGAGTCAAACAGTATACTCATCGCTGCTGGAGATGCTGACTTCATCAGTGCACAGCGGCAGGGGCTGCTTGAACGGTCTTTCGAAGCTGTGCTCGACTTCGGATGGTTTGGCGAGGGACTCCGACAACGGCGTACGCTTACCGTCTCAAATTTCGACCTCGTGATCGACCGGGATCGGTTTGGCATTTCTGAGATAGAGACGATTCCCCCGGGACGATAATTGAGACCTCGTGGCTCCGTGCCTCGTCCCAGCGGGTCTATTGTATCAGTTACCGTTCCTGAGTCAAGTAGGGGTGGCTGGGGTGGCCGCGACCGTCTTGCTGTCGTCTGCGAGGCCTGCTCTCACCGCGGCTGAAAGACGTGAACCGGCCAGTCGGTTTCGTAGTCGAGCGCCACCTCCCGCTCTGTAGCCGTCGGCTCGCGCACCGTGAGTTCGACTGGGTCACCGATGGAGACATCGGCGTAATCGGCGGCGACGCGTCCGAGGAGGCGGCCACCGGCCGCGAGTTCTACGACGGCGACCGTGTATGGCGCGTCTTCCGCGAACGCCGGCGGTGGCGTGTGAACTGCCGTGTACGAGAAGATCTGTCCCTCACGGGGCTGTGGCTCGACGTCGACGGCGCGGCTACCGCAGGCGTAGCAAGCCGGCCGCGGCGGCAACAGGACCTGTCCACAGTCCGCACAGACCCCGCCCAGTAACTCGCCGTCCGCAAGGGCGTCAAAGAACCCCGGCAGTGTCTGGGGGTCGGTCGCATCGAGGTCGTCGTCACTCATGGTGCCTCCGCCGTCGTGAGCACGTGGCCGACGGTGACAGCGTCAGCGACGCCACCTTCGTTGAGCAACAGGGCCGTCTCGGCCCCCTCGACTGCTCGGTCACCTGCGGCTCCGGTGAGCTGCTCGTAGGCTTCGAGCGCCTGCAGGAGTCCGGTCGCGCCGATGGGGTGGCCGCGAGCCTTCAGCCCGCCGCTCGGACTCAACTGCACGTCTGTCCAGCCGTCAGCCCGCTCCGCGGGCGGCAGGTAGCTCTGATAGCCCGTGCCTGTAGGCGCGAAGCCGGCAGCTTCCGCGAGGAGCGCCTCACAGACTGTGAACGCGTCGTGAACCTCCGCGATGTCGACAGCCGTGGCGTCGATGCCTGCCTCTTCGTATGCCGTCTCGGCAGCAATGCGAGCGCCAGCGATATCGGTCATGTTCCGCTCAGCGACCGCGATGTTGTTCGCAGCGGCCCCGCTGCCCGCGACGCGCACCTGCGGCCGGTCAAGATCTGCCGCTAGTTCAGCGGTCGTCACGAGGACAGCGGCGGCACCGTCGCCGACTGGCGCGCAGTCGTAGAGTTTCAGCGGCGGGGCAACTGGGTCCGATTCCAGCACGGTCGCCACGTTGATTTCCTTCGGGAACTGCGCCCGAGGGTTGCGAGCAGCGTTGGCGTGATTCTTCACCGCGACCTCGGCAAGGTCCCGCTCCGTGGCGTCGGTCTCGTGGAGGTAGCGCTGGCCGAGCAGTGCGTACTGGCTGGGTGCGGTGATGCCGGAGCGCTGCTCGATGGCGCGGTCGAATGCCGCCGACAGCGCGTCCGTCGCGCCGCTGGTGCCCGCAGACGTCATCTTCTCGACACCGCAGGCGAGCACGGCCTCATGCTCACCGTTGCGGACGTCCTTGACTGCGTGGCGCAGCGCGAGCGCGCCCGCGGCGGCACACCCTTCGACCCGTTCAGCGGGGACATACCGAAGGCCGGCCCACTCCGCCAGCAGCGTCCCGTACATGATCTGGTGTTCGTAGCTCTCCGACTGATTACCGACGTACACCGCCTCAACGATGTCGGCAGGGTCGGGCAGTTCGTCGAACGCCTCCGCGAGAGCGACCGAGAACAGGTCGCGGCCCGGGAGGTCCGTGCGGCCGAGCGGTGAGGCACCGACCGATGCAATGACTGGCTGTGGCATCCGTGCCTCCATATATCGAGGTTCTTAGTTAACAGTTCACATTTTCACGGTGCCTGAACTGTTTTCCTGTCGGACGGCACAACCGTTTTTAACGACTGGGAGAGAGGAGGATATAGAGACGATAGAGGCGGAGTTTCTCGGCGTGCAGGTGACACTCGCCGGACTGTTTCTGGTCATTCTCTTTGAGGGAGTCTTTCCGTATCCGACTGTCGGACTGCTGTTCGGTGCTCTGGGAACGACTGTTTTCCTGATGCGCTGCTTTCAGAGGACATCGACCGCGGACAGATGGAGGCGATCACCGCGGTCGGCGGGACACCCGTCCAGACGTATCTCTACGGCGTGCTCCCACAGGTAATGCCCCGGATTGTCGGGCTGTCGATTTACCGGCTCGACATCAATCTCCGTCACAGCACCGTCGTTGGGATTGTCGGAGCGGGTGGTATCGGGATCACACTGCTGAACTCCTTCGATAAGTACGATTACCAATTCAATATGGCGATTATCGCCGTCATCGTCGCGATTGTCATGGTCGGTGAAGGCGTCAGCGCTCTCGTCCGGAGGCGGATTCAATAATGTCAAACAGCACTAACTCTTGGAGCCGGTTCGATCGCCGTGAGCGATTGCTCCGGTTCTTTGGACCACTGGCTGGGCTTGTCATCCTCGTCGCAGCCTAGCGTGCCATGGAAGTGAATTACGGCTACGCCGTGACTGCTCCGCGCGAACTGGCTGACCTCTTCGGCCGGATGTATCCTCCCAATGTGGGATACTCCCGGAAAATTGTCGGGCCGCTCCTCGAGACCATCAACATCTCGATCCTCGGCACGGCACTGGCCATCGTGATGGCGATTCCGGTCGCGTTCCTCGGCGCCAGCAACACGACACCCAACAAGCCGGCGTATCTGCTGGGTAAGTTCATCATCTCGTTTACCCGTTCGGTCAACGTCATCATCTGGGCGTTGATCTTCGTGGTTATCTTCGGCCCGGGAGCCCTCGCTGGCGTGCTTGCGATTTCGATCAGGTCGATCGGGTTCACTGCAAAGCTAATCGCAGAGGCCATCGAGGAGATCGACCGCGGGTCTGTCGAGGCGATCACAGCAGCTGGGGCATCGTCCGTTGATGTGCTCATCTACAGTATCGTTCCACAGATCAAGCCGGCGTTCATCAGCGTGGCGACGCTTCGATGGGATATCAACGTCAGAGCGTCGACGATTATCGGATTCGTCGGTGCAGGCGGGATCGGCGTCCCGCTACAAACAGAGATCAATTACTTCAATTGGGAAGCAGTCCTGACGATACTCATCTCGATTCTGGGCCTTGTGCTCATCAGTGAAGCCATCTCAGCCTATCTGCGCAAGAAAGTGATGTAGGCGTTCGCATCTCGCGTCGCCCATTATTTGCCACACTATTAGATAATACTATAAATAATATATAAGAATGCTTATATATCTAGAGTATATATAGCCAGTGGGGCCAACGCCAGTGTCTGCCAACCTGGTTTTCCCCTTCTCCGTTTTACGAGTCGTCATCAACGGAGACAGCGCCGCGTGAATTTACTCCGAGAGCTTCGTGGATGACTGGCCGATTTAGCGATATAATACGCCGGCTAAAACGCACGAATAACGAGCCCACAACAGTTATTTAGAATCCAACAGTAGCCCTGGTTCGTTGATACAGGGCAGCTCTTCGAAGTGGTTCCTGGCACTCATGATGCTTGAAGCGATGTGTAGCCGCTAGTTGACTCTGTCAGACACGGGCTTTCGAACCCTGCCAATATGCTCACACCGATTCGTGGCCGCTTCGCTACTGGAGGAAGCGGTGTAACACGGGAGAACTTCCAAAAACCCGTCACGAAGACCAGCAACGACTCAGTAGTAGTCAGCAAACGAATGGTGGGCAGCCGGGGGGAGTGGCGTGCACGCACCATCCAAAGTCGTCATTCACGACGACAGGTTCTGGACTCGGGCCAATCGATGAACTGGATTGGACTCAAGGGGAAATGGAGCGAGGACCAGAACCCACCTAACGATATACAGTTGGTAACAAAAACAGTTGTGATATCTGCGTTCCGTCTGTCGGTTCTGGGATGACTGTACGGCCGGCATCGTTCCCTATTCCGGGAAATAAAAATCGGATTTCGACCGTCTGTGCGGGGACGTGTCCCTGAGTTTGGCGATTTTAGACGGATTGCAGTTTCGGACGATGACGACGTCGTAGGCGTCGTCCGAGGCAATCGATCCGCCGACACTGCTGATGCTCGTGACGAGGTGGCCGGCGTTTTCGCTCCCTATAAAGGCCATTGACGCGTCTTCTCTCTTGGCCATCTTGCGGATGGCTTTCGCCACCGACCCGGCCGGCGCGTACCGATCCACGACTGTATGTCGGAAATCGGAAGCCGGACACAGGTCTATCACCTGCTCGTGCAGTGAGGAGACAACTGTCTCCAAGTCGAATTCTTCGTTCGGCCCAATCCAGTCGTGTTCCCGAGCGTACTCCGCATTCCCGTTCCGGACGACACTGACGGCCAGCACCTCCTCTTCCAAGACGTTGCCGAACTCCGTCGCCCGAACGAGTGCTGCCTCGGCTAATTCAGAGCCGTCGAACGGCACAACGAGGGTCATATACCGACTATTAGACAAGCAGACAAGTAACACCGCATCCATTCTTACACAGCGGGAAACCAGCATCAGGCTCTATGAGCCAGCACCCCCCGAGAGCCGAGGGGGCCGCGCACAGCACAGGGCCTATAACTGTCGAGAGCGGTGGCGATGAACAGGCTGCCCATCGACTCGCCGGAAACGATAATAGACAGAGAATCGGCTGGTTCATCGACAAGCTCGTGAGACACAGTCCTTTTCAGCGCCTGTCGCATGAGAGGCTTCTATTCTGACAGTATTGCGGTCAAATACCAGTCCTGTGAGACGCTACTGAAGCTCCGACCGTACCTCGACTTGTAGCAATACCAGTGGTGGTATCGCAGTGAGTCGGATTATTAATAGTAGACGACACTAAATGCGACGTATGCGAGTCGCGGCAGTTGGTATCGGTGGCGCTGGAGGCCGGATCGTTGAGCGACTGTGGCAGGACAACGAACGCCGCGAAGGACCATATCTCGGCGCAGCCTGTGCCCTCGACACGGACACCGAAGCGCTCGGCGAACTCGATGGACTCCCGTCCGACCGGCGGCATGCCTTCGGGCTCTCCGAAACAACTGGGACCGGAACGAACGGGGACCGAGCGAGCGGTATCGCCGCTATCGAAGACGAACGGCTCGAGATTCGCCGGGCGATAGACGAACTGATAACGAGTGATATCGACGCTATCGTCCTCGTGGCCGGGCTTGCAGGCGGGACTGGCAGCGGTGCCACAGCCCACGTCGCCCACGCGCTCAGAGAGGTTTACTCGCTCCCACTCTACTGTTTAGCGGTGTTACCAGCCGGCAGGGACGACGACGCAGCCGCGAACACGATGCAGGCACTCCAGGCGCTGGAATCGCCTGTCGACGGACAGATACTGTTCGACAACGAAGCGTGGCTCGGAAGCGGCCAGACGGTCGATGAGACCTCCGAGACACTGAACGAAACCGTTGTGGCGCGGCTCGGGGCGCTATTCGCCGCAGGTGAGGCGACGGCATCCGACACCGTCGGTCAGAGTGTCGTTGACGCTAGCGAGATTATCAATACCCTCTCAGACTCTGGTTTCACAACGCTTGGCTACGCCAGTCAGGACCTGCAGGCGGATAGCGGGAGCGGAGACGGGACAGTTATAGGCCAGCTCAAAAACCGCTTTCTCGGGGACAACTCGGACGATGTTGACGAAATAGAGGCATACAACGCCGTCGAGACGACACTCCGCCGAGCGGTACGTGGCAAACTAACGATCCAGTGCGAGGTGGCGTCCGCCAATAAAGCCCTAGCTGTGTTTGCCGGGCCGCCCGCGTGGCTGATCCGGGAAGCCGTTACCGACGGGCGGCGATGGCTTACCGAGGAACTCCAGTCGCCGGAGGTCCGGAGTGGCGACATGCCCACGCCCGACCGAAACACGTTGTCGGTTTTAGTCGTACTTAGCGGCGTCACAGAACTGCCGCGGCTGGTGGAACTGAAAAAGTTAGCCGAACAATCGACATAACGACCTCTGATTGGAACAGCTGGCGGACGCCGCGGTCGAAGCTACGTTGCTTTGGAGCAGTGAATCTCACCCAGCAACGAGGACGGTCTCACCGAGGCGGCCGGGAACGGAAGCACATTACCGAGAAGTCACAAGCCAAATCCATTTCCATACGTCACTGGAATCGGCTTTGAGCGATGTCAGTTCGGTTACTCCAGTACTCTGACATTGAAACCGGCTGTGACGACCCCGTTCGGATGGGGCAGCTCGCCGGAACAATCCAGTCCATCCGCGGAGAGGACACAGGCGTCGCCGGTACCGGCGACAACACTGCCCCGGGTGTTCTCGCTCACTATTTCGAAGGCCGTCAAGCGCTACCGTTTTTCCGGGCAGTGAGTACCGATGTCGAGACGGTAGGAAACCACGATTTCGACTTCGGGACTGCGCCCATTCTAGACGTCATCTCAGAGAGTCCACAGGAGTGGATCGTCGCGAACGTCGCTGCCGGCGACAGTGAAGCCGGTTGTGGTTCTGGCATCGCTGGGTTAGACGGAATGACAGTTCTACACCGAGATAGCCAACAGATCGGATTCGTCGGGGTAATCGATCCCGCGACGCCCCGAATTGCTCCAACCGGCGCGTCGGAGCTGACCGTGACCAGTCCTGTCGAGAGCGTGCGAACAGCGGTGGGTGAACTCGGTCACACTGTCGATCAGTTCGTGGTGCTCGCACACTTACGGCGTGATTATGAGACCGCCGTTGCGGCCGTCGACGGTGTCGACGCGGTCCTCGGGGCCACGTCCACAGGGAACGCCACGAGATCGTCGACGGAACACTGGTTATCCGCCCCGGAGCAAACGGGCAAGTGGTCTGGGAAGTCGAACTGTTCGACGGGAATCGTCCGCCGGTGGCCACTCGGCATTCGACAGCTGAGGGACCTATCGACAAGTCGATGGCCGACACGACCCGCGAGCTGCTGGCCGATGTCGGCTTGCTGGAGACTGTCGCCACTGTCGACGACCCGATCTATCGCGATATCGACCGGCGTACCCGCGGCGAGAGTCGTATTGGCAACCTCGTGGCCGACGCCTATCGCTGGGCGGCTGATACCGATGTCGCCTTCGTCCACAATGGCGGCCTTCGAGAGGGGCGACCCCTGTCTGGTGAGGTCACGGCTGGCGAGGTGGCCAGCCTAAACCCCTTCGGCGGTAAGGTGGAGGTCCTCCGCCTTTCGGGTGACCAGCTACGAACGCTCTTGAAGGCAGCCTTCCGTCCCCACCGCGATGACGGACGGCTCTGGCACGGCGACATCAGCGGGATGACCGTCGAGTACGACACCGAGACTGGACGGCTAGTGAGCGTGGCTGTCAACGACAAGCCTATCGACGCCGGTCGCGAGTACAGGATTGCCACTAACTCGTACGTCGTCTACAGCGACGACTGGCCGATTCCGTGCGAGACAGCCGTCGATTCGGTCGGACCTCCGTTCAAGACTGTTGCAGACTACGCTCGCGAAGAAGGCCTCGCTGTCCAGGTGGACGGACGGCTCCGAGAATGCTGATGAGTTCACGCGAGGAATGACTGTGTATATGGCCTAGAAACGACGTTGAAGCCCGCTCAAAGTGAGCCGCTTATTCGGTGGCGAGTCGCGTAAGTATATATTCGAGAACAGACAGCGGTTTGCGCTACGCTGAGAACTCCACGTCGCGTCAGATTTGAGCCGGGAAAGTAGACACGTTTTTACTGATCGATTCTGGATTTCGTATCATGGCGGTAGATAACACTCGCTGTGAAAGCGGCTGTGCTGTCACGCTTCCCGATGTTGTGCCGTTCAACCTCGACCATTTGACACGTCAGAGCTGGGAACTGGGCACACGCTCTATTCAGGACGAGCAAACGATAGAACTCGGCGACTGGTCCTATCAGGCCGGGCAGTGGGCCCTGTCGTTGTTTGAGGTGACAAGCGAGACCGCCATTATCCGCATCCAGACACCAGTTGGTCGAAAGCGGTATTACGGGGCGATTCAGTCAGAGGTCCGCACGGCGATGCAAGAACTCGAAGCGAGCCCGGCCTGGCAGAAAGTTGTGTGAGTACCGACACTATTGACCTCTGCCTCTAAATCGGATTCCGCTACAGAGTGCCCGAACACAGACAGACCACGAAGCACCGCGTCGGAACAGCTGTCTCCAGCTTTCAGCACAGGCCTCGATTCGGTGGCTGATACACGGAGCTACTGCTTACCTGGCGGGTCGTAGTCATCCGAGAGGAAGATACTGTCCTGCTCCGAGTCGAAGTAGACTTCCAGCGCCCGGAGTGAGCCGGCATAGGCTGCAACCATTACGAAGACGAATCCGATCAGGCCGGGGAGGAGGAATTCAAGGGCCATTGTGCTACACCACCCGCTTCTTCGTAATAAGTGATTCAATCAGGATACGTGGTCCAGCTTCTCATTCAGCGCAGGTCTTGCGGCGAACTCGTCGTGGTCGGCCGCCGCCACGCTCAGTCGGTGTACCAGTACGCCCAGAGAATCAACACGCCCTGCAGTGGTAAGCGTGCCCAGCGGACCAGTACAGATGGCTGGCCACCGCCCGTGCCCTCGATGGTGACCATGGAAACAGCCATGTAGACGTTTGCGGGAAAAATTGCGACGAGCAGTGCGATCGTCGCCCATGCAGCGTATGAGCGCGTCTGCGGTACCAGCAGGCCGAACCCGACACCGATCTCGGCGACACCGGACAGGTACACCAGCGCAAGCGGTGCTGGCAAAACCGGCGGCACGATCTGGACGTATAGTTCCGGCACGACGAAATGCAGTATCCCAGCAACGACATACAGGGTCGACATCACGTAGCACAACGGCCGTTTGAACTGCCGCAAGCCAACATGCATCTACGACCTTGTTTGGCGGCCAGTGAAAAGCAAGTTGGGATTTGTACTTCAGTGAGGAAACAGAGTCGCGGCCTCTCAGCCGGGAAGAAAGAGATTGAGGACAGCCACGACTACGCCGGCGAGTCCCATTCGCGCGGCGGCAACGTACCACTGCTGGCCCGAAATCGAACCCATGTAGGCACCGAACGCACCCAACACACCGACACCGAGGCCAACCGCGATGAGTGCCGCCTCTGTCATTGTGACGACGGTTCCTGCGACAAGGAACGGGGTCAGCGGAATCAGAATCCCGACCAGCGGGCCGAGGCCGCTCATAATGGCGTGGACGAAGCGGGCACCGCGCTGGTTTCGCTGCACGCGGGTATCATCGAGATCCGTAAGCATCGCTTGCTCGATACGTCTGATTTCGGCCCGGGTTTCGGCACGTTCGATTTCCCACACGCTCCAGACTGCAGAGGTCCCGAGGCCAACTGCCGCGCCCAGTCCGATTTTGATCACAGTGTATCCATCAGGGACCCCAGACAGGACAGCGCCGACGATGATGCCGATGCTCGTGAGTGTCCCGTCAAAGCCGTTCGAAATGAAGTACCGACGGGAGATAGCAAGAACATCTTCCTTTCCGAGCAGTCGCCTGATGAATTGTCGAATGGACGCCACAGCGCATCAGCCATCCTGTAACGTCCGTCGATCCGTGACAACAGCGTCACCGCAGGCAACCTGGTCTACAGAGTGCACTGACCCGCCGAGGTGTTCGATCGTTTTCTCGATTGCCTCGAAATCCAGATCGTCGCCTTCGAACGTGACCTTGACATTCTGCACTTCCTGATCCAGTTCAATCAGAGACGATGTTACTCCGTCGACCCCCGCAATTTCGGCCAGTTGGTCGGTAAAGGTCAGGAGCGGCGGATCGTGTGGTTTCAGGACATCGATTACAATGCGTCGGACTGCTGCCATATCTCAACACGCGCGGAGTTATGATAAAAATGTGTGCCAATACCACCCTGTCATCGGACCACTCCTATCGAGGTACCTGACGGCGACGCTGTACATCCTCTATCCGAAGCGGGCAAGAAACTTCCGCAGGCGAGATGTTATTAGATCCCACTGTGTAGTTCATCGAACAGCGTCTCTGGATTACGATGCATCTGCAACGACATCGAGCCGACCAGTTCGCTGCGCGGACGCTGACACAGCAAAGGCTCAGAAGCCACAGTCACGGACGGGTGCAAACAGAAATCTGTCTTCAGTCACCCCGGAACGCCCTCCGTTGCCCAGATAGCTGACCGAGTGCAAACAAGCGACTCCCAGTATGTACGACACCATCCTGTTCCCGACTGACGGGAGCGACGCCGCAGAATCGGCTCTTGAATACGCGCTACAGATCGCAGCCGAGCACGAGGCGACATTGCATATCCTCAACGTCGCCGATACTGGCCGAGACAGTGTCACAACGATTCGTGGAGAGGTCATCGACGTTCTCGAAACAGAAGGAGAGCGCATTGTGGCGGAAGCCGCGCAACATGCGAAGGATGAGGGCGTCCCAGTCGTCTCGACGGTTCTCCAAGGAGACCCGCACAGGACGATACTCGACTACAGCGAACAGTCCGACATTGACTGCATTGTCATGCCGACGCACGGACAGCGGGGGATCAAGCGAATCCTCCTCGGAAGCGTCACCGAACGTGTCATCAACACGGCGACGGTTCCCGTCATTGCGGTCAACCCCGCAGGAGAGCGGTCACTCGTGTATCCGCCGACACACGTCCTTGTCCCGACAGATGGCAGCCGTGGCGCGGGGGTCGCAGTGACACAGGGGATTGCTGTTGCAAACGCGACGGGGGCAACACTCCATCTGCTCCACGTTGTCGAGACCGGCGGTCTCGGGCTCGATGCACGCTCTGTCCTGAAGGAAGGGGAGTTGACTGATCGGGCGAACGAAATTATGGCCGAGGCAACCGAGAGAGTTGAGGAAACGTCGCTTGACTCGGTCACCACCGCCATCGAACACGGTACCCCATCAAAGGTGATTCGCGATTACATCGACGAGAACCAGATCGGTCTCGCGGTTATGGGGACTCACGGACAGACTGATTTCAGCAGGTACGTTATGGGTGGTGTCAGCGCCAAAATCGTCCGGACGTCCCCAGTTCCAGTGACGTGGGTTCGTGAGCCCGACGCTGAATCAGATGAGTAGGGCGGTTCGTGAATCTGTCAGCACATCCCAGAGCACGGGTCTGAGAAAGCGCTGCGTGTGCGGGACCGTGGTCGGACTCTGGATATGCGGGAGTGTTTAGTAACTATAGCCACCACCTAAATCGGATCATGACCACAGACGACTCACAGTCCGGTGGAGGAACGAGCAAGGTCGATGCCGTGATTCAGAAGTACGGTCTTGTCGGGATGGGTGCAGAGCTTGAGAGCCGATGGGTTGGTGACGAGGGAGAGGAACAAAGCACCCGCGACCTTGCGGAGTATTTCAATCAATCAGTGCTCGAATCCGCTATTGAAGGGGTTGACGCCCCGACATTGAGTGGTGATGTCCAACAGGTCTATCAGTCACTCAGTGAAGACGACGCCGACGCCCCACTCATACGCTCCCGCCTCGAACAGAGCGGAGTCGATATCGAATCCGTGATGGCTGATTTTATTTCCCACCAGACGGTGTATCGCTATCTCAAGAACGATCGGGGCGCGGCTAGGCCCGAGCAGACACCCGAAGAACGGAAAGAAAGTGCCATTGACAGAATACAGCGGCTCCGGGGGCGAACCACCGCCGTGACGAGGCAAACTATCGAGAGCTTAGAAAAAAACGACGCCACCTCAGCGGGCGATTTCAACATCATCAACGAACTGCAGGTACTGTGTGAGGACTGTGGCCGTAGCTACGATATTGTCGCATTTCTGGAACAGGGTGGCTGCGACTGCCAGTCCGAATGAGGGTTTCTTCCCAAGCAGGCACAGGAACGCTGGCAGCCCAGCCAGCGGGTCTGTAAGCAGACGCAGTTCCCCGACAGAAGGTAATCAGTCGAGCCTCGGGAACCGGGCGGACTTACAGTCGACGCTGCAGAACGCGTATTCCGTGACGTTGCCGGCCCCATCTCTGGTAGTGACATTTCGATACTGGACGTTTTCCCCGATCGGTGCTTCGCAGTGGTCGCAGTGGCGCGTTGCAATCGAGCTAATGACGACCCTGATAGATTGGCTCTCGACACTTTCGGGGGCTGCATTCCGGGCCTGGTCTGCGTTTGCGATGTCCGCTGGTTGTTGGCTACGATACTCCTGCGTGTTTTGTGCGTTCATGATGGTGCTGAGTGTGGATTTGTAGTTTGTGTCACAGCGCGTCGTGTGATGGGTCATCACGACTCGACAGCCGTTGGCCGGTGCTCTGGGGACCAGCCGGGACTGACGTTTTCCACCTGTGTGCGGACGTTTGCCCGCACTGTGGTGGTCTACGTCAGTTTAAAATTTGAAAAATGTAAAACCGGATGTAGAACGATCCGTACCGATCACGTGCCGGGACAGCGGGCTTACTTTCCAAGCCGTACAGTCGACGCCCGGATTCATGGAAATAACTTCACTGGATGTACACTTAACGATTATGTGAGATTCGTTCACACCCACCAACTACCGGCGTTTGCAGACAGCCCCGTCTCAGTAGATGAGTTGATGCACACTAACCAAATGATTAAATACAACAGTTTGTTATATATATATACATGGAACCGGGTGTCCAGACGGGAGAAGCGTCCCGGAAAACAATGGCAGCTACCGTCGTAGCGACCGGTTATACGATTTTTATACTGCCTGCC
This sequence comes from Haloarcula sp. Atlit-7R, assembly GCF_003666065.1. NCBI lineage: Archaea > Methanobacteriati > Methanobacteriota > Halobacteria > Halobacteriales > Haloarculaceae > Haloarcula > Haloarcula sp. Atlit-7R. The sequence continues at coordinate 65,574 of NZ_QXIK01000007.1, read as the reverse complement.
TAGTAATCCGCGTAGACCATCGCAGTCCGGGCAGTACCCCGGTATCGGTGGAAAACGCCGGTGAGTCGATTATCGCGACTGTGGAGTAGTGTGGACCAGTCGATAGAACGAGACCATCCCCCGTCAACAACGAATCGATACGAACGATGAATGGACAAAGTGACGCAGAACAGTCGTTAGCAACCGGTCGCTGCGCTATGGAAGTCAGCGGCAACACAACCACTACCGAGCTGATAATTCAAAATAAGTCGACCCGAGTTCTAGTTGGTGGGTCACCGACCTACCGCTGTGACTACTGTGGGCAGGTGATCAGCGAACAGATGAGGTACAGAGGTCTTACGATACGAGACTCAGGCGGAGAGATAACAGAGCATTTTTTCTGTGAAGAGGAATGCATGACATCGCAGTACCCCAATATCTGAGATTCCTGTTTTGCTTTCGACTGGTATAGACTACAAATATACAAAAATATAGCATATAGTACAATATACTCATATTATGGGCCACGCAGACGGCAACCAAATAGTAAGAATTATCGAAATAAAGGTTATTTCCTATATACTTTTTCCAGAGAATAGTTTGAGCGTCCGTTTATTTCTATATACTCTATACAGATGCGCTATTTTGTTGCTCTACAGGATTGTTTGATATATAAATATCCCATGAGTGTTAATATTTAATGATATGAAATAAGGGATGGGTTTACGTGTGTCCACAAGCCATGTGAATTCATGACACAGTATAACAGCAGCAAGGGAATTCTGTACAAAGAGTTGCCAACAGACACAGCGAAACCCGAAGAAGACAGCAAGCTAAGCACCAGAGACGGCGGCGCAACCCAAACAGTCGCAAACGACTGACACTGGTTCATAGTCGACAGCCGCCTTGGACCAGTCTTCGGAATTACGTGGCCAGCAAAGGAGACGTGGAGTTCGCTTGCGGCGGTCTGTTCCGGAGTTACAGCTTCGAACCAACAGGTAGTATCGTATGGGCCGTAATTGAGTGGCGTCTCTCTCAGTTTGGACGTAGATAGAGAGACTGAGGTCTCAATTCGGTTCAGTCAGGTGTGTCTGTGTATCGCTTTCCCTCTTGCATTCTGTGCGGCTTCCATTATCGATTCACTTAGTGTTGGGTGCGTGTGGACCGTTGAACCGATATCTTGAAGTTTTGCCCCCATTTCTATCATTGCCGCGATTTCTGCAATCAACTCAGAGGCCTCCGGACCGACAATCTGTGCACCGATCACACGTTCGGTTTCTTTTGCGGCGACGATTCGGACAAAGCCGTCCGTCCGGTTTGCTGTCAGTGCTCGACCAGACGCCTGAAACTGGAACGTACCTGTGACAGGCGTAATTCCCTCGTTCGCTGCTTCGGTCGCCGTGAGCCCGACGGTTCCGATTTCCGGCTCGGTAAACACGGCAGCCGGGAGGGCCTGATAATCGACTGCCGCTGGCTCGCCAGCGACTACTTCTGCTGCAACCTCCCCTTCTTTTGATCCCTTGTGCGCGAGCATCGGTTCACCAGCAACGTCACCGACTGCGAAAATGTGCTCCTTGTTTGTCCGACATCTGCTATCCGTTGGAATGAACCCCTGAGAACTGGTTTCGACGCCGGCGGCATCGATACTGAGCGTGTCAGTCACCGGGCGTCGGCCGACGGCAACGAGTATTCTGTCAGCGGTGAGCTCTATATCACTATCGTGTGCCGCTCCGTCGGCGGGGACAGCAGTCAGAACGGCCTCGTCACCAGACTCAGCCCAGTTGTCCGCGGTGTACCCGAAATGGAAATCCACACCCAGATTCTCCGCTCGCTGCCGGACTACCGAAGCAATGTCTTGCTCATAGCTGGGAAGCGCTTGCTCCAGCATCTCAACGACCGTGACATCGCTTCCAAGTCGGCTGTAGACAGTCGCTAGTTCCATGCCGATGTATCCGGCTCCGACGATTGCGAGTTCGTCGGGTACTGTTTCAAGGGTCAAAGCGCCGGCAGAGGACACAATATACTCGTCACCGTAGTCGAACCCCGGAATTTCAATCGGCCGGGACCCCGTCGCGATGATGCAGTATTCGAATTTTAGCGATTCAGACCCCTGTCCATCACCCTGGTGGACGATTCTGATCTTGTTTTCATCAGCAAATTCGGCAGTCCCTTGCAGCAGGTTCACGCCAGCTGCCGTACACAGTTGCTCGATACCGCTCGTTAATTGATCGACGACGCCGTCTTTCCAGTCCATCATCTCGTCGAGCGCAACTGTTGGGTCTGCGTAAATTCCCAGCTCCTCCGCGTTGCCCGCCTCCGCTGCCAGTTTTGAAGCGTTGAGCAGGGCCTTTGAGGGGATACAGCCACGGTTGAGACAGGCTCCGCCGTACGCTCCCTTTTCTACGAGCGTGACATCGAGGTCAAGCTGTGCGGCGCGGATTGCGGCGACGTATCCGCCGGGACCAGCACCAATAACCAGTACGTCAGTCGACGTAGTTACATCTCCGACAACCATTATTCTAGTAGGAGCAGATTTGGATTTCGCAGGTATTTCTGTACGGCATTCGTGAACTGGGCGGCGTCTGCGCCATCAAGCACCCGGTGGTCGAACGACAGCGAGAGGGTCATGACATGGCGGGGTTCTATCGTCTCCTCACCATCTCTTTCGACGACTCGTGGCTTCTTTTTTATTTCTCCCAGTGCCAGGATGGCGCTCTCCGGTTGGTTGATGATCGGGGTTCCGTACTCCCCGCCGATACCGCCTATGTTCGAGATGGTAAATGTCCCGCCACGCATTTCCTCCGGCGAAAGACTCCGTTCTCTGGCCTTCTGAGTCTTTTCGTAGGTTTCAGCGGCGACTTCGAGCAGGCCTTTCGTATCGACATCCTCGACGACAGGAACCAGCAGGCCGTCATCAGTCGCCGTTGCGATACCGATATTGTAGTACTGTTTCTCGACGATTTCCTCGTTTGCTTCGTCGAGAGAGACGTTTATCTGTGGGTTCTCTTGCAGAGCCGCGGCGCACGCTTTCATCACGAACGGCAAATACGTCAGTCGGATATCGTGCTCCTCTGCCGCCTGTTTGAGGGCCGAGCGAGCGTCGACCAGAGCGGTAACATCAACCTCGTCCTGATGGGTGACGTGCGGGGCCGTGTATTTCGACTCCGTCATCGCCGAGCCAATCGTCTGCCTGATTCCGTTGTATGGCTTTCGAGATTCCGGGCGCGCTGGCTCGTCTGTCGCTGCTCTCCTGGCTACCGCTTCTCGATCCGTTTTCTGTGCTTGCTGGTGTGCCTCTGCGTACTCCCGGACCGTTTCGAGCGTGACAAAGGGTTCTCCGTCTTTTCGTTCATCGGTGGGAACGGTATTGAGGTCAATTCCTTCCTTCGCTGCGATGTGTCTGGTTTTCGGGACGGCAACGGTCGTTTCCCGGTCTGCCGTTTCGTGCATCTGTGCCGAACTGACAGACTGCGCCGGGGCAGACTGCTGATCTCGTTGCCCCGCGGCAGCGGTCTGCTGATTTGAACGCTCCTGAGTCGAGGACGCGCTCGCGTACGCGCGTACATCTGACCCTGTTATGCGCCCAGAAGACGAATCAACAATGTTGGAAATATCAACGCCCAGTTCGCGGGCGAGACGCCGCACGGACGGCGGTGCGGGGACTTGGACGCTCTGGGTCACCGCTGGGTCCGACGGCGCATCTCCGGTTGGCTGTGGTGTAGCTTCGTCGTCGGTCTGGGAGCCACTTTCCGAGGTGGCGTCATCTGGAGGCGTTACTGCGGTTTCGTCTGATTTGTTTTCACCCTCTACTCGGAAGACGATAATCACATCACCGACTGGGACAACCTCACCTTCCGTAGCACGGAGTTCTTCGACGACACCGTCAACGGGGGACGGAACGTCGACGACGGCTTTGTCGGTCTCGACCTCCGCTACCGGCTGGTCTTCGGAAACTGCGTCGCCCGGCGCAACACGCCAGCGAAGCAGTTCGCCCTCAGCGACGCCTTCACCGACATCGGGGAGTTCGAACTCGCGTACCATGTTAGAAGTCGACTGTTTCGCGAATTCCGTCCTGGATACGGACCGCCTGCGGCAGGTAGTAATCCTCCAGTGAATGAAGTGGCATTGGGGCATCGAAGCCGGCGATTCGTTTGATTGGCGCTTCCTGATGCACGAGCGCTTCTTCTTGAATCGTCGTTGCGATTTCGGCCCCTAGTCCGCCAGTCTTCGGTGCCTCGTGGACAATCGCGGCTCTCCCGGTCTTCTTGAACGAGTCAGTGATCGTCTCTATATCGAGGGGAGACAGAGTTCGCAGGTCGATGACTTCGGCCTCGATGCCGTGTGACTGGCTGAGATTCTCCGCTGCGATCAGGGCAGGCCGGGTCATAGCTCCCCACGTGTAGACTGAAATATCGCTTCCGTCACGCCGGACAGCAGCCTCACTCAGCGACACTTCATACGGTTTTGTCGGGACATCTTCACGGAAGGCGCGGTAGATCAACTTCGGCTCAAGGAAGATGACTGGATCCGGGTCGTGGATGGACGCCGCCAGCAGTCCCTTTGCATCGTAGGGCGTGCTCGGAGAGACGACCTTGAGGCCGGGTTCGTGCACGAAGAACGCTTCCTTCGACTCGGAGTGGTGTTCTGGGGCCCGGATGCCACCGCCGTACGGAGCCCGTATCACCATCGGCACCGAATACTGTCCCTGGCTACGGCTCCGGAGGCGAGCGGCGTGACTGACAATCTGATCGAAGGCAGGATACATGAAACCCATGAACTGCATCTCGGGAACAGGCTTCATCCCGGTCTGGGCAAGTCCAATCGAGGCCCCGATAATGCCGGCTTCTGCCAGTGGCGTGTCGACGACGCGGTCTTCACCGAACTCTTCGTAGAGCTGGTCGGTTGCTCTGAAGACACCGCCGTTCTTTCCGACATCTTCGCCAAGCACGACTACGCTGTCGTCCTGTGCCATTTCTGTGTACAGCCCGTCCTGTATCGCTTCCACGAGAGTGAGACGCTGAGCCGTTTGCCCCGTCTGCGTGCTGGCTGTCGAACTCATTCCAGCACCTCCGAGAACGCGCCGTCGTCGTACTTCTCCCGCAGTCGGTTCAGTTCGTCCCGCTGTTCTTCGAGTCGCGCTGGAACGTCATCGTACACGTGCTCAACGATGTTATCCGGACTCGTTTCCGTCTGCTCTGCCGTCGCTATCGCGTCGCTGACCTCCTGTTCGATTCGGTCCTGGATCTCACTTTCAAGGTCCGGATCGAGGATACCCTCGTTGTAGAGATACTTTTCAATGCGGTCCACAGGGTCGCGGTCTCGCCAGGCCTCCTCTTCCGATTCGTCTCTGTAGACGGACGGGTCATCCGCAGTGGTGTGAGCGCCGAAGCGATACTGGACAGATTCGATAAGCGTTGGCCGCAGCGCTCCGGGAGCTGGATTCCGAGCTTTCTCCAGTGCCTCACTGGTGACTTTGTAGACCGCGAGCGGGTCCAGTCCGTCGACACGAACGCTGTCGATACCGTATGCCTGTGCCTTTGTAGCGATGGTTTCGCTCGCAGTCTGTCGCTCTCGGGGGACCGAAATCGCCCATTGGTTGTTGTTACAGACGAACACAGCAGGGACGTCGAATACCCCGGCAAAGTTCAGTCCTTCGTGGAAGTCTCCTTCGGAGGTCGCACCATCACCGAGATGACACAGGACGGCCGTATCCGTCTTGCCCTGTAGCTTGTGTCCCCAGGCCATTCCCATAGCCTGCGGAACCTGGGTTGCTATCGGAATATACTCCGGCATCACGTTGACATCTTCAGGGATTGCATATCCTTCCCGATAGCCTCTTAGTGGTTCGAAGAGGGATGCCAGCTCCATTCCGTGAGCGTACTTCGCCGCGTGCTCCCTGTAAGTCGGGAACAGCCAGTCTTGCTCGGCAAGCGCAAAGCTCGTGGCGACCTGTGACCCCTCCTGCCCGGTCATTGGTGCGTACGTCGCCAGTCGCCCCTGTCGCTGGAAGCTGATCGCCCGCTGATCGAAGTGACGGGCGAGCTTGATTGTCTCATACAGTTCAAGTAACTGCCTATCTGAGAGATCAGGGACAGACGCCTGCGGTAATACGTTGCCTTCAGCATCCAGTACCTGGACTAGCTCCGAGTCTTGTCTGACGGGCGCTGGCAAGTCCGCGTTTCCTGCTTCGTTTTTTATGTTCATTGTTTTCGATGATGTTTGTATATTCGATAGACGTTCCCTCGACAGACCCTGATGACCCGAACAGCCGCTGGGTACAGCTCTCCGAGCGTGTTCAAGGCTGGCGTTTTCCGCCAGGGCACAGGGACCACCTGTGCGCTAGCGGTCTACGCCAGTTTAAATGTCGAAAATGTAAAAGACGGGGCTGTGGCGGAGGGCAGTGCCCAGTCCATTAACTGCCGGGACAGCTGACCTGCAGGGCAGGCGGTAGGGTTCAAGCCCGGTTGCATATGCGAAGTCTGACATGGAAGATACTTATTGTTTGTGCGACAATCGTTCACACGTAACAGATACTGGGCCGGTGTGAACGGTGACAGTTACTGGTCCGAAGCGGCGTGGAGTCAGGGGCTAAGTAAAATATATTGAACTATTATATTCACACCCTCCATCTTGTGATACTGGTAACAGAGCGTACATTCAGACGGTAATACGGATGTATTGATATAACGGTGTGCTGTGAAGGGTCAAATATATCAAACTCCCATAAGTTCACTGAATCCGGGGCTGCAGCGTTGAAATCCGTGCACTGATTATGCGCCACCATGGACCCACCAGCCCGAAACGGCTCAACGGCCCGTAGAGTGTCTCACGTAGACTGTTTCCTTCGGCAAAAAGCCCTCTCTAAGCCAGTGCTGGGCGACAGGAGCTACCCGCCGAGGAAGTCCTCGCGGACCTGTTGGTCGTTGAGAAGTGCCTCACCGCTGTCTTCGTGTCGATTCTGCCCCTGTACAAGGACATAACCGCGATCACACCGCCGCAATGCCTCTTTGGCGTTTTGTTCGACGAGGAGCACAGCGGTACCGGCGTCGTTGATCTCGTCGATGCGGTCAAACATCTCATCGACGAGATCCGGTGCCAGGCCTGCGCTGGGTTCGTCAAGCAGTAACAGGTCGGGATCAAGCATGAGCGCACGGCCCATCGCCAGCATCTGTTGTTGCCCGCCTGACAGTGTCCCTGCTTTCTGCTCCGACCGGGTTTCCAGTATCGGGAACCGGTCGTAAACAGCCTGTAGCCGCTCCTCGGGAAACTGATCGAGCGTGTATGCACCCATCTTGAGGTTCTCTGTGACCGTCAGCGGTTCAAACACGTTGTTGCTCTGTGGAACGAAACTCAACCCGTATGAGATGATGTCTTCCGGTTGTTCACCGGCAATGTCCCTGTTATTGAATACGATTTCACCCCCCATGTACGTCGTCAATCCGAACACAGACTTCATGACAGTGGACTTGCCCGCGCCGTTCGGGCCGACGATAGTGATGTACTCACCCTGTCCGACCTCCATGTCAATTTCTGTGAGAATCTGCAGATCACCGTACCCGGCGTCCAGTTGCTGTACTGACAGTAAGCTCATACTGTCACCTCTTCCCCGAGATATGCATCAAGGACTTTGTCGTTGTTTTTCACTGCGTCCGGTTGCCCCTCTGTGAGGACACTCCCCTGGTGCATCACGATGACCGTATCACAGTTATTCATGATAACGTCCATGTCGTGTTCGACGAAGAGGAAGGTGTAGCCCTGCTCTTTGAGCGTCTGCAACCGGTCAATGAGTTTCTCTTCGAGTGTTGGGTTGACTCCCGCAAGCGGTTCGTCCAGCAGTACCATCTCGGGATCGGTCATGAGCACACGCGCCATCTCAAGCAGCTTCCGTTGGCCCCCTGAAAGATTGCCGGCAGATTCGTGCGCGACGTGTTCGATCTCGAATAGTTCGAGCATCTCCCATGCTTGTTCTCGGAGTATCTTTTCCTGCTCGATGACCTGTGTTCTGGCTCGCGGGAGGACCGCCCGCCAGACTGCTTCGCCGGCCTGGCCCTGCGGTGCCAGCATCAGGTTTTCAAGCACGGTCATCTCCGAGAGCTCTCGGGCTATCTGGAAAGTCCGGACGAGGCCCTGATTTGCGACCTGATCTGATCGATACCCCGTTATTTCCGTGTCGTTGAACTCGACTGCACCCCCGTCTGGACGTTGCACCCCGGTAATGAGGTCGAATGTCGTCGACTTGCCCGCTCCATTCGGACCAATCAGACCAGTGATAGTCCCTTTCTCCACGTGGAATGAGACATCAGCGACGGCGGTAATACCGCCAAACGTCTTTCGCAGGTTCTTCACTTTGAGTATCTGTTCTTGCTGTCCGTTCTGGGTCTGGCCGCTCTGTCTTGCTTGTGCGTTCTTACTCATTGTCATCCTCGCGAGGCTCCTGTCGTGAGAGGTCAACACTCGATGCGATTGCTTTTCGATGACCCAGCAGACCCTCCGGATGCCGTTGCATGAGATACACCAGAACAATACCTAACAGCATAAGCCGGAGCGCAGAGATGCTCACGTCCTGCACGGAATACGCCAGCAATGGTGTGACATCAAGGGCTCCTAACTCGGCGATAGCACCAACAAGCGTATCGGGAGCGTTGCTGAGTTGGAGGTACTCCGCCACAACCCGCCGGATGAACGAGGGGCCCTCGAAGAGCAGACTGGCGAACAGCGCACCGCCGACGATGCTTCCCGTTGGCGACCCGGTCCCACCGATAAACAGCGCAATGAAGATGTAGAACGTCTGTATCGGCTTGAACATCCGTGGCGATGCATACCCGCCAGAGAGACGCCAGAGAATAGCGATGAGCCCCATGAGCGCACAGCCGAGCGCGAATGTCTTGATTTTGAATCGGCGCGTGTCCTTCCCCAGGGCTTGCGTGACCTGCTGGTCCTCGCGGATGCTCTTGAGGACCCGGCCGAAGGGTGACTTCCCGAGGCGGATCATCAGCCAGTACAAGAGGCCGAGACAGAGGCATAACACAATCACGTACGCCCAGCCGATAACCAGCGTCTCCTCGATTCCCAGCGGTGCCACGACACTGAATATCGCCGTCCCCAGCGCATTGGGTGCTGGGGCTGTTGCGGCAGGGTCCGTGTAAAAGAGAATCCGGATCGGGTTCGATGGCAAGGACAGGCCCGTCGCACCGCCCGTTCCGAATGCAACGCCGGCAATGCGGGTGTTCGCGAACTCCGGCGCACGGAATGTGAGACGCACGATTTCCGAGAACGCGACAGTCACGATTGCAAGATAATCAGCACGGAGTCGGATCGCAGGTAATGCTGCGAGGCCGCCAGTGACCCCGGTCACGAGTAGCGCACCCAGAATCGCGACCGGAAGTGGCAGCCCGAAGCCGGGCGGACTGGCTGTCACTGGAGCGGTCAGTATCCCCATCGTGTAAACGCCGATGGCCATGAATCCAGCCGCACCGAGATTGAACAGGCCTGCGTATCCCCACTGGAGGTTCAGCGCGAGCGCTAACATAGCATAAATCGCCGAAAGGAAGGCGACGCGCCGGAGCGTGTTGACCGTGCCATTCAGTTGGAACCCGAGAACAGCACTGAAAAGCGCGTACAAGCCCCCGATAGCGAGGGCCAGGGCGATGAGCAAGCGCACGTCGTTGTTGCCAAGCCACCCCTCAGCCCGTGCCTGAATAGAACCCGTACTCATGCCGTCGTCCTCCCGCTGAACAGCCCCGACGGGCGCACGAGCAGCATGACGATCATCATAACGAACGCCGCGACCAGAAGGAAACTGGCCGGAATCCAGACGAGTGCGAGTCGGCTCACGATTCCGAGGATGACACCGCCGACCATTGCCCCGTAAATCGAACCGACACCGCCGAGGATGACCGCTGCGAACACCAGTAACAGCAGGTCCCATCCCATTGTTACTGTGAGCGTTCCCTGCTGTAACGCGATAAGAAAGCCTGCACACCCGGTAAGCCCGCCGCCGATACTCCAGGTGAGTTTGACGACGCGCTCTGTCGGGATGCCTGTGACTTTCGCGAGGTCTTTGCTCGCAGCCATTGCACGCATCGCGGTGCCGATTTTGGTGTACTGAAGCAGAACGTGGGTAGCAAGCATCAGGAGTGCGGCGACGACGACCAGCGTAATCTGGTGTCCGCCAAACGTGACACCCGCCAGAGTAAGCTGGGGGACGTTTCCGCCTGTCAGTCCGCGGCTATCAGTCAGGAACGAATAGGTGATGAGATTACGAAGAAACAGTGCGACACCGACGCTGGCGATCATCAGCGTCACACCGTCGGCGCTACGCATCGGCCTGAACACGATTCGGTCCAGCAAGAGCGAAAGGGCAGCTGTCAGGACCGCAGCGACGAGTAAGCCAGCCAGCAGGGCCAGTGGGGTATTGACGACGTTTATTCCAAGTTCGTTCGAGCCGACTGCGATCGGGCCGCCGATGAGGACGAGCGCTTCGACGGAAAATTCACCTAGCCCGGCAATCAGAAACGCCGTCGCCCATCCGGCGAACGCACCGCTCGTAATCAAGTCTCCGTGGGCGAAGTTTGCGAAATTGAGGATGCTGTATGTCATTGAGAGGCCGACGCCAGCCAGTCCAAGCGACATCCCGAGTACCAGGCCGTTCCAGAGATAGCTCATGAGATCTGTGGCGGCAATCGTGCCAGTTTCTAACTGTCGAAAGATATCGAAGACGAGAAACACGCCGATAACCGCGAATAGAACGAGTACTGGGCGGTTGTACACTATATTCTGTCCACGGTTGTAGTAGTCTCGGGCCGCCATACGTTTGTGCTCTGTACCCAGTGTTAAAAATCTTGATGTAAAATCGTCATAGAATCCGAGGGAACCGAAGCTGTGCCCCAAATTCTTGCTAACATTACACATGGCAACGAATGGCAAGAGAGGTCATTCTCTCTTTATCCAGCGGAGTTCTCTTGCAGGTGGCGTAGCAAAAGAGACACCGACACGGACGCAGACGCCCGCGACGAGAAATGTGACGCCGCTCGTCGGACGGGACAGTCGAGCACGAGTGCCAACGGCACCCTACAGCGAATTCGTGACCGTTCGCATCACTTCCAACGCCTCTTTCAGTTCAGCTGTACTCGTGGCATACGAAATTCGCGCCTGTCCCCGTCCACTCGGCCCAAACGCCTCGCCAGGGACCACGATGACATCGTTGTCCAGCATCTTCTGGGTCCACCCGTCTGGGACGTGAGGCATCGCGTAGAACGCCCCCTTCGGCACCGGCGTGTCGAGGCCGATATCCTCCAGCCCATCGAGGAGAACGTTTCGTCGTTCCTCGAAAGCAGACACCATCTCTCGAACCGGTTCCTGCGGACCAGTAAGCGCCGCTTCGGCAGCGTACTGTGAGGGAGCGCTGGCACACGCCTGCACGTACTGGTGCACTCGAAGCATCCGCTCGATTCGCTCTGCACTGGCCGCTACCCAACCGAGCCGCCAGCCTGTCATCGAGTACGTTTTCGAGCACGCGCTGGCCTGGATTACCCTATCAGAGGTGGCAAATTCAGCCGGCGAATGGTGTTCACCGTCGAAGACAATCTTCTCGTAGACTTCATCGGAGAGGCAGATAAGCTCGTGTTCGTCCGCGATCCGCGCGAACTCTGCCATGTCTCGCTTCGATTGCACCGCGCCGGTAGGGTTCGCTGGACTGTTAACGATAAACAGCGACGTGTTCTCCGTGATGGCATCCTCAACGGCGGCGGGGTCGAGTGTCAGGTCGTCCCTGAGTTCGACCCGCTTTGGTTCGCCGCCGGCGAGTAAGACCAATTGTTCATAGGCCAGAAATCCGGGGTCAGGGCAAAGCACTTCGTCGCCTGGCCGGACATGGGCCTCGATTGCAACGTGAATTGCCTCACTTGCCCCGGCAGTAGCAATGATGTTTTCGGGCGGGATGTCCTGCCCGTTGTCGGTGGCGTAGCGGTCACTAATAGCCGCTCTGAGTTCTGGAATCCCCTTGTTGGAGGTGTATGAATCACCCATCCCATCCTGAATCGCACTCACCGCTGCCTCCCGAGCGTGCTCTGGAGTGGGAAAATCAGGCTGGCCGAGACCCAGATTTATTGCGTCTTCGCCTGCCGCCTCGAAGACTTCACGGATGCCACTGATATCCATCGCTTCGACGCGTGCTGCGTACTGAGACATCAGTTCATGAGTATAACGGTATTTGATTATAGTCTTTCGGTTGTCTGACAATGACTATCCCACCAGTCCTGCCACAGAGACCGTGTATAGGACGACCTGAGTCACGGTTGTGTCACACCATCGTCCGAGATGACCGCCCCTGGAACACAGGTAATTGTGAGTGAGAAAGCCCAGCGACGTTTCCGTTAGACTTCGACCTGCTCGATGTTTTCTGTGCCGTTCTCTGTGTACCTGAAGTAATTGTACACGGCGCTGGCGAGGTCACCATTGTCATCGAACTCGACTGGGCCTGAGACTCCCTGATAATTGATTTCGGTCCCTTCGGCCGCAAGCGACACGCCCTCTCCCAGGGTTTCAGGGCCGACCGTTTCGCCACCGGCGTCTGTGACTGCCCGCATGTGATCCCGGACTGCAGTCCCGTCATCTTCACCAGCTGCTGCGCGTGCCAGCATGAGGACTGCCGCAGCATCGAACGATTGCTGATTGAACGGCCCCGGTGCAGAGCCGTACTCCTCCTCGTATGCCGACCTGAAGTACTCGATTCCCGGACCGGCCGAGGACGGATTGGTTCCGCGGACGTTTGTCATATCGTGTCCCACGTTCCCGGGCAAGTCATCGGCCCTGAGTCCGTCTGGGACCAGGATATCCATGTCCGCTCTGTCAAAGTTCTCGTAGAAGTTCCGGAAGATTTTGTTCCCGCTCTCGGGGTAGCCAATGATCACGAGCGTTCCCGGGTCGCCATCAAGAGCGTTTTGCAACTGTGAGGTGTAGGAGGACCGACCCGCCGAGTACGAGACCTGATTCAGCACCTCACCGCCGTACTCCGACTCGAACGTCTTGGTAAAGCCGTTCGACAGGCCGTTCCCGTACGCGTTATTGAGAAAGAGGATGGCTGAACTCTCTTTCTCAAGCCGTTCGGCCGCTATCTGTGCCAGCAGCGACCCCTGCAGCTTGTCCGTTGGCGGTGTCCGGTACACAAAGTCGTTATCTTCGAGCGAGGAAACATCAGGCGACGTCGCCGATGGTGAACACATAACCGTCTGGTTCGGGATGGCAACGTTCTCGGCGACCTGCAGCGTCACTGACGACGCCAGTCCCCCGCAGATCATCGGATACCCGGCGTTCACGAGGGCTTCTGCACCACTCACACCCCGACTCGGCTTGGTCTCCGTGTTCTCGAACTGCGTATCGACTGCGAACCCGTTGTCCGCGTCTCGGACCTGCTTTACAGCTAGTTCTGCTGCATCTCGAATTGCGGGGCCTACTTCGGACAGCCCACCCGTTACCCCCATTAGGATGCCCATGCTGATGGTGTTGCCACTACTCCCACCGTCTGTCGAACAGCCTGCGAGTCCGACAGCGCCTGCGGCACCAATGCTCTTCATGACAGTTCGACGGCTGACTGTATCGTGCATCGCAACACTCGCCATGACACAATCTTTCGTGATAAACGTTATTATGAACCGTAGCAAGTCTGCACAGGGACGAAAGGGGCCTCGAGAGGGTCTAAGTCAGGCACAGCCACTCCCGACTGTTCCGCTTGCGCTACTGTATTGTCCCTCGCTGCGGGCAATCCCTGTCCGATACCAGACGCACAGAGAGTCGAAACACTCTCGTCTGAACTGCTCGTGCCATACTGTCAGTACGTGCCACGTCTGAGTGGATACCCGTTCGAACTTTCCGAACGGTGTCGACGGCAGGGCGTCGCAACACCTTCCGACCGGTACAGTGCAATCTCGACCCTCACAGGCACGTATTCGACACACCGCGGATTCGTGTGTCCAATCGCTCACCCGCGGTTGACTGTCGATATTCAGCATGCATGACAGTTCTCGCATCGGTGGATAGTCTCAGGTTCGGCGCGCAGTGGTCACGCTCCAACTGGACAGCCAACTATCCGGACGACGTTAGTATATAAACCGGCTGTAGTGTGATGCCAGTTCGAGCTACTCGAACAGCTAGGGCCCACGCACACTGTGACCTCGAAGAGTGGGTATGTCTACGCCGCCGAAAGCCAATTCATTGAGGGATATACCTAAACTAGCTGAATGGTATAAAACGGGCCTACGTTCGCACTACTATTACATTCATATGTTTGTAACAGCAGCTCCGATTGTGGCGCAGGAACTGTTACAGCAGTACCACTGTAATCAGTCAGCGGCCGTATCCAACGCTATGGAGTACAGGTTGTCTACACAAGAGGTACAGGCGAATAGAGAGGGTTTTCCGACAATTCGTCCAGTTTCTCTCGTTTTTTCTGAATATTCTACTATTCATATGATGGGAGCAGCCCTATTCGAATCAGTAGAACAGTTCTATTGAGAGAAACAGAGGTTACAGGCATCCAAAGTGAGTGATGCTCCCAGATTCCAGTGCTATCTCATGATCGAATTACTTGAACAGCACAGCAAGTCAGTTGGTTTCGCAGGGACCCGAGCCCCCCATGCAGCCATAGCTGCTGTACCTTTGCACCCCAAACTCTATATCTTGGGAGTGACCCACAGTGAGACGTAACGCAACGATCGATAATGACAGCCAAATTTACTACGTATGACTGACACAGGAAAGCGCCTTGTCGAAGAACTGGACGAGCAAGGCGTCGAGTACGTCTTCGGATATCCCGGTGGTCGCGCCATCGAGATTCTTGACCACGTCCCGGATGCCGATGTGGAGATGGTCCGGCCACGCGATGAGCGGGAAGCCAGCGTCATGGCCGAGATGCACGGACGACTCACCGGGGACCCCGGGGTCCTCGCGGGACAAGGTCCCTGGATCGGGAGCCTCGGCGCAATCGGCCAGATGGAAGGAAAACTGGCTTCGTCACCGATGGTCGTCATTACCGAGGCCAGCGAGCGGGGCGACTATTCGACGCTCGCGCCGTATCAGCAGGCTCGCGGTGACTACGGTGGGCTGGACCTCCCGTCAGCGCTCGATGCCTACACCAAGGAAAACTGGTTCCCGCGCTCACCGACAGAGACGGTACGAAGCCTCCAGCTCGCGTTCAAACACGCGACTGCCGGCCGGCCCGGGCCAACGGCAATAATCCTCGACGGCGACGCCGTCACCGAGGAGATGCCCGACGACCCGATTCCACCGGTCTGGGACGGCCACGATCAGGTGCAAAACTGGGACTCGCGACCGGCCCACGAGGACGTCCAGACAGCGATAACAGCCCTGAGCGAAGCTGACCGCCCGGTCATCATTTCCGGCAACGGCGTTCACGCCGCCGACGCCTACGACCAGCTCGAAACTGTCGCAGAGGCGACTGATGCCGTCGTCACTACCTCCTATCTGGGCAAGTCGACGTTCCCCGAAACCCACGACCTGGCTGCGGGCGTTATCGGCTCCTTCGGGCACGAGGGCGCAAATCAGGTCGTCAGCGAGGCAGACGTCCTCCTCGTCGTGGGTTGTCGCATGAACCCGATGGACACGAACTGGCAGTCCCCGGAGTTCATCCGGCCTGACGAGCAAACTATTATTCACGCAGACATCGACACGCGCAACGCCGGCTGGGTCTACCCCGCAGATGTCGCACTCATCGGTGATGCGGCACACAGTCTCGACGACCTGGCGGCGAACCTCCCCGAAAGCGCTGGAAACGACTGGGCGCACGACCGTGCGGCCGCGGCGCAGGAGTCGTTTTACGCCCCCAGATGTGAGTCGGACGCGTCGCCAATCAAGCCACAGCGGGCGGTCAAGGAGATCGAGGCAGTGGTTGATTCGGAGACCATCGTGACCGCCGACTCGGGCAACAACCGATTCTGGTTGCTCAATTATCTTCAGACACCGGACACCGGGACCTACTACGGCAGCGGTGGCGTCGGCGCGATGGGATGGGCAACGCCGGCCGCGGTGTCCGCCGCCATCACAACGGGGAAAGATGTCATCGCCGTCGCGGGAGACGGTGGCTTCACGATGACGATGACCAGCGTGGAGACAGCCGTCGAGAACGGCGTCGCGCCCACGTTCGTCGTCCTCAACGACACCAGCCTGGGCATGGTCCGTCAGATGCAACACGAGGCGGGCGACATCGCTGGTGTCGAGTTCCACGACACTGACTTCGTGAAGGCAGCCGAGGCGTTCGGCGCTGATGCGACGCGGGCAGTAACGCCCGCTGAACTGTCGGCTGCACTCGAAGAAGGAACCAGCGCCGATGTCCCGTTCGTCATCGACGTTCGCATCGACCGCGACGAAGAGATGGTCGAGTCCCTCCAGTCGTCGTTCTACAAGGAAGTCGGCGGGCTGCACGAATGAAGTCCCGAGCATGGTTTAGCAAAGAATATAAATCAACTACGGAACACACATTGATACAACAATGACAGATACAACAGTACTCGTCACCGGCGGAACCGGCTTCCTCGGCTCGTATGTCGTCGAGGACCTCATCGAACACGGTCACGACGTCGTCGCCTACGACCTCTCGACGGACGACCACATCCTCTCGAAGCTGGGTGTCGCCGACGATGTGACTATCCGGCGCGGTGATGTCTCCGAGGCGACGGACGTGATTCGTGCCGTCAAAGAGACGGAGACGACGCATATTGTGCACCTCGCGGCACTGCTGACGAACACGGCACGGGACAACCCGCGGGCTGGCCTCGATGTCAACATCAAGGGGACCAACAACATCTTCGAGGCTGCACGCACCCTCGACGACCAGATCGAGCGCGTCACATGGGCTTCCAGCGCGGCGGTGTACGCGCCGCCACATAATTACGCCGCCGACTACGTCGATGAGAACGAACTCGTCTATCCTGATACGCTCTACGGCGCGACAAAAGAGTACAACGAACATCAGGCCCGTGTCTACCACGAGGATTACGATGTTGACCACGTTGGACTCCGCCCGACTGTGGCGTACGGCCCCTACCGCGAAACCGGAGGGTCGGCGTTCCTCGCAAACATCATCGAGAAGCCGGCACTCGGCGAACCGTTCAGCGTCGAGTACGGTGATCAGGTAATCGACTGGCAACACGCCCGCGATATCGCACAGGCGTTCCGGAAAGCGACGTTCGTCGACGAGGACAATCTCAGCCAGCGCATCTACAACGTCCGCGGCGTCCTCGCGACGATCCGCGAAGCCGCCAACACGGTCCGGGAAATCGTCCCGGATGCCGACCTGTCGGTCTCTGATGAGGGCGAACTCCCCTGGACCCAGAATCTCGATATGACCGCTGCGCAGCAAGACTTCAGCTACGAGGTCGAGTACGGCCTCGAATCCGGGTTCCGGTCGTACATCAACACGCTCCGGGAGGAGAACGGCCTCGAACCGCTCTGAAACGCCAGTCCCGCCGTCGAAGCGTACTGCACCCCGTGGGTTCGCCCGCGTTTCGCTCAGTGCTCCAGAGTGACCCCAGTGTTTGATTAGGGACCTGCCTGTACGCCTACGTGATGTACGAGCGCGACTTCATGGAAGGAACGCGTGGCACCATGGCCGTCGACTGGGAAGAACGGATCGACGTCAAGCGGATGCGACGCGAACGCAAAGAACGAGCTCTCGACCGACTGCGGGATTCCGAACTCGGGTCGATGCTGCTGATCAACGACCCGAACGTCCGGTACGTCACCGGGCTGGCGATGACCGGCGGGAGCGGGGCGGACCACTACACGCTCCTGACCGAAGACGGCGATGTCGTCCACTGGGACACTGCGGACCACGCATCGAACCAGCGGTTCAACTGTCCCTGGCTCGACGACATCCGATATGCCTGTCCGGGACTCGGCAACGTTCCTCGGGCGTCGGGCAGCGCTGCCGCGCGCGACTGGCTCAAAGACAAGATGGCCGAGACGGTGTACACCGCCATGGAAGAGTACGGTGTCGACCGGGAGCCGATGGGCATCGACGTGGGCAACGGGGCGCTCATCGAGAAGTTCGAGGACCGTGGCGTCGATGTCGACACCAGCGCGGCGACTGACATTATGCTCGACGCGCGGAAGACCAAAACCCGCGACGAGGTCGAGTGTCTGCGACAGGTCGCTGCCATCTGTGAGGCAGGCTTCCAGAGGATTACTGAGAGTGCAAAACCGGGCAAGCGGGAATCTGAAGTCTGGGGTGATGCAGTCGGCGAACTCTGGCGGCACGGCGCAATGGCCCAGGGTGGCTACGTGACCTCTGGCCCGAACACCTGGCCGAAACATCAGGCGAACACGACCGACCGGGTGATTCGACCGAACGACCTCGTGTACGCTGATTTCTACAACATCGGCTATCTGGGCTACCGCTCCTGTTACTACCGCACGTTCAGCATGGGCGAACCGACGCAGGCACAGAAAGACGCCTACGAGAAGGCCCGTGACGACCTCTATGACGTCCTCGAACGGATCGAGCCGGGGGCCACGACCGACGAGATCTGCAAGGGCTTCCCCGACAGAGACGGCGAGCATATGGACTGGTACGACGCCGACGAGTTCTGGCAGATGACGACCAACCACTGGGCGCATGGGCTGGGGCTACAGCTCTACGAGACGCCGCTCATCTGGCGCGGGCTCTCACCGGACCATCCGATTGAAATCGAGGAGGGCATGACGATGGCTGTCGAGACGATGCAACCCGCGGAACGGCAGGGCGTCCGCGTCGAAGAGATGGTTGTTGTCCGCGAGAACGGCGTTGAGATCCTCAGTGAGTGGCCCGTTTCGGAGATTACTCGAATCGACTACTGACTGGCAGTATCCAGCCGGTCTCACGCACTGTCCGATTGCCAGCGCGTCACTACCATTAAGTCGGTCGCGTCGTAATTGAGAGGTATGCAACTGGGAACAGGCCTGTTTACCTGTCAGCAGCGCCCGGACGACGACCGCGAAACCAGTGACATTTACGACGAAATGCTCGAACTGGGGGCAGTTATCGACACCGCAGGTCTCGATAGCGCCTGGGTCTCAGAGCATCACTTCCTCGATGACGACTATCTATCGGGCGTCACACCGGCACTCGGGGCGTTAGCTGCAGTCACCGATAATATCGAAATCGGCTCTTGTATCGCACTCGCGCCGCTGTATGACTCAATCCGGCTCGCCGAGGATATCGCAACGGTGGATCAGATCTCCGGTGGCCGAACTACCCTCGGGCTGGCAATCGGGTCAAACGTCTCCGAGTTTGATGCCTTCGGGATTCCCGACGACGAGCGGGCTGACCGGCTGGCCGATACGGTCGATACGCTTCGCGGTGCTTGGTCTGACGGACCGCTCGACTACGAGCCGGAGTTCCACGACATCTCATCGGATGTCACTGTGACACCGAAGCCAGCACACGATGTTCCTCTCATGCTCGGTGGGGCGTCGCGACCTGCCGTCCGGCGGGCCGCCCGGACCGCTGACGCATGGTGTGCCCCGTCGTCGCTGTCAGTCGATGGCGTCCGGAAGCGTGTCGAGGATATCAGGCACGTCCGTGACGACGAGGAAATCGAGGGCGACTTTCAAGTGTATGTCCTCCAGCACGGGTTCGTCGGTGACTCCCGCGAAGACGCATGGGAGCAGATGCGCGACGGCTACCTCTACATCCAGCGCCGGTACGAGGAGATATTCTCAGGCGAGGCGGTTCCGGAACTGGACGACGACCGCAAACAGGAACTCAAAGAACAGGCTCTCTTCGGGACACCCGACCAAGTCGCGGCCGAACTGGAAACGTACCGGGAGGCGCTGGGGGATGACATCCATTTCATTTTCCGGACGTACCACCCCGGAACCGGAACGCAGGAAATGGCCGAGTGCATCCGGCGGCTGGGTGAAGAGGTGCGACCGAAGGTCAGCTAGAGACTGCCAGACCGTGTCGGTGGCTGCAGAGAGGACAGACACAGTCCGGCGGAGAGGGTTGTGACAGCGCGCACCAGCAGTTATCCGCGTATCGCCCGTGGGTTTTGGACCCGGTGAACACCAATACTTATTTCCCCAGGTGGGGAACATAATTGATGAGTATGGATATCGAAGCATTCTTCCAGAACATGCCGTTTGCCGACCTGCTCGATATCGAGATAACAACCGTCGATAACGGGCACGCCGAAGGCCACATCGAGATGCGCGAGGAACTGTCCTGGAACGAGGAGCAGATAATGGCCCACGGCGGCGTTACATTCACCCTCGCCGACACTGTTGGTGGGGCCGCCCTTGTGTCCCTCGTCGAACAGCCGGTGCCGACCATCGATATGCGCATCGATTACCTCGAAGCCGGGACAGGGGACCTCCGAGCGGAGGCGGACGTGATTCGGCACGGTGGAGACGTTGGCGTCGTCAGTGTCGAGGTGTACGCCGAAGACGGTGCACAGGTCGCGACTGCACGCGGCGTCTACAAGACAGGCTAAGCTCAGCTGCGGCAAGTGAACAGGCCCATGTCTGAGTGTGGCGGTTTGCAGAGACGTCGAAAGCAAGAGTGCAATCGACCGCGCGGCGCTACTATCTGAGCCGTGGCGGAGGACAGAACGTTGCCGGCGTCTAATTGAAAGTCACACCGACATCGTGCATCCCCTCGTTGTATCGAGCGATGTTGATGAGCAGCGGCGTCAGACTCTCGACTTCCGCGGCGTTCGAAAGCGGGCCAGCAGGGATCGGTCGGACGCCCGCGAGGTCAGCAGTTAGCGTCACGACGCGGTCACTGACCGCCGGATCGTCCGCGACGACCAGCGTATCCACATCGAGCGTGGCCTCTAGATCCGCCAGCCGGTCCGCCGCAAGATTGTGGAATGCGCCCGCCACTGGAACCGATTCAGGGGCCCGCTGTGCGACAAATTCGGTAACGCTTCCCGTCGACGGCGGTCGGTAGTGAAGTCCATCTCCGTCGCCGCTCATCCCGACAGCAGGGCTGATGAGTAGTTGATCCGAAAGCACGTTATCTTCAGTTAGTTCTTCGACTGTATCGCCGACGTGATGTGGCGGAATGGCCAGGATAACCACGTCTGCGCTAGCCGCGGCACTGCTGTTGTCAGTTCCGCTGATTTCAGTCTCAACATCGTGAGCGGACAATCGCTTTTCGTACGCTCTGGCTCGCTCGCTGGCTTTTGCAGCGTCCCGCGAGCCGACGGTAATCGTGTGGTCTGTGTCGGAGGCAAAGCGCATCGCAAGTCCCTCACCGATATCACCAGTACCGCCAAGTATGGCTAACTCCATGCGCCCGCATAACGCCCCTTGAAACAAGAAGCTTTGTCCTGTCACACAAATCGCTGACGACCGTCCCTGATACTGCAGTAACAATTGAAACAATTAATACCGAGCACACTGCAGCCGTGCGCTCGGGTGTACATTGACTGTCAATGGCTACTACAGCCGTAAAACCGGGCACGCCAGCAAGAGAAGTATGACCCAGTCGCAAACCCCGGCAGTTATTCGACCCAGACCGTCTTTTTGTTGACAAACTCTTTGATACCAATCTCCGAGAGTTCACGGCCGTAGCCGGCGTCTTTGATGCCGCCGAACGGGACCCGCGGGTCCGATTTAGTCATCTCGTTGATGTAGACGCAGCCCGCGGAAATATCTCGTGCCAGACGCTGGCCGCGTTCTCGGTCCGAAGTCCAGAGACTTGCACCCAGCCCGAAACGGGTGTCGTTTGCGACCGTAATCGCTTCATCCGCATCGGCAACCTCATACACGGTCGCTACTGGTCCGAACATCTCCTCTGTGTCGGCGGGGCACCCAGACGGGACAGCAGTCAGTACTGTCGGCGGGTAGAACGCTCCGGTCCGGGCAAGCGGCTCGCCCCCGGTCAACAGCGTCGCACCAGCGTCGACGCTTTCCTGTACCTGGTCGTGCAGTTCGGCCATGAGGTCAGGGTCGGCCTGCGGGCCGATATCGGTTTCTTCGGACATCGGATCGCCGACAGTGAGGTCTTCGAAGGCAGCGACGAGCCGATCAACGTATTCGTCATAGACATCTGTGTGAACGATAAATCGCTTGGCGGCGATGCAGGACTGGCCGCCGTTTAGTGTCCGTGCCTGCACTCCAGTCTTGAGGGCCGCATCGAGGTCTGCATCGTCGAGGACGATAAACGGGTCAGACCCGCCGAGTTCCAGCACAGTCTTTTTCAGGTGCTTGCCGGCGGTTTCGGCGACGGCACGCCCGGCGGGACCACTTCCGGTCAGCGTCGCCGCGCGGACACGGTCGTCTGCGAGAATGCTGTCGACGTTACTGGATCCAACCAACAGCGTTTGAAAAGCGCCGTCAGGATAACCGGCTTCGGCAAACACTTCTTCGAGCGCGAGCGCACACCCGGGGACGTTTGAGGCGTGTTTAAGCAGGCCCACGTTACCGGCAGTGAGATAGGGCGCGGCAAAGCGAATGACCTGCCAGAACGGATAGTTCCAGGGCATCACTGCTAGCACGGGCCCGAGCGGATCATGGACCGTCTTTACCTCCGTTCCCGGCGGACTGGGGTGGTGTTCATCGGAGAGATACTTGTGTGCGTATTCGGCGTAATGGTCACACGCCCACGCACACTTTTCAACTTCAGCGATGGCCTGCGTGATTGGTTTTCCCATCTCCCGGGTCATCAGTTCAGCGTACCGCTGTTTGTTCTCCCGTAGAACATCGCTGGCGTTTTCAAGCAACTCCTCCCGTTCGCGCAGCGGGACCTCACGCCAGTCCTCGAACGTCGACGTGGCGTGGTCTAGCTTTCGCTCGACTGTGTCGTCATCATCAGGGTCGTACACGTCTAGGCGCTCGCCCGTAGCGGGGTTGACTGCCTCCATATTGGTTCAGTGTTCGGCGTCACGGATACATTAATCTTTACTGACCCAAATTTCCTGACAGGTGACAGCGGTAGTTTTTATACTCATAGGTCAGAAATGTGCTGATGATGTACAAGCATGTAGCCCTGCTAGTCAGACAGGAGGGCATGTCTCACAAGGAGTTCGTCGACTACTGGCAGACCAACCACACGCCAATCGCGAAAGACATCGAAGGCGTGGTTCGCTACCAGCAAGTTCTTCCAACAGAACCAGCACACGCCGAGTTTGACGGCGTAGCGGAACTGTACTTTGAGACGCTCGACGACCTGCACGAGGCGCTGGGCAGTCCTGGGTCCCGAGATTACGACCCAACAAAGGAAATCGCCGCGAAGGCCCGCGAGGACGTGAATAACTTCCTCGCTGTCGAGGAGCGGCCGCGTATTATCGGCGAAGAGATCGTCCAGAAAGACGAGGTCGACGGCGACACCGACGGCCTCTACAAGCACTCGGCGTTTCTCGTCCGGCAGGACGACATGACACACGATGAGTTCGTCGACTACTGGCAGACCAACCATACGCCGATCGCGCGCGAAATAGAGGGCGTCGTTAGGTACAATACGGTCATCCCCACTGACCCCGAGAACGCCGAGTTCGACGGCGTCGCCGAACTCTACTTTGACGACCTCGAGAAGCTATACGACGCGCTCGGCAGCGAAGGGTCGCGGGATTACGCGCCTGACAGAGGGAAAGCGAAAGCGGCCCGCGAGGACGTGGATAACTTCTTGGCTATCGACGAGCGGCCCCGGTTTATCGGCCAGGAACAGCTCGTCAAGGACGAGGGGTAGTATGCCCGACTACGAGGAGCAAGTCACGGAGGCGTTCCCGGAACTCGACTACATCTCGTCGGACAGCCTCCGCAGCAACGTCATCGAGGCGTGGGCACTCGCGCTCAACCGAGGTGGCTGGCGCGACATTACGGATATCCCCTACGCCTGGAACATCCACGAAGTAACCAACGTCAGGCACGTCCGCGGTGTCACCAGAATCGCACGGGGATCCGCTATCGAGCAGCAGGAGTTCCACGGCGCCGACCCCGATATGGACGTCATCGTGGCAGCCACACTACTCCACGACGTCGGAAAGTGCTACGAATACGTCGACTTCGTCGAGGACGAGAAGCTACTCGACCCGGACCCGAAATACGCAACCGAAGAGGTCCCACACTCCCTGTCGGGCTATGCACTCGCACACGAGGTCGGCTGTCCGCTGGCGGTCCAACGAGCGATTCCGCACTTTATCGGCGAGATCCCGACGCGGACACTGGAAGCCGAACTCGTCAAGAGTGCGAACTCCGCGTCCTCGAACGCGATTACCCAGTCAACGATGGGCATCACGCTGCAGGAGTGGGTCGATGAGTATTCCCAGACGTAGCCACTGGCGCGAACGATAGCACTCTGCCACAGCGTCGACCGACGAAACTAGTCCCTACGGGGGCTTTCATTTTTAATTTTCAATAGATTTCTACGTCTCCAACCAGCATTTACGTCTAAGTATACCAAAGATGCCCCCATATATCAATAATTTCTTGCCATAAATATCTCTAAAGGAGCCTGATTTCGAAAATCTTCATCAAAAAATGATTAAGACAATTATCTATGATGAAGTGCGGAGAAATACCACTCTTTCGAGTGTATATACACATATCGAGGGTATGCTGCGGCTTATGCGCTGAATTCGATGTACGATTTGATGGTATCCGGCGACTTTTCGAATGCGTCTGCAAACCCCGACACCGAGCACTGGGTCGTCATGATAGACGCAAGGAACCAGTCCGGATATTCGCCGAGTGTGTTGCGAGCGCGTTTGTAATGCCGGACGTTGGAGTTCACGCTCCCGAGCAACGCTTTGTTCTGGAGGACCAACTGCCTGTGAAGCGCCCCACCGTTGACAGTAAATTCCCAGTCCTCAGGGATGCCGAGGAGGACGCCGACTCCGTTCGCACCGAGTGCCTCGACCGTCGAAAACGCGTGTTTTGCGTGCCCCGTCGCCTCGAACACCAGATCCATCGGCTCGTGGACATCGGGTATCTCGTCGATGGCCGTCTATCGAGAATTGATGTAGGTGGCACCCAGTTCCTCGATAATGTCGATGGTCGGGTCCGGCCGTTCACGACGGCCGAGACAGTACGTCCGCTCACACCGGTCTACAAGCATCGCCAATGTGAGCAGTTCTAGCGGTCCGTTTCCGAGGACGAGTCCGGCAGAATCCTGCCACTCGAAGGTCGACCTGGAACGCTGTGCCAGCTCAAGTGCCTTTTCGACATTGCTGATCGGTTCGACCAGAAATCCGACATCCGCCAGCGATTCCGGGACCGGGACGAGAAACGATGCGGGTGTGGTGAAGTACTCGGCCATGTAGCCGTGCGCCCTCTCAATCCCCCTTTCGACATACTCACCTGGTGGAGCCATATCGGGCTCGTTGTTCTCGAAGAACCGACTCGACGTGACAACGATCTACGTTACTCACGACCAGACGGAGGCAATGACGATGGGCGACCGTATCGCTATTCTGGACGATGGCGTGTTACAGCAGGTTGGAACGCCACTGGAGTGTTATCACCGTCCAGCCAATCGGTTTGTCGCCGGGTTCATCGGGTCGGCCTCGATGAACTTCATTCCTGCCGCTGTCGAGGACGGGTCGCTAGTGCACCAGGAGTTTACCTACGAGCTGTCCGCTGAGACCGCCGCCCAGCTCGACGGGTACGAGGAAGTCATCGTCGGTGTCCGGCCTGAAGATATTCAGCTCAGCCCCGCGACTGGCCCGGAGCAGACCGTTACCGCGACCGTCTACGTCGTCGAGTCACCTGGGGACCTGTTTCATGTATACGTGACGATCGACGGGCAGCAGTATACGGTCACCGTCGAGGATGGAGCAAACCTCGGGAATGGCGTCACGGTCGGATTGCGGTTCCCAGAGGAGGTCATCCATCTGTTTGATGCGGACTCCGGCACTGCGATCAAGAACAGTGAAACGGAAATCGACGAAGAGAGTCCGGTTGCAGCCTGATTTTCTCATTCCGCGACGCCCGATAGAACGTGGCTTGAGAATACCCGAGAAGGGTACCAGTGGCAGTGACAGCCGGAAGAATACCAAAGGAGCCACTGGGAGGACCAGCGCGGAACCGACCCATTTTGACGGCTCTGTGAGCAGGGCTTGCTGACGAGATGGTCTGAGACGTGCTTGCTCAGTATTCAATATTTCCGCTCTGCGAGCGGGTGTGGGAGTTAGTTTCGTAATGTGAAATTCATTCACGCAGTCACCAGAAGTAGCTAGCGAGGCGCAGTCACTTGCTATATGAACTGTTGTCGTTGTAGAGGGTCAGTACCGCAACGGCACTGTGTTTCGTAATACGACATCCACATGGCCATCAGATAACAGGCGGACAAATATTATCGGAGTCGTCGACTGCTCTACACGTCTCATTAGGCGTCGGGAGCAGTGGAGAGACAGATGTAACCCTGACTGAGATTCAACACCTGTGAACAACCCTCACTGTAGGCCGGATGGTTGCACTGCGCTCTGGAGCGCGCATACCTCAGAGATACAGCCATAGGATAACAGGCGTACATCTATTATCTATTTCAGAATCAGCCTGAAAGTTACCGGCCGTAGGTGATAGTGTCGGCGTTGGAGTGCAGACCAGTACCGAGGCGATACGAGAAGTGATTGCGGTGGTGCAAGGAGAGTGCTGAGCACGAATAGGGCGAATCGAAACGGACTGGGAGACCGTGACAGGACTAGTCCCGGTAACGCTGCTATCCTCGCTATGTTCTCATTTGTATTTCGTATGCTGCGGCCGAGTTCAAGCTGATTGAACATCTTGGTGTACAGCAAGTGCCACCGTCCGACATCTGCATCGGCCGGCATTAGAGCACCGCGACGACGCCGCCTTACTCCGTTTCTCAGTGGCAATATAGTGGTCAGTAGGTACGTAAACGGACGGACGGAATTTAGGAGAGTCGCTGGATTGCCGAGTTTTGGGTAGGTATATCATGCTGCAGTCGTCGCGATGCCACTGGGAATACACCTGATAACACAGTCTCCGGACATAGAGTTCAAACTGATTGAATGATTTTATAATCATTTAGCCAAATATACTGGTATGACAGGACAAGACCCGATCGAGTCCGCCGGAAGGGTGCTAGACATTGTTGAAGCACTGAAAACGGAACAGGCACTCGGCGTCACTGAGCTGGCAGAGCGGGTGGAGATGCCCAAGAGCACAGTCCACGTTCATCTCTCGACACTCCAGAGCCGAGGCTACGTCGTCCAGGACCAGAACAAGGCGTATCGGCTGAGCTTGCGGTTTCTGGATATCGGGATGAAAGTCCGCGAGCGACAGGAAATGTACCAGGAGGTCGCCCCGAAACTGAACGAGATAGCCGACGAAACCGACGAGAAAGCGTGGTGGATCGTCAAAGAGAACGGAAAGGCGGTCTTCCTGGCCAAAGCGCTCGGCAGTCGGGCGATTCAGACAAACTCACAGATCGGCCAGTACACCGAACTGTACAGGCTCGCTGGAGGCATGGCAATCCTCTCAGTGTTGCCGAAACACCGGCGGGAGACAATCCTCGAAAGCTACGACTACCCCCTCCCCGACGGTCGGGATCGGCAGGAACTCGTAGCAGAACTCGACGAGATTCAGGACCGCGGCGTCGCCTACGGAATCGACCAGTTCCTCGAAGGCGTAGCCGGCGTCGGTGCCCCGCTGGTAGACAACGCCGGCAACACGTACGGTGCCATCAGTGTCTCAGGACCGGCAAACCGGCTGGACTCGGAACGCATCGAAAACGAACTGACCGACCTTATCCGTGGGATCTCCGGCGAGCTACAGGTGAATCTCTCGTATCAGTAGTTCTATTGACTCGAACACCACTGATCTGGGCAAGACACCTGTGAGACCGTTCGAATCCCTTCGGAACAACGCTATAGCACAATAGAAGCCGATTCAATAGAATAGAACTGACTGTGTGATGTGTTGACACTCTAGTGGTCGTTACCGCTCGGTGCATGGGGCTCGAACTATGGTCGGTAAGCCCCGTCTCGAACGGGGCCCTGCGCTATACGGCTAGTGACCGGGGATCGGGTCGTGCCCGGCGATTGTCGCCATAGTCAGTCAGTGACACCGACGCCGAGGTGTCTGTCGAGTACGTCCTCGTTGTTCTGGATCTCCGCCGCAGTCCCCTCGTGGACGATCTCGCCCTTTTCGAGAATGTACGTGTACTCCGAGACCGCCAATGCGACCGGGATGTTCTGCTCGACGACCAGCACCGTGATACCCTGTTCGTTCAGTTCGAGGATAAGGTCCTCTATCTGCCGGACGACATAGGGTGCGAGCCCTTCCGTCGGTTCGTCAAGCAACAACAGATCCGGGTCGGCAGTCAGAGCGCGGCCGACCGCAAGCATCTGCTGTTCGCCACCGGAAAGGACCGATCCGTCCTTGTGTTCTCGCTCCGCGAGGTTCTCGAACATATCCAGTACGTCGTCGACTGACGGCCCGTCAGGCGACTCGGCACCGATTTCACCCATTCTGATGTTCTCTCGGACGGTCAACTCGGGGAAGATCCGTCGCTCTTCGGGAACGAACCCGATGCCGCTCCGGATCGTCGCCTCGGAGTTGCGTGTCGTGATGTCCTCGCCGTTGAACGTTATTGACCCACCTGTCGGGGTGATGTTACCGACAATCGACCGTAGCGTCGTTGTCTTGCCGACGCCGTTGCGCCCGACCAGCGACACGACGCTTCCGCGTTCGACATCCATCGAGACGCCCTGTAGTACCTCAGTCATCCCGTATCCAGCCCGGACGTCTTCGAGGGAGAGTAGCGGGTCGGTCATTCGCGAACACCACCGAGGTACGCATCGCGGACGTCGTCGTTGTTTGCGATCTCTTCGGGCGTCCCGCTTGCGAGTTCTTCGCCGCGCGTCAGAACAGTAATCCGGTCCGAGACACGCATCACAAGGTCGATATCGTGTTCGATAAGCATCAGCGACCGGTCTGAAAGGACTTCATCGATAAGATTCATTGTGGCCTGTGTTTCCTCGCTACTCATGCCAGCAGTTGGTTCGTCAAGCATGACAAGATCCGGGTCTGTCGCCAGTACGAGACCCAGTTCGAGGCGACGCTGGTCGCCGTACGCCAGAGCCTCAGCGTGCTCGTCAGCCCTGTCTTGGAGCCCGATCTGTTCCAGCACCGTCCCGGTTTGCTCCGTGATCTCGTCGAAGCCGTTCTTGTCACGGAACAGCGCTTCGCTGGGATTGATCTCGTCACTGTGGACGGACTGTGCTGCCAGCCGCACGTTTTCTCGCACGGTGAGGCCGCCGAAAACGTTCGTAATCTGGAACGACCGGCCCAGTCCGCGGCCAACCCGTTCGTGTGGCGCGACGTCAGTGATGTCCTCACCTTTGAACCGCACGACGCCCGCTGACGGCGATAGCGCCCCAGTGATGAGATTAAACGTCGTTGTCTTCCCGGCCCCGTTTGGCCCGATAACGCTCCTGAACTCACCGTCGGCAACCGACAGCGACACGTCGTCAACGGCGGTGAGCTTGCCGAACCGCTTCGTCAGTCCGTCCGTTTCGAGTACAGTCTCAGTCATCGCTTCTCACTTCCGGCTCATCCATGTCGACAGGACCGTCCGCGTTGTTGGCCGTCTCCAGCCGTTGTGCGACGAGAGACGGAATCGATACGATACCGCGTGGGACGAACAGCACGAACAGGATAAACATCGTCCCGATGATAAGCCGCCACTGGTCGGTGTACGACGAGAGGAACTCCTCGGCACCGAAGAAGACACCGGAGCCGATCATGGGACCGTACAGTGTCCCCATTCCGCCAAACAGCGCAATAACGATGACCTCCCCTGAGTGGATCCAGTTGAGTGTCTGGTCCGGTGAGATGATGACAGTTGACGGACTGGCGGCGAGGAGCCCGCCGGCCAGTCCAGCCATACCGCCGCTGATGACAAACGCTCGGCGCTTGTATCTGTTGACGTCGTACCCGATGAACTCCGCCCGCTCTTCGCTTTCCCGGATCGACTGCAGAACACTGCCAAACGGTGCGTTCATCATTCGCCGAGCGAACAGGAACGAGAGCACAGCAAGTAGCAGGGCGAGATAGTAGAACACGACCTGCTGTCCGACTTCGTACCCGAGGAGCCCGAACTCAATGTTCGAGAGCGACGCCCCGACACTACCGAGTCCGAGGAAGGCCTCAAAACCGAGCAGACCGTCGCTCCCACCGGTGAAGTCGAACTTGAACACAGCGCTGTAGAGTAACTCCGCAAACGCCAGCGTAATCATCGCGAAATACACGCCGGAAACTCGAATAGAGAGGCTGCCAACGATCCAGGCCAAGAGGGCACAGAGGAGGATCGCCCCGAGTAACACGACAAAAACCGACTGCGAGTAGTGCAACATCACGAGCGCGGCGGTGTAAGCGCCGACGCCGTAGAACATCGTGTGGCCGAGCGGCACCAGTCCAGCATAGCCCATCACGATATCGAGACTCAGTGCGAAGATAGCCCAGATGAGGATCTCGTTGAGGACGACAAGGTAGTACTGATCGCCCATGAGCAGAATCGCCACTGGCGCGACTGCGAGTGCGGCGACGGCGATACCGCCGAGTCGGACCCGAGTACTGTCTGCCAGTACCCCGCCATACCCGCCGACGAGAAGTTCGCCTTCGCTTTCTGACTCTTCACCTCGGGTTCCGAACAGTCCCTGCGGTTTGACGAGCAACACCGCGATCATAAGCAGGTACACGGTCAGCCCTTCGAGATTGGGAACGCTCAGCGTCGTCTCACCGAACGTGGCGAGGACAGTCCCGCTGTAGGCCCGCATCAGTGTCTGGACGACCCCGACGAGCAATCCGCCGAAGACAGCCCCTCTGAAACTACCGAGGCCACCGAGGACGACAACAACGAACGCCGGAATGATGACGCTGTTGCCCATGCCGGTGTTTACGTTCTGGTAGCCGCCAAGGACAATCCCGGCGACGGCAGCGAGCGCCGCACCGACGCCAAAGACCAGCGTGTAGTACTGGTCGATATCAATCCCGACGTTACGAACCATCTCACGGTCCTGTGACCCGGCACGGATAATCATCCCGTACTTTGTCCGGTTCAGCAGATACCACGTCACAACCGCGAGCAACGCCGCAAAGACGATCATGAAATAGTTATACACGGACACCTGAACGCCCAGTATAGACACCGGGCGACTCAGGTACGCCGGGACAGCTAGCTGTCGTTGCTGTGTCCCCCAGATAAGACGGATGCCGTCGTTGATCACGAGCACCAGCCCGAACGTCAGGAGAATGTGATACAGCGGGTCCCGACCGTATAACGGCCGGACAGTCGTTCGCTCGATAGCGGCACCGATGAGACCGACGACGACCGGGGCAACCACTATCGCGACCCAGAATCCAGTCCCCGCTCCGAACGGCGCAATGATGGTCAGCGCGAAATACGCACCGAGTGCGAACAGTTCGCCATGGGAGAAGTTGATCACGTCCATCACGCCGAAAATGACTGACAGTCCGGCGGCTAGCAGGACGTAAACCATCCCAAGGGTGAGGCCATTCAGCAGTTGTTCGATGAAGTCGGCAGCGACCATTGTACTACCTACATCTCACAGCCGAGGTCACTGGCTGGTGGCAGCGTCTCCGACCCTGGGACCTGGTCGAGGAGTTCAACATCCGCTGTGTCACCGTCGCCCTCGGTGAGTTTCGCCATCCACGTCGGGTTCGTGGCCTGATGGTCGCTCTCTCGAAGGGTAATGTCTCCCAGTACTGTCGTGAACGTGCCACCTTCGAGGGCGTCTCGGACATCCGCCGGTTCAGTGCTTCCGGCCTCGGCCATTCCTTTGGCCATCAACCGCAGCGAGTCGTAGCCAACGCGGGCGAAGTTGCCTGGCTCACGGTCGTTCTCGCTGGCGTAGGCCTCAACGAACGCCTGATTGTCACCGGTGTCGAGCGAAGGGTCGTACCGAGCGCCGCCGAATGTGCCGACGCTGTTCGACCCGGTCCCGGCACGGACACTTTGGAACGTCTGGGTCGGACCGACAACAGCGATCTGGTCAGTGAGGCCCTGATCCGCGGCCTGGTTGGTGAAGTTCACCAGATCACCACCGGTCATCCCTAGAACGACCACGTCGGCGTCAGAGTTGCTGATCTGCGTGATGAACGAGCCGTAGTTGCTAGCACCCAGCTCGGACGTTGATGTCCCGACCTCGGTGTAGTCGTCGCTGGCGGCCGCCATGCGCCTGCTGGTACGGTTGTACACCGAGTCGCCGTACGCGTAGTCCGCGTAGTGGAACCAGACGTTGGTCCCCAGATTGTTGACTGAGTACGCTGAAATGGCCTCAGCAATCTGTGCGGTGTTCGTTTCGAATCGGAACACCCATTCGTTGCAGGCAGACCCGGTGATCGGGACGGCTGCGCCGCCGGGGAAGTAGATATGCTCCGACTGAGCGGCAAAGTCGTTCAGCCCGAGTGCAACGGAGCTTGATATCGCACCGAACACAAACTCTGCTCCCTCTTCTTGAACGACGCGCTGTGCCTCGGACTGTGCAGCCCCGGCCTCGGTTTCTGTATCGCCCGTCACCAACTCGAACTCGAAGTCGTAATCGTCGTTGTTGTTTATCTCCGTTACAGCGAGTTCAGCCCCAGTGCGCTGGCCCGGTCCGAGAGAACTGAACGGGCCAGTCATCGGGTTCAGGCTCGCAACGGTCACTGCCGCGTCACCACCTGTTGAGCCACCCTGACAACCGGCGAGGCCAAGCGCGCCGACCGCGCCGGCGGCGGCGAGGAACTGTCTCCGTGACCGGGCGATTCCTACAGTACGGTCTGGTGAAGTACCTTCGCTCGACATAGGTTTATTATCTATTGTTAAGCAAATCGTATTAAAGCCTTGCCCCTGTCAGCGCGTATCGCGCCGTTCAAGCGGGTCAGTAGCTGTGGTGTCCCGGCTCGTGACTCCTGCTTCCCACTGCGGTGGTGACTATCTGGTGGTGTCGGTTTGTCTGTACAGCCACGCCAGCGTCGTCCCGAGTACCGCTGTCGCCCCAGTCAGTGTCGTGAAGCCGGGTCCACTGGCGTCCGTCACGGGAGGCGTCCCCGTTGCTGTGTCCGCGCTCTCCGTCTCATCGGTAGTCGTTGCGCCGCTCGCCGCAGTACCCTCGTCTGTCTCGGTGCCGTCCGGCGTCGGCGTGTTACCGATAGCAGCGCCAGTTGAGTTTGCCGGCAGCGCCAGCGTTCGGGACTCGGTTGTGGCGGACTCAATAGCTGCGTCGGCGAACAACAGCTGTTTGTACTCGAAATTCTCGAACATCGCCAGCTGGTCGGCATAATGCTCGCCAGTGGTGCCGTCTGGTGCGACGTAGCCGTCGTTCCCGGGCGGGAGGATGTTCTCTGCCTCCGGGTCGTCACTGAGCCGGACGACGTGGTTCTCAGTTCCGCGGTTCATCAGCGCCGTGTTCCCCGCGGATGTGGCACCGATAGGCATCCCGAACAGCGCGAGATTGTCGAACTCATGGAGTGCTGCCTCACGACGCCAGGTCTTTGGGGCCCCGTCGTATTGCTCGGCGAGTTCGCCCACGGCCGTCCGGAACGCGCTGACCAGCGCGTCGGTAATATCTCCATCCGCGTACTCTGCCTGCGTCGTCAGTGCTGTCTCCGCCGGGTTGAGGACCCGCATCAGGGTGCCGCGACCGTAGTCGTAGCCGAGGAAGAACGATGCCGGGCCGTAGGCACTCCCGAACGTCTCGCTGAAAACCTCGTCCAGAATGTACGGGAACGTCGCATCCCAGATGGTGTACCCGGGAGAGTGGCGTCCCTCGTTGTCTTCGCCGTCGGCCTGTGCGAAGTGGTCCCACGAGGCCAGTTCGTCGCGTGCTTGCTGTTCGGTGTCGGAAAGGTCTACGTCCGCAAGCGCATCCAGCAGATGGTCTTTGTACCGAATCGAACGCAGGTCGGTAAAGGAGATATCGTAGACGACAGTCTTCAGGAAGTCGTAATCAACTGTTCCCTCCTGTGCTAACCGCTGCTCAACTAGATTGATGATCCGTTGCACACGGTGGTCGGTCGACCACGAATAGCTCAGGTCGCCGTTGTTCCACGCAGGCGCGGGTTTGTTGTTCCACTGTGCCGAGTACCCCGGCTCGGGGTTGATTGCGTAGGGCACATCACCGTCAGCCGCGCGCAGGTAGTCCGACGCCGTGAGTTCGTACTGTGTTCCATCGGCTGGCAACCGAGTGTCCCAGTCGACCGCTTCGCTGTCCGGGTACCGACCGAGATGGACATACGCGATGTCACCGTCTTTGTCGGCCCACATGAAGTTCAACGCATAGTCACACCGCTGGGCTGATTCCCGGAACTCCTCGGCGTCCGTCGCGAACTGACACTCATAGAAGGCCCGCCAGCAGTTCATATGCCGGCCGGCGTATGACTTCGTCTGTGCCAGTGCTTCCCCGTTGTCAGGGTCCCACTGGGTCACGACACCGTGGCGAGTGAACCGTTCAGTATACGTCACGTCCTCGCCGTCAGCGACGGTGATTGTCTGTTCGGCCGTTTCGACCTCGTACTCCTCGCCCTGAAAGGAGTACGTGTCCGGCCCCGACGAGTTGGTCGTGATCGACTCCGTGAACATCTGGATGCAATTATCGATTCCGGCAGTCGAGGTCAGTGCCCCGTTGCGGTTGTGTCCGAACATGATGAAGGGATACCCCGCAACAGTGACACCGGCGATGTCGAAGTCCGGGCCGTGCAGGCTCGCCTCGTACATTATCGAGGGCGTGTTGAACCCCATCTGTGGCCCGCCCATCAGTAGCGCATCGCCGCTGGCCGTGATGTCACCCTGGACAGCGAGAGCGTTGCTGCCGTACTTGATCGGGAGGCCAAGCCTGTCGAGTCCGGACGCAATCGTTCGCATCCGCTCCATTTCGCCTTCGTGCATCCCTTCGGGGTCAGCTGGCGGCGTGTACTCCCCACCAGTCACCAGATTGCTCGGCAGCACAGACGAACCGCTTGCCCCACGTGTCACCCTGTCTGTCTCCTGTCCCTCAGTCACGTTGGGTGTTGGCTCCGCACCCACGTCGGTATAGGGAGGAGAGTAGATA
Source organism: Haloarcula sp. Atlit-7R (assembly GCF_003666065.1). Classification (NCBI taxonomy): domain Archaea; kingdom Methanobacteriati; phylum Methanobacteriota; class Halobacteria; order Halobacteriales; family Haloarculaceae; genus Haloarcula; species Haloarcula sp. Atlit-7R. The sequence continues at coordinate 30,583 of NZ_QXIK01000007.1, read as the reverse complement.
TCCGATGGCTGGACCGTCGAGGTCGGGCAACCGGGGTCGTCGCCCCACTGCAGGTCCTCGAATAGCTCCATCGCACGCTGTTCGCTCCCGGTTTCTTGGGTGAGCGCGTCGAGAACTGTCGCACCGAGCGTCTCGAGCTGGAAGCCGCTGAAATACGCCATACTGGCGACGAACATCCCGGCAGCGTCCGTCGTGGTAAACTCCTCGGGCTCGAACCCGTGCTCCTGAAAGGCCTGATGGAATTGCAGTTCCTCGCTTTCACGGACTTCGGTAATATATCGGTTGATACCATCTGTAAACGCCTGCAGGACCGCTCGCTGGTCCGCCGTCAACTGTTCAGCGGCCTGCTCGTCCAGTGACGGCTCGCCGGCGGTGTTGCGCCGCGCCTCGATATCGAACTGGACCCAGTCGGTGTCCTCGTCGCCCGCACCGAGGACTGCCGCGACAGTCCCGTGATAGTACCGCCGGTACAGTTCGAGCTGATAAAGCCGGTCTGCCGCCGTTGCGTATCCGAATCCGTAGAACGCCGGTGCGCGGCTGTCGGCGTCGCGGGCGTAAACATGCGGGACGCCATAGTCGTCTCGTCGTATCGTGACCGTGGCATCGTCTTCTTGCGCGTAGGCTAGCTTCGTCTCGATGGCACCGATTCCGGCCATGCCGGTAACCGCAGCGCCTGTCTTCAGAAGCGTTCGTCGCGAGAGGTGCTGCCACGAGTGCTGGTGCTGTGCTAGCATCCCGTAGTCGACAGCCCGGATATTTAATAAATATTTGGGGACATTTCTTGGCGTGTCAATGAGATGCCTTTCCAGATGCGGTATCAGGGTCGGTCTGTCCCGGCCAATTCGCCCAGCACCCGCACTGAGTTCAACGGCCGCCCGCACTCACGGCCCAAGCATATAATTGGGAGCCTGTCGCAGTCCTCGCCATGTCTGTGGACCCGCCGATCCGTGTCGACCACATCGGGATCGCTGTCGAGCATATCGCCGACGCTGAGCCGTTCCTGTTCGCACTCGGCTGCCGGAAACTCGTCGAAGAGTCCGTCGAAGGGCGGTTTCGCTGGGCGCAGTACGACTTCAATCAAGACGCGTCGCGGCTCGAACTCATCGCACCGGAGGCACCGGACACGTTCCTCACGTCGTATCTCGACGACCACGGTCCGGGACTCCACCACGTCACGCTTGAAGTGGCTGCTGTTGACGCGGTGAAAGCAGTACTGGAGCGCAACGGATACAGTGTCGTCGAATACCATGAATATCAGGACTGGACCGAGGCGTTTGTGCCACCATCGAACCCGACCGGAGCGCTCGTTCAGCTGTTCGAGTATCACGATAGTTACGACGCTGACCGGCCACCTGCCGAGAAGCTCTACGTCGATGGGAGCCGACTCGATGGCTGACATCTGCGACGGTTCGCTCTCGGGAAGCTGAGTCAAGCGGGAACAGCAGGAGCGACGCTATCAGTCGTCTCTTTCGTCGAGCTGGACCGTTTCCTCGACGATAAGCCGTGGGCCTGCGTCCAGATCGATAAACTCGGCCGCGTCAGCCTGAACCGTCTCGGCAAGGTCTGAATCGAACGCAGCGCTGAGTGCGTCCATGTCCTCGAAATACAGCTCCAGCACGCCGTCGTAGGCTGCACGCTCTGGGTCCGTTGGGACAGACGTAGCCCTGGCAGGTCCTTTGCTAACTCCGAGTGGTCGCCTTGCCATCGGTCGGCGAACTCCTCGTGAGTGTACCCATCTCTCCGGACGAGTAAGTCGACAATTTTTGTCATGCGTGCGCCAAGTCGTCAGGGATTGGCTTTTAGCTACCGATCCGATCTGGCTGTATTAGTTCAAGCTACTCGAACACAACACTTGTAAGCCAATTAGACATGTGTGTACGTATGTCAATCCCACCCGCTGTCAACAGGCCGGTCGGAACAATCGAGCGAGCAATCGAGATCATGGAGTATCTCAAGAGACACGACACGGCCACGGTGTCGGAGATGACAGAGCACCTCGGCTGTGCGAAGAGTACGACGCACAGATACATGAAGACACTCGCGGCCAATAGCCTCCTCGTCGAGGACGACAACGAGTATCAGCTCGGCATCCGCTTTCTGGACTACGGCGAAGTGGCACGGAACAAGTACCGTCTCTACGACGAGGCAAAGCCGAGAGTCGACGAACTCGCGGAGGAGACCGAGGAGAAAATCTGGTGTGCAGTCGAAGAGCACGGCCGCAGCGTCCACATCTACGGCGCTCAGGGCAAACACTCGGTACAGACGTACGCCCGGGTTGGCCATCGGAACTATCTCCACCAGCACGCTGCGGGGAAAGCCATACTGGCACACCTTCCGGATAGCCAGATCACAGAGACCATCGACAGGCATGGGTTGCCCGGCCGGACGCCACAGACCATCACCGACCGGGACGAACTCTGGGCGGAAATCGAGACCATCCGTGACCGCGGATACGCGTTCAACTTTCAGGAATCGGTGGAGGGACTGCACGCGGTCGGGGCCCCGATTACGGATGAAAACGACATTGCCATCGGGGCGATCAGTGTTTCCGGCCCGGCAAGCCGGCTTGAGGGGGCCATTCTCCGGGACGAACTGCCGACGCTGCTACTGGGCGTCGTCAACGAGATCGGGATCAATATGGCCCATCCGTGAGGTCAGCAGCAGGGTTCGAACGGAGCAACGGGAGGGGTTGGCATTGTGTGTCGCTGGGTATGGCTGTGACTGTGCGGGCGTCCCCGTTCCCGGGACAGCGCGGGCTCACTCGCTGGCCCACTCCGGCTCTCTGTCTTCGAGGAACGCGTCGATCCCCTCGTCCTTGTCGCCAGTTGCGAACAGCTGTGCGAACAGTTCGGCTTCGTACTCGATGCCGGCTTCGAGATCCATTCGGGAACTGGCACGGACGGCTTTCTTCGCCAGTTCGAGCGCCGCGGGGCTTTTCTCTGCAATCGACGCCGCTATCTCGTAGACCCGCTCATCGAAGACGTCGTCGTCGTGGACCTCGTCGACGAGGCCGATGTCGGCGGCCTCTGTTGCGTCGATGAGGTCGCCGGTAAGGATAAGCCGCATAGCGTGGCCTTCGCCAACCAGACGCGGCAGTCGCTGTGTCCCGCCGCCGCCGGGCATGATGCCGAGGTTGATTTCCGGCTGGCCGAACTTCGCGTCCGTATGCGCAATCCGGATATCAGCAGCCTGAATCAGCTCACAGCCGCCGCCGAGCGCGTGCCCGTTGATGCGGGCGATGACCGGCATCGGGCATTCGTCGACGTATTCGTAGACCCGGGGTCGCTTGCTCGCCTCCCGTTGCTCTAGCATATCCCGCTCGCGGAGTTCCGTCACGTCCGCACCCGCAACGAATGCGCCGGTGTCTGCCGCGCCAGTCAACACGACAGCACGGACATCGCTGTCCGGGATTGCGTCGAAGACCTGTTTGAACTCCGACCGCAACTGGGTATTGAGCGCGTTTCGGGCCTCCGGCCGGCGTAACTCGACGGTGGCGACATTCTCGACGCGGTCACCGACGCTCACCGAAACCGTTTCACAGTCCGCCGCGGCGTCAGCGAGGTCCGTCATGCGTCCCCCCAGTCGCCGCTGGTACCGACGACGTCACCGTCCTCCCAGACGTAGAACCCCTCGCCGGATTTCTTGCCGAGTTTTCCGGCCCGGACCTTCCGTTTCAGGATCTGTGGCGGGCGGAACCGTTCGCCGAGTTCCGCACGCAGGTATTCGAGGATGTCGAGCCGGACGTCGAGACCGACGACATCGCCGAGTTCGATCGGTCCCATCGGGTGATTGTAGCCGAGTTCCATCGCGGTGTCGATGTCCCGCGGTGTTGCAACGCCCTCCTGCACCATCCGCATCGCTTCGACGCCCAGCGAGACACCAAGCCGAGAGGAGGCAAAGCCCGGTGCGTCAGCCACCTCCACCGGTGTCTTGTCGATCCCGTTCACGAACTCCCGGGCACGCGAAACGGTCTCGGCGCTCGTCTGTTCCGCGACGACGATCTCGACGAGTGCCATGATATGTACAGGGTTGAAGAAGTGGAGGCCGATAGCTCGTTCCGGATAGTCGAGGACACTCGCTATCTCAGTCAGTGACAGCGAGGAGGTGTTTGACGCGATAAGCGTCGCCGGGTCGACATGGGATTCGACCTCGGTGAGCGTCTCGTGTTTGATATCCATGTCTTCGGGGACTGCTTCCACGACGAGGTCTGCTCCGGTCACAGCCTCCTCGAGCGATGTTGTCCCCGTGAGACGGTCCAGTGCTGCTTCGGCCGTCGGCTCTGACACTTTCTCCCGGGCGATACCCTCTTCGAGATTCGACTCGATGGCGGCCAGGCCGTCATCGACGATATCTGCCTCGATATCGCGGAGAAAGACGTCGTGACTAGCCATTGCCGACACTTGAGCGATACCGTGGCCCATGGTACCGGCGCCTAGAATAGCTACGTGCATCATTTCTCAGCACAGTAGCGAGGGGTAAAAACGTTGCCTGCGTCCCGCCGCAGTGTGGCCTGCATTTAATATAGCGGCCACGGTAAGAGTCGGTGAGGATGACTGGTTCCGACTCGCAAGCCGTCGTAGTCGATGCTGTACGAACGCCACAGGTGCCGAAGGATGGCGCGCTGGCCGGGACACACCCCGAAGACCTCGTCACCACCGTGCTTGCTGCACTCGTCGACCGGACCGGTGTTCCGGCTGTCGAGTGGGACGACTTCCGACTCGGGTGTGCAAATCAGGAGGGAGAGCAGGGACGAAACCTCGCCCGGCAGTCGATACTCGCCGGCGGGTTTCCGGAAACAGTGCCCGGAGCGACAACGACCCGCCTGTGTGGCTCGTCACTGACAACGCTCGTCGACGCCGCTCGTGCCATCGAGGCGGGCGACGGTGCGGTGTATCCAGTCGCCGGCGTCGAACACATGAGCACCGTCCCCTTCTCTGACTGGCTGCATCCCGCTATCGAGCGGCGGTACGACCCCGACAGGCTGCCGATGGGACAGACGGCCGAAACCATCGCACGAAACCACGATATCAGCCGAAAATCTCAGGACGAGTTTGCGCTGCGGTCACACGAGCGGGCGATCGCTGCGATGAACGGCGGCCGATTCGATGCAGAGACCGTGCCCGTCCACACCGACGAGACAGCGATAGAGGCCGACAAGACACCACGGGCAGACACGTCAGTCGAGCAGTTGAGCGAACTCCCGACTGTGTTTCGCGACGACGAGGCGGCGACGGTTACGCCGGGGAACGCGTCACCGCTGACCGACGGGGCCGCTGGGATGCTCGTCACCTCGGCAGCGTACGCAGACCAGCACGATCTCGATGTCCTCGCCCGGGTCGAGACGCGGGCCGTCGCCGGTGTCGACCCGCTAGTCATGGGACGGGGGCCGATTCCGGCGACCCGTGCTGCACTGGACGACGCCGACCTGACAATCGACGATATCGACCTTGTGGAACTCAACGAGGCGTTTGCAGCCCAGAGCCTCCACTGCAAACGCGAACTGGGGATTCCGACCGAACGGCTCAACGTCAACGGCGGGGCTATCGCGTTAGGGCATCCGCTTGGCTGTTCGGGGGCACGAATCACGACGACGTTACTGCATGAGATGCAACGGCAAGACGCGACGCACGGACTGGCGACGATGTGTGTCGGGTTTGGTCAGGGTGTCGCGGTTGTGTTCGAGCGTCCCTGATACTGGCGGCTATCGGCGCTGACTGGCGACCTGTGCCTTGAAGCCGTATCTGATGACGCCTTCCTGGGTGTAGATGCGCCGCGTCGTCAGCACGACAGGGGTGCCGATTGTGACTTCCGCCCCCGCCTGAAGCACCTGTGCAGGGACACTCACGGTCTGTGCACCCGACGGGCTGTCGAGCGCGACGATAGCGCTATCGAACTGGCCGCTCTTGGACTGCTGAGCGACGAACTCCGGCGGGGCACCGCCCTGTTCGATGGTCGTTACTGCCTCGACTGTCCCTGTTCCGGGCAGTTCGACAGCCTCGAAATCACCGGTGCGCTCGTGACAGTCCGTACAGGCCCCGGTCGGCGGGAAGTTCAACGCACCACACGCAGAACACCGGCCGGCGACGAGTCGGTGGCGTTGTGGGATCGTCCGTTGCCAGGACGGGACGCTAACGTAGGCTCCGCCGCCCTCGGGTTCGTCGCGTGTAATCTCGCCGCGCCGCCGGAGGTACTCGGCGTAGGACAGGGAAGCAGTCCCATCCAGTGCAGTTTCGACCGGAACGGGACCAGCAACGGCGAACAGCGTCGCGCTCGCGCCGCTTCCGTACGCGGCAATCAGCACGCGCTCGGCGTCGTCCGCAAATGCTGTTGCGGCCCCGAGAAACGCACTTGCCGCGCCGGTGTCCCCGAGCGTACTGACTGTGTCCGCGGCGGCGATTGTCTCTGCGTCGACCCCGAGCGCACCAGTCGCCCGATAGGGGAGTTTGCCGTCCGGAGACTGGACCGCTGCTGCATCAACTGTATCCATCGACACGTCCAGTCTATTCGCCGCACTGGAAAGCGTGGTCGTGAACGCCTCGCGGTCGTACTGCGTCACACCCAGGCCGGTCGTCCGGTCATCCCCACCCGTTCTGAAGCGCGTTCCGGGATAAGCCGCCGTATGTGACGCTCGCTCAATGACGCTTCCGGGACCGTCCTCGTCAACAACGAGCGCAACACTGCCGGCACCGGCGGCGTGTTCGACCTCGCTGTCAGGGTCGCCCTGCGGACAGTCGCTGATGATGACGAGGCCGATACCGTCCCCGAACGGCCCGCCGTCCATGGTTGCGTCCAGCGCCTGCGCACCGGCGTGCGTGGAGCCGGTCATGGTCTGCGTCTTTGCGCTGTCTGGGACGGTGAGAATACTGCAGAGTCGCGCCGCGAGGTCCTCTTCCGCCATCGGCGGTGTCGTTGTCGCGAAGGCCAAGTGCGCGACGTCCGTGCCGGACGCGTCGGCGGCAGTGAGCGCACGGCGGGCTGCTTCGACACCCATCGTGACCGCATCCTCGTCGGCGTCGGGAACCGCCTTCTCGTCGATCCCCGTTGCATCGAATCGGCCCCAGGCGGCTTCGAACTCCGCGGCGTCGATCCGTAGCCGAGGTGCGTACGCGCCGATGGCCGCGAGCCCTGAGACAGTCATCGTGCAGCCTCCCGTTCGAGGATATGGACAACTGCGCTGCCCCCGCTTCCACCCACGTTATGAGTCAGCCCGTACTTCGGGGCAGCTAGCTGCCGGTCTGCGGCGCTGCCGGTGAGCTGTTTGAACGCCTCGACGACCTGTCCGGCACCGGTTGCGCCGATAGGGTGGCCCTTCGATTTCAGACCGCCGGAGAGATTGACCGGTATCGCTCCGTCAGCGTCGGTCGTTCCCGCGTCGAGCAACTGCGGTGCCTCGCCACGGTCACAGAACCCGAGGTCCTCGTATGCAAGCAGCTCTGCGATTGTAAAGCAGTCGTGGACCTCCGCGAAATCGAGGTCCGCAGGGCTGACTCCGGCACGGTTGTATGCTGTGTCCGCGGCCTTCTTCGACGCGGAAATGCCGGTGTAGCTGTCTCGCTGGAAGAGACCGACCCGGTCGCTGGCCGCCCCGACTCCAGCGACCCGGACCGGCTTGTCAGTGTACTGCTCGACGACATCCTCACTGGCGACGAGCGCGACCGCTGCGCCGTCAGAGGTCGGACAGCAGTGATAGAGGTTCAGCGGGTCTGCAACAACCGGGGCGTCGACGGCGTCTTCGAGGGAACACTCGAAGCCAAGGTGGGCCTTCGGGTTCTTCGCGCCGTTCCGGTGATTCTTGACTGCCACCATTGAGAGGTGTTCCTCGCTGGCCCCGTACTCTCGTAGATACGCGCTTGCCATCTGTGCGTAGACGCCGGAGAACGTCGTCCCGGTCAGCCGTTCCCACTCTGTTTCGCCGGAAACGCCGAGCCAGTACTTCGTCACGTCGCTACTCATATCCGTCATGACTTCGACGCCGCCAGCCAGCGCCACGTCGGCCATCCCACTTTTGACCGCCTGAATTGCCTGTCGGACGGCATAGCCCGACGCGGCACAGGCGTTTTCAACGCGTACGCTGGGGACGCCGTGCAGCCCAGCGTGTTCGGTTGCTGCCGGGCCAGAGAGACCGAGTTGTCGACCGCCCACGCCGAGTGAGCCGACGACCGCTTCGTCTATTGCATCCGTGTCGATACCGTGGTCGACACTGTCGATGGCTTCGCTGACTGCGTGGTCGAACAGTGATCTGTAGCTCTCTTCGGGCATCGAGCCAAACGGCGTTTGCCCTGCGCCGATGAGATACGCGTCCCGCATACATGGAACTCTGAGGGTACTGAAAAATAGCTTTGCATCACTCGTCGAGAGTCACACACCACGCACGCTATTGGCAGCGGAGTGACCAATCCCAAACCATTTTATCACTCTTACCCCATTCTGTCACTGAAGATGGTGTACAAGCCACTGGAGGCGTCTGACCGTACAGAGCTGCGTGCGTTGCAAACTGACCGATTGAAAGAGACTGTCACACACGGCTATGAAAACGTCCCGTTTTACCGGGAAAAGCTCGATGAGGCGGGCGTCTCGCCCGAAGACATCCAGAGTATCGACGACATCACGAAGTTGCCGATGACGACGAAAGAGGATTTCCGCGACGAGTACCCCGACGGGCTCTTCGCCGTAGACGACGCGGACGTTGCCCGTATCCACGCGTCGTCCGGGACGACCGGCAAACCCAAAATCGTCTCGTACACGGACGACGACCTCGACACCTGGAGCGAAGTCGTCGCACGGTCGTTGGCTGCGAGCGGGACCGAAGCAGGGGACACCGTCCAGAACGCCTACGGCTACGGATTGTTCACCGGCGGACTGGGGCTCCACTACGGAACTGAGGAACTGGGGGCCTCGGTTATTCCGATCGGGAGCGGCCAGACACAGCGACAGGTCGAGTTGATGACCGACCTGGAGAGCGATGTGTTCGCCTGCACCCCGTCGTATGCCCTCTATCTCGCCGAGACGGCCGAAGAGATGGGTCACGACCCCAGAGAGCTACCGATCTCGACGATTATCTTCGGAGCGGAACCGTGTACAGACCCGATGCGGGAGGAAATCGAGGCGCGGCTGGGCGTCGATGGCATCGATATTTATGGACTGTCCGAGATCATCGGTCCCGGCGTCTCGTGTGAATGCCACGAAGCGCAGGACGGGCTTCACATCTGGGAGGACCATTTCTACCCGGAGGTCATCGACCCACACACGAAAGAGCCGGTCGAGGAAGGCGAAGAGGGGGAACTCGTTCTCACAACGCTCACCAAGGAGGCGTTGCCGGTCTTCCGGTACCGGACCGGTGACCTCACGACGCTGAACTACGACGAGTGTGCGTGCGGCCGGACGATGGTACGGATGGACAACGTCACTGGCCGGACCGATGACCTCCTCATCATCCGTGGCGTCAACCTCTACCCTAGCGAAATCGAACACGCAGTACTAGATATCGACGGCGTCGCCCCGCACTACCGAATCGACCTCTACGAGGAGGACAACCTCGACGTGCTTGAACTCACCATCGAACGGACTGCGGAGCAGGGGCCGGGCGACAAAGCGCTGGAAGATGAAATCATCGAACGTCTGGAAAACGTGCTCGCGTTCACCCCGGACGAACTCGAACTTGTCGCGCCCGGTAGCATCGAACGAACGCAGGTCGGGAAGGTGAAACGCGTTTACGACCACCGTGACTGACTGTCAGGGCCGGTAGACTCGGCCGCGAAACGTCGCGATACGCTCGCCATCCTGTGCGGTCACCGTCACCTCGTACTCCGCGGTGCTGTCCGCAAGATGTGTCTCTTCAGCGACCGCAGACAGCGTCTCACCGGTGTCGATGGCGTCTAAATACGAGATGTTCGTCTCCAGGGCAACCGCAACCTCGCCGTGAGAGTTCGACGCCGCAGCGAACGCTGCATCGGCGAGTGAGTAAATCGCCCCGCCGTGGGGTGTCCCATGAAAGTTCAGCAAGTCCTCAGTAATCGTCAACTCAGTCCGGGCGAACCCTGAATCGAGTTCGACCAGGTCGATGCCAAGGGTTTCACAGTACGCGTCCGATTCGATACGCTCTCTGACTTCGTCAGCGACGCCGGACATACAGCCTGTGGTTCCATCAGGAATAACAAATATATACCGGTCACTGCTGGTGCTGTCAGCGGAGCGTAAAAATATAAATGGCTGCTATCAGATGACAAACTATGGCGTACAGCTACGAGCCACACCACTTCGAGGACTTCGAAGAGGGGCAGGAGTTTATCAGTGTCGGCCGGACGGTTACCGAGTCCGATTTCGTCATGCACTCTGCCCTGTCAGGAGACTGGACTGAACTGCATACGAACAAGGAATACGCGGAACAACAGGAGTTCGGTGAGCGGATCGCACACGGTCCGATGACGTTCGTGCAGGCGACTGGCTTCGTCTACCGGACGGGCATCGTCGAACGGACCGCGTTCGCGTTTCTCGGAATGAACTACATGGACCTCCCGAACCCGGTCCATATCGGCGATACACTCCAACTGGAGATTGTCGTTGACAACACAAAGGAGGTCGGGCGCGACGACGCCGGGTTAGTCGTTCTCGACACTGAAATGGAAAATCAGGACGGAACCGTCGTCTTCGAGGGCGATATGAAGTTCCTGATAAAGAAACGCGAGTAAATCCACTGACGCGTCCGAAAGCTGCAGCTGTAGCGGATAGCACCGCAATGTTGCGGCTTGAAAGCCGCAAACTGCGCTCTCGTCAGCCAAACATTAATAATCAATAATAACAACTAAGACGCCGCGCACTCCCACTCTTATTGCAATGGAGTACACCGGTCCGACAGACCTGTATATCGGTGGCGAATGGCGAGAAGCGACCAACGGCGACAAGATTGAGACGGAGGACCCAGCAACTGAACAGACCTACGCATCGGTACAGCAGGCCGAGGCGGCCGATATCGACGATGCAGTACAGGCGGCACGGGCAGCCGTCGCAGACGGTTCCGAGTGGGCGACGATGGACCCGGGAACGCGTCGGGAGAAGCTCCATGCGATGGCCGACGCCATCGAGGCGATGAAAGACGAACTGTCGATGGTTGAATCCCACGACAACGGGAAAACCCCCTTCGAAGCCGGGCTGGAAATCGACATGGTCGTCGATACGTTCCGCCATTACGCTGGGTGGACGGACAAGATACGCGGCGACGAGATTCCCGTCGAGAACGGCCGGCTCAACTACACTACCCGTGAACCAGTCGGCGTGACGGCACACATCGCGCCGTGGAACTATCCCTTCCAGCTCGCCGGCCGCGGACTAGCACCGGCGCTGGCGGCGGGAAACAGCGTTATCCTCAAGCCATCTGCTATGACGCCGCTTTCGGCGCTGTACTACGCGAAAGCCGCCGAAAAAGCGGGCCTGCCTGACGGCGTCGTCAACGTCGTTCCAGGGAAGGGGTCCGAGGCCGGCGACGCCCTCACCGGGCACGAGGGCGTCGATCACGTTACCTTCACCGGGAGTACTGGCGTCGGCAAGACGGTCCAGCGTACTGCTGCGGATGCGGTCGCCGATGTGACGCTCGAACTCGGCGGAAAGGGTCCGGCAGTCGTGTTCCCCGACGCTGACCTCGATACCGCCGCCCGCGGCATCCAGTACGGAATCTTCATGAACGCCGGACAGATGTGCTGGGCGAACTCACGTATTGTCGTCCACGAAGACGTCTACGACGAGATGGTCTCCCGGATGGCTGAGATCGCCGAAAACATCCCGCTCGGCGGCGGTATCGACGACGATGGACAGATGGGACCAGTCGTCAGCGCGGGCCAGCAACAGGAGATCCTCGACTATATCGAGACCGGGAAAGAAGAGGGGGCGACTGTCGCGGCCGGCGGTGGCGTCCCTGCTGACAGAGACACCGGTCACTTCGTCGAGCCGACAGTCTTTGCCGACGTGGACAACGAGATGACGATTGCACGGGAGGAAATCTTCGGTCCCGTGCTTACCGCAATCGAAGTGAGCGACGAGGAAGAAGCGATTGCGGTCGCAAACGACTCACCGTTTGGCCTCACCGCCTGTGTCTGGACGAACGACCTGACTCGCGCTCACACCGTCACAGACAGACTGGACTACGGGATGGTGATGGTCAACGAGACACCCAACACGTGGCCACAGACGCCCTTCGGCGGCACGAAACAGAGTGGCCACGGCCGCGCACAGGGCGAGCAGGCCATCGAGGCCTACACCGAGGTGAAAAACGTCCACATCAACCTCGGCTGAGGGTCAAGTCGGCGGCAGACTCCAGCCACCGTCATCATTGGCACCACCGTTCTGTTTCGCAGTGTCAAACTACGAAGGTAATACTCGCAAGTAATAGCGGCTTACTCGAACTTCTTGAACTGCTGGAGGCACTCGTTACAGTAATGAATCGACTGACAGCGAGACGGTCCGCGTGGATGTTTTCGCTCAGTGTCAGTTGAGCTGCAGTACGGGCACTCAGCGCCCGTCTGTTCGCCGCTGGTCGTGACGCTGGGGTCGGGCTCGCTCATCCGTCGAAACTCATTCCGAAGTCCCGAAGCGCTTCTTTGCCCTGTTCGGTGACCAAGTCAATCGACCAGTCCGGGGCCCAGACCAGTCGGACCGACGCGGTCTCGATTCCGTCGACACTCTCGGCGGCTTCTTCGACCTCATCAAGGATGATCTCGCGTGCCGGACAGCCGCTGTATGTGAGTGTCATGTCGACCGTGACAGCACCATCGGACACGTCAAGCCCATATATGAGGCCCAGATCGACGATGCTGACCGGCATCTCCGGGTCCTCGACCTGATACAGGGCCGCCCACACGTCGCGTTCGATGCCGTCGGCGTCCTCGCCTGTGGCCGGCACGTCGTCCGCTGCGTGGTCTTTGGTCTCGTAGTCGGTGTACGAACACGCGGTGGCGTCAGCGTCCGCGCGTGGCCGGTCGTAGTCGCTACTCATCGTCGGCCGCCATTATCAGCGTCGCTTTGTCGCGTCCCAGATTCCGGTAGCTGGATGTCATCTGTTCGTGCAGGTCGTGCCAGTGGTCAGTGTGTTCGTTGTCCCGGCCCGTCGGCGTTGCGGGGTCGGCATCGGTCGGCACGTCGAACCCGAGTTCGGTCAGGAACGGTTCGACGCGGGTCTCCCACTCGGTGCGCATCTCGTCGAGAGTCATCGTTCGGATGCCCAGCCGTTCGATGTCGGCTTCCACGTCACCGACGGGTTCGAACAGCGTGAGGGCGTACGGATAGAGGTCATCGATAGCCGCCTGAACGCGTTCGCTGGCTTCCTCGTCCAGTGCCATCCGGTTCAGCCAGCTTTCGGCGTGTTCGAGATGATAGCCTTCCTCGCCCTGAATGCGGCTCGTTCGGTTCCGGATTGTCTCGTACGATGAGTCCTCAAGCGCAGAGAGGCGGATATCCTCGGCCGCATCGTAGAGGTACGCTCTGACGATGGCGCCGGCCCAGTCGCCTTCCGCAAACGGCAGCTCGACGAGCGTACTGTGCTGGAAGTCGCTGGGGTCGCTCTCGTAAATGAGCGATTCCTCGGAGTAGCCGAGTTGCTGCACTGCATCATACCACAGTCGTGCGTGACCCAGTTCGTCCTGCGCGTTGTTCGAAATCGAGAGGTCCGATTCCAGTGTCGGCGCACGCACCTGCCAGAACGTGTAGCGTTCGGCCTGAATCAGCTCGTCGTCAGCAAGCCGGAGTAGCTGTGCCTCGACTGCACGCTGTTCGTCCTCGGACAGGTCAGCTGGACCGCCGAGGTCGGATTCCGTTGTTGCCATTAGATCTCACCTCGCTGTTTCTCCGCTTCTATCTGCTCAGTCTCGGAGGCTTCGACCTCCTCAGCGGCCGGATCGACGTTGTACGTCTGTGCGAACCGGTAGGACTTGTTGGTCGTCCCGCCGAAGCTCACGTCGTCCTCGGTGACTTCGCCGATGTACTGGTGCTGGACGACCCAGAGACTGTTCGGGTCGTCGTCAGTGAACGCCGCAATCGCCGCCTGTTCTGCGTCGGCGGCGCTGGCAGCTTCGACATCACCACAGTGCGTGTGATACCCACCAGGCTTGTCCTGCCGGAAGACGGCCCACGGTTTCTCGGCGCTGTCCTCGGTCTCGCCATGGCTCTCCACCCCAGAGTCGACCTGCGTGATTTTCTCCTGCGGGGCAACCCAGAGCGCGTGGGTTGGTTTCCGGCGTCCGTGCTGGATGACGGCAAACTGCTTTGCCATCTCTCGGTCGGGTGCGTGGACATCTCGGCAGTGAACGAACGCCGCGTCCGGACTCTGTTGTCGGAATACTTCCCAGATCATTGTTCTCAGTCAGCCGCCTGTGACTGCGGGCCGCTGTTCGTCGTCGTCTGGTCGTCCATCATGTCACGGACCCACTGAACCGCTTCCTGAGCCTGTCGGCGACCCGTGATCTGCTCGATACTGCCGTCGTAATCGTTCTGTGAGACAGTGAAGAACTCGTCCCAGTCGAGGTCGTCCTCGACGACCTCGTATGTCCCGTCACCGTTATCCCGGATGCGTGGCTCATCGGGCATCTCCAGCCCGTATTTCTTGGCTTTCGGGATGTACGTATTGAGGAACGCGTTTCGAAGTTCGTCGTTCGTACACGTCTTCAGCCCGACTTCCGCGGCGAAGTCGTGATGGGTGCTCTGGTCGTCGGTCGGGCCGAAGAACTGCAAGATTCGCGGCCACCACTCTTCGAAGGCTTCCTGCACCATGCGCTGTTCCTTCCGGGAGCCGTTCATCAGTTCGCGGAGGATCGACTCGCCGTGTTTGACGTGCATCCCCTCCTCGAAGCAGATCTTGTCCATCGCGTGGGCGTACGGTTCCCAACTGGACTTTTTCAGGGTCGCTTGGCGGCGCATCGCGGCCCCGTCGACGAAGAATGCGATCATCGGCGTCTCGACGTAGCTCTCCATCGGATAATGGAAGCAGTTCAGGAACTTTCCGTCCCCGTTCGCCAGGTCTGCAAGCATCTCGTCGCGGGTCTTGACACCGAGTGACTCCGCCGCTCGGTAGAGCATCTGGCCGTGGCCGATTTCGTCCTGCACCTTCGCGCTGAAGGCCATCTTTCGCTCAATACTCGGTGCTTTTCTGATGAAGGGCCGTTCGAGGTACGCCCCCATAATCTCGCTGTTTGCGTGGAACTCGAGCATCCGCGTGGCTGCCTTCCGATACTCTTCGGGAAGGTCGTCTTTCGGGCTGAATTCTCGGGGTCCAGCGCGGTCTTTGACTTCGTCAACGTTCATATCTATCCCAAAAATCGTGAGGAATATTCTTACTAATTTGCCCCTATATAGACGGGTTTTATGTGTAATTCCGCACATGTATGAGGTGATGATAGAGGAGTGTCTCATGGTCGAGTTTCGCATCGAGGGCGACGACTGCCCGCTGGCAGATGCAAGCAGTGCCACGGGGACATCCATTGAAGCGGCCCCGCCGCTCCTCCGGGATGACCGTAACGTATTGCTGCGGTTCAGTGCGCAGGCGAGTGACAAGCTTATCGACTATCTCGATGAGGACGACCGGATCCGCTATCTCTACCAGTCAGTTACCGATGGTCGGTATAATTACCGATGTCTATCGCTCCAGCAATGTGTTGTACATAAACTCATCAGTGCGGGCTTCATGGTTGAATCGCTGACGTATCGGAACGGCAACGCGATTTTAACTGGCGCTGTGGTGGGCCACGAGATTCTCCAAACCGTCATGGAGACGGCCGGTGAAACTGTCGGCGTGAAACTACAGCGGGTGTACGCACTGCGTGCAACAGAGGACGCGTCTATCGCACAGCAGTGGGACCTGACCCCGGCACAGACTGAGAGTCTCCGGTACGCAGTTGAGATGGGGTATTTTCTCGTCCCACGACAGACGACAGCTAGTGAAGTCGCTGCCGAACTCGGTATCAGCAAGTCCGCGTTCCTCGAACGACTCCACCGCGCACAGCACTCGTTGTTCACGCAGCTGTTCGGTGACACCGACGGCGGCCATCCGGGCGACGACGGACAGTAAAGTGCCCGGGCACCTGAATACGACCATGCGCGTTGAAGACGGTGCTGTTCGACGAATCGTATTCGACCGTCCCGGTGTCAAAAACGCGATGACCGGGGCGGTCGCGACTGAGCTCGCTGATGCGCTCGCTGATCTCGACCCGGCGACGCACGACGCCGTTCTCCTCACCGGTGACGGTGATTCGTTCAGTGCCGGCGGGGATATTGAGGCGATGAGCGAGCGTGAGGAATCGGCAACGGAAGCCTACGAACGAGTCCGGAAAACGCTGGGTCGGGTGGCCAGCAATATCCTCGAAGCGCCGGTGCCTGTCGTCGCAAAGGTCAACGGGGACGCGGTCGGTGCCGGACTGTCGCTCGTGGCCGTCGCCGATTTCGCCTACGCCGCCACGTCCGCGCGGTTCGGTGCGTCGTTCATCAGCGTCGGCCTCGTCCCAGACATGGGCGCAACCGCCATACTACCTCGGCTTATCGGGCTCAGGAAAACTAAAGAACTCGCGTTCACCGGGAAACTAATCGACGCCGAAAGCGCCGCCGACATGGATCTGATCAACGAGGCTGTCGAACCAGCCAAGCTTGATGCGCGGACGGCCGACCTGCTCGAAACACTTCAGGCACAGCCGACAGCGAACCTCGGGCTGGCGAAGGAGGCGATCCACGATAATCTCGGCCAGTCTCTGCGAACCGGGCTGCGTCGGGAAGCACGCATCCAGTCGCTGGCGTACGATACGCCGGCACACTCACGCGGAGTCGAGGCGTTTCTGGACGGGCGGACCCCGGATTTCGACTAGCGGTCGAAAAATTCCCGGGCGTTTTCGAACAGAATCTTCCGCTGGACATCCGTGTCAAAGTCCGTGTCACGGGCGAACGATTCGAGCCACGTTTCGGGGTCGATCATCGGATAATCAGTGCCGAACATCACCTTGTCTTTGAGCACTGTCCCGGCGTAATGGAGCACCTGCTCATCGATGTACTTCGGCACCCAGCCGGAGAGATCCATGTACACGTTGCCTTTTTGCTGGCATATCGCCAGTTGCTCTTTCTCCCACGGGAAGGCGGGGTGAGCGATGAGGATGTCGAGATCCGGATGTGCAGCAGCCACGTCGTCGATAAGCATCGGGTTACCGTACTTGATTTTCAGGCCGCGACCGCCGGCGCTACAGGCCCCCAGTGTCGAGTTCCCGCCGTGGAAGACAACGGGGACCCCGAGGTCTTCGATGGTACTCCACAGGTGGTCGTGGCGTTCGTCCGAGGGGTCAAAGCCCTGTGCGATCTGCTGGAACTTGAACCCCGAGAGGTCCAGATCCTCGACGCACCGGATCGCCTCCTGTACGCAGTCATCTTTCAGTGGATCGACGCTTCCGAACCCAACGAAGAAGTCGGGGTACTCGTCCCGGACTTCGGCGACATAGTCGTTGGGGACGGGTGGGTTTCCGGTGTTCGTCTCCGCGTCCCAGCCAAGCAGGACAGCGCCACCGACACCCGCCTCGTGGTACTCCGCGAGCATTTCGTCGTAGTCCCACGTCTCCAGATCAGTGCCAAAGCGGTCGGCGGCGTCTTGCATCATTTCGCCGCCGGCGTCGTGGAGGAACTCACTGGTCGGTTGGTGGGCGTGCGTGTCGAACAGTTGCCTGTCGTCGACACCAGGGAGGTCGGTTGTCACAGAGAGAGATTTTACCCAGTGTCATAAAAATCCATGCTGTTTCTGCTGTCCAGCGGCCACGCTGAAGTGTCACGGCAGTCGTGCCACCGGTAGCTAATTGGAGCGGCGGTGGTCATACCTGCGGCAGGCGACGAGTCCACAGCGCACGGTCACCCCGTGCATAGCCGGGTGTCTATCCCCTACCATCTTACTGCTGGGAGGTGAAGGGGCGGCCATGGTTCGTCGCAGTGTCCTGTTTGCACCGGGTGACAACACAGAGTTGATGCGAAAGGCGGCCGGTGGCGACGCTGACGTGGTCGTTTTCGACCTCGAAGATGCGGTTGCACCGGCTGACAAAGAACAGGCCCGTGAATCTGTTCAATCGGTCCTATCAACTGTCAGTTCAGATAGCCACATCTGCGTTCGCATCAATCCCGTGGGAGTCAGCGCTACAGCCGACCTTGCGGCAATACTGACGGATACCAGTCCCGACAGTGTGATGCTCCCGAAGGCCAGTTCTGCCGACGACATATCGGTCCTGGAACGGCTCCTCGGGGAGCACAGTGTGGACCTCCCAGTGCTTTCGCTGGTCGAATCGGCCGCTGGCGTCCTCAACGCGGCGGAGATCGCAGCCGCCGACCCAACAGATGCCCTCCTGTTCGGAGCCGAAGACCTCGCGGCCGACATCGGTGCGAGTCGGACCAGCGACGGACGAGAGGTGCTCTATGCACGCCAGCGAGTCGTCGTTGCGGCCAGCGCCGCTGGAATCGATGCGATAGATACGATATACCCCGACTACGGCGATCTAGATGGCCTCCGCGAAGCGACGGAGTTCGCGGCCCAGCTCGGATACGATGGGAAGATGGCGATCCATCCGGATCAGGTCGCGGTCATCAACGACGCGTTCTCCCCCGATGACGAGGAAATAGCATGGGCTGAACGCGTTGTTGCAGCCGACGACGAGACAGATGCCGGGGTTTTCGAGGTCGACGGAGAGATGATTGACGCACCGCTTATCGCGCAAGCAGAGCGCGTCCTCGAACGCGCTCGCGAGGCCGGGCAGCGGTAACCAACGGCAACACCTATCCGAGACCTTACTGTGCTGTCGTGTATGAAAAACGTCGTCCGGCGAAATTTCGATGCCAGCGTCGACGCCTACACGACCTACGAGCGGCGGACCAATCGTTTCACGTCGCTCGCTCGGCTGCTCGCCGCCGAGATGAGCACTCGTCCTGACGGGCGACTCGGGACAGTGCTCGATGCGGGCGCTGGAACAGGCGTAAGCACGCGCGTGTTCGCCGAGACGGCAGCGGATACTATTGCGCTCGATATCAGTCGCGAGATGCTACGCGAAATCGACTCCGCTGCCCGGTTGCAGGCCGATTTCGACCACCTTCCGCTCAGTGACCAGTCGGTCGACGGCGTGGCTTTTACCGCCTCACTCTTTCTGGTCCCTGACCCAGCGACTGCAGTACGGGAAGCCGCCAGAGTCCTCCGCCCGGACGGCGTGGTTGGCGCTGTCGCACCGCTGGGGTGGTTCTGTCCCGACGGCACGGACGTGTTCGAACAGTTCGAGCGCGAGTCACGCTCCCCGTCCGACACATCAACTCTCCAAGACGCCCTGGCGAGTGACTTCTCGACGACGACAGGCACATGGCGGTTTTCGACGACTGCCGAAAACATCCGGCTGTTCCACGCGATTCCCGCGATGGCCGCACGGCTCTATCCGAAACTCGACACAGAACAGCGGGTACGACAGGCCCACGAACTCCTCGGCGCTCTGGACGGGACGTTCGAGCAACGATGGCGGTGGGTCATCGGCGTGCCCGAATAGGTGACTTGAATCTGCGGTTCGTCAGTCGGGCAGTCACAGCGTCACTCGGCGTGGTCCCGCTTCAGCGACAGCACGGTGCGGTCGAACTCACAGACGAGGACATCGTCCGAATCTGTGAGTTTGAACACCTCGACATGCATCGTGACGACGCCGCGGTCACCGTCGCTGGTCTCGCGTTTGTCGGTCACAGTCGATTGCACGCGGATCGTGTCGCCGTGAAACACGGGGTTCGGATGCTCGACGCTGTCGTAGGACAGGTTCGCGACGATGGTGCCGTCAGTCGTCTCTGGAATGGTCAGTCCGACCGCTAGGCTCATCGTGTAGAGGCCGTTGACCAGTCGCTCGCCGAACTCCGTCTCGGCCGCGAACTCGGCGTCGAGATGGAGCGGCTGCTGGTTCATCGTCATATCGCAGAACTGCTGATTGTCGCGCTCGCTGACGGTACGGCGCTTCTCGTGTTCGATGGTCTCGCCGACCTCGAACTCTTCGTAGTAGCGTCCTGTCATAGCTCAGAGGATGGTCCCGTGTTTCTTGTCCGGGAGGTCTTTCTCGACGGTCTCGTAGAACGCAAACCGGTTCGTCAGTTCCGTTCTGAGATCGCTGGGTGGGACGATGTCGTCGACGACAACTTCGCTAGCCATTCGATGAATGTCGATATCCTCGCGGTAGGCCTCGCGGAGTTCCTGCTCCTTTTGCTGTCGTTCGTCCTCGTCCTCGATCTCGGAGAGCTTCCGGGCGTAGACGGCATTGATAGCCGCTTCCGGCCCCATAATCGCGATTTCGCCGCTTGGAAGGCCGATTGTCGACTCGGGGTCGTACGCGGGGCCGGACATCGCGTAGATGCCCGCACCGTATGCTTTCCGCACCACGACGGACTGCTTGGGCACTGTCGCCGAAGACGTGGCGTAGATCATCTTCTTGCCCTGTTCGAGGATGCCCTCCTTCTCGACGCCTGACCCAGCCATGAACCCCGGCGTATCACAGAGGTACAATAGCGGAATATTGTAAGCGTCGCAGGTCCAGATGAACTGGGCGGCTTTCTCCGCCGCGTCCGGGAAGATGGCTCCCGCACGCTGGGCTGGCTGATTGGCGATGACTCCGACTGGCCGACCATCGATCCGAGCAAACGACGTGATAATCTCTTTCCCGTACTCGGGCCGGAGTTCGAGGGGCGACCCGGCGTCGACGACCCGCTCGATCACGTCGAACATATCGTAGCCTTTGTTGGGCTTGTCCGGGACGACGGCGTCGATACCCTCTGGCGAGCACTTCGGGGCCGTCCCACTGGTCTGTGGTGGGTCTTCGTCGGCGTTGTCTGGCAGATAACCGATGAGTTGCGCGACGAGTTCGCGGGCGTGTTCCTCGTCGTCGGCGATGAGATCTGCGCTTCCGGAGTGCTGTGCGTGTACGTCGGGGCCGCCGAGGTCTTCGAGGCTGATTTCCTCGCCAGTGACCATTTCGACCATCCGGGGGCTGGCAATGGCCATTGCGCTCATGTCCCGAACCATGACGGTGAAGTCTGCGAAGACTGGCGTGTAGGCCGCACCGGCGATACAGGGACCGTACAGCACACAGATCTGGGGGACCCGCCCCGAGAGCATCGAGTGGTTGTAGTAGAACTTCCCGATTCCCTCGCGGTTGGCGAAAAAGCCCGTCTGCTGGTCTATACGGCCGCCCGAGGAGTCCATCAGATACAGCACCGGTCGCCCGGTTTTCAGTGCCCGTTGTTGCATCCGGAGGAACTTCTCGACACCTTTTGCGGCCATGCTTCCACGTTTGACCGTGTAATCGTTGGCCATGAAATGCAGGTCACGGCCCTCGAACTCCGCGGCCCCCGTGATGAGTCCGTCAGCCGGGAGCTGGTCGTCGGCGTCAAACTCCGCAAACGTCCCGTCCTCGAAGAGGAAATCGTCGCCGAACCACAGGTCGATACGGTCACGAACGAACAGCTTGCCCTCCTCAGGCAACTGCTCCTTGTACTTTTCCGGCCCGCCTTCGTGGATCTCTTCGATCTCCTTGCGCAGATTCTCCTCGCGTTCGGTCGGCCCGAGGTCGTCGTCGACCTGTTCCGCGGCTTCGTCCCCCCGAGTGCCGTCGTACGTGGCACTGGCGGCCGTTTCGCCGCTGTCAATGACGAGTGTAATGTCGTCCTCGAAGTGTGTCGCCAACGCCTCTGCAATGGCCTGTGCTTCCGATTCGGTCGCGTCGTCTGAAATTCTGACTTGCATACTTACTCCTCCAGTACAACCAGGGTGTCACCCATGTCCACGGAATCGCCCTCCGTGATCGGGACGGACGCGACAGTTCCGCCCGTGGATGCCACCACGTCGTTTTCCATTTTCATCGCCTCGAGTACGCAGACGACATCGCCCGCTGCGATATCGTCACCGGGCGCGACTTCGGTCGAGAGGATAGTGCCCTGCATCTCGGCCGTAATCGCACCCGACGTGGTCACGTCCACCGTGCCGCCACCGGATGAATTGCCGCCCGAAGCGCCAGTGTCGGAGCCGGCACTGGCGTTGCCATCACGGGCTACGCGGGGCAGTCCGTCCGTAACAACGACATCGAAGCGCTTCCCATCGACTTCGACAGTGATTTCATCCGTCGACGCCGACTGGGCGTCGCCACCGACCTCGTCTGTCCCCCACCGCGCGACGGCCGCGTCAAGGGCATCGTCGGCGAGTTCCTGGTCGAGGTATTTCGTCGTGTGCGTCCCGCCACGGAACGTGTCGTCGTCCAGCATCAATCGATGGAACGGGATAGTCGTGTGGACCCCCTCGACGGTGAAATGGTCGAGGGCACGCCTCGACCGGTCCAGACAGTGGTCCCGGTCCTCACCAGCGACGATGAGCTTTGCAATCATCGAGTCGTAATCGCCCCCGATATCGTCGCCCTGCGAGACCGCGTGGTCGAGCCGCACACCGATACTGCTTGGCGGCGCGTACGTCGTCAGCGGCCCCGGCGTCGGAGCGAAGTCCTCGGCCGGGTTCTCCGCGTTGATTCGGTACTCAACGGCGTGGCCGTCTATCGACACGTCCTCCTGTGTAAAGTCCAGTTGCTCGCCCGCAGCGACCCTGAGCTGCCAGCGAACGATGTCGATACCAGTCACCGCTTCGGTGACGGTGTGTTCGACCTGAATGCGGGTGTTCACCTCCATGAAGTAGAACTCCCCGTCCTCGACGAGGAACTCCACCGTGCCGGCGTTCGTGTACCCGGCTTCGCTGACACCGCGTCTGGCAGCCGCACCGATCTCCGTACGGAGTTCGGCATCGAGAGCCGGACTCGGTGCTTCCTCGATGACCTTCTGGTGGCGGCGTTGCAGCGAGCAGTCGCGCTCGCCCAGATGGCGGACGTTGCCGTGTTCGTCCGCAAGCACCTGCACCTCGACGTGTTTTGGGGCTTCGAGGTACTTTTCGACGTACACCGAGTCATTGCCGAAGTAGGCTTCGCCCTCGCGCTGTGCGCTTTTGAGCGCCTCCGCAACCTCAGCCTCGCTCCGGACGATTTTCATGCCGCGACCGCCGCCACCGCCTTCAGCCTTGATCGCGATGGGGTAGCCGTACTCTGCGCCCAGCGCCCGTACTTCGTCTGGGTCGTCGACCAGATCCGTCGTGCCGGGAACGACTGGGACGCCAGCCTCCTGCATCACTGTTCGGGCTTTCGTCTTTTCGCCCAGTGTCTCCATCGCGTCACTTGGCGGGCCGACCCACGTGAGACCGTCGGTAGCCTCGACGCGGCTAGCGAACTCGGCGTTTTCCGCGAGGAAACCGTAGCCGGGATGGATTGCATCGGCTCCAGCCCGCTCAGCGACATCGAGTATCGCTGTCTGGTCGAGATACGACTCGCTTGCAGGTGCCGGGCCGACGTTGTATGCGTCGTCAGCGTACTCGACGTGGCCGGCGTTGCGGTCGGCGTCGCTGTAGACGGCGACCGTCTCGATACCCAGCTCTTCACACGCAGCCATCACACGAACCGCGATTTCGCCACGGTTTGCGACAAGGACTTTCTCGAACATTAGTAGGATCGTGGGAAGCCGAGGTGTTGCCCGATGTGGTTGTACGCCATCTGCTGAGAGACCGGGGCCAGCCGCGTCAGGTTGATTTCGCGCCACCACCGCTCGATGTCGTACTCCTTCGCGTAGCCCCAGCCGCCGAACGCCTGCATCGATTGTTTGACCGCTTCGATGCCAGCACTGACGGCCGTCGCCTTCGCGACGTTTGTCTCGTACCCACACTCCTCGCCCTGGTCGTACAACCAGGACGCCTTCTCACGCATGAGCGCGGCCGTTTCCATGCGGGCATACGCCTTGGTGATGGGGAACGAGACCGCCTGATGGGTCCCGATAGGCGCATCGAACACCTCCCGGTCGCTCGCGTACTCAACAGCAGTGTCGGCGGCTAGCTTGCCGATGCCGGTCCCGGCGGCCGCGAAGCCGATTCGTTCCGGGTTCAGCATATCGACGAGAGTCCACCAGCCGTCGTCTTCCTCGCCCAGCAAGTTCTCCTCGGGGACCCGAACATCCTCGATGAAGACCTCACAGGACTTCGAGTAGTTGATACCGTGTTTGGGGATCGGCGACACGTCGATGCCGGGGTCGTCCATATCGACGATGAAGAGGCTTATGCCGTCAGTCCCGTGGTCGACCTCGTCACGCGGAGTCGTTCGCGTGACGAGAATCATATTGTCGGCCCGGTCCGCGAAGGTAATCCACGCCTTGTTCCCGTTCAGCACGTACTCGTCGCCGTCTTTCTCGGCGCGGGTCGCGACGTTCAGCGTGTTCGTTCCGGCTTCGGGCTCTGTAATCCCGATAGAGAAGTTTCGCTTCCCGTTGGCGATGTCGGGTAGATAGGTCTGTTTCTGCGCTTCTGTCCCGTTCTCACTGATACCGACAGCGGCCATGCCGGCGGTAAGTACGAGATACCACGTACCCGCCATGCCACAGCCTTCGGCACAGAGCGTCTCCATGACCAGTCCCATCTCTTGTATCCCCATCCCGGCCCCTTCATACTCCTGTGGGACCAGTAGGCCGTGGAAGCCGGCCGCGGCCAGTTCGTCCCAGAATTCCTGTCCGAACTCGCCTGCTTCTTCTTTTTCGCGCCAGTACTCCGGTCCGTACTCGGCCGCCACGTCCGCTGCGGTCGACCGAATCATCGAGCGTTCCTCTGTTTCTTCGAAATTCATTGTGGTTGTGTCTGCGTTGGCACTCGTACTGCTTGATACCCTGTGTCAGGGTTCGACTTCAGCTTCTGCTTCGGCCTCGTCGTGAAGTTCGGTTCGGCGGATCTTCCCGGTCACGGTCTTGGGCAGTTCCTCACGAAACTCGATTTCGCGCGGGTATTCGTGTGCTGAGAGCTCTTCTTTCACGTAGCTCTGAATGTCTTCTTTGAGGGGGTCGGACGGCTCAGCGTCCTCGCTTGACACGACGTAGGCCTTGACGATGTTCCCCCGCGCTTCGTGTGGTTTGGGGACGACAGCCGCCTCAGCGACCGCTTCGTGTTCGCCCAGCGAACTTTCGACTTCGAATGGCCCGATCCGGTAACCGGAGGAAAGGATCACGTCGTCTGCACGCCCCTCGAACCAGAAGTAGCCGTCCTCGTCTTTGTGCGCCAGATCGCCCGAGAGATACCACGTCCCGTCTGGACCGTCGATGAACGCCCGCTGGGTCTTCTCGGGCTTGTTCCAGAACTCGGCGAAGAAACACGGGTAATCGCCCCGCTGTGCTATCTCACCCGTCTCGCCGGGGGCCAGAACTTCACCGCTCTGCGGGTCGACGATATCGGCTTCGATTCCGGGGAGTGGTTTTCCCATCGACCCGGGCCGGAGTTCCATCGTCGGGTAGTTGTTGATAATCATGTTCCCGGTCTCGGTCTGGCCGTACGTATCCAGAATCGTGACGCCGAGTTCGTCTTCCCCCCACTCGACGACGCCGGCACTGAGTGGTTCGCCGATAGAGAGCGCGTGACGTAAATCGAGGTCGGCGTCAGCGAGGACTTCCTCGTTCTCCCGGAGCATTCGGTACGCCGTCGGGACCGAGAACAGAACGCTGATCGGATATTCGTCGAGTAGGTCTGCCCACTCGTCGGTGTCGAACTCGCCCTCGTACGTGAACAGCGACGCACCCCAGAACCAGGCACCGAGCGTGTTGATCGCGCCCGTTAGCCAGCCGAGGTCGCCGGTCGACCAGTACAGGTCACCGTCCTGGAGGTCTACGGCGTACTTCTGTGTCGCCGCGACACCGGCGATCCAGCGCTGTTTGTGGAGGACACCCTTGGCCAGCCCGGTCGTCCCTGAGGTGTAGTACAGCAGTGCGTCGTCCTCCCCGCTGGTCTCTGCGACCTCGTAGGCCGTACTCGCGCCGTCCAGCGCAGTATTGAAAACCACGTCATCAGCAGGTGCCCCACTCCCGCGGTCAACGGTAATGACGTGTTCGACTGCGGGCGCATCGTCCAGTGCGTCTTCAACCGTGTCCCGGTTGTCAGTCGTGGTGACGACGACCGTCGCGTCACAGTCGTCAAGACGGTACGAGATGCCCTCGGGACCGAACCGCTCGTTGACGCTTCCCCAGACAGCGCCGTGTTTGAGCGTGCCGACCAGCGCCACGTAGTGCTCCGGGATCCGGGGCATGTACGAGAAGACCCGGTCACCCTGCGCAACCCCGAGGTCGTCGAGGACGTTGGCAAACTGGCTTGAGCGGTCAGCAAGCTCCCAGAACGTCATTGTCGACAGCTCTCCGTCGGTCCCGACCTGATAGAGTGCGACCTGGCCCCGGTCTGTCGCGTGTCGGTCAGCGACTTCGTGCCCGATGTTCAAGCTATCCGGTGCGTCCCAGTCCGCTTCTGCGTAGATATCGTCCCACGTGAACTCTTGCCGTGCTGTGTCGTAGTCGGGGAGGTTGTGGCTGGTCGCCATACACCGCTCGGGATACCGGTATTCGGTATAACTGTACCGGTTAGTTTTTACTTATAATATATTGAATATATTTTACTTTCGCTCCCGCAAAGGAATTATACGCTTGCTGTATTGCGTAAACAGAACTGATTACTACATATTTAAATGTATACACACTCGGGAAACACGTTCAGTGGGACGATTCGTTTTCAGTCCTCACTCCGGAAGCGATATCTGAGTCGTCCCACAGGACACGAGCCACGTCGCGGACGCTGCTTGGGAACGAGTTCTCGAACGTGACTCGCGGCGCGATGTACGTTTCTTTCCAGCGTGGGTCCCACGCCGCATTCACATACAGACGCGAACCGGTTTCGTTGTTCTGTCGATAATGCGGCCGTGTCGCCGCCGGCGCATCCGACTCGCTGAACGTCCAGTCGCGAGCCGGATGAGATTTCAGCCAGACATCGGCCAGAACGCGGCCGAAGTCCTGTGGCGGAACGTCTTCGTCGACGATAACCACCGTGTCGAAAAGCGACGAGAACGAAAAGAGGATGTTCGCGAGTTGCCACTCGAACCCGCCGTACAGTATGTCACTGGCCACGAAGCAGATGCCGAGTTCGGCCTCTGCCGGTAACATAACCCATTCCACTGGCGAGATACCCCAGTAGTTGTTGACCCGGTGATAGAGCGTTGCGGCGGTCACAAGCCCTGTGAGCTGGCTATCATCCGCGAGCGGGCAACCGACCGGAGAGATAGGAATGACAGGGCTTTCAGTAGCGCGGACGCTCTCGACCGACAACGAGAGCGGCCCGCTCGCAACGACGTACTCCCAGCCTTCTCGACGGTCAGAGCGGAAGTCAGGCTGGCGGTCCGCAACCGTCGTCTCGATGACGACCTCCGTCGCACTCGGGACGAGGCCGCCGTTGGTCGGGACGAGCGGGACAGTTCCGGTCACCCCACAGGACTGAATCGGCGTGGCAGTTTGCTCGGTGACTGCGAGCAGGTACGCCATCGCGATCGCCGCTGGCGGCACGCCAAGCGCTATCGTCATCGTCGCCCCGTCAGCAACAAGCGACGACAGCGCGTCCGGAACGCGCACTCTGAGCGTATCGCCGCCCACAACCGAGCCGTGAACCGGTGCCCAGTGTGTGCCGTCAGCGGTCGAGATCGATGCGACACCGAGCGTCACTGTTGGCCACGTCTCAGTTTCTCCCTGCGGGAATTGCAGGTCCTGTCCGTCGATATCTGTCCCCGAGGCCGCCTGACCTGTGTATGTCGGCTCCGGATTTTCCCCGGCCGGGCCGAGATCGCCGATAGTCTCTAGCAGGTCAACGAGCGCGGCCTCCGGGTCAAGTCCGAGGCCGAGCGACAGCCGCGACCACGGCCGCGCCTCGCGGTGCTGTGTCTGGTCCGGACCGCTGAACACACCGCTAACCAAGTCGATACCCGTAGACCGCTGGAACCGAAGTGCCGGCCCACTCGCTCGGAGCGCCTCCGCCGCAAGCGCGTCAACCGGGATTTCGAATGGGCCGTCGAGTCGGACGAGGTCGTCGTCGCCAGCCAGTCCACGAACGTACTGTGTGAACGGTATCACTGTGATTGCCCCTCCCGTTCATCAAGTCGGTCGAACCGCGCAGCGTCCAGTCCCGCTTCGGCCAGCCGTTCCTGGGCTCGCTTACGAGTTTCTGTGGTCGCCGTCGTGTCCGTCGCGTCACCGTCGGTCGTCGCGTCGATGTAGGCTTTGGCCGTCTTCGCCTTCGAAGTCCCCACATCCGCACTGCCCTTCTCGTCGGGCGTCTGGTAGATGTTGAGCGGGACTTTCGGCATCCGCTCGACGCCGAACTGGTGGAAGTCGGCATCGGGGTCTGCCTCAAGTGCGATAGCTGTCAAGACTGCCCGTGGGTCAAGCGGGTCGACAGCAGCGTCGACAAAGACGAAAAAGTCGATGTGAAGCATCCCCCACGTCGTGAAAATAAAGTTCGCCAGTTCGTGGAGATACCCCGGATACGGTCGGTCCGTCGCGATGACCCAGACGGTGCGGGACGTGAATCGCCACGGGACCGCCATCGAAACATCGAATCCGGCGGCTCGGAGCCCGACAGTCGCGTCGGGTCCGGCTGCGACGAGTCGCAGCGTGCTGGTCGAGTTCTGCCCGTATCCGACGCCGCTCCCCTCGACGCAAAACGGGATGTGCGGTTCGTCCCGGTGGGTGATTGCATCGACCTCGAACACCGGCATAGAGCGACGCGGACCGTTCATGTAGCCGAAATAGTCTCCGAACGGGCCCTCGTCGAGTCGGTCGTCGGGTCGAACGTGCCCTTCGAGAACTAGCTCGGCCGTCGCCGGGACGTACAGGTCATTAGTTTCGCACTGGACGAGATCGACAGGCGCATCTTTTAGGCCGCCCGCGAAGGCCGCTTCACTCCGTCCAGTCGGGATCCACATATCTGCAGTACTCTCGACGGTGGGTTCCGAACCGATGACGACCGCGACTGGCATCGGTTCGCCACGCGGCTCGTAGTCGTAGTAGTAGCGGTTAGGAACCTGCTCGCCGGCCAGTAACAGCAGACTGGCCCGGGAGCTGTCGTGGATCATCATGCGATGGCTCGACCAAGTCCCCCACTCCGTGTCGGGGTCCGGTGCGACGATGGTGTGGTGATTCGAGTACCGTCCCCCGTCACCCTCGTGGATGTACGGCCACGGGAACGACAGGAGGTCAACCTCGTTCCCTGTCCGCACTGTTTCTTTACAAGGGGCTTGGTGATTTGCGACAGTTCGAGGCGCTTTCGGCGCGTTGAGGCGCTCAATCACTCGGTCGTAGTACGTACGGCCCGAAAGACCGTCTGGGAGCCCCAGCGCTTGTGCGAAGTGATTCCAGGGGCGAGTCTGCGGGCCGCGGTACGGGTCCCCAACCAGTTTCGACTCCGTCTCAATCCCTGTGACGGACTCGAAAACAGGAATCGGTCCGTCACGGATATTGGCAAGCATCGTGGCTGCACTCGCTTCAAGGTCCCACGACACTGGCTGGTCGAACGGACAGAGCCAGCCGGTCGTGTCGAGCAAATCGAGGTACTCACGGAGGGAATTGACGGCCATCTATCACTCCTGGTCTTCGAGGACCCGCCTGAGTGGGTCGTCATCAAATTCGCGACGGACCTCCGCGTAAGCGTCAAGGAGTGCCGGTCGTTCCGTGGCGAGGTGGTCGAACACCATTTCCCGAAGCGCATCGGACGTTGACTTGTACTCGCCGGTCTCAACGAGATACTGCAAGAGTATTTTCAGGTCATCAGAGCGAGTATTGAGGATATTCGACGCCGTCTCCTGTTCAGCCGCCAGATGAGCGACTAGCTCGTGGTCAATACCGGTCTCGTCAGTCTCGTCGAGCAATTCGACGTATCTGGTCTCACTGACACTCTCGTGTGGTCCGGCGACGATTGTTAGAGGTTCCGGGTCAGTGAGTTCAGCAGGGTCCCTGGCAATCCGAACGCGCGCTTCGAAAATGCGTTTCGTCTGGGCATCCGTAATCTGCAGTGTGGTTTCGGTCTGTGCTTCCTCAGGAAGATGGTCCGCTGACGTGATGTAGTGGCTCGACATTACCTGCCCTCAGTTGGATTGTTGATGTTCTTAGCAATCTCTTGTCCCAGTGGCAAATATCTACCGTCGTGGAACCATTGGTAGACCAGTTCATGCGCCCCGGTCACGATAGGAGGACAGTGAGACAGTGAGACGTGGTCCCAACATCTGCAGGTGGAAGTGCTCCACACCTCCACACCCCCACCCCACTGGTTCCGCTGTTAGGAGAAAAATAGACGGCACCACCCCCATGGGAGGGGGTGCTTTGCTATTTTGTGATAACGTCCTACAGTTATAGTTTTCTGTCGATATACTTGAAGTTATCTACTAGATCTAGAAATATTAGAAGACGTAATCAGGGCGGGTCACCTCCTGCTGTCAGTCCTAACAGCGGAAGTAGTGGGGTGGGGGTGCCTGTATGTTCCATTTCAAGCTATCCCGTCTCCTGTAATGTTCAGCTGATTCACCGCAAAACCATTCGTTCTAGTTTAGTGGCGGTCAAAGCCGAACTCACCTCGTTCAACCTGCTCACGTAACCGATCTCTGTGTGGATTTGGATTTCGTGATGCCCACAGCAACAGCTCGTCCAAATCCGGCAGTTC